>NZ_JARNTV010000039.1 GCF_029433115.1 Sphingomonas sp. AOB5 | reverse complement strand
CCGGCCCGCTCCCCCACCCGGCCACCCATAGAATATACTTCCGTTGGGTGGCCGGGTGGGGGAGCGGGCCGGTGCCGCAACCCGGCGTCAGCCGGGCGCTACTAACGCGCTCCCGCACTCTCCGCCAGTTCCACCCGGTTCCGCCCGCCGGCCTTGACGGCATAGAGCGCGCGGTCGGCGGCCTGGTACGCGGCGGTGACGCTGCCTTCCAGCGCGACGAGGCCCGCGCTGACCGTCACGAAGATCGGGCCGTCCATGCCCATTGCCAGCGGATGTGCGGCGATCGCAGCGCGGATCCGGCTGCAGGCGATCTGGGCCTGCGTCACGGTCATGCCGTTGAACACCACCGCGAACTCCTCGCCGCCGACCCGGCCGACCGCATCGTCGGTGCGCAGGCTGTCATGGAGCAGGTCGGCAAAGGCGAGCAGCACCGCGTCGCCGGTCGGGTGGCCGTGTTTGTCGTTGACCTGCTTGAAATGATCGAGGTCGAACAGCGCGAGTGCGGCGGGCGCGAAGCCGGTGGCGGCCTGTTCGATACGGCGGCGGATCGCGCCGCGATTGAGCAGGCCGGTCAGCGGATCGGTGGTCGCCTGGCGGTACAGCTCGGCTTCGCGCGCTTTGCGCTCGCCCACGGCACGGACGACGCTGACCGCGCTGGTCACGGTGCCGTCTTCCTCGGCCACGGCGCGCATGTTCGATTCGAACCAGCTGATCTCGCCATTGGCCTTGAGCACGCGATACTCGACCGAGAAGCTCTCGTCGGGCCGGGCGATCGCGGCGAAATGCGCGGCGCGGACGCGATCGCGATCCTCGTCGATCACCAGCGACAGCGCGTTGCGGCCGATCAGGCTGCGCGGATCGAAGAAACCCAGGTCGCGCGTCGCCGCGCTGGCGAAGCGGATCGTGCCGTCGGGATCGAGCGTCAACATCGCATCGGTCGCCTTGTCCGCCAGCAGGCGATAGCGCGCCTCGCTTTCGCGTAGCGCACGGAACAGCGCGGAGCGTTCCGAAAGGATCGCGGCGACCGGCAGCGCCAGCAGGAACTGGACCGCGAGGAACAGCTGGAAGAATTGCAGCCGCCCGGCTTCGCCCAGCTGGACCAGCATGATCGGGCCATGGCCGTGCAGCGTCATATAGCCGCCGATGGTGGCGACGATAGCGACGCTTCCGGCCGCCCCGGCGCGGTGCAGCCGCATCGTCGCGACCAGCACCGGCAGGCTGATCAGGAACAGCAACGGCAGGCTGTTCTGGCTGAAGGTGAAAAAGGTCACCGCGCCGACCAGCAGCATCAGCCCGGCGGCCTCGGCGATGTGCACGCGGCTGGTGAACTTCTCGATCATCCGGCTGGGCTGCATCACGACCAGCGCGATGGGGGTCGCGATCAGGCTGCCCATGCCATGACCGATCATCCAGTCGAGCCAGATGCCGGCATAATCGTGATGCACGCGCATCGCGACGATCCCGGCGGCATAGAGGCCGCTGACGGCAGGCGCGATCAGTCCTGCCGCGACCACGAACAGCGCGACCGAGCGTGCGCCGCCCAAGGGGGGATCGAACACTTTCCAGCGCCGCAACAGCCATGCCGCGATCACCGCCTCGGCCATGTTGCCCGCCGTGATCAGCAGCGCGACGCTGGCGAAGGGCGAGAACAGCCAGGAGGCAAGGATATTGCCGATCGCCGCGGCCAGGATCGGCGCGCGCCAATGCGCAGTGCGCAAGGTCGAAAGGGTTACCAGCAGCGGCGCAGTCGCGATCCACAGCAACGCCACGCCGCCGCTCAGCCGGGTCAGCGAAATCGCCAGCGCGGCGAGGATGCCGTAGGCGACTGCCAGCGCGAGCAGCGCGGCAGGTTGGTTGATACGCGGTAACGACATGGCCTCAGCCTGACGCCCGTCAGACTAAGGCCATGTTATCCGCCGCTTCCGTTGATTCCCTTAGAAGGCTCGGTTCATCCCGTTTTCGCGGGCGTGTTGACGCCCATCGACTGGAGATACTTCTTAACGTTGCGCGCCGCCTGACGCAGGCGCTGCTCGTTCTCGACCATCGCGATGCGGACGAACCCTTCGCCGTTTTCGCCATAGCCGACGCCCGGTGCGACCGCGACCTTGGCATGGGTCAGCAGCTGCTTGGTGAACTCCAGGCTGCCCAGATGTGCGAGTGCGGGCGGCAGCGGCGCCCAGGCGAACATCGATGCGCGCGGGGCGGGGATTTCCCACCCGGCACGGCCGAAGCTCTCGACCATCACGTCGCGGCGCTTGTGATAGAGCTGGCGATTGGCCTCGACGATGTCCTGCGGCCCGTTCAGCGCGGCGCAGGCGGCGGCTTGGATCGGCGTGAATGCGCCGTAATCGAGATAGGATTTCACCCGCGTCATCGCCGCGATCAGCTGCTTGTTGCCCACCGCGAAACCGATCCGCCATCCGGCCATCGAATAGGTCTTGGAAAGCGAGGTGAACTCGACCGCGACGTCCTTCGCGCCCTTCACCTGCAGGATCGAGGGGGTCGGATTGCCGTCATAATAGAGTTCGGAATAAGCGAGGTCGGAGATGATCCAGACCTTGTTCTCCTTCGCCCACGCCACCAGCCGCTCGTAGAAAGCGAGATCGACGGCCTCGGCGGTCGGGTTCGACGGGTAATTGACGACGAGGATGCTCGGCCGCGGCACGGTGAAGGCGATCGCGCGGTCGAGGCTCTCGAAATAGGCTTCGTCGGGCGTGGTCGGCACCGCGCGGATCGTCGCGCCGGCCAGGATGAAGCCGAAGGTGTGGATCGGATAGCTCGGGTTCGGCGCCAGCACGACGTCGCCCGGCGCGGTGATCGCGGTGGCGAGGCTGGCCAGCCCCTCCTTCGATCCCATCGTCACCACCACTTCGGTCTCGGGATCGAGATCCACGCCGAAGCGGCGGCCATAATAATTGGCCTGGGCGCGGCGCAGACCGGGAATGCCCTTCGATGCCGAATAGCCATGCGCATCGGGCTTCTGCGCCACTTCGCACAGCTTTTCGATCACATGCGGCGGCGGGGGCAGATCGGGATTGCCCATGCCCAGATCGATGATGTCCTCTCCCGCCGCTCGCGCCGCTGCCCGCATCGCGTTCACTTCGGCGATGACATAGGGGGGCAGACGCTTGATGCGGTAGAAGTCTTCGGACATTTCCTCGGTTCTTTCGGGTTGAAGGGCGACACGTCCTTGTGCCGTGACGCTCCCCTAAATCATTCGCGCCCCAACGGGAATGACGAGTTGCCCAAGAGCAGCTAAAGCGGTGCCAAGAGAGGATATCCGATGCCCGAGACCCGCGAACCGCCGAAGCTGGAAGACCTTCAGCACTGGACCTGGGTGCTGGGCCGCGCGCAGCAGATGATGCTGGAAAACGGTCTCGACGCGGCGTCCTCGCCCTTGCCGCAGATGCCGGCCATGCCCGGCATGTTCGATCCGGCAAAGGCGATGCAGGCGACCGCCGATTTCTGGTCGGATTCGATGGCGCTGTGGCAGCGCTTCCTCGATCCCGAACATTCGGTGCCGTTCGAGGAAACCCCCGATCAGGCGCGCGACAAGCGCTTCAAGGCGAAGCAGTGGCGCGAGGAGCCGGTGTTCGATTTCCTGCGCCAGAGCTATTTCATGATCGCCGATCACATGTTGCGCGGGGTCGATGCGATCGAGGGTGTCGACGGGCGGCAAAAGGAACAGATCCGCTTCGCGACCAAGGGTCTGATCGACGCGATCAGCCCCAGCAACTTCCCCGGGACCAATCCCGAAGTGATCGAGAAGGTGATCGAGACCAAGGGGGAGAGCCTGCTCAAGGGCCTCTCCCACATGATGGCCGATCTGACCAAGGGTCAGATGACCCAGGCCGATCCCGACGCGTTCGAGGTCGGGCGCAATCTGGCGACCACCCCCGGCAAGGTGATCCACCGCACCGACCTGTACGAGCTGATCCAGTATTCGCCGACCACCGACGAGGTGCATGCGACGCCGCTGATCATCTTCCCGCCCTGGATCAACCGCTTCTACATCCTCGATTTGACCCCCGAGAAGAGCTTCATCCGCTGGGCGGTCGAGCAGGGGCTGACGGTGTTCGTGGTCTCGTGGAAATCGGCCGATGCGAGCATGAAGGATGTGCGCTGGGAAGATTATATCGAGCGCGGCCAGATCGACGCGATCGACACGGTGCGCGATCTGCTGAAGGTCGATGCGGTCCACACCATTGGCTATTGCGTGGCGGGCACCACGCTGGCCGCGACCCTGGCGGTGCTGGCCGCGCGCGGCGAGGCGGCCAAGGTAAAGAGCGCGACCTTCTTCACCGCGCAGGTCGATTTCAGCCAGGCGGGCGAACTGTCGAACTTCATCACCGAGGATCAGCTCGAGATGATCCGCAGCCTCGGCGGCGAGGGCTTCCTTGACGGACGCTATATGGCGGCGACCTTCAACCTGCTGCGCGGGCGCGACCTGATCTGGAACTATGTCACCAACAATTACCTGCTGGGACAGGATTACGCGCCGTTCGATCTGCTCCACTGGAATTCGGACGTCACCAATCTGCCGGCTGGCTGGCACATGAGCTACCTGACCGACCTGTACCGCGACAACAAGCTGGCCCAGCCCGGCGCGATCGACATCGGCGGGACGCCGGTCGATCTGTCGGCGGTGACCACGCCGGTCTATATCCAGGCGGGCCGCGAGGATCATATCGCTCCGGCCGAGAGCGTCTGGAAGATCACCCATCACTTCAAGGGGCCGCTCAAATTCGTGCTGGCCGGATCGGGCCATATCGCCGGGGTGGTGAACCCGCCCTCGGCCGGAAAATATCAATATTGGACCAATGACGGGAACGCGGCGACGCTTGCCGAGTTCGTCGCAGGAGCCAGGGAAACCAAGGGAAGCTGGTGGCCCGACTGGATCGACTGGATCGAAAAGGTCGATGATACCAAGGTTGCCGCGAAGGGTGCCCGCAAGCCCGGCAAGGGCAAGCTGAAGGCGCTGGCCGACGCGCCGGGCGACTATGTGAAGGCGCGGTAAGCGCCTGATTTCAAGTCGAATTATGGCTATGCTGCACTGCACAATAATGCTCTTGCATTGTGCGGCGCACAATCATATATGCGGCATTGCAGCAACAACTCTTTCGAGGTGAAGCCAGATGGCCAGCAAGGGTTCCAGCAAGAGCACGGGCAAGCCCGCAGCTCCCAAGGTCCCGGCGCGTCCCAAGGTCGCGCCGAAGCCGAAGGTTGCTGCCGTCGCGGCTGAAAAGAAGCCCGCGCCGGTCATCGAGGCAGCGCCTGTCGCGCCGCCAGCGGTGATCGAGCCGGTCGCAGCCGTCGAAGCGGCACCGCAGGAAGTGTCAGTACCGGTCGAAGCACCCGTCGAAACGGCAGAAGCCGTCGTCGAAACTGTCGAGACCGCAGTGGAAGCAGTGAGCGAAACCGTCACCGAGGCCGTCGAGACCGTCGTTCCGGCCGCAGTCAAGGATACCAAGATCATGGAAACCATCGAGAGCAACGTCGCCAAGGCGCAGGCCTTCTTCGCCGACTTCAACGATCGCGCAAAGGCCGCCGTCGAAAAGTCGACCAAGCTGGCCGAGGAAGCCAACGAGTTCGCCAAGGGCAATGTCGAAGCTCTGGTCGAATCGGGCAAGATCACCGCGAAGGGCTTTGAGTCGTTCGGTCAGGAAGCTGCCGATTACAGCCGCAAGTCGTTCGAAGCCGCGACCGCCGCGCTGAAGAGCATGTCGGCCGTCAAGTCGCCGACCGAGCTGTTCAAGCTGCAGAGCGATTTCTTCCGCACCTCGTTCGACTCCTATGTCGCCGAAGCGTCGAAGACCACCGAAGCGCTGATCAAGCTGGCCGGCGACGCTGCCCAGCCGCTTTCGAGCCGCGTCGCGCTGGCCGCCGAAAAGGCGAAGCTGGCCGCGTAAGCGACTTCAGTACCGCGTAAGCAAAGGGCGTCCGCGAAAGCGGGCGCCCTTTTGTTTTGTGCGGGTGCAATCGATCACCCGGTCCGGGTCAGATACTTCCCCATCCGCACCAGCGGCACGGTGATGCCGTCGATCGGAGCGGAGGTGACATGCTCGATCGGCACATAGCCCCGCGCCCGATAGAGCGGGATGCCGGCAAGGGTCGCCATCATTTCGGCACGACGGAAGCCGCGAGCGCTGGCTGCGCCTTCGCACAGGTCCATGATCAGGCCGCCGACGCCCTGCCGGGTGAAGGCCGGATCGGTGTACATCGCCCGGATCCGCGCGGCATCGGTCGCGGGATCGAGCGGGGCGGGTTCGCGCTCGATCACGCTGTCGTCGCCGCCGAACAGCGTGGCGCGCCAGCTCCAGCCGCCGCATCCGGCGATCCGGCCATCTTTTTCGACAATGAAATAGGTCTGGTCGCGGACCAGCTGGGTATCGAGGCCCATCACCTTGTGGCTGGCGCGCACCTGATCGGGCGTCAGGAAATCATGCTGCAATTGCTCGATCGCGCGCTGCATCAGGCTGCGGAGCGCGGGAAGATCGTCGGTCTGGGCCAGTCGGTTGGTAAAGGCGGGCATGGACTCGGCAGAGGATCGGAGCGGTGCGCCGCGCGATATGGCGGGAAGGCCGGGTGTTCAAGAAGGCGGAAACTCCCGGGACGCCGAAGCGCCCCGGGAGAGACAAGGCAACAACTCAGTATTTGATGCGCAGCTTGGCGTAGTAGAAGCCGCCATTGACGCCGAACGGACCGCCGCTGCGGGCATAGACCTGACCGTCCGCGGTGCCGCCGGTGATCGGATAGAGGAACACGGTCGAGGTCGCCTTCAGGCGATCGGGCTTCTCGTCGGTGAGGTTCTGGGCGCCGATCGACAGGGTGTAATGCCCGCCAAAGGTGTAGCTTGCCTCGAGATCGGTGGTGAACTTCGCCCCGAACGTCTGGTTCGCCACGCCGTTGGTCTGGCCGTAATCCTGCGCGCTGGTCCACGAGCCGTAATAATTCTCGCGGACGTTGAAGCTCAGATTCCCCAGCGACCAGTTGGCGCTGAACACCGCACGATGGTTCGGCGCCAGATGCTCGGCGTCGATCCGCTGTGCCGCGCTGATCACGGCCGGGTTGAACTTGGTGACCGTGGTCTTGTTGTAGTTATACGCCAGCGAGAAGGTGAGATCGGCTTCGCTGAGGGTGGTGCGCCAGGTCCCGACCACGTCGACACCGCGGGTGCGTGTGTCGAAGCCGTTGGTGAAATACTGCACCTGGCCGCCCAGTCCGACCGCGATCAGCGAAGGCTGTGCGATCAGGTCTGCCGCCGACACCACGCGCGGCGAAGTCAGGCCGATACGGTCGCTCAGATCGATCTGATAGCCGTCGACGGTGAAGGTCAGTGCCGTCGCCGGCTGGAAGATGAAGCCGATACCATAGTTGACCGACTTCTCCGGCGTCAGCGTGGTCGCGCCATAATATTGCGCAATGGCGGTGTTGACCGGATAGGTGCCTGCCTGGAACGCCACGCCGTTGTTGAACGACGTCGTGACGATCGACACGTTCGACTGGCCCGGCGACGGCGCGTGGAAGCCGGTGCCGATGCTGCCTCGGACCGAGAACACCTCCGAAATGCGGTACAGCGCGTTGACCTTGCCGACCCAGGCGCTGCCGAACGTGTTGTAATGTTCGTAGCGGCCGGCGGCACCGACCGTCAGCGAATCGGTGATGTCGGTTTCGAGGCCGAGATAGACGCCATAGCTTTCCTGGCTGAAGCTGCCGGCGGTCTGCGGGCTGGTGCCGGCATAGCCGCTGGCGCCCACGCCCTGCGCGTTGGAGGTTCCCGCAAAGGTGTAAACACCCGGCGAGACCAGCGTGTAGAGCCGCTGCGCCACCGCATAGGGACCCGCGCCATAGGACTGCGGATCGCCCGCGGTCTGTTCATAGGTTTCCTTGCGGAACTCGGCGCCGCCCGAGATCGTGACCGGGCTGGCGAAGCCGACTTCCAGCGGATAGCTCAGGTCCAGATTGAAGTTGAGTTCTTCCTGGATCAGGTCGCCAAAGTCGAAGCTGGTCTGGGTCGCCGGGCCGTAGGAAGCGTTCAGCGAGTTGTACATCGACAGCGACAGCTTGTTGCGTGCCCATGTTCCCGACAGGTCGAAGTTCAGGTCGCCGAATTCGCCCTTGTAGCCCAGCACGCCGTACATCTGCTCGGTCTCGCCGACGAAGCGCGGCGTGAAGCCGGCCGGATACAGGCTGCTGAAGCGGAAGGTGCTGCCGCCGGTGACGAACCCGCCGGCCGGGCAGGTGGCGTTGCCGGTGGGGCAGGGCGTCAGGTAGAAGGTATTGTTGAACAGCGCATTGGCACCCTGGGTGCGCACGACGCCGTTGGAATCGACGGCGGTGCTGGTAACCGACGGGCGATAGTTGAAGCTCTGGTTGCCGTGCAGCTTCGCATAGTTGGCGAAGAGATAGATTTTGGTGTCGGGCGTGACGTTGAGCGCGGCATTGACCACACCCTTATAGCCGTCCGCAGGCGAGGAGCCCCAGATCTGCGCGGGCAGCGGGTAGTTCGGCAGCTGCGACGCGAGCGCCGGGAAGTTGACGGCGAAGTTATAGGCGGACGGGCGGGTCACGCCGCGGCTGGTCTGCTCGTCCTTGTAATATTCGCCGGTGACATTGATGAAGCCCCAGTCGCCGGCAAGGCCACCATTGGCAGCGATCTGATAGCTGCGGCCATCGCCTGCATAATATTCGCCGGCGCGTGCGACGATTTCCAGGCCGGCGCCTTCCTTCAGGCCGAAGTTGAGCACGCCCGCAATGGCGTCCGATCCATATTGTGCGGTCGCGCCTTCACGAAGCACCTGCAGGCTGCCGATCGCAAGCGACGGGATCGCCGAAATATCGGGTCCCTGCGCGCCGCGGCCAAGGCCGGTGTCGCTGCCGCCATAGACCTGCACCAGCGACGAGCGGTTGTAGCGCTTGCCGTTGACCATCACGAGCACCTGGTCGCCCGAAAGGCCGCGGAGCGAGGGCGAGCGCACGAAGGTCGATGCGTCGGAGATGGTGTTCTGGCCGACGAAGAAGGACGGTACGACGTTCTTCACCGAATCCATCATGTTGGCGGCTGGCTGCGACGTCAGTTCTTCCGAACTGATGACGTCGACCGGCGAAGCCGATGTGGTCGAGGTGCGATCGGTACGGCGCGTACCGATCACGACGATCGCGGTTTCTTCTTCAGGCGCGGCAGTGGTTTGTGCGTAGGCGATATCGCTCAGCAGCAGCGATGCGGCGATCGCCGTCGATGCGAACAGGGCCTGTCGGCCCATTCGAATTTGCTGTTTCCCCGGCATTGGTGATGTCCCCTGAAAGTGGTTGTTGAACCACCTTTCGAGACATCCCTTCCCACCTAGGAAGCTACGCTAAGGCCTGAGGCTGTCAATTACCGGACACATTTCCGCAACTTGATCGCAATCAAGCTGTTCGGGGGAAAATGGCGGAAATCCGTGGCAAGGCTGCGTCGCGGCCGATGGCGGGATTCGGTATTTATGTTTCTGTGACATTTCGGATACGCAACATCCTTGCCGGTTCCGGCCGGGGCTATCGATCGGGCGGCCCGATTCGGTGCGTGTCCGAAGCGCCGAATCAGGGTTTACGCTGCGCTGCGGGGTTGCCTCACAGGGGTGGGCATCATATTTTCACTTCCGTGACACCAACCCTTCAGATCCGCATGAGCGAAGACGGCGACGACAATGATCGGCGCACCGACGATCCGTCGGTCGGCATCGCCACGCGCACGCGGACGCGCACCAAGAAGCCGACGCCCTATCGGGTGCTGATGCTCAACGACGATTACACACCGATGGAGTTCGTCGTGCTGGTGCTCCAGCGCTTCTTCCGCATGACGATGGAGGAAGCGACCCAGGTGATGCTCCACGTCCATCAGCGCGGCGTGGGCGTGTGCGGCGTGTTCAGTTATGAAGTGGCCGAGACCAAGGTGACTCAGGTCACCGATTTCGCCCGCGAGAACCAGCACCCGCTGCAGTGCACGCTCGAAAAGGCGTAGTTTGAGAACGCGCGAATGCGCGTTCCAGGCGGCACCGGCCCGCTCCCCCACCCGGCCACCCAACGACAGTATATTTTATGGGTGGCCGGGTGGGGGAGCGGGCCGGTGCCGCAATGCGCCAAAGGCGCACTCCCTAAAAATGCCTCAGGCCGGGTTCGGCAACCAGCCCAGATCGAGTCGCTCGAACCGATTGACGTAGTTCGCCGCGCGCAGCAGCCCGCGTTCGTCGAGCAGAGTGACCTTGCCCGCTTCGCGCGCAATCATGCCTTCTTCCTCGAGCTGGCGGAGCATGCGGTTGACGTGAACCGCAGTCAGGCCCGTCGCATCGCCCACTTCCTCCTGGGTCAGCCCCAGCAGGAAGGCGTTGGACACGCTCTTGTCGGTCGCGCGCAGCCGGTTGCGCAGTTCCAGCAGGAGTGCTGCGACGCGCGCCTTGGCGCTGGTGCGGCCAAGGGCTGCCAGCCGGTCGGTCAGCGAAACGCGCTCGACCTGGCTATAGACCAGCACCAGCGCAGAGAGGCGCGGGTGCGAGACCATCGTCTCGGCGAGTGCGCTGCGGTCGAACGGGCTGATCACGCAGTCCGACAGGGCGCACAGCGTCTCGGGCGCTTCGCGGTAGATCATCGAGGACATGCCGAGCATGTCGCCGGGGAACAGGAAGCGCAGAATCTGGCGGCTGCCGTCGTCGAGCAGCACATAGCTCATCATCAACCCCTTGCGGAGGATGAACAGCTCAGAGCATTTCTCGTTCTCACGCTGAACGATCGCCCCGCGCCGTACATGGCGCTGACGTTCTTCCAGCCGCTCAAGCGCCCCCTGTTCGGCGGGCGTCAGATCGACCAGTTCATTCAGCACATCGGCAAAACAACTACCGGACACGCAATCGCTTCCCCCCACCGCGCAATGCAAAGCAGTGCTGTGGAATCAATGCATTAAAGTCGATCAATGCTACCCATTACGACCGAGCTTGCGCGTGCCGCCCGAAGGACTAGAAGCCCGCCATGGACCGTATTCTGATCCGCGGCGGAAACAGGCTCTCCGGACGCATCGCAATCTCTGGGGCCAAGAATTCAGCGCTGACGCTGATGCCTTGCGCGCTGCTGACCGACGAGCCTCTTACCTTGAGGAACCTACCACGCCTCGCCGACGTGGACAGCTTCGGTCATCTACTTAACCAGTTCGGCGTCTCGACGATGATCGAGGGCGCCCGGCCGACCGATTTCGGGCGGGTGATGACGATGCGCGCGGCGCGGCTGACCTCGACGGTCGCCCCCTATGACATCGTGCGAAAGATGCGCGCGTCGATCCTGGTGCTGGGCCCACTGGTCGGCCGCATGGGCGAAGCGACCGTGTCGCTGCCCGGCGGCTGCGCGATCGGCAACCGCCCGATCGACCTGCACCTGAAGGCGCTGGAAGCGATCGGTGCGGAGATCGAGCTGGCCGCGGGCTATGTGAAGGCCAGCGCACCGGGCGGTCGCCTGCCGGGCGGGCGCTTCCGCTTCCCGGTGGTGTCGGTCGGCGCGACAGAGAATGTGCTGATGGCCGCCGTCACCGCCAAGGGCGGCACGGTGCTGGAAAATGCCGCGCGCGAGCCGGAGATCGTCGACCTGTGCAATTTGCTGGTGGCGATGGGTGCCTCGATCGGCGGGATCGGCACCGAAACGCTGGAGATCGAGGGTCGCGACCGGCTGCATGGCGCAACCTATCGCGTGATGCCGGACCGGATCGAGGCGGGGAGCTATGCCTGTGCCGCGGCGATCACCGGCGGCGAGGTCGATCTGGTCGGTGCCGATGCGCACGACATGCGCGCGACGCTCGATGCGCTGATCGAAGCGGGCGTGACGGTCGAGGAAAAGAGCGACGCGATCCGTATCGCCGCGAACGGACAATTGAAGCCCCTGACGCTCAACACCGCGCCCTTCCCGGGCTTCGCCACCGACATGCAGGCGCAGTTCATGGCGATGCTGTGCAAGGCCGAGGGCGCCAGCGTGCTGACCGAGACGATCTTCGAGAATCGCTACATGCATGTGCCGGAGCTGGCGCGCATGGGTGCGAACATCGAAGTCCATGGCCGCACTGCCGTGGTTCGCGGATCGGTGCCGCTGGTCGGCGCGCCGGTGATGGCGACCGATCTGCGCGCATCGATGAGCTTGATCATCGCGGGCCTTGCCGCCGAGGGCGAGACCGAGGTCAACCGCGTCTATCACCTCGATCGCGGCTATGAGCGGCTCGAGGAGAAGCTCCAGGCGGTCGGCGCCGATATCGAGCGCGTCGGCGACGGCTGAGCGGCATATGGGGAGACTTCCGCAGCGGTGCGGAAGGAGTTCCTTTACCTGCATCAACTAGATGCAGACCCGGGCGGGGGCATGCCCGGGAGTATGCGTAATGGTCGACATCCCCCTGAACGACGCCGCGGTGTGGCGCGGGCGCAAGCGGCGCCTTGCGTTCGGATTCGGCGCACTGCTGGTGCTGGCCGGACTGTTCGGCGCGATCATCGGCAATGCGCACAGCGCAGCCGAGCAGCGCCGCGAGGCGCAAAGCTGGTATGTCCATACGCTCGAGGTGATCGTCGCGGCCGAGGGGCTGAAGGCCGCGGTCAACATGATGATGCGCGGCGAGCGCGGCTATCTGATCACCGGCGACGAGAAGTTCCTCCGCTCCTATTCCACCGGCCGCAAGGAAGTGCCCGAACTGGTCGCCCGGCTGAGCCGCAATACCGGCGACAATCCGGTGCAGGTGCGCAACATCGCCTCGCTCAGGCAGCATATGACCAGCTATAATCGCGTACTCGAACAGGTGATCCGCCTGCGCCGCGACGGTCGCGAAGCCGAGGCGGTCGCAATCGTGCGCAGCGGATCGGGCTATAACCAGATCGAGGGGCTGCTGGCGGTCGTCACCGCGATCGAGAGCGAGGAGCGCCGCCTGCTGGCCGAACGCGCGCGCATTAACGAGGCCGCGGAGCAGACGATCGAGCGGCATTATTATGCGCTGGCCGCGGTGGGCGGCGTGCTGCTGATCATCGCCGGGGCCGCGGGGGTCTCCACCGCACGGGCACAGAAGCGCGCACGGCTGGCCAACGAACGGCTGCGGATCAGCGCGACCACCGACGAACTGACCGGCCTCGCCAATCGCCGCAGCTTCATGAGCTCGCTCGAAGTAGAGGTGGCGCGGGCCAAGCGCAGCGGATCGCCGCTGTCGGTCGCGGTGGCGGACGTCGACTTCTTCAAGAAGATCAACGATTCCCATGGCCATGCCGGGGGCGACGAAGTGCTGCGCGTGCTTGCCCGCACCGCGAAGGAGACGATGCGGACCGGCGACGTGGTCGGCCGGCTGGGCGGCGAGGAGTTCGCCATCCTGATGCCCGATACCGACGAGAACGAGGCCCGGATCGCCTGCGAACGGCTGCGCGGTGCGGTCGCGGCGCGCAAGGTGCGGGTGCCCGGCGGGGCGGATGCCGAAGTGACGCTCTCGACCGGCATCGCGCTGCTGGTGCCCGGCGAGGATCGCGACCGGCTGGTGCGCCGCGCCGACGATGCGCTGTACCGGGCCAAGGAAGGCGGGCGGAACCAGGTGCGGCTCGCCGCCTGACGCGCTATCCTGTCCCGCAAGGGAGAGTGGCATGACGCGGATCTGGGCAGCAGTGGCGATGGCACTGGTCACGATGGCCTGTGCCGATGCGCGCGTTCCCCTGACGATCCATGACGGCGGCCGATCGGTTCGCGACAGCGATGGCGCGCTGCGCTCGGGCTGGCCCGGGGTCTATTATGAGGCGCGGTTCAACGGCACTGCGGTTCGCGTCGGCGTGGAGACGCGGCGCGAAACGGTGCGCGTGCTGATCGACGGGGTCGAGAAGACGCGTCTGGCCCGGCCCTTTTCGGGCTATCTCATCCTCGACGATCTTGCGCCGGGCGACCATGTGGTGCGGCTGGAGCGGCTGACCGAGAGCCAGCCGGGCGAAATCCGCTTTCTTGGCTTCGATATTGCCGAAGGGCGGGCGCTGCCGCCGCCGGCCGCGCGGGCGAAGCGGATCGAGTTCATCGGCGATTCGCACTCGGTCGGCTATGGCAATACCTCGCCGACGCGGGACTGCGATGGCGATCGCGTCCACGCCACCACCGATACCCAGCAGGCGTTCGGCCCGCTGCTCGCGAAGCGGCTCGACGCGGATTACCGCGTGATTGCCTGGTCCGGCTTCGGCGTGGTGCGCAATTATGCGGGCAATGTGCCGGGCGAGAGCCTGCCGTCTATCTACGCACGCGCGATTCCGGGCGAACCCGCGTCCGCCGCGCCTGAAGGATGGAAGCCCCAGCTGATCGTCATCTATCTGGGTACCAACGACTTCTCGACGCCGGTAAAGCCGGGCGAGGCATGGGCCGACGACGCCGCGCTGCGGGCGGCATGGCGGACGCGCTACATCGCCTTCATCGCCGATCTGCGGAAGCGCCAGCCCCAGGCGCGCTTCGTGCTGATGGGCGCGGACAATTTCCTCGCCGATCTGCGCCAGGTCGCGGAAGCATCCGGCAACGTCACGCTGCTCCGCGTGCCGGCGATGGAGATGACCGGGTGCAACTGGCATCCGTCGCTAAAAGATCACCGGATGCTGGCCGATATTCTGCAAGAATCGGTTTCGAGTATCTCTAATCTTTGGAATTCATCCGAAGTATTGCTTCCGTTGGACGGGGATGGATCAATAGGATAATCATTGCGGCATAGTCGAAGGGGGAAAGACTATGCGAATCGGTGGATTTAAGGCCGTCATCCTTTTGGGGATCGTGTCGACGAGTTTGCTTTCGGCGCAGGATCGAAAACCTGATCGCGAAACGGGTCCGATGCCTGGTATCGCTTCCGTCTCTATCGAGATGATGGGGCCGACGGGCACCGACGCGCTGCTGCTCGTCCGGCCTTCGCCGCAGCGCGACCTGCCGCCGGGCTTTGCCTATCCCTATGAAGGCGACCGCATGGTCGCCGTGAACGATCAGGGGCGCGACGGAGACCGGCGCCGTGGCGACGGTCTCTACTCCGGACGGGTGCAGTTCGATCGCGCGCGGTTCGAACAGGATGTGCAGCGCGCGGCGCAGCGCCTCGAATCCCGCAAGACCATGGCGCCGCCCGGCCGTTCGCTGCGGTTCGATCGTGCGCGGAAAGTGACGACCGTCGATGCGCGCACGCATCGGGCCTCCGTCCTGCAGCAGGCGAGGGAAGGTCTGGTGGCGTTGCGCAATCCCAAGGGCCGCCGTTCGGGCGAGCTGTTCCGGGTCAACCGGGCCGGTGCGGTCGCTGAGGCGCATATCCTCGATCGTCGCGTCCCGCTGGATCTGCTCGGCAGTGCCCTGACCGACCCTTCCGACATCATTCCCGGGCGTTCGCTGGTGATCACCGATCTTCAGGTGATTGCCGACCCGACCCGCACCTTCGATCCCTGTCAGAACCAGGGCAATCCCGACGGCGTCTGGACGTTCAAACATCTGGTGACCCAGATCGCCAATCAGAGCGCGACGGGCGTCACGCCGCTTACGATCGCGCGTGCGCTGATCGAGCTTCCGGGCGCACCGCAGCAGGTGAACGGGTTTACGGTTCCGATGCGGCCGGGCCTGGTCAACAGCGTCGTGGGGTGGCCGAAGGATGCCGATGGCGAATATATCCTCGACCTGTTCCCGGCGCGGTTGCTGGCGATCGTCTCACGCACCGATCTGGCGACGGGAGGTTATGGCGGTGGCGGCGGCGAGCTTCGCTTCGTCTTCGGCATGGCGGAGGCGCCATGCGGTCCGGCCGAGCCATCGACCATCATCCTCGAGTTCCGCGTCAACAAGGCGAGTTGCGCGAGCAAGCAGGGCTGGGCACAGCAATGGCTCGCGCTGAGCGATCCGGACCTCGGGATCGGCACCGGCAGCGCCTATAACCAGCAACTGGCGCAGATGACCGAATCGGTGGTGCATGCGGGCGCCAACCCGCTGCAGTCGCCCAACCGCAGTGCGCTGGGTCAGATACGAACCAATGATCGGGCCTATGGCCCTTGGGCGCTGTTCGAATATGGCCTGATTCCCACCGGACAGCCCAATCCCGGCCAACTGCGCATGACGACGGTGAAGCAGACGCCCGATATCTCGTTCAAACAGACGCCCGCCGGGGCCGCGCAACTGGCAAGCTACATCGCCGCCAACGAAGCGGCGCTGTTGGCCAACAGCCATGTCGTGCCGGCCCTGTTGCCCGGGGGCGCGCCGTTCCTGGGCGGGGAAGCGCCGACCTTCAACAACGGCTCGTTCTCGTGGACCAGCACGCTGTTCCAGACACCGGTCAACGGACAGGCGCTGTTCAACTTCTCGATCGCGACCTGCAATGGCTGCCACACCGGCGATACCAGCGGTACCTTCACGCACATCAATCCGCGGGTGACGGGTACGCAATCAGGACTCTCACCCTTCATGCGTGATCCCGGCAATCCTGCGGAGGACGATATCGAACGCCGCCAGCGGATGATGGCGGACACGCTCAACCTGATATGTCCGCTCCTTCCGGTAGGCGCTGTCCTGCCCGGAGGATTTGTCGACTAGGACCTAGACCGCCTTCAACGCCTCTTCGAAGTCGGCGATCAGGTCGTCGGCATCCTCGACGCCGATCGAGATGCGGACCAGATTGTCGGTGATGCCCAGCGCCTTCTTGCGTGCCTCGGGGACCGAGAGATGGGTCATGCCCGCAGGATGGCTGGCCAGCGTCTCGGTGCCGCCCAGCGACACGGCGAGCTTGGCGATCTTCAGCGCGTCGAGGAAGGCGAACGCTTCGGGTTCGCCGCCCTTGAGATAGAGCGAGAAGGTCGATCCGGCGCCGATGCAGTGGCGGCGATAGATATCGGCCTGACGCGCATCGTCCCCGCCTTCGAGGAAGCCGAGATAGCCCACGCGCTCAACCTTCGGGTGATCTTTCAAGAACGCGCAGACCTTGGCCGCATTCTCGCCCGCGCGGCTCATGCGCAGTTCGAGCGTCTCGAGGCTGCGCAGCAGCATCCAGGCCGTGTTGGGATCGCAGATCGTGCCGATGGTGTTGCGCATCAGGCGGATGGTGTTGATGTGCTCCTTCGAGCCCAGCACGCCGCCCGCGACCAGATCGCTATGGCCGCCCGCATATTTGGTCAGCGAGTAGACGACGATATCCGCGCCCTGCTTCAGCGGCTGCGCCCAGATCGGCCCGAGGAACGTATTGTCGATGGCGATGGGCGGCTTGGCGCCCTTGAAGATCGCGTCGCGGCTGGCGGCCACGGCTTCGACATCGACCAGCGCGTTGGTCGGGTTGGCCGGGCTTTCGAGATAGATCAGCGCGACGTTTCCGGTTGCGGCCTTGGCCAGCACCGCGTCGATCTCCTCGCGGGTCGCGCCCGCCGGGAAGTCGAGCCAGTGGACGCCGAAGCGGCCGAGGATGCGCGCGATCAGCGTCTCGGTCGCGGCATAGAGCGGGCCCGAATGGACGATCGTGTCGCCCGGCTTGACCATCGACAGGAACAGGGTGGCGATGGCCGACATGCCCGACGAGAAGGCGAGCGCGTCTTCGGCCTCTTCCCACACGGCGAGGCGATCCTCGAGGATCTCCTGGTTCGGGCCGTTGAAGCGCGAATAGACCAGACCATCGGCACCGCCCGGACGCTTGCCGGTGACGCCCTCGAAGTGGCGCTTGCCTGCAGCGGCATTGGGGAAGACGAAGGTCGAGGTGAGGAAGATCGGCGGCTTGAGCGATCCTTCCGACAGCATCGGATCATAGCCATGGCCCATCATCATCGTGGCGGGACGGAGCTTGCGCCCGCCGACCTTTTCCACGGGCGCCTTGGCGCGGCGGCGCGGCGTGGCGCCGGTCAGATCGGCTTCGGTCTCGTCGGTCATGGGAACTCCGGAATCTTTTGGCCCGGCGATACGGGCAGGATGGTATCTTCTGTAACGAAATCGGCGGCGCAAGCCACCCCGTTGCTTGGCGGCAGGATAGCACCACAATGGCCGCTTTTCAGCCTATGCGCCCGGAATGGCGATGATAGCTTCCTTTCGCTGAAGGTTGGGGGGGAATATCATGCCGGACACGTCACTCATCGCTCGTCTTGCCCAGATTTATGCCGGGCAGGGCATCCGCTACTCGCACCTGAAAACGGTCACGCTGGCGCAATGGATGCTCGAAAGCGGGCGCGGCACCTCGGATCTCGCCAAGCTGCACTATAATTTCGGCGGCCTGAAGTGGCGGCCGGAAATGGGCCTGTTCGCCACCAAGGTGATGTACCAGGCGCATGACGGGCTGGACGCCTATTGCAAATTCTCGACGCTGGAGAATTTCATCTCGGGCTATTGGGCCTTTATCGGCCGTGCGCCTTATTCGGGCTGGGAAAGCCATGTTGCCACGGCCGAGGATTATATCCGCTTCATCGGCCCGATCTACACGCCGAAGCCGAGCTATGCCGACGATGTGATCAAGCTGATGCCCGAAGCGGCGAAGCTGCTGGCGGACGGATCGGCCGTCGCCAAGGCGACCACCGGCACCGATATCGGTACGGTCGTGCTCGATCCCGGCCATGGCGGCGAAGCGAAGGTGGGCGGCAGTTCGCCGAACAATGCGATCAGCGTATCGAACGTGAAGGAGAAGAAGCTGGCGCTCGATTTCTGCTTCATCCTGCGCGACGAGCTGATCAAGCAGGCGACCGCGGCGGGGCAGAAGATCCAGGTGGTGATGACCCGCACTACCGACGTGAATGTCGGCATCGCCCAGCGCGCGGCGCTGGCGGGCACCAGCAAGGCCAAGGCATTCGTCTGCCTGCACTTCAACGGCGGCGTGGCGACGGCGCAGGGCGCGGAGACCTTCTACGCCGCGGCGGCGAACGGCAACCTCAACGAAGCCGAGGACAAGGCCTTCGCCACCGCCATCCATGCCGGGCTGATCGCGGGCATGAAGTCGATCCATCCCGGCGCCAAGGATCGCGGCGTGAAGCCGGATACCCAGTCCGGTCCGAAGGTGATGGGCGTGCTGCGCGACACCGCGCTCGGCAATATCGGCAAGTCCAAGAAGTGCCTCGGCGCCTATATTGAGGCGGAGTTCATCACCAATCCGACGATCGACAAGCTGCTGATCTCGGGTCCCGACGCGGTACCAAACCGCACCAAGGTGATGGCCTCGGTCGCCAAGGCGCTCCGGGCTCACATGGCTGCGAACTAGGGGATCAGGCTGTCAGGCCGATAATCGAGATCTGCCGCCCATAATCCGGCTCGGCCCGGTGCGTGGCGCGGCGGAAGCTGTAGAAGCGCTCGGGCTGGGCATAAGTATCCTCGCCCAGCGCTTCGACCTTGCGGATGCCGGCCGCGGCCAGCCGGTGCGAGACATAGGCTTCGAGATCGAACTGATGGTGCCCTTCGCGGCTCGTGGCGAAGAAGCGCTCGTTCGCGGGATCGGCTTCGGCGAAGCGGCGCAGGAAACCGTCATCCACTTCATAGCTGGCCCGCGCGATGCACGGGCCGATCGCGGCGACGATGCGGTCGCGCCGGGCGCCGAGCGATTCCATCAGCGCGATGGTGGTGTCGGTGACGCCGCCGATCGCGCCCTTCCACCCGGCATGCGCCGCGCCGACGACCTGCGCCTCTCGGTCCGCGAACAGCACCGGCGCGCAGTCTGCGGTCAGGATGCCGAGCGCGAGGCCCGGCCGGTCGGTCACCAGCGCATCGGCATGGGGGCGCAGGCGATCCTCATAGGGTTCGATCACGGCGACGCCATCGGGCGAATGGACCTGATAGACGGTGGCGAGACGGCTGCCCGGCAGCACGGCCTCGGTCGCGCGGCGGCGATTCTCGGCGATGGTCGCGGGATCGTCGGTCGATCCGGTGCCGACGTTCAGGCTGGCATGGATACCGCTCGAAACCCCGCCGGTGCGGCCGAGAAAGCCGTGCGCGATCCCGTCCAGCGCCTTGGCGCGGACCAGGGTGACGGCCTCGCTCACAGCGTCAGCCGCATCAGATGATCCTCGTCGAGGTGATTGCCGACCTTGAACGCATAGATGCCCTGCGCCGCGAATCCATAGCGTTCGTAGAAGCGCCGGGCGCGGTGATTGTCGACATAGACCGAAAGCCACAGCTCATCCGAACCGCGGGCGCGGGCGGTGTCGATCACCCAGCCCATCAGTTCCTGCGCCACACCGCTGCCCTTGGCGCGGTCGGCCAGATAAAGCTGGCGCAGCTCGGTGGTCTTCGCGTCGGTCTTGGCCGGCAGGGTCAGGTCGCCGATCTTGGCATAGCCGAGCAGGCCATCGGCATCCTCGGCGATGCGGAAGCGGTGATCGGCGGAGTCGAACTCGGCGGTCCAGGCTTCGAGCGTGAACATGCCGAGAAAGGCCGCCAGATCCTCGGGCGCATAGAGATGGCCGAAGGTCGCGAAGAAGCTCTCGCGGAACAGCGCATCGATCGCGGGCAGGTCGGCGGCGGTGGCGTCGCGGTGGGTGGTCACGATCCGAATCCCTCCGGAACCGGCCAGCCCGGCGCGGTCAGCGCGATCACCTTGAACAGCTCGCCCATCTGCTCGTCATCGACCAGCCGTTCGCGATCCAGCGCGATGCTGTCCGCCCGGTCGGGATGCGCGCGCGACAGGCTGTCGGCGCGTGCGTCGATGCCCAGTGCTTTCAGGAATGCGCCCTGCGTCACCGGGCCATGCACCACCAGCCCCTCGATCTCGGCGGCTTCCTTCAGCGTGGCGAAATCGACATGCGCGGTCAGGTCCGCCTCGCCCGGCTGGTCGAATGGATTGACATATTCATGCCCGCGCACCGCCTGCAGCGTGTCGCCGATTGCGGGCCCTTCATAGCCATAATCGACGATCAGCGCCGCGCCGCCCTGTTCCAGCAGTCGCGCGGCCAGCGCGCGCAGGATCGCGACGGTGGGTGGCGAAGTCTCGAGGATCGATCCGGGATCGGCGTCGCGCAGGTGATGCGGGATGATCTGGTCGAACCCGCGATCGCCGACGATGGGCAGGAACAGCGTGTCCTGACAGGCGACCAGCCGCTCGCGCCAGCCCATGTCGGTCTTCATCAGCTGGCGGATCGGCAGCGCGTCGAAGAATTCGTTGGCGACCACCAGCAGCGGCAGATCGTCTTCCACGCCGACCAGATCGAGGCTCCATTCGGCATGCGGCACGCGCTCCGCCTGGGATTCGCGCAGCACCGGGCTGGTCTCGACGAAATTGACCGGCGGCTCGAGGCCCGCCTTGGCCATCGCCCGCAACGCATCGGCGGCCAGCGTGCCGCGGCCGGGGCCGAACTCGACATAGCGCGCAGCCGGGCGTCCGGCGCGATCCCACATGTCCGCCAGCCACAGCCCGACCAGTTCGCCGAACATCTGGCTGATCTCGGGCGCGGTGGTGAAGTCGCCGCGCTCGCCCAGTGGATCGCGGGTCGCGTAATAATGCGCGTTGGCCGCGCCCATATATTGCGACAGCGGAATCGGCCCGGCGAGCGTGATCGCGCGCGCCAGCCGTTCGGCCAGCAGCGGCTCGGCAGCGTTGGCGCCGCGCTCCTGCGGGTTCGCGTCGAGCGGGTTGCTCATATCGGGTGTGTCACGCGGGTCACGAGAGGGCACATGCCTTCCCCCGATCCCTCCCGCAAGCGGAAGGGGAGATTCAGGCCACGCTTTCCGAACCGGCAATCGGCTCCACCCGCTCACGGCGCTTCTTTGCGGTCGCGATCAGATAGACGCCACCCGCAATCATCGGCAGGCACAGCAGCTGGCCCATGTGCAGGCCCGGCGTGCCGAGGATCGGATTGTCCAGATACTGCCGGTCCGGCTCGCGGAAGAACTCCACGAAATAGCGGAAGCCGCCATAGCCGAGCAGGAATACGCCGACGAGCTTGCCCGGATCGTAGCGCGCCTTGGTGCGCCAGAAGAGGTAGAACAGGATGCCGAACAGGACGAGTCCTTCGAGACCGGCTTCGTAGAGCTGGCTCGGATGCCGTGCCGCGCTGCCCGCGCCGGGGAACACCATCGCCCAGGGCACGTCGCCCGGACGGCCCCACAGCTCGCCGTTCACGAAATTGGCGAGACGGCCGAAGCACAGCCCGAACGGCGCGCAGCAGGCGACATAGTCATGGACGCGCAGCCAGTTCAGCCCGTTCTTGCGCGCCAGCCACAGGATCGCGACGGTCGTGCCGATCACGCCGCCATGGAGCGACATGCCGCCCTGCCACAGCTGCACGAACTGGAGCGGATTGATCAGCAGTTCGGGCTGGTAGAACACCGCATAACCGATGCGTCCGCCCAGAATGATGCCCAGCGTCGCATAGAAGACCAGATCGTCGGCATGGCGCCGCGACATCGGCGCGCCGGGCTGGGCCAGCAGCTTGAGCAGATACCACCAGCCGACGAGGATGCCGGCGATATAGGCCAGCGAATACCATTTGATCTCGAGCGGGCCAAGCTTGAGCGCCACCGGATGAAGCCCGAGCTGGCTGAACTGGATATGCTCCGCGACGGCGGTCAGCATCGAAAGGTGCAAGGTCACTCGGTCCCCCGGTGTGATGTTCGGCCCTTCCTTAGAGCCGGGGCGTGACAAACCCAAGTGTATTGTTTGAACAACACGCATTCGCTCCCGCTGGCGCACCGCCGCGCGGCGCGATAGAGCAGCGCGGATGGCCGATGCGCAGAAGCAGAACCGGGTGGGCACGCTCCTGAACGAAGGGTTGAGCCGGCGGTCGATGCTGATCGGCGGCGGCGTGGGCGTCGGTCTGCTGGTCGCGTGGGCGGTATGGCCACGCACCTATCTGCCCAATCTCACCGCCGATGCGGGCGAGACCTTGTTCGGCGCCTGGCTGAAGATCGGCACCGACGGGCATGTCACGGTGGCGGTGCCGCAGGCCGAGCTTGGGCAGGGCGTGTTCACTGCCTTCCCGCAGATCGTCGCCGACGAGCTGGGTGCGGCCTGGTCTTCGGTGGGGGTCGAAGCGGCGCCGCTCAATCCGCTCTATGCCAATGCGCTGGGCGCGGCGACCCTGTTCGAGGCGGCGCTGGGCGGGCTTTCGGATACGCTGCAGCGGACCCATGCGACCCGCACCGCTTTGGTGCTGACCGGCGGATCCTCGTCGATCCGCAATTTCGAGGAAACGCTGCGTCAGGCGGGTGCCGCGGCGCGGGCGATGCTGTGCAAGGCGGCGGCGCGGCAATGGGGCGTCGACTGGCAAGCATGCGGCACCGCCAATGGCGAAGTGATCCACGGCAACCAGAAACTGCGCTTCGGCGAGATCGCGGCGGCGGCGGCCAACGAAGACGTACCCAGCCCGCTGCCGATGCGCAGCGGCGACGCCAATCGCCTTTATGGCCAGACGGTGCCGCGGCTCGACGTGCCGTCCAAGGTCGATGGCAGCGTGAATTTCGCGGGCGATGTGCGGTTGCCCAACATGGTCTTCGCGTCGATCCGGCAGGGTCCGGTCGGCAGCGCCGGGCTGGCGCGGGTCGACGAAGCGGCGGCGAACAAGGTGCCGGGCATGCGCGCGGTGGTGAAGACCGACAAATGGGTCGCCGCGGTCGCCGACAATTGGTGGGCCGCCGACCGGGCGCTCGATGCGATGCGGCCGCGCTTTCAGGTTCCGGGCGAAGTCATCAACGACGACAGCATCGCCGAAGCGCTGAGCGGCGCGCTGGACGGCGAAGGCGTACGCATCGCCGAAAGCGGCGATCTGGCGGCGCAGTTCAAGGGTGCGCGGCTGGTGACGGCCGAATATCGTGTCGGGCTGGCGCTGCACGCGGCGATCGAGCCGATGACCTGCACCGCCAGCTATGCCGATGGCCGCATGTCGCTATGGCTGCCCAGTCAGGCACCGGGTCTGGCGCGCGCGGCGGCGGCGCGTGCGGCGGGGCTGAGCGAGGACAGCGTTACCATCTATCCGATGATGGCGGGCGGCTCGTTCGGCGGAAAGCTGGAGCATGCGGTGGCCGAACAGGCAGCGGTGATCGCCAAGCGGATCGGCCGCCCGGTGCAGCTGACCTGGTCGCGGGTCGAGGATTTCCGCCACGATTGCTATCGCCCGGCCGCCGCCGCGCGGATGGCGGGCAAGCTGGGACCGAACAAGTCGCTGGCCGGCTGGCTGGCCAAGATCGCCGCACCCTCCTCGGGCCGCGAGCTTTCGGAGCGGCTGCTGGGCGGCGATCCGCTGGTCGCGGCGTCGCTCGCGCTGCCGGGCGGCGATGCCTCGGCGGTAGCGGGGGCGATCCCGTCCTACGCCATACCCAATTATGCGGTGGATCATCACCCGGTGGCGATAGGCGTGCCGACGGGGCATTGGCGCTCCGACGCGCACAGCTACACCGCCTTTTTCAACGAGAGCTTCATCGACGAGCTGGCGCATGTCGCGGAGAGCGATGCGGTGACGTTCCGCATGGCGATGCTCGGCGGCCAGCCGCGGCTGGCCCGCTGCCTCCAGCTCGCGGCGCAGCTCGGCAACTGGCAGGGCGGGGCACAGGGCACGTCGCAGGGCATCGCCTGTCACAGCTTCCGCGGATCGCATATCGCAGTGCTGGCCGAGGCCCGGCTGGCGGCGCGCAAGGTGAAGGTCGAGCGGCTGGTCGCGGTGGTCGATGTCGGCCGGGTGGTGAACCCCGATCTGGTCGCGCAGCAGATCGAAGGCGGGATGATCTTCGGCATGGCGGCGGCGATCGGCGGCAGCACCGGTTTCACCGACAATGTCGCTTCGGTGATGGATATCGCCGACCTCAACCTGCCGCGTCTGGCGGACATGCCCGATATCACCGTGGAAGTGATCCGCAGCGATGCCGATCCGGGCGGGGTGGGCGAGCTGGGCGTGCCTGCCGTGGCACCGGCCATCGCCAATGCGCTGCAGGCCGCGTCGGGCGTCCGCTTCCGCGCGCTGCCGCTGCTTTCGGACGTCGAATGAGCCGGCCTCCGGGTCATCCGCCCGTTGCGACGGGCAGGACCGGCGTGCTGCTGGTCAATCTCGGCACGCCCGATGCGCCGACGCCGGCTGCAGTGAAGCGCTATCTTGCCGAATTCCTGTCGGACCGGCGCGTGGTCGAAATTCCGCCGCTCGTGTGGCAGCCGATATTGCGCGGGATCATCCTGAACACGCGGCCGAAAAAGTCGGCCCATGCCTATTCGTTGGTGTGGCGCGAGGACGGGTCGCCGCTCGCCGCGATCACGCGCGAACAGGCCGATGCACTGGCGGGTGCATTCGGCGAAGGCGTGATCGTCGACTGGGCGATGCGCTATGGCAATCCGGCGATCGGCGAGAAGCTGAAGGCGATGAAGGATGCCGGATGCGAGCGCATCCTGATCGCGCCGCTCTACCCGCAATATTGCGGCGCGACGACCGCGACGGCGAACGATGCGGCCTTCGCCGCGCTGGCGGATATGCGCTGGCAGCCTGCGGTGCGAACCTTGCCGCCCTATCATGACGATCCGGCCTATATCGCCGCGCTGAAGGCCTCGGTCGAAGCCTCGCTGGCCGCACTCGATTTCGAGCCCGAGGCGATCGTCGCCAGTTTCCACGGCATGCCGCAGCGGACGCTGGAACTGGGCGATCCCTATCATTGCCATTGCCGCAAGACCGCGCGGCTGCTGTCCGATGCGCTCGGCCGCGATCTGACGGTGGCGTTCCAGTCGCGCTTCGGCCGCGCGAAATGGCTGGAACCGGCGACCGATGCGACGCTGGCGAAGCTGGCGCAGGACGGGGTTAAGCGGGTCGCGATCGTCGCGCCGGGCTTTTCCGCCGATTGCCTCGAGACGCTGGAGGAGCTGGCGATCCGCGGGCGCGAGACCTTCCTTGGCGCGGGAGGTATCGACTTTGCTTATCTGCCCTGCCTCAATTCCGATGCCGCAGGCATTGAAATGCTGCGCAACATTCTGGGCCGGGAGCTTGCGGGCTGGATTGTGTCCGCCTAGCGTTCAGGAAACTGAACATTGAGAGGATAGAGATCATGGCACGTGTGGCGATCGTAACCGGCGGCACCCGCGGCATCGGCGAGGCGATCAGCCTTGCGCTGCAGGAAAAGGGCGTGATCGTCGCGGCCAATTATGGCGGCAATGACGATGCGGCAAAGGCGTTCACCGATCGCACCGGCATCAAGGCGTTCAAATGGGACGTGGGCGATTTCGACGCGTGCCAGGCCGGCGTGGCGCAGGTCGAGGCCGAGCTGGGCCCGGTCGATATCGTCGTCAACAATGCCGGCATCACGCGTGACGGCACGATCCTGAAGATGACCCGCGACATGTGGGAAGACGTGATCCGCATCAATCTGGGCGGCTGCTTCAACATGGCGCACGCGACCTTCCCGGGCATGCGCAACCGGAAATGGGGCCGCATCGTCAATATCGGATCGATCAACGGGCAGGCGGGCCAGTATGG
Source organism: Sphingomonas sp. AOB5 (assembly GCF_029433115.1). Lineage (GTDB taxonomy): Bacteria > Pseudomonadota > Alphaproteobacteria > Sphingomonadales > Sphingomonadaceae > Sphingomonas. The sequence goes on along the minus strand of NZ_JARNTV010000039.1, from coordinate 8,261 downwards.
CCAGGTCAATTATGCGGCGGCCAAGTCCGGCATCCATGGCTTCACCAAGGCGCTGGCGCAGGAAGGCGCGCGTGCAGGCGTGACCGTGAACGCGATCGCGCCGGGCTATATCGACACCGACATGGTGGCGGCGGTTCCGGCCGAGGTGCTGGAGAAGATCGTGGCGAAGATCCCGGTCGGCCGCCTTGGTCAAGCGAGCGAGATCGCGCGTGGCGTGACCTTCCTCTGCTCGGAAGAGGGCGGGTTCGTCACCGGGTCGACGCTGTCGATCAATGGCGGGCAGCATATGTACTGACGGGCGAAGGGGCGGCCACGTCCGCCCCGGTGCGCAAAGCGCATCGCCCGGCACGGCCGGCGGGTCGGCTCTGCCGAACCCGTCCGACGGCGGCTTTGCCGTCGTCACTTCCCGAACCCCACACAAACGAAGAGGGCCGGTCCCGAAGGACCGGCCCTCTACCCTCGATACACCACGCGAGGGAAATCGTACGCCGACAACGGATACGGACTAGCGCGGTTCCATTGAGCTTTCGCTGAACGACACGGTTATCTCAGGTTCATGTTTCCTGCGGGTGTCCCGCGGCGCGACTTGCCCTATGACGGGTCCAATGCGCGTCTGGCTGTTGCTTCTCTTCCTGCTGTACCTGAACTTCCCGTCCTCGGGGGAGGAGCCGCTCGACCGGTTCCGGCCCGGCGCGACGATGAAGGCGGTGCAGGTGCCGCTGGTGAAGGGCCGGCCCGATTGGCGGCGCGTGGGCGCGCTTACCTATCTGGGCGGCGTTCGCCTCACCGGATCGCAATCGGCGTTCGGGGGCTTCTCGTCGATGACGCTGGTGGGGGAGCGGTTCACGCTGCTCAGCGACGGCGGGCATCTGGTCAGCTTCGACATGGGCGCCGACTGGGTCCCGCGCAACGTGACGTTCGGCGGGCTGCCGGACGGACCGCAGAGCGGCTGGCTGAAGGCGGACCGCGACAGCGAATCGATGACCCGCGACCCCGCCACCGGCCGCTATTGGGTGGGGTTCGAGCAATATAGCGCGATCTGGCGCTATGGCCCCGATGGCCGGGCCGAAGCGCATGTCCGGCCCGAGGCGATGAAGCGCTGGCACGACAATGGCGGCCCCGAATCGATGGTGCGGCTGCGCTCCGGCGCGTTTCTGGTGATCAGCGAGACGACGCCGGGGCCGGGGAAGAAGGGCCGTGACGCGCTGCGCTTCGATCGCGATCCGACCGATCCGAAGGCGCAGGTGATGCGCTTCGCCTATCAGCCGCCCGAGGAATATGACCCGACAGACATGACCGAACTGCCCGACGGGCGGTTGCTGATCCTCAATCGCCGGGTGAGCCTGACGCAATTGTTCACCGCCAAGCTGGTGATCGTCGATCCGCGTGAGATCCGGGCCGGCGCGGTGGTGCGCGGCGGCGAGATCGCGAGCTTCGTCGCGCCGCTGATCCGCGATAATTTCGAAGCGCTGGCGGTGACCCGCGAAGGCGGCGCGACGATCATCTGGATCGCGTCGGACGACAATCGTATGTGGTTCGAACAATCGCTGCTGCTCAAGTTCCGCCTGGACGGCTAGGCTGGCGCGATGCTGCTGATCTTCCTCTATGGACCGTTGGCGTCGGGCAAGCTGACTATCGCCAAGGTGCTTGCCGAGCGGACCGGCTTTGCGCTGTTCCACAATCACCTGATCGTCGATGCGGTGGCCGCGGTGTTTCCGTTCGGATCGGAATCGTTCGTGCGGCTGCGCGAGGCGTTCTGGCTGGAGACGATTGCCGCAGCGGTGGCCGAGGATCGATCGCTGATCTTCACCTTCGCGCCCGAGCCGACCGTCAGCCCGGACTTCGCCGCTCGCGTGGCGGGTCTCGTGGCGGACGGCGGTGGGCAGGTGGTTTTCGTGGCGCTGACGCTCGCGCCCGAACTGCAGGATCAGCGCGTGGCGGCGCCGGATCGCGCCGCCTTCGGCAAGCTGCGCTCGGTCGATCTGCTGCGCGAATTGCGACCGTCGATCCACGCCTGCATCGCCGGGATGCCGGCTCCGGCACTCACGATCGATACCGGCGCGATTTCACCGGAAACGGCAGCAGAGCGGATCGTCGCGGCGCTGCCGGGCTGACCCAAACGCGAAAAGCCCGCTCTCCGGCTGGAGAACGGGCCCGCGATTCGCCTGAAAGCGAAAAAAGGGTTAGGCAGCAGCCTTTTCGGCGCCGGCCTTGCGGACGTCACGCTTCAGGCGGCGGCAGCGCTGCGAGAGATCCTCGTCGCTGGTCTTGAGCAGCCAGTTGTCGAGACCGCCAACATGCTCGACCGAACGCAGGCCGTGCGTCGAGACGCGCAGCTTCACGCTCTTGCCGAGCGCGTCCGACATCAGCGTCACATTCTGCAGATTCGGCAGAAAGGTACGCTTGGTCTTGTTGTTGGCGTGAGAAACGTTGTTCCCCACCTGCCGGCCCTTGCCGGTCAGCTCGCAAATGCGCGACATCGCTGTTAATCCTGGTTTTGGCCCCAAACGGAGCCGGAAAGGCTGCGCCGATAGTCGGAATGGGACGGTGCGTCAACCGATTCGCCCGTAAAACTCCTTGCTCCGACGCAACCCAGATGGTGAATGATGCGTTATTACGCAAACGATTCAATTTGGGGAGACGAACCGATGCGTGGAATTCTTGTCCTTCTGGGCCTCGTGGCCCTTGGCGCGGTCGTGCTGATGTCGCTCGGCATGCTCAATATCCAGATGCAGCAGGGCCAGTGGCCGCAGGTCAGCTTCGACATGAAGGGCGGCAAGCTGCCCAAGGTACAGGCGGATACCGGATCGGTGGGCATCGGCACCACCAACACCACCGTTGTGGTGCCCACGGTGGAGATGAAGAACACTACCGTCACCCTGCCTACCATCGAAGTGAAGCAGGCCAATTCGACGGCGCCCGCCGAGAAGAAGTAAGAGTCTGTCTGGAACGCGAGGAAGATCGCGTTTCGAGGCGGTACCGCACGCGCTAAAGGCGCGCAAAGGACATAACGCCCTGACGCGGGTTTCGGACATGAGCCGGTCCGGCTAGGACTGGCTCATGTTCCCGCTCCCCGAACCGATGCGCCTGGCGCTCGACGCTGCCCGCGCCGCGGCGGCGGCTGGAGAAGTGCCGGTCGGCGCGGTGCTGGTGCATGATGGGCGAATCGTCGCGACCGCGGGCAATGCTCCGCGCGATCTGCACGACCCGACCGCTCATGCCGAGATGCGGGTGATTCGCGATGCGGCGAAGCTGCTCGGCCGCGATCGGCTGGAGGATTGCGACCTGTGGGTCACGCTGGAGCCGTGCGCGATGTGCGCGGGCGCCATCGCTCATGCGCGGATCGCGCGACTCTATTACGGGGCGGCCGATCCCAAGGGCGGTGCGGTCGAACATGGCCCGCGCTTCTTCTCCCAGCCGACCTGTCACCACCGCCCCGAAGTCTATCCCGGCATCGGCGAAGGCGAGGCCGCGGGGCTGCTGAGGGACTTTTTCCGCGACCGGCGGGGCTGATCGCACGGAAATCCCGCACATCATGTTGTGATTCGCCTGCGGTTACCGCTATGGAGAGCGGACGCCCAATGGACGACATCCCCTCCTTTCCCTGGATCGACGTCGCGATCATCCTCGCGCTGATCGCGCTCAACGGCGTGTTCGCCATGTCCGAACTCGCCATCGTTTCCTCGCGCACCGCGCGTCTCGATGCGCTGGCGCGCGCGGGCAAGCGTGGCGCGCAGACCGCGATCGACCTGGCCGCGGACCCGGGCAAGTTTCTGTCTACCGTGCAGATCGGCATCACCCTGATCGGCATCGTCGCCGGCGCCTATTCGGGATCGAGCCTTGGTGGGCCGGTCGCGGCGCGACTGGAATGGCTGGGCCTCGATCCTGAGATCGCGGACACTGCCGGCATCGCGCTCGTCATCGCGGTGACCACCTATGCCTCGCTGATCGTCGGCGAGCTGGTGCCCAAGCAGTTCGCGCTGCGCTCGCCCGAGCCGATCGCGGTGCTGGTCGCGCTGCCGTTGCTGTATCTGAGCCGGGTGACCGCGCCGATCGTGTGGCTGCTCGACCAGAGCAGCGGGCTGATCTTCCGCCTGATCGGCCTCAATCGCGAATCGGAGAATCGTGTCACTGCCGAGGAACTGCACCTGATCGTTGCCGAGGCGACCAGATCGGGCGTGATCGAGGAGCATGAGCGCTCGATCATCTCCAGCGTGGTGCGCCTCGCCGACCGTCCGGTGCGCGAAGTGATGACACCGCGCACCGATGTCGACTGGATCGACGTCAATCTGGACGATGCCGGCATTCGCGAGGCGCTGTTGCAGACGCCGCACACCCGCCTGCCGGTGGGCGAAGGGTCGATCGACACGGTGATCGGCGTGGTGCAGGCGCGCGATATCGTAGGCGCGCTGTTCCGCGGCGAAACGCTCGACCTGCGCAAGCTGACCCGCACCGCGCCGGTGCTGCCCGATCAGGTCGATGCGATGGACGCGCTGGGTGCGCTCCGCCGCGCCGAAGTTCCCATGGGCCTGGTCCATGACGAATATGGTCATTTCGAAGGGATCGTGACGCCCGCCAATCTGCTGGCGGCGATCGCGGGCGAGCTGTCGTCGGACAAGGTGCCCGGCGAAAATCCCAATGTCGTGATGCGCGAGGACGGATCGATGCTGGTCTCGGGCCAGATGCCCGCGGACGGCCTTGCCGAGCGGCTGGGCATCGATCTGGACGAGGATCGCGACTACGCCACCGTCGCGGGCCTGGCGCTCGCGGTACTCAAGCATCTGCCCAAGGAAGGCGAGCATTTCGTCGAGCAGGGCTGGCGCTTCGAGATCGTCGACATGGACGAGCGCAAGATCGACAAGCTGCTGGTAAGCCGCGCCGAGGGCTAGGCACTGTCCCGGCATGGCGTCGAGGGGGACGGGCATGCATTTCACCGCGGAAACATCGAAGGCGAAAGTCGCGCTGCTGATGCTGGGCAGCGTGGCGTTCGTCGCGGGCGGGGCGTGGATGGTGACATCGGGCGCGGACGATCTGGCGCGGTTGCCGCTTGGGATCATCGTACCGGTGCCATGGATCGGCTGGGCGGCGATCGTCTTTTTTGGACTGGCCGGGGTTGCCTGGTCGCGCCAGTTCTTCAGCGGCGGCCCGGTGATCGAGATCAGCCCCGAGGGTCTCTATTATCGCCGCTGGTCGGAAGCGACGATTCCCTGGGACGCGTTCGATCGCGCCGCGATCGGCCAGATCCATCGCCAGCGCATGCTGACCTTCTGGCTGCGCGATCCGGCGGCCTGGCCTTCGACCACGCTGCAGGGCCGCACGGCGGGCGCGAACAAGGCGATGGGCTTTGGCGATATCAGCCTGAGCATGGCCGGGTTGAATCGCAGCTTCGACGAACTGGTCGCCGCGTTCGAAGCGAATGCAGGGCAGTTGGCGCGCTGACGCCGACGCATCCAGCCCGTCAGAGTTTGCCGAACGTGCCTTCGAAGCCCTCGATATCGCCATTGGCGAGATAGCCGGCCTGATCGATCCAGCGGTCGCGCGACAGGCGGCCCTGGAAATCGCCCAACTGCGCGTCGAGCGCGGTCGCTTCGTCAGGCGAGAGCGCAGCGATCTGCGCGAAGCTGGTCACGCCGACGCTGTTGAGCCGTTCGGCGAGACGCGGACCGACGCCCTTCATGCGAGTGAGATCGTCCGGCGCGCTTGCCGCAACCGGTTCCGGTGCGGGTGCAGGTTCCGGTGCCGGCTCGGCTGCGACTTCGGCAGCGGCGAGTTCGGGCGCGGTTTCGGTGGCGATATGCTCGACCGGGGCTTCGGCCACCGGCTCGGGCTCCGATGCGGCTTCCACCACCGTCTCGGGGGCCAGTTCGGGTTCCGGCGCAGGCCCGGCGAGATCGGCGGCCAGCGTGGCGGGGCTGGCATCCAGCGGTGCAGCAGCGGCGATCGGCTCGTCGGCCAGCGGTTCGGGCGCGGCCTCGACCAGCTCCGCGACCTCGACGACCGGCTCTACCGCTTCCGCGACGGGTTCGACTGCTTCGGCAACGACTTCGGGTTCGGCCACAGGCTCGAACACGGTTTCGCCGACCGCGGCAACTGGAACCTCGGCAATCGCCTCGGCTTCGCCCGCAGGCGTCGAATCGACCGGTGCGGCATCGGCGCTGGGGGCCTCTTCCAGCGGGGCGGGTTCGGGTTCGCGGGCCGGGGCGCCTTCCAGCGCGACAGGTTCAGGCTCGGGCGTGGCTTCGACGACCGGCTCGGGAGCCGTCTCGACCACGGGTTCGGGTTCCGGCGCAACCTCCACGACCGGTTCCGGCTCGGGTGCGATGGCGGCCAGCGGCTCGGGTTCCGGTGCGGGCGGGGTCTCGACGATGGGCGGCGGCGGGGTGATCGGCCGGGTCGGCGGCACTTCCTGCTCGAGCTGCCATGCGGCCAGGCTCTCGGCTTCCTCGCGACGCATCTTGGCGCGGCTCGCCGCAGCGGCCGTGATCCACCACAGGACCAGCAGCACGACCAGCACCACCGCGCCGATCAGCGCGAAGGGCAGCGTGAGCCATTCCGGACCGCCCGGCACCAGCGGGGTGGTCGATTGCAGTGCTTCCATCATTGCGCCCTCCCAGCGCTACGCCCCGAGTCTTAACCCGAGACATAGCGCAGGTACGGGCGGCGTCCAGCCAGTCCTAGCGCCTTGGGCGCGGGTTTTGTGCATCTGCGAGACGGACCAACTGGACGAATTCGTTCCGCCAATAGTTGCCAGAGGTGCCCGCCAGGCTGAATATCTGAGGATAACCGAACCCATTCAGATACTTATCGCCACGAAGCCGCTGCCCGAAGGCCGCGACCGCGGTGATGAAGGCCATGTCGCCCTGCGGCGCCTGTGCAGTGCGAATAAACGAGGCCGGAACCGGCCGCGAGATCAGCCGCGACGTCTCGTTTCCGGGCAATTTGTAGCGCAGCTTCACGAACGCCGCCTCGCTGCCGCCCGCGGGCGCGCCGCCGGGGCGATTCGCTTCGTAGCGGCGGTCGGGCAGCCAGCCGGGGCCATCGGCAGGGACGATCTCGTACAGCGCGGTCACCTGATGCCCCGCGCCGATATCGCCCGCATCGACGGTATCGTTGTCGAAATCCTCCTCCTTCAGCGCGCGGTTCTCATAGCCGATCAGGCGATATTCCTTCACCTGGGCCGGGTTGAACTCGACCTGGATCTTCACGTCCTTGGCGATGGTGAAGAGGGTGGCGGACAGTTCGTCGTCGAGCACCTTCTGTGCTTCCATCGCACTGTCGATGTAGGAATAATTGCCGTTTCCGAAGTCCGCGATGCGCTCCATCATCGCTTCGTTGTAATTGCCGGTGCCGAAACCGAGCGTTGTCAGCGTGATGCCGTCGTCGCGGTTGCGCTTGACCAGTTCCTCCAGCGTCTTGTTGTCGCTGATCCCGACATTGAAGTCGCCATCGGTGGCCAGCAGGATGCGGTTGATCCCGCCACGGATCATGTTGGCGCGGGCCACGTCATAGGCCAGCTTGATGCCCTGTCCGCCCGCGGTCGATCCGCCGGCCGACAGGCAATCGATCGCCTGCTTCACATATTCGGGCCGCGAGGTGGGCTCGAGCACGACCCCGGCTGCCCCAGCATAGACCACGATCGAAACCTTGTCCTGCGGCCGCATCCGCTGGGCGACCAGCGTAAGCGCATGCTTCACCAGCGGCAGCTTGTCGGACGAGTTCATCGATCCGGAAACGTCGATCAGGAAGACGAGGTTCGCCGCCGGGCGCCCGCGTGCCTCGACATCATAGCCGCGCAGCCCGATCCGCATCAGCCGCGTGTTCGGGTTCCACGGCGTACGCGCCATATCGGTGGTGACGCTGAACGGCACGTCGCGCGAGGTGGGGCGCGGGTAATCGTAGCGGAAATAGTTGATCAGCTCCTCGGTCCGCACAGCGTCCGGCGGGGGCGTCGCGCCGCTCTTCAGGAAGCGGCGGACATTGGCATAGGCGCCGGTGTCGACATCGATCGAGAAGGTCGAGACGGGCTGCGCCAGCACCGACTGGATCGAGCCGACTTCCTTGCCGTCATAGCGTTCGGTGTTGCCCGGTGCGCCATAGGGCGCCTGGGTGGGATAGGGTTGCGGCACCGAAGTGCTGGTGGGGTTGTTGTTGGCAAGCACGCCCATGCGCTCGCCCACCCGCGGCCGGGTGACGCGGTTGCCGCTGACGACCGGCTCGCTCCTTGGCGCACTGCGATAGTCGCCGGTCGGCGCGGGCGGCGG
>NZ_JARNTV010000038.1 GCF_029433115.1 Sphingomonas sp. AOB5 | reverse complement strand
CTCGACCGGCGCCACCACGTCGGGCCGCGTCGTCACCCTGACCGGCACCACCACCGCCGGCAGCGGCAGCGCAACCTCGTGGACGCAGACCGCGGGCCCGACCGTCACGCTCAGCGTCCCCAACGCGACCACCGCGACCTTCCTCGCGCCCAGCGTCGCGACCGCGACCACCCTGTCGTTCATGTTCGTCAGCGCGACCCCGAGTGGCGCGCAGGCCAACGTCTCTACCAGCGTCGTCGTCAGCCCGGCGGTGATGGGCTTCAATTCGATCGCGAAGAACCGCAACGACGTGGTCACCGTGCCCGCCGGCTACAGCGTGCAGATCCTCACCCGCCTGGGCGATCCGATCGCGTCGGGCGTTGCGGCCTATGCCAATGACGGCACCGACACCAATTTCGGCGCCCGCATCGGCGATCATGGCGACGCGCTCTACTGGTACGGCCTCAGCGCCGCCGGTGCCCGCGACGACAATGCCTCGACCCGCGGCCTGATGGTTCAGAACCACGAGAATCTGAACATCCAGTACCTCCACCCCGCCGGCCCGACGCTCACCTCGCCGCGTCCCGAAGCCGAAGCGATCAAGGAAATCGAAGCGCATGGCGTCAGCGTCGTCGAGTGCGCCGAAGGTGCCGGCCGCGCCTGGGCCTATGTCCAGAACTCGTCGTTCAACCGCCGCATCACCCCGCTGACCCCGACCGTGTTCAACGGCCCGGTCCGCGGCCATGCCTCGCTGCGCACCCTCTATTCGCCGACCGGCGTTGCCGGCCGCGGCACGATCAACAACTGCGCCAACGGCCACACCTTGTGGGGCACCAACATCACCTGCGAGGAAAACTGGGCCGGTTACTTCCGCCGCCCGGCGACCGACGACGTGAACCGCACCGCTCGCGAAATGGTCGCGCTGCGTCGCTACGGCTTCACCAACGTCACCGCCAGCAGCTATCGCTGGGAAACGGTGGTCCCGGCCAGCGGTGCGGACACCAGCTATGCGCGCTGGAACTGCGTTGCCGGCGGCATCGACGCCACGCTCGATTTCCGCAACGAACTCAATCAGTTCGGCTGGTGCGTCGAGTTCGATCCGTATGACAAGAGCCAGGCGCCGCGCAAGCGCACCGCGCTCGGCCGCTTCAACCATGAGGGCGCCTGGTACGGCAAGTTCACCGCCGGCAAGAAGCTGGCCGTGTATCTGGGCGACGACGCCCGCGGCGAATATTTCTACAAGTTCGTCTCGAACGCGAACTGGGACGCTGCCGACGCCACTGCCGCCAATCGTCTCGCGATCGGCGACAAGTATCTCGACGCCGGCACGCTCTATGTCGCCAAGTTCAATGCGGACGGCACGGGCGTCTGGCTGCCGCTGGTGTTCGGTTCGGTTCCGGCCCGCCCGGCACAGGGTTCGGACGTCGCCTATACCTTCGCCGACCAGAACGACATTCTGATCAACACCCGTCTGGCAGGCGACGCTGTCGGCGCGACCAAGATGGATCGTCCGGAATGGACCGCGACCAACAACGTCACCGGCGAAATCTTCCTGACGCTGACCAACAACAACGCCACGCTGCGTCCGCTGACCGGCACCGACGCCGCCAACCCGCGCCACTATAACGATCCGCGCGGCACCCCGGCGACCAACCAGTTCGGCAACCCGAACGGCCACATCCTGCGCCTGCGCGAGAATGCGGACGATCCGGCCGCAACCGGCTTCACCTGGGACATCTATCTGTTCGGCGCGGACTCGGCGGATTCGAACGCCGACGTCAACCTGTCGGGCCTCACCGCGGACAACGACTTCTCGTCGCCCGACGGCCTGTGGTTCGGCCGCCCGCAGAACGCCTCGGGCCTGGTCAAGCCGGTGCTGTGGATCCAGACCGACGACGGTGCCTTCACCGATCGCACCAACAACCAGATGCTGCTGGCGATGCCGGGCAGCGTCGGTGACGGCGGCGTGCGCACCATCACCAATGTCGGCTCGGGCGGCGCCACTGCCACCCAGACCACCCGCGTCGGTGCGGCTGCGACGGCGGCAACACTGAAGCGCTTCCTGGTCGGCCCGCTCGAATGCGAGCTGACCGGCGTGGACACCACCCCGGACGGCCGCACGCTGTTCGTCGGCATCCAGCATCCGGGCGAAAACGGCACCGCTGCGGCGCCGTCGAGCCACTGGCCGGACAGCCAGGCGACAGGCACCGCCGGCGCCACGGTGCGTCCGCGTTCGGCGATCGTCGTGATCACCAAGAATGACGGCGGCGTGGTCGGCCTCTGAGCCGCACCGCACGAAAAAATCGGGGAGGCCGGTCGCCCGGCCTCCCCTTTTTTGTATCCGGACTATGCCGAAGCCGTCAGTCGGCGCGGCTCATCACGATGGCGGTGCCGTCGGCCTTCACGCTCACCACATGGCTCAGCCCGTCCTTGCAGTCGGCACGCCAGGCCGGAAGGCCCTGCACGTCCGCGACCCGCTCGGACTTGACCACGCCATCGCAGCGGAATTCCGCATCCATGATCGCGCGCACGAACACCTGGTTGCGCTGATATTCCGGCAAGGCGAGTACCGCGGCGGTCGCATTCTCCGGCGCCGCTTCGTTGCCGATCGCATTGCCTTCCGCACCGTCCTCGTCGGGCGGAATGACGAGGTTAGCCGCATCGTCATTCGCCACCACGGCATTCTCCGCCGCCGGCTTGCACCCGGCAAGCGCGATGGCCAGCACCGCGACGCCCATCCAGACCTTGCTCATCTCCGTCTCCTTTTGCGGTTCAATGCGCCGCTTGTCCGTGCGTTCCCTCAATACTCATAGGCCTTGGGAAGCGCCTTTTCCTTGGGATCCCAGTAACGTTCGCGCAGGCGCGTCTGGCGATTGGCCAGCGGCTGCTCGACGCCGTCGATGATCACCGTCACCGCGGCAGTGCCCAGTTCCAGCGGATCGCCGTCCCAGATCACCACGTCGCCGCGGCGGCCGGGCCTGAGCGAGCCATATTCGGCTCCCATCCCCATCGCCTCGGCCGGCTTCGAGCTGATCGCGGCGAAGGCCGAACCCCAGTCGAGACCGCTGGCACCCGGAATGCGGTTCAGCGCCACCAGATTGCCGGCATATTGCTTCACCAGCCGTGCCTGACGCGTGTCGTCGTCATTGATCATGCCGATCCCGACCAGCACGCCCGCCGCCTTCATCCGCCCGATGTTCGACTGGGTAGCCGCCAGCGATTCGAACGAGGAAGGCAGATCAGCCAGCGCCGTCGCGATCACCGGCACGCCCGATGCCGCGATCTCGCGCGCCACGGTCCAGCCCTCGGTCACGCCGACCAGCACGATCCGCAGCGACGGCATCTCGCGCTTCAGGTCGAGCACCACAAGGATATCCGACGCCCGCTCGACATGGATCAGCAGCGGCACGCGGCCCGTGATCACCGGCACCAGCGCATCGGCATCGGCGCGGGTCAGGAACGCATCCTTGCCGCGATCGAGATAGCGGCCCGGATTGCGCGAATATTCGCGCGCCTCGAACAGCGCGTTGCGCAGCGTCGCGATGGCGGCCGCGCGGCTGCCGCCGGATTCGCCCGCACCGCTCTCGCCATATTCCAGGAACTGGAAAGCGCGCGGCTGGCTGACCGCATTCATGTCCGCGCCCAGATCGATGATCGCGCCCTGCCCGCGGAAGATCGAGCTGGAATCGCCCGGCGCGACCACCGCGCGGGTGACGCCCTCGGCCCGGTTGAGCGCGATCGGCGTGCTCTTGGGATTGACCGCAAACGACACGTCGAGCGACGCGTTGAACGGCGATCCGCCGGCATTGGCGTCGTTGGTCTCATCCACCGCATCGACTTCGACGATGCCCAGGCGGGTGAAGCCCGCGAAGATGCCGGGCGAGACCCAGCGCCCCTTGGCATCGATCACGCGCATGCCCGCGGGCACCGCCACGCCCGGCCCTGCGGCGACCACGCGGCCCGCCCGGATGACGACGGTGCCGCCCTCCACCGGTCCGGCGCCATCGCCGATGACCAGCTTCGCATTGGTGATCGCAACGTCCTGCGCGAGTGCGGGAGCAGCGAAAGCGATGGCCGCGGCTGCGGCGCCCAGAAGGAGCTTCTTCATCACTTCACATCCCCTTCGCCCGGCTGGCCCAGCTCGAAATCGGAGACCGGCCGCAATTTCGGATTGTTCGCGTCATAGAGCAGTGCGCCGTCGACCCAGACCATCTGCGGCCGCGTGTAGACGCTGAACGGATTGCCGTTCCACAGCACCACGTCCGCCATCTTGCCGGGCTTCAGGCTGCCGGTCTGCTGATCGATCCCCAGCGCGCGCGCCGGATTGATCGCCAGCCACTTCCAGGCGGTTTCCTCGCTGATCGGAAAGCCGGCGCGGATGCCCGACTGGCGCGCCTTGGCGACTTCCTGATTGAGCCGCTGGATGCCGTTCGCGTCGTCCGAATGGATCATCGCGCACGCGCCCTCCTTCTCGAGGATGGCGAGATTCTCGCCGATCGCGTCATAGCTTTCCATCTTGAAGCCGTACCAGTCGGCCCACACCGCGGCGCAGCTGTTGTTGGCCTTGAGCAGGTCGGCGATCTTATAGGCCTCAACCGCGTGATGGAACGCGGTCACCCGGTATCCGAACTCCTTGGCCATATCCATCACCAGCGCCATCTCGTCGGCGCGGTAGCAATGGTTCTGCACCAGGATCTCGCCGTCGAGCACGCCGCGCAGCGTATCCATCTGGATATCGCGCGCGGGCGGTTCGCCGCCCTTCTCCTCATACTTATCCCAGCGGCGATCATATTCCACCGCCTTGGCCCAGGTCTGGCGGTCCACCGCGATGTTACCCATCCGGGTGAAGGGCGAACGGCCCTTGCTGCCATAGACGCGCTTGGGGTTCTCGCCGCACGCCATCTTCAGGCCATAGGGCGCGCCGGGGAACTTCATCCCCTGCGGCGTGCGGGCATAGACATTCTTGAGTACCACCGAACGCCCGCCGAACAGGTTCGCAGAGCCCGGCAGGATCTGCAGCGTGGTGACGCCGCCATTGGTCAGCGCGCGGGCAAAGCCCGGGTCCTGCGGCCACACGCTATGCTCGGCCCAGACTTCGGCGGTGACCGGGTTGGTCACTTCGTTGCCGTCCGAATTGGCCTGCACGCCGGGCGAGGGATAATCGCCCAGATGGCTGTGGATATCGATCACGCCGGGGGTCAGATACTTGCCCTGCCCGTCGATCACCGTCGCGCCTTCGGCGGGCAGGTCCTTGCCCACCGCTACGATCTTGCCGTCCTTGAACAGCACCGAACCGCCATCGATCCGCCCGCCTTCGCCGTCGAGGATGGTGACGTTGGTCACTAAAGTCGGCACGCCCGGATAGGGCTTGTAGGTCGAGGGGAAGGGATCGTGGTTATATCCCTTGCCCTTGCCAGGCGCCTTGGCGGCGGGTTCGGCAGAAGCGGTCTTGGGCTTCTCCCCGCCTGTCGAACAGGCGGCGAGCGATATGGCGGCACCCGCCATCAGGATCGTTCGGATCAACTATGGTCTCCCCTTGGCGCGGCGCATCGAACCGCGTCCGTGATGCCCCATTGATCGCGGCGCGGAGGTGTTTTGGCAAGATAGACCACAATGGGATGAATGGATTTCCTCGCGCGACGAATCGCGTTAGGTGACTGATATCCCGGAGGGCACAGCCGGGATCGGGAAAGTTTTGTCAGTGACGAGTAACGGCGGGCAAGGCATGGGCGATTGGCCCATAGGCAGGAAGCTCGCGACCGGATTTGCGGCGCTCGCATGCGCCTGCAGCCTGGCCGCCTTTTTCGGCTGGGTGATCGGATCGCGCGAGTTGAGCGGCTTCGGCGTGCCCAGCCGCCCGCCCTGGCCGCTCACCACCATCGGCTATCTCGCGCTGTCGCTCGGCTTCCTCGCCGCGATCCAGAACCGGCTGAAGGAAGCGCGCATCCTGTGGGGCGCGCCGGTCGTGATCGCCACCCTGTCGCTGGTCCAGAACAGCCTGGGGGTCGATCTGGGCGTCGATCAGCTGCTGTTCCACGATTCGATCCAGGGACTCAATTTCCCCCATCCCGGACGGCCCGGCGCGACGCCGACCACCATCTTCCTGCTGCTCGCGCTCGCCGGCTATGCCTCGAGCAGCGGCGCGTGGCAGCGCGATGCGGTCGCCAGCCTGATCGCCAGCTGCGCGCTGGGCGTGGCGATGGCCGCCGCGATCATGATCGTGTTCGCATCGCCCGACGATCCCGTCGCCCGCCTCTATTCGATCTCGGTCCCCTCCGCGGTGATCGGCCTGCTGCTCACCGCGGCCTATATCTTCTGGCACAGCAGCTTCGGCTGGGTGCGTCTGCTGGGATCGGATCGTCCGCGCGGACGGCTGCTCCAGCTGCTGCTGCCCGCGGTGCTGATCTTCCCGGTCATCCCCTCGCTGCTGGAAAGCGGGATGGAGGGCGCCGGCCTGCTGTCCCCGCTCAGCGCGCGGCTGCTGGTGGTGCTGGGCAACATCCTCGCGGTGGGCCTGATCACCTATTGGGCGATCACCCGCGTCGCCAAGGAACAGGATAGGCTGCACGGCACGATGGACGCGCTGCGGATCAGCGAGGAACGCCTCGCCACCGCGACCAGCGCGCATGAGCTGGGCGTGTTCGAATGGAATGTGAAGACCGGCAAGCTCGAATGGTCGCCGGGCACCGAGCAACGGCTGGGGCTGGTACCGGGATCGCTGTCCGACTTCGACAGCTGGCGCGCGCAGGTCGATCCGCAGGACGCTCAGCGCATCATCGACACCATCGCCCATACCGTGGCCGAACGCGCCGATACGTTCAGCTATCGCTATCGCTTCATCCAGCCGAACGGAAATGTCCGCGCTGTCGAGGGGTCGTCGCACGCATTCTACGACGATTCCGGCAATCTGATGCGGACCGTCGGCGTGATCCTCGACGTGACCGAACGCGACGAGCGCGAGGCCGAACTTCGCGCCCGCGCCGCCCAGCTCCGCTCGATCCTGGAAACCGTGCCCGATGCGATGGTGGTGGTCGATCAGGATGGCATGATCCGCCAGTTCAGTGCGGCTGCCGAAGCGCTGTGGGGCTATCGTGCCGAGGATGTGCTAGGCCTGAAGCTGACCATGCTTGCCGCGTCCGACGAGCGCGAACAGGCCGAGGCCGCCTTCGCCCGCTTCTCGCGCACGCGGGAAACCAGCGCGATCGGCCGCCCCGCCCCGGTCACCGGCGAGACCGCGGACGGCCGCCGATTCCCGATGGAGATCCGCACCAACCTGGCGCGATTCGACGGCAAGACGCTCGTCACCATCTTCTTCCGCGACATTTCGGAGCGTTTGCAGACCGAGGAACGCCTGAGCGAACTCAGCGCGGAGCTTGCCCATGTCTCACGCCAGAGCGCGATGAGCGAACTCGCCGCGGACATCGCGCATGAGCTCAACCAGCCGCTCAGCGCCACCGCCAATTTCCTCGCCGCCGCGCGGATGCTGATCAATAATGGCGAGGGCGGCGAGCGTGTCTCGGAAATGCTGCAGCACGGCGCAGACCAAACCCAGCGCGCCGGCCATATCATCCGCCGGCTGCGCGACTTCACCCAGGGCGGCGACGTCGAAATGCGGATCGAGTCGGTCGAGCGGACCATTCGCGACGCGGTCGAATTGGTGCTTGTCGGCACCAGCCAATTCCATATCAGGGTGGAATATGATCTCGATCCCGCAGCGCAGCAAATCTATGCGGATCGAATCCAAGTTCAGCAGGTTCTCGTAAACCTTCTGAGAAATGCAAATGAGGCTTTGCGAACGTTACCCAAGGGTCGTCGCCAGATTACCATCATTTCCAGGAAGGTTGACGACGACATGATCGAAATCGAGGTCAGCGATACGGGCCCCGGTATTCCGAACTCAATTCTGGAACAACTTTTCTCGCGGTTTACCACAACCAAGAGCGGAGGCGGCGGAATGGGTATTGGACTTTCTATAAGTAAGCGTATCATCGAATCACATGGCGGGGCATTGACGGCTGAAAACAAGCCGGAGGGTGGCGCGACATTTCGCTTCACCTTGCCCGCGGTGGAAGAGGGTGTGGAATGACTCGTACAGTATATATCGTCGACGACGACGACGCCGTTCGCGCTTCACTGCACAGCCTGTTGTCGGTCAGATCCGACCTGATCATCCGCAGTTACCGATCCGGCGATGCGTTCCTTGAGGAAGCCGGCGATCTCGATCCCGGCGTGGTGCTGCTCGACTTCCACATGCCCGGTTCGACTGGCCTCGACGTGCTGGAATCGATCCAGGGGCGTGAGTTCGCCGCGATCATCCTCACCGGTCAGGGCAATGTTGCGCTGGCGGTGCAGGCGATGAAGGCCGGTGCGCTCGATTTCATGGAAAAGCCCTATGAGGCCGAAGCGCTGATGCAGGTGCTAGAACGCGCCTTCGCCACGCTGGAGGAATCGAGCGAGACCAGCGCACGGCTGGACGCCGCCAAGGGCAAGATCGCCAAGCTCTCGCCACGCGAGACCGACGTGCTGAAGGGCCTGATCGAAGGCCGTTCGAACAAGGTGATCGCCTATGAGCTGGATATCAGCCCGCGCACGGTGGAAATCTATCGCGCGAACCTGATGGAAAAGCTGGAAGTGCGCAGCCTGTCCGAAGCGCTGCGCATCGCCTTTGCTGCGGGGCTGTTCAAGGCCTGAGCGGCCCGCTCAGGCGACCAGCTGCGCCTTCCATCCCGGCATGCTCGCCATGATCGATGCCGCTGCATTCTTCCCGTCCAGGGCGATGCAGCGCGGGTCGGCGGGACAATCCGCCGGTCCGTCGAGCACCACCAGCCGGTTCCAGCGCGGCTCGGCCAGCACGTCGTCAAGCCACCCCGCCTGCTGCGCGGCGACGAATTCATGGTCGAGGACCAGGATCGAGGGTTTGCGCACGCTACGGGTCAGCATCGGATCGTCGACATCCTTGGCGGTGACGATGCTCGCCCCGGCGAGCGACAATTGCGCCACCAGCGAGCTGCGTAACCCAGCTTCATGGATGATCAGTACGAGTAGCATGAACCGTCTGGTGTCCCCACGGTCGAATGGTTTGCGAACGCGAATTAGATACGCGTAAATTAGGTGCGCGTTCGTGACGCGGCGCTTAAGGGTTTTTACTTATACATCCCGCCTTGAAGCGCCTTAACTCAGCGCAGTCAGGTCGGAAAATATTTGGGGAAGACCCGCCATCGCGGTTTCCCGGTCGACCTGCATTACAAGCTGCGGTTCGGGGTTCGCGGGTGCGTCGGCAGTTATGACGACGATACGGGCAAAGCCGTGGTCACCGGCGAGAAGTTCGACCCAGCTAAACGCATCCTCGACCAGCGCCTGCTCGTCGATGACCAGCACGGCGGGCGCACGCACCAGGGCGCGGGCGGCGAGCCCGGCATCCCACCGCGCGGCGGTGAGCAGATCGAAGCTTTCGGACAGTCGTACGACCAATGCGGAGCGCAGCCCCGCATCGCGTACGATCATCGTTACCAGTAATGACCGCGCGGCCATCTTCGACTCCTAACGCTACTCGTGGCGGCCCGCTTCCGGAGGGACGGACGGAGCGAACCGCCACGAGATGCCAATGCGGCCATTCTAGTTATAGGATGCTTGCGCGGCCCCTCCGGACTTCTCCCCATCCGTAGTCGTCCCCGCTGGTGACAAGCCGGGTCCGGCTGGCCTAGGAGAGGGGTCACAACCGGACAGGACAGCGCAGCAAAGTGGGAATTCTCGTCGCGATCGAAGGCGCCGACGGCGTCGGCAAGGCCACCACCGCGCGCACCCTGCACGAGACGCTGGTCGCGCAGGGCCGCTCGGCCGTCGTGATCGCCTTTCCGCGCTATGGCGAGACCGTGGGCGGGGTGACGATCGGCCGCTTCCTCGCTGGCGAAATCCCGGTTCCGGTCACGCCCAAGGCGGCGGCCGTGCTCTATGCGCTCGACCGGTTCGAATGGCGCGAGGCGATCCTCGAAGCGCAGGCAGCGCACGATGTGGTGATCTTCGATCGCTATATCGCATCGAACATGGCCTATCAGGCGGCCAAGGTGCCCGCGGCCGAGGCCCGGCCGCTGATGGACTGGATCGGCACGCTCGAACTCAGCCAGTTCGCCCTGCCCTCGCCCGATCTGTGCATCTATCTCGACACGCCATGGGAACTCGCCCGCGCGATGATCCTGCAAAAGGCGCAGCGCAGCTACACCGATCGCAGCTTCGACGAGCATGAAGCCGATGTCGCGCTCCAGCAGCGCGTCCGCGCCAATTATGAAGACATGCTCGCCAACGGTCCGCTCGATCCGTGGCGGGTCGTGCGCGCCACTCAGGATGGTGCGATGCGCACCCCCGACGCCATCGTCGCCGAGATCCTGACCCATATCGATCCCCTGACCGTCTGACGCCCCCAGTCCGTCCTTGACAGCCGTGCGTGCGCGAACCAATGGTAGCGCTATCAAACGATAAGTGCGGGTGGGGATCGAGTCTTGGAAGCGTTCAGCCCTGAAATGCTGCCGACCGACTGGAATCAGGCGATTCTGGTAGGGCGCGTGCTGCGCGAAGCAGGCCCCAGCCCGGTGATCCTGCGCGACGGAAGCGTGTGGGACGTGTCGCGTGAGGCCCCTACCGTCGCCGATCTGCTCGAACGCGATGATATCGCTAACCTCTCGGGTGAGCGCGTCTGTGCGATCGAAGACCTCACCGCCGACATGCTGCTCGCCCCGATCGACCTGCAATGCGTGAAGGCGGCGGGCGTCACCTTCGCCGTCTCGGCGATCGAGCGGGTGATCGAGGAGCGCGCGCGCGGCGATTCCGGCGCGGCGGCGGCGATCCGCGGCGATCTGGAGGCCAAGGTCGGATCGGGCATCCGCTCGGTCGTCCCCGGCAGCCCCGAAGCCGCGAACCTGAAGGCCGCGCTGATCGAAGCCGGCATGTGGTCGCAATATCTGGAAGTCGCGATCGGCCCCGATGCCGAGGTGTTCACCAAGGCCCCCGTCCTCTCCGCGGTCGGCTGGGGTGCCGAGATCGGCGTGCGTTCGGACAGCGACTGGAACAATCCCGAGCCGGAAGTGGTGGTGATCGTCGATTCCACCGGCACGATCCGCGGCGCCACCTTGGGCAACGACGTCAATCTTCGCGATTTCGAGGGCCGCTCGGCACTGCTGCTGGGCAAGGCCAAGGACAATAACGCCTCGACCTCGCTCGGGCCCTTCATCCGCGTGTTCGACGCGAACTTCACCATGGACGATGTCCGCGGCGCAGAGATCGACCTGCTGATCGAGGGTCCCGAGGGCTATCGCCTCGAAGGCGCCAACAAGATGAGCCAGATCAGCCGCGATCCGACCGAACTGGTCCGGCAGGCGCTGAGCGAGCATCAATATCCGGACGGCTTCGCGCTGTTCCTCGGCACACTGTTCGCGCCGATCCAGGATCGCGACCATCCCGGCCGCGGCTTCACCCACAAGAGCGGCGATCTGGTCAGCATCTCCAGTCCGAAGCTGGGCAAGCTGGTCAATCGCGTCACCACGTCCAAGGCCGCGGCGCCCTGGGCGCTCGGCATCCGCGACCTGATGCGCAACCTCGCCGACCGCGGGCTGCTCGCCCAAAAGATCTTCGCCTGATGTGCGCTGAATTTTTTACTGGCACATTTTGTATTTATATTGGAAATCATTCGAAATGTCGGAAGCCGATCCCATGACCACGACCCGAGACCAGCGCGCGGTCTATCCCAGCCTGAAGGGCAAGCGCGTTCTGGTGACCGGCGGCGGATCGGGCATCGGCGCCGGCATCGTCGAGGGGTTCGTCCGCCAGGGTTGCGACGTCACCTTCTTCGACATTGCCGAAGATGATTCCAACGAACTCGTCGCCAGCCTCTCGACCGCACAGCAGCCGCCCATCTTCCACAAGATGGACCTGACCGACACCGTCACGACGCAGGCCCGCATCCGCGAACTGATCGAGGCGCATGGCGCGTTCGATATCCTGATCAACAACGCCGCCAATGACGATCGCCACTCGATCGACGAGATCACCGAGGAATATTGGGAAAACCGCCTCAACGTGAACCTGAAGCATCAGTTTTTCTGCGCGCAGGCGGTGATCCCCGGCATGCGCGCAAAGGGCGAAGGCGTGATCGTCAATCTCGGCTCGATCTCGTGGCATTTGGCGCTCGAGGGCCTCACCCTCTACCAGACCAGCAAGGCCGCCATCGAAGGCCTGACCCGCAGCCTCGCGCGCGAACTCGGCCCCGACAATATCCGCTCGGTCTGCATCGTGCCGGGCAATGTCCGCACCCCGCGCCAGCTCAAATGGTACACGCCCGAAGGCGAGGCCGAGATCGTCGCGGCACAGTGCCTCAAGGGCCGACTGGTGCCCGATGACATCGCTGCCATGGCGCTGTTCCTTGCCTCCGCCGATGCGCGGCTGGTGACCGGCCATACCTATTTCGTGGATGCAGGCTGGCGCTGATGCCCGTCCAGCGCAGCGAGCCGGTCAGCATCTGGCAGCTCGGCGCGCGGCTGGGCGAAGGGCCGGTCTGGGTCGCGCGCGACAAGGCCCTGTGGTTCACCGACATCAAGAGCCACCGCATCCACCGCTACGATCCCGCGACCGGCGGCAAGCGAAGCTGGGACGCGCCGGATCAGGTCGGTTTCGCGCTACCGGTCGCAGGTGGCGGGTTCATCGCAGGACTGAAGACCGGCCTCGCCCGGTTCGACGAACGCGACGGCAGCTTCACGCCTCTGGTCGATCCCGAGCCGGGCCTGCCGGATAATCGCCTGAACGACGGCACCGTCGATAGCCATGGCCGCCTGTGGTTCGGAACGATGGACGATAACGAAACCGCGGACACCGGCACGATCTGGCGGCTCGGCGCAGACGGTGCCTGTGTCGCCGAAAGCCCCTTCTATTCGATTACCAACGGCCCGGCGTTCAGCCCGGACGGTAAGACCTGCTACCACACCGATACGCTGGGCGGCGTCATCTATGCCTGCGACGTAACCGACAAGGGCCACCTCGCCAATCGCCGCATCTTTGCGACCATTCCCAACGAACAAGGCTATCCCGACGGCCCCACCGTCGATGCCGAAGGCTGCGTGTGGACCGGCCTCTACAAGGGCTGCTCGGTGCGCCGTTACTCGCCCGCCGGCGAATTACTGGAAACGATCCGCTTTCCCGTAAGCGCGATCACCAAGATCGCGTTCGGCGGACCGGACCTGAAGACCGTCTACGCCACCACCGCCAACAAGCATTGCAGCCCGGCCGATCTGGAAGCCGAGCCGCGTGCGGGCGATCTGTTCGCGTTCGAAGCGGACGTTCCCGGATTGCCCGGGTTCGAGATCGCGGCGGGCGTCTAGCGGATCTGGTCCAGCGGCGTGCGCAGTGTCGCTTCAAGACCGGTGGGCAGATAGTCCATCTTCACCGCACCGGCGCCGCCCAGCCCGCGCTCGATCAGCCGCGATCCGAAGCCCTTGCGGGTCGGCTGCGTCACAGGCGGGCCGCCGCGCTCATGCCAGTCGAGCACCAGATCCTCGCCCTCGATCCGCCACGTCACGCCGACACGCCCGCCGGGAACCGAGAGCGCGCCATATTTCAACGCATTGGTCGCCAGCTCGTGCACCAGCATCGAGAAGAACAGGGTCGCCTGGCTGTTCAGTTCGACCTCCGGACCCTCCAGCGAAACACGGTCCTGCGCAGTAAGGTTGGTGAGCGCCGCGACCGCCGCCGAGCGCATCGGCGCCGCGGTACCGCTCCGAAGCAGCACGTCGTGCGACGCCGCCAGCGCCAGCAGCCGCCGGTCGAACTCGATCACCGGCTCGCGATCCGGAATCACCCGCAGCGTATGCGCCGCGATCGCCTGCACCAGGCTGAGCGTGTTCTTCATCCGGTGGCCGATCTCGTCATTGACCAGCCGCCGTTCGGTCACGTCGCCGACGATCCCGCGCATATGGGTGACATTGCCGTCCTCATCGCGGACGAATTCCGCGCGCCGGCTGATCCAGCGCGCAGGCACGCCTTCGCGGGGCAGCAGTCGATACTCGACCGTCACCTCCGCCGATCCGTCGGCGCGGGTACGCGTGGTCGAATGCACCGTGCCATCCGATGTATCGACCAACGCCTCGATCTCGGCTGTGCCATAGGTCTCGGCGATGGGCACGCCGAACAACCGGCAGAATTCGGGCGAAACCGTCATGACGTTGCTCGCCACATCCAGCTCGAACGTGCCGATCCCGCCCGCCTCCTGCGCCGCACGCAGCCGGCTCTCATGCTCGTCGGCGGCGCGCAGCGCGCTGCGCAGTTCGAGCTGGGCGATCACCTGCCGCGACAGCGCACGCAGCATCTTCGCCTGCTCGTCCGTCAGCCCCTCCGGCCGCGGCTCGAGGTCGATCACGCACAACATGCCGATCGTCACCCCCTCCGCCGTCACCAGCGGCGCCCCGGCATAGAAGCGGATATGCGGCGGCTCGGTAACCAGCGTGTTGGCGGCGGTGCGCGGATCCATCGTCAGGTCCGGGATGATCAGCATCTCGGTGCTGCCCATGCCGTGCCGGCAGACCGACTGGCTGATCGGCGTCTCGCACATATCCACGCCGACGCCCGCCTTGAACCATTGGCGATCGCGGTCGACCAGGCTGACCAAAGCGACCGGCGTGCGGCAGATATGCGAAGCCAGTTCGACGATATCGTCGAACCCCTGCTCCGGCGCAGTGTCCAGAATGGCAAGGTCGGCGAGCGCATCGAGGCGCCTTGCCAGTTCCTGGTCGGTCATCGGTTTTGTGGAGTGATCCCTAAGCGTTTCGAACTGAAGCCGAAATTTCTCCGAATATCAATGACCCGGATCAATCACGGGCGAATCGAACGCTTCCAGGATCGGGCACGGCCCGGTGCTGGCGGCACATTCGCGCGCCAATTTGCGCAGCGAGGCACGCGCCGTCTCCAGTTCGGCGATCTTCGCGTCCAGCGCCGCGATCCGCTCCCGCGCCAGCTTTCGCGCCCGGGCATGATCATGCCCGGCATCGAGCGACAGCAATTCGCCGATCTGCTCCAGCGTGAAGCCCGCCGCCTGTGCCGAACGGATGAACCCCAGCCGCCGCACATCGCCATCGTCGTAGCGCCTTATGCCGCCGCCGATCCCCGACCCACCGCTGCGTTCGGGCGTGCCGATCAGCCCGCGCCGCTGATAATAGCGGACCGTCTCCACGCCCACCCCGGCCGATTTCGCCAGCCCCGCTATCGTCATTGCCACGCCTTGACTCCGTACCATGGTCCGGACCCTATATGGGCCGGGTCCGTCCATGGACAATGGAGACCCGCCGATGACCGCCCCCGCCGAAAAGCGCGCCACCCTCTATCGCATGGTGATGCCCGGCCACACCTGCCCCTATGGCCTGAAGGCGCTGCATCTGCTGCGGTCGCGGGGCTTTGCGGTGGACGATCGCTGGCTGACGACGCGCGAGGAGACCGACGCGTTCAAGGCCGAGCATGGTGTGAAGACCACGCCGCAGACCTTCATCGACGGCAAGCGGATCGGCGGCCATGACGATCTGCGCGCGTTCCTCGGCCTGTCCGTCCGCGATCCCAAGGCGCTGACCTATCGCCCGGTGATCGCCGTGTTCGCGATGACCGCGCTGATGGCGCTGGCCGCCAGTTACGCCGCCTATGGCACCCCCCTCACCATCCGCGCGGGCGAATGGTTCATCGCCTTCAGCATGTGCGTGCTCGCGATGCTCAAGCTGCAGGATGTCGAGCGCTTCTCGACCATGTTCCTGAACTACGACCTGCTGGCGAAGCGCTGGGTGCCTTATGGCAAGATCTACCCCTTCGCCGAGGCGGGCGCGGGCGTGCTGATGGCCGCGGGTGCCCTGACCTGGCTCTCCGCACCCGTCGCGCTATTCATTGGCGGGATCGGCGCGGTCTCGGTGTTCAAGGCCGTCTATATCGACAAGCGCGAGCTGAAATGCGCCTGTGTCGGCGGCGACAGCAACGTGCCGCTCGGCTTCCTGTCGCTGACCGAGAATGTGATGATGGTCGCGATGGCGATCTGGATGCTGGCCGCGCCGGGGCATGGCGCGATGTAGGCAATATCGACATTCGGCCTTGTGACGAAAATCCTCCCCCGGAGGGGGAGGGGGACCGCGAAGCGGTGGAGGGGTAGTCTCCACAGGCGACATCGCCCGCGGAGAATACCCCTCCGTCAGCCTGCGGCTGCCACCTCCCCCTCCGGGGGAGGATTGATTGAAGCACGATACGCCCCCCCCGGTCGACAAAGCCCCTCCCCTCGGCCAGCCTGATTGCCGCCACCGCCGCATTCCCGCAGGTGGCGAGCGCCACGAAGGGCAATCGCGATGCCGAGCTGCGCGCGATGCTCGACGGCTTTTTCTACGCGCGGCTCGACGACAATCCCGAACAGGCGACGTCGATGGGGCTGGATACCGGCACCCGCGCGCATCTCCGCTCGAAGCTGGGCGACACCTCGCGCGGCGGCGCGAAGCGGCGGTTCGCCCGGGCCCGGCAGGAGTTGAAGACCCTCCGCTCGATCCCGCGCGACGCGCTGGGCGAGGCGGCCGCGCTCGACTATGACGTCGTCGAATATGGACTGACGCGAACGCTCGATGCCCAGCGCTTCAGCTTCGGCGCCAGCGGCGGCTATTACGCGCCCTATCTGCTGTCGCAGCTCTCGGGTGCCTATCGCAGCGTCCCCGATTTCCTCAGCGGCGCCCACCGGGTGAACAATGCGGCCGATGCCGATGCCTATCTGGCGCGGATCGAGGCTTTTCCCGCCGCAATCGAGGCGGAAACCGAGCGCCAGCGCGAGGATGCGGCCAAGGGCGTGTTCGCGCCCGACTATATCCTCGATACCACGCTGAAACAGGTTGCGGCGCTGCGTGACAAGGCGCCCGAGGCCACCGGCCCGGCCACCGATCTGGCCGCCAAGCTGAAGGCCGCGAACCTGCCGCCCGACCGGGCAGATGCCGTCGCCAAGCTGATGGCGGAACGCGTCTTCCCCGCGCTCGACCGCCAGCGCGCCTTGCTTACCGATCTGCGCGCGAAAGCCACGCACGATGCCGGCGTCTGGCGCCTGCCCGATGGCGAAGCCTATTACACCGCCGCCGCCAGCGCCGCGACCAGCGTGTCGATGACCGGCGACGAGATCCACCGTCTGGGGCTCGAACAGGTCGCGGAGATCAGCGCTCGGATCGACACGATCCTGAAGGCGCAGGGCATGACCCAGGGCAGCGTCGGCGATCGGCTGGTCGAGCTGAACAAGCGGCCGGACCAGCTCTTCCCCAACACCGATCCGGGCCGCGAGGAACTGCTGGAGACGCTGCGCGGACAGGTCGCTGCCATGGCCAAAAGGCTGCCCGAACAATTCGCCGTGGTACCCAGGGCCCCGGTCGAGGTCCGCCGCGTGCCCGAGGCGATCCAGGCAGGCTCGCCGGGCGGCTATTATCAGGCAGCCTCGCTCGATGGCTCGCGCCCGGCGATCTATTTCATCAACCTGCGCGACACGTTCGACCGGCCGAAATTCGGGCTGGCCACCCTCAGCTATCATGAGGGCGTGCCCGGCCATCACCTGCAGATCATGTCGGCGATGGAAAGCGACGACATCCCGATGATCCGGCGCAGCGGCGGCTATTCGGGCTATAGCGAAGGCTGGGCGCTCTATTCGGAGCAGCTCGCCGACGAGATGGGCATGTATGACGGCGATCCGCTGGGGCAGGTCGGCTATCTCCAGTCGCTATTGTTCCGCGCGACCCGGCTGGTGGTCGACAGCGGCATGCACGCCAAGCGCTGGAGCCGCGAGAAGGCGACCGACCATCTGATCGCTACCACCGGCATCGCCCGCGGCCGCAGCCAGGGCGAGATCGATCGCTACACGGTCTGGCCGGGCCAGGCGTGCAGCTACAAGATCGGCCACACCGTCTGGGTCGAGCTGCGCGACGAAGCCAGGCGCAAGGCAGGCGCAAGCTGGGATCCCAAGGCGTTCCACGCGGTGCTGACCAAGGGATCGATGCCGCTGACCGTGCTGCAGAAGCTTGCCCGTGCGCGGATGGCCGCGGGCTGATCCGTTCGCTTGCAATGTTGGATTCCGGCTGCTGCACTCCGCGCGCCGGGTCCATGCCCGGCCGCTCTTTGACATGTCGCTATCTGGGCAAAGATCTTATTCCGGAGGGGTAAAATCCAACGGCAGGTTCGTGGCGCGCGAGAAACGCCATGCCAGTGTGACTCTTGTGACTCTTGTTTCCCCGAAAGGGTAAAACATACTAGCCGCAAACTCTAATCACCCTCCCCAGCAAAGGCTGGGGCCCAGTTGCCAAGGTGGTCGTAGCGACGGGCATGGCTCTCCCGCGCACGTCTCGCAGCTGGACCCCAGCCTTCGCTGGGGAAGGGTATTTGCTTGAGCGCGGCACGAACACCAACGCACCCGCAATCAATGATTATGCCGCGGCACCTTGTTGCTCGTCCCGCGATACTTGACCGCGAATTCCAGCACCCCGCCCTCGCCCAGTTGCCCGGTCTTCTCGCGGAACAGCTCTTCCCACGGGGTCTGGCTCTCCGGGATCGGCGGCGCGGGTTCGCCCTTGCGGCGGGCGATCTCGTCCGGCTCGACCAGCGCGTTGCAGGAGCCAGCGTTCAGGTCGATCCGGATGATATCCCCGGTATGCAGCCAGGCCAGCCCGCCCCCCGCCGCGCTCTCGGGGGAGGCGTTGAGGATCGACGGGCTGTCCGACGTCCCCGACTGGCGCCCGTCGCCCAGCGTCGGCAGGCTCATGATGCCCTGCTGGATCAGATGATCGGGCGGCTGCATGTTGACCACTTCCGCCGATCCGGGCCAGCCGAGCGGACCGGAACCGCGGATGACCAGGATACAGTCCGCGTCGACCGCCAGCGCGGGATCGTTGATCCGGCGGTGATAGTCGTCCGATCCGTCGAACACGATCGCCCGCCCCTCGAACACCCCTTCGGCGCCGGGGCGCGAGAGATAGCGGGCACGGAAGTCGGGCGAGATCACGCTGGTCTTCATGATCGCCTGATCGAACAGGTTGCCCGAGAGGACGAGGAACCCGGCCTTCTCCATCAGCGGCTGATCGTACGGGTAAATCACCTCGCGGTCGGTCGCCTCGCGGCCCGCGACATTCTCGGCCAGCGTCTTGCCGGTACAAGTCATCACGCTGCCGTCGATATGGCCGGCAAGGATCATCTCGGTCAGCACCGCGGGGATGCCGCCGGCACGGTGGAAGCGCTCGCTGAGATACTTCCCCGCGGGCTGCATGTTGACCACCAGTGGCAGGTCGTATCCGCGCATCCAGTCGGCGGGGCCGATATCGATCCCGGCATGGCGCGCCATCGCGATCAGGTGCGGCTGGGCATTGGTGGAGCCACCGATCGCGGTCAGCAGGTTGATCGCGTTGAGGAAGCTCTGCCGCGTCAGGATCTTGGAGGGGCGCAGATCCTCATAGGCCATGTCGACGATCCGCTTGCCGGTCTCGTACGCCATCTGCCCGCGCTCGCGATACGGCGCCGGGATCATCGCACAGCCCGGCAGCGACATGCCCAGCCCCTCGGCCAGGCTGTTCATGGTCGAGGCGGTGCCCATGGTGTTGCAATGCCCGGCCGAAGGCGCGCTGTCGGTCGCGCGGCGCAGGAATTCGGCTTCGTCGATCTCGCCCGCCGCCAGCTTGCGCCGGCTACGCCAGATGACCGTGCCGGACCCGACCAGCTCGCCTTCATGCCACCCGTCGAGCATCGGCCCGCCGGACAGGACGATAGCGGGAATGTCGACCGTGGAGGCCGCCATGATCGACGAGGGCGTGGTCTTGTCGCACCCGGTGGTCAGGATCACCGCATCGACCGGGTAGCCGTTGAGGATCTCGACCAGACCGAGATAGGCGAGGTTCCGGTCGAGCGCAGCGGTCGGGCGGCGACAATTCTCGAAGATCGGATGAAGCGGGAACTCCATCGGAATGCCGCCCGCCGCGAGGATGCCTTCACGGGCACGCTTGACGGTCTCGAGGTGGATGCGGTTGCACGGCGCGATGTCGCTGCCCGACTGGGCGATGCCGATGATCGGCTTGCCGCTCATCAGCTCGTCGCGGGTGATGCCATAGTTCATGAACCGCTCGAGATAGAGCGCGGCCATGTCGGCCCGCCCGGGCGCGGCGAACCATTCGCGGGAGCGGAACGGGCGAGCGGGCGTGCGGGTCGTCATCATGTCATCCTGTTAAAAGGGGCGCGGCCCGAAGACCGCGCCCCCGATAATAGCAGCTCCGAAAGGCTCAGCCTTCCATCGCTTCCAGTTCCTTGCCCTTGGTCTCGTTGATGAACTTCGCGACCAGGAAGAAGCTGATCACCGCGCAGACGCCGTAGAAGCTGTAGCTTGCGGCAAGGCCGATGGTGGTCAGCATGATCGGGAAGGCCTGTGCGATCACATAGTTGGCGAACCACTGGAAGAAGCCCGCGACCGCCAGCGCCGAACCGCGGATCTGGTTCGGGAACATCTCGCCCAGCATCACCCACATCACCGGGCCCCAGCTGACGTTGAAGAAGATCACATAGACGTTCGCCGCCCACACCGCGATCTCGCCGGTCTCGGGCGAAAGCACCAGCTTGCCGTCGACCAGACCGCCCTGGCTGAAGGCATAGACCATCACGAACAGCGACGCCGCCATGCCCAGCGAGCCGATCAGCAACAGCGGCTTGCGGCCGATCCGATCGATCAGCGCGATCGTCACGAAGCAGGCCGCGATCGACACGGCGCCCGAGACGATGTTGATCATCAGCGAGTCCTGCTCGCTGAAGCCCGCCGCCTGCCACAGCGTCGCGCCATAGTAGAAGATCACGTTGATGCCGACGAGCTGCTGGAACACCGCCAGCATGATGCCGACCCACACGATCGAACGCACGCCAAGGAAGCCGCGACCACCCGCGGGCGTCAGCACGTCGCTGAGGCGCGGACGATGCTCGGTGAAGGTCGCCTGGATCTCGGCGACCTTGGCCGAAGCCGCACCGGCGCCGAACAATTTGGTCAGCACCGCCAGCGCCTCGTCGTTGCGGCCCTTGGCGACCAGATAGCGCGGGCTTTCCGGGATGAAGAACAGCGCGATCAGGAACACCGCCGCCGGCACCGCCTGCAGCAGGTACATCCAGCGCCAGGCCTCGATATCGGCCCAGATCTTGTTGGTCGAAACGCCTGCCAACGCCGTGACGTAATAGTTGGCGAGGAACGCCGCGGTCAGGCCGGTGATGATCATCACCTGCTGCACCGTGGTCATCCGGCCACGAATGTTCGCGGGCGCGACTTCGGAGATATAGGCGGGCGACAGCACCGATGCCGCACCCACCGCCATGCCGCCGATGATCCGGGCAATGACGAAGAGGGTGTGATCGTGCGCGAAACCCTGAACCAGCGCGCCGCCGAGGAACAGCACCGCGGCCAGCCGCATCACGGCACGGCGGCCCATCGCGTCGGCCAGCACGCCGGCCAGCGAAGCGCCGATGACGCAGCCGATCAGCAACGATCCGACCGTGAAGCCCAGCGCCGCCTCGTCCAGCCCGAAGGCGGCGATCAGGCCCGGCTGCGTGCCGTTTACGGCACCGCTGTCATATCCGAACAGCAGGCCACCAATCGTTGCCACCGCAACGATCGCGAAGACGAGGCCGATATTGGTCCTCTCCGCGGATTGATTCATTTGCGAGTCCCCTCTCCTCAGCCCGTATCGCCGGGCGTGTTAGCGGTAACGGTACGGCCTATCCAAGGAAAAGCAAGCCGCTTCCGACGCTAGACCGGCACCCTATCCTCAGGCCGATTGAATCCGCGAAAAGGCGAAGGGAAACGGCTAGCCGCGCTTCGCAGCAGGCGGCGGCCCGGAGGATTCGCGCACGATCAGTTCGTAGTCGAGGATCTGTTCGTCCTGATCCGATCCGTCGGGCATGCGCTGGGTGCGCAGGCTGGCCAGCAGCAAGTTGAGCGCGGTTTCGGCCATCGCCGCGGTCGGCTGGCGGATCGTGGTCAGTTCGGGCCACACGGTCGTGGCGAGCTGGGTATCGTCGAAGCCGACAATGGTCAGGTCCTGCGGCACGTGCAGCCCGCGGCGGTGCGCGACCCCCACTGCGGCGGCGGCCATGTCGTCGTTCGAGGCAAAGATCGCGGTTGGCGGGTCCTTGCGGTCGAGCAGCCGCTCGGTCGCGACGATGCCCGAGCGGAAGGTGAAATAGCCCTGCTCGACCGGCATTTCCTTCAGGTCGAGACCAGCATGCTCCAGCGCCGCGACGAAGCCGCGATAGCGCTCGGCAGACGAACTCTGGTTCGGATTGCCGCGAATGAAGCCGATCCGGCGATGGCCGAGATCGATCAGGTGCCGCGTCATCGCCGAGGCGGCGCCAAAATCGTCGATGCGGACGTTCAGGCTGTTCTCGGGCGGCAGGCCCATCGCAACCGACACCCAGGGGATGCCCGCAGCTTCGAGTTCGGCACGGACCGGCGCGGCTTCTGACAGCGGCGGCGGCAGGATCACGCCTTCGACCGACGTCGAAGCGAACTGGCGCGTGGCCTCGGCCTGTTCGTCGGCGCGCTCGCCCTCGCAAGCCTCCAGCACCAGATGGCAACCGGCGCGGCGGGCCGCGGCCAGGGCACCGATCAGGAACTGCGAGAGATACGCTGCCGAGGGATTGGAATAGAGCAGGCCGATCTGCGTCGCCTCGCCCGCGGCCAGACTGCGCGCGGCGCTGTTCGGCGAATAGTTGAGCTTCTCGATCGCTTCGAGCACCGCCGCCTTGGTCGTGGCGCGCACGTTCGATCCGCCGTTGACAACCCTCGAAACGGTCATCGCCGACACGCCTGCCGCCCGCGCGACATCCTGCACGGTAACGGTACCTCGGCTACGCCGGCTCGGTTTGCTCAAGAAAATCGCCCTCCTGCGCGGGGAATAAGAGCCGCTCTCCGAGAATGCAATAAAGTTGGGAAACCGGCTTGTCCGAGTTGACCCGGCTGCGCTGCCATCTATAGTTGATAGCGCTACCATAACGATCCACAGGATCAGAGACGGCACCAGCGCCGCATTCAGGAGAGGAATTCCATGACCGTTTCCGGCCACGCCCGCCGCCGCGCCCGCCTTGCCTGCTTCGCTGCCATCGCAGCACTCGCCATGGCCCCGGCATGGATGCCCGCCCCTGCCCAGGCTCAGGCCAGCAACAAGGCCGGCGTTCCGCTCTACAAGGACGCATCGCAGCCGGTGGAGGTCCGCGTCGAGGACCTGCTGAGCCGGATGACGCTGGAGGAACGGATCGCGCAGCTCGTGTCGATCTGGGAGCATAAGGACCGCATCCAGACCCCGAACGGCGATTTCGACCCGGCAAAGGCCAGCGCAGCCTTCCCCAACGGCCTCGGCATGATCTCGCGCCCGTCGGACCGTCGCGGCGTGACGCCGCCTGCCCCGGGCAGCGCGGGCGCAGCCGCCGGCATCGGCAATCGCAACCCGGAGGAGACCGCCCGCTACATCAACGCCGCACAGAAATGGGCGGTGGAGAATACCCGTCTCGGCATCCCGATGTTCATGCATGAGGAGGCGCTGCACGGTCTGGTCGCCCCGGGCGCCACCAGCTTCCCGCAATCCATCGCGCTGGCGAGCAGCTGGAACCCGAAGATGGTCGAACAGGTGTTCACCGTCGCGGCGCGAGAGGCCCGCGCACGCGGCGCCAATCTGGTGCTCGCCCCGGTCGTCGACATTGCCCGCGATCCGCGCTGGGGCCGGATCGAGGAGACCTATGGCGAGGACCCGCATCTGGTCAGCGAGATGGGCCTTGCCGCGATCCGCGGCTTTCAGGGCACCACCCTGCCGCTGGCGCCCGACAAGGTGTTCGTCACGCTGAAGCACATGACCGGCCACGGCCAGCCCGAGAACGGCACCAATGTCGGCCCGGCCCAGATCAGCGAGCGCGAGCTGCGCGAGAATTTCTTCCCGCCGTTCGAGCGCGCGGTGAAGGAACTTCCGGTGATGTCGGTGATGGCTTCGTACAACGAGATCGACGGCATCCCCAGCCATGTGAACCGCTGGCTGCTGACTGACGTGCTGCGCGGCGAATGGGGCTTCAAGGGCGCGGTGGTCAGCGATTATTTCGCGATCCGCGAGACCGTCACGCGGCACCGCATGTTCGGCAACGTCAAGGAAGCCGCGGTGCGCGCGCTCGACGCCGGCGTCGATGTCGAGACGCCCGATGGCGAGGCGTTCAACAATCTCGCCGCACTGGTCCGTGAGGGCCGGGTGAGCGAGGCACAGATCAACGTCGCGGTGCGCCGCGTGCTGACGATGAAGTTCCAGGCAGGGCTGTTCGAGAACCCCTATGCCGATATCCGCACCGCGGCGAAGAAGACCGCCACGCCCGATGCGATCGCGCTGGCGCGGCAATCGGCGCGGGAATCGATCGTGCTGCTGCGCAACGCGAACGGCCTGCTGCCGCTCAACGTCACCGGCATCCGCCGCATGGCGGTGATCGGGACGCACGCGAAGGACACGCCGATCGGCGGTTATTCGGATGTGCCGACCCATGTCGTTAGCGTGCTGGAAGCGATGGAGACCGAGGGCAAGGGCAAGTTCCAGGTCGATTATTCCGAAGGGGTGCGCATCACCGAGCATCGCGTCTGGGCGCAGGACAAGGTGGAGCTGACCCCGACCGCGACTAACGACCGCCTCCGCGCCGAAGCTCTCGAGACCGCCAAGAATGCCGACGTCATCGTGCTGGTGCTGGGCGGTAACGAGGCGCTGAGCCGCGAGGCATGGGCCGACAACCATCTGGGCGATATGGACACGCTCGATCTGGTCGGGCCGCAGGACCGGCTGGCGCAGGAACTGATCGCGCTGGGCAAGCCGGTGGTCGTGGTGCTGCTCAACGGACGGCCCTATTCGGTCAACTATCTGGCGGCGAACGCGCCCGCGCTGATCGAGGGCTGGTATCTGGGTCAGGAGACCGGGAACGCGCTGGGCGACGTGATCTTCGGACGGTACAATCCGGGCGGCAAGCTGCCGGTCACCATCGCGCGCGATGTGGGCCAGCTGCCGATGTTCTACAACCACAAGCCGACCGCGCGGCGCGGCTACCTGTTCGGCGAGACCAAGCCGCTCTACCCGTTCGGCTATGGCCTGTCCTACACCACGTTCGAGATGTCGGCGCCGAAACTGGCGAGCAGTTCGATCGGCATCAGCGACAGCGTGAACGTGTCGGTCGACGTGACCAATACCGGAAAGCGCGAAGGCGACGAGGTGGTCCAGCTCTATGTCCGCGACGACGAAGCCAGCATCACCCGGCCGGTGATCGAGCTGAAGCATTTCCAGCGCGTCACGCTGAAGCCCGGCGAAACGCGCACGGTGACCTTCACCCTGACGCCGCGCGACCTGAGCTTCTACAATGTCGAGATGAAGCGCGTGGTCGAGCCGGGCACCTTCACCATTTCGGCGGGTCCGAATTCGGTGGATTTGAAGAGCAGCAAGCTGACCGTGAACTAAGGCCCACGGGGGAGGCTTACGCCTCCCCTACCGGTCCAGCCAG
The DNA here is from genome assembly GCF_029433115.1 of Sphingomonas sp. AOB5. Taxonomy (GTDB): domain Bacteria; phylum Pseudomonadota; class Alphaproteobacteria; order Sphingomonadales; family Sphingomonadaceae; genus Sphingomonas. Next base: position 13,191 of record NZ_JARNTV010000038.1, on the reverse strand, counting down.
GCGGCGACCCAGAACAAAGGCGCGTTCCAGTTGATCGCGACTTCGTTCAGCGCATAGGCGTTCACATCGTCGGCATAGCAGCGCATCGGCGCACACCTGCCCTTCATCGCCTGCGCCACCGGATCGGCCATGCCGGTGGAATTGGGTCCGCCCGACAGTACGCCGGGCGGCGGCCCGGGCAGCGCGGGATCGAGCGAGGGTGCCCAGAAGCGATGGTGCGGATGCGCCATCGGCCGCGCGCCATAACCGCTGACATAGGATTGATCGAGCGGGTTGCGGCCGAGCAGATAGTCCATCGCATCGACCACCGCGTGGCGATATTTCGCGTCGCGGGTGAAGTCGAAGGCATAGGCCAGCACGATCGCGCGGTTCATCAGGTTCGATGTCGATCCCCAAGGGTAGCCGGACGGCACATAGGGGATGCGATAGCCGGTCCGCTCGCGCACGGCCGCGAAGCGATCCGCGAGTTTGATCAGCGCGGCGCGCGCGGTGTCGCGCTCGGGTGAAGCCTCCGGCAGCGTGGCCAGCGCGATGGTGCCGAGCGCCGCGGTGCGCGGCCAGCCGGGTTCGCCGGTATCGGCGCCATGATGCGGCGACTTGCGCACGAAATCACCGAACTCGGCTGCGCCTGTCGTGGCGAACAGCTCGGCCGCAGCCCAGTAGAATTCGTCCGAGACGTCATTGTCGCCATAACCACCACTGCCGGTGAAATCGCCGGTCGCATAGATCTCCGGGTTGCGCTTCGCCGCATCCCAGGCACGCCGCGCGGCGGTGAGGCAGCGCGCGGCAAAGGCATCGTCGATCCCCTTCCAGATCCGCGCGCATTGCCCGGCGGTGGCGGCGAGATTGAGCGTCGCCGAGATTGTGGGCGGATAGAGGAGGCGATCCTCCTTGTCGTCCGCCGGGCGCATCGGCAGCGCGGTCCAGTTGCGGTCGGCGACCTTCAGATGGGCCATACCCGAGGCGTCGACCTCGGTGAGGGTGACGCTGGCACCGCGCGCGAAATGGCCGACGGGAAGCAGCGCCCTGGTGCCCTGCGGCACCTGCATGGCGAGCATGAATTCCATCTCGAACCGCGCTTCGTCGAGCAGGTCGTTCACGCCGTTCCCGGCCTCGGGGATCGGCAGCTTGCCGTCGGCGAAGGCGGGGCTTTTCAGATGCTCATAAGCGTTCTGGAGCGTCCACAATGCAATGCCGCCATTGACGACATATTTGCCGTGATCGCCGGCATCGTACCAGCCGCCCTTCACGTCGAGCGTGTAGCCGCAGCCGGGCCAGACGATGCCGCGCTGGTCCTTGCCGGCGAAACAGGGCGCGATCTCGACGACATGCCCCGCCGGGCGCGCCCATCTGGCGCCGACATAGCGCGCCTCGATCGGGACCCCCGCGCGCTGGTGGTAGAAGAAGGCGAGCGCGTCCTTCGCGAGATTGCCGCGGGTGTTCGGCGCGATGTCGAACGGGCGGCTGACAAAGCTGCCGGAGCGCAGCGTGTAGCCCTTGCCCGGATAGGTGAAGGCGGAAATGTCGATGATGTGGACAGCCTCGCCCGCCAATGGATCGGCGCCATGGACGATGGTCTTGCCCGAGCGGATGACCTTGCCGCTCGCATCGCGGAGCTGCCAGTCGAGTGGCTTGGTGGAATCGCTGGCGAGCATGGCGCGCTTGGGGCCGTTCGGTGCGAAGCCGAGCTGGTTCAGGCGGATCGGCGAGACGGGCTCCGCTGCACCGGCAAGCAGGATCGCCAGCGCCAGCGGCGCCACACGACGCAGCATCACTGTCCCGACTTCGCGTACGGCCCGAAGGTCGTGCCGATAAAGCCACCCGCGGTCTTCGTGCTGAAGTTCTTCGCATCGATGCTGCCGAGCGGCGTCCATTTGCCGGGCATGATCGTGTAGGCGAATTCATAGCGCGCGCCGCTGGCATCGATACGCAGCCGGACCGGCGTGCCGGGCTTCGCGTTCAGCGGAGCGGAGGCGAGGATACGGCCCGCCGCGGGTTCCTTCTCCCCTGCCCGGCCTTCGACCAGCAGGACCGGTTTGCCGCCCTCCATGCCGATGCCGACGAACCCCCAATAGTCGTCACTCTGCAGCGCCACGAGACCGGCGCGGTCGCCATTCTTCGAAGGCGTGAACTGCACGACAGTCTCGACCGTGGCATTCATGTTCTGCTGGCGGCGGCCGAGGAACGAGGGATTGGCATTGTCGCCAAGGCCATCGGGCCGCGCGGTCAGGACCAGCGCGCCCTTGTCGAAACCGAACCAATTGCTCCGCGGGTTGCGCAGCATCATCCATTCGCGGCCGAGCTTCGGACCGTCGAACGCCTCGCGGACATGCATCGGGCCGCTGGTGACGCGCTTCGGCTGGACGGGCAGCGCGGGCCGGGCATGAACATAGGGAATCGGCTTGCCGCGCTCGAGGATCGTCGGCCAGCCATCCTGCCACTCGACCGGGAGCAGGAACGTCTCGCGCCCGGTATTGTAGAAATCGCCTTCGTAAGGGCGCACCGCGAGGAAGGTCGCCCACCATTTGCCGTCCGGCGTAGTGACGAGCTGGGCATGCCCAGCCGAGGTGACCGGATGGGCACGATCGCGCGGCAGATCGCGTTGGGTGAGCATCGGATTGCGCGGGCCGGGCACGTAGGGTCCGGTGACGTTCTTCGAGCGGAGGATAACCTGGCTATGCCCCTCCGCGGTGCCGCCCTCCGCTGCGCTCAGATAATACCAGCCGTCCTTGCGGAAGATGTGTGGCCCCTCGATCCACACCGGCTTCGTGCTGATGTCGATCCCGCCATCGACGACCATCGTGCGCGGGCCGAAGGTCTTGAGCGTCTTGAGGTCGAACTCCTGCACCCACAGCGCGCGGTGCCCGTCATATTGCGGCGGACCGGCCGGCGTATCGTTGTTGATGATCCAGGTGCGCCCGTCCTCGTCGAAGAACAGCGAGGGATCGATGCCGTATTTCAGATCGGGCAGGAACACCGGATCGGACCATGGCCCCGCCGGATCCTTCGCGGTGATCACGAAATTCCACCCGCAATCGACGCAGGTATTGAGGATGTAGAAGGTCCCGTCCTTGTGCTGGATCGTCGGCGCGAAGACGCCACGCGAGAGGCCGAGCTTCTTGAAATCGAGCTGGCCGGGCCGGTCGATCGCGTTGCCGATCTGGGTCCAGTTCACCAGATCCTTGCTGTGGAACACCGGGATGCCGGGGAAATAGCTGAAGGTGGAAGTGACGAGGTAGAAATCGTCGCCGACGCGGGTGACGCTGGGGTCCGGGTAGAAACCGCTGAGGATCGGGTTGCGATAGTCGCCGGGACCGGGCGCCAGCGTGGCATCGACGGGATCACTGCCTTTGTAATCGAACCAGTCGAACCGGGCGGTCTGCGCCAAGGCGGGTGTGGCAGCCAACAGCATCGTGGCGGCGAGCAGGGCGCTGCGCATCGGTATCTCTCCCGCATTTCTCGTTAGCGCTATCATGGCGAGGCGGCCGCCCGATGTCCAGCGTTGTCAGGAAGTGACTCGCTTGGAAGGATACGGGCCTCAGCCCCGCCCCAGCCACACGAATTCCGGCGCCTTGCAATGCTTTTCGATGAACTCGAAATGCCCCGGCATCCAGTCGACCGAGTTGCGCGTCACCTGCCGGATCTCGGCCATGCGGCTGCGGAACATCTCGTCGGGCATTTCGTCGACCACCGGGTCGTAACGGCCCGGCGCGATCCCTTGTCCCATCATCACCGCATACCAGCTGGTGTCGTTGAACAGTTCGTCATGCTCGCGGAACACGCGGCCGGTGGATTTGAAGATCGCGATCTTCTCCTTGAGATAGTCGCTGATCTGCATCGTGCGGCAATGATCCCAATAGGGCGTGTCGCTGCGCTCGGTCGCATTGTAGTGCAGGATCAGGAAGTCGCGGATCTTCTCATATTCCCACGTCATCCAGCGATTGTAGAGGCCGATCTCCGCCTCCCCCATCGCGCGGGTGGGCAGCAGAGTCATCAGGCGCGAGATACCAACCTGGATCAAATGAATGCTCTGGGATTCGAGCGGCTCCATGAAGCCCGCCGACAGGCCGATGGCGACGACATTCTTGTCCCAGCTCTTCTTGCGTCGCCCGGCAGTGAATTTCAGGCGGAACGGATCGGCCAGCGGCGCGCCGTCGAGATTGTCGAGCAGGATCGCAGTCGCCTCGTCGTCGCTCATATGGGCCGACGAATAGGCATGGCCGTTGCCCAGGCGATGCTGGAGCGGAATGCGCCATTGCCAGCCCGCCGGACGTGCGGTGGCGCGGGTGACGGGACGCAGCGATCCACCCAGTTCGCAGGGTACCGCGACCGCGCGGTCGTTCATCAGCCACTCGGACCAGTCCTCGTAACCGGCGCTCAGCGTCTGTTCGATCAGCAGGCCGCGGAAGCCACTGCAATCGATGTAGAAATCGGCCTCGATGGTCTCGCCGCTTTCGGTCAGCACGGATTCGACGAAGCCGGTTTCGGGATGCTGCCTGACCTCGACGATGCGGCCCTCGACCCGCTTCAAGCCGCGCGCTTCGGAATATTCGCGGAGATATTTGGCGTAGAGATTGGCGTCGAAGTGGAAGGCATAGGCGATATCGGCGAGCGGCGAATTGCCGGCATTGGGCACCGGCCGTGAGAATTTGGCGTCCTCTGCGCCGAGCGCCTGGAGCGAATATTCGTCGAGCTTTCCGCCATGCCCCTCGGCCAGCGCGCGCAGGTAGAAGGCGTGGAACGACACGCCACCCATATCGACGCCATAGGGTCCGAACGGATGGTAATATCGGTCGCCGATGCGGCGCCAGTCGACGAACTCGATCGCGAGCTTGAACGTCGCCTGGGTCTTGCGGACGAAATCATCCTCGTCGAGGCCGAGCAGCCGGTTGAAGATGCGGATCTGGGGGATGGTGGATTCGCCCACGCCGACCGTGCCGATCGCCTCGGATTCGATCACCGTCACCTTGGTGAAACCGTCGGTCAGGAAGCGCGCCAGCGCCGCGGCGGTCATCCATCCGGCGGTGCCCCCACCGACGATCAGGATGTGGCGGAGACGATTGTCGTCGCTCATGCGGGAACCTTCATGTCGGGAATGGCGGGCGCCTGTTGCGCGAGCCAGAGATGGTGGAGCGGCATCGCCTGCGCCGCGCGGGCAAAGGCAGCGCGGATGCGGTTCAGCTTGTCGGTCACGTCGGCGGGATCGATCGCGTCGGCCAGCGGGTCCCAGCCCCGCGGCATGACATTCTGGCCGAGCATCACCGCGATCCAGCTCGATTCCGCGAACAGCTCGTCCTCGTAGCGGAAGAAGCGACCGCGGCCGCGGAAAAGGTCGAGCTTGCGTTGCAGCGTCTCGGGGATCGCCATCTCGCGGGTTCGGCGCCACAGCTCGCCGGTGCGGCGCTCGTTGGCGTGATAATGCAGGATCACGAAGTCGCGGACCTGCTCGAGCTGGAGGATGCTCAGGCGATTATATTCGTCGCGCTCGACCGGCGAGAAACCGCGATCGGGAAACAGCGCCAGCAGCTTCGAAATGCCGGTCTGGATGAAGTGGATGCTGGTGGATTCCAGCGGCTCGATAAAGCCCGATGCGAGACCGAGCGACACGCAGTTCTTCGCCCAGATCTCGCTGCGGCGACCGGCTTCGAACCGGATAATGAAGGGATCGCGCAGCGCCGGTCCGTCGATATTGGCGAGCAGGGTCTCACGGGCCCGGTCGTCGCTGATGTCGGCGCTGGAATAGACATAGCCGTTGCCGATCCGGTGCTGCAGCGGGATGCGCCATTGCCAGCCGGCCTCATGCGCGGTGGAGCGCGTGAAGGGCGTGATCTCGGCGCCTGCACTGGCGCAAGGTACGGCCATGGCACTGTCGCACTGGAGCCAGTGTTTCCAGCTCTCCCAGCCGGTCTTGAGCGCACCGGCGATGAGGAGGCCGCGGAAACCGCTGCAATCGAGCCAGAGGTCACCCGCGATGCGGCGGTCGCCTTCGAGGAGCACGCTTTCGATGAAGCCGTCCTCGCCGCGCAGCTGGACGTCGAGGACCTTGCCTTCGGTACGGACCACGCCGCGGGCCTCGGCATAGGCGCGGAGATATTTGGCGTAGAGGCCGGCATCGAAATGATAGGCGTAGTTGAGGCGCGAGCGGGCATCGCCGGGGTCTGCGACCGGCGGCGTGTAGCGCCCCTCGCGCATCGCGACGGCGCAGAGATTATAATCCTCGATCCAGCTTGCTGCGCCGCTTTCGTAGAACTTGCGCCAGTAATGGTGGAATTTCACGCCCTCGATATCGAAGCCGAATTCGCCGAAGGGATGGCTGTAGCGATGGCCCTCGCGGGTCCAGTCGACGAACTCGATGCCGAGCTTGATCGACCCTTGGGTGGCGCGAAGGAAATCGGCTTCGTCGATGCCGAGCAGGCCGTTGAAATTGCGGATCGGCGGGATGGTCGCCTCGCCCACCCCGACCGTGCCGATCGCGTCGGACTCGATCAGCGTGACCGCGACGCCGGTCGGCACCAGCTTCGACAGTGCAGCCGCCGCCATCCAGCCCGCGGTGCCGCCGCCGACGATCACGACCTGGCGGATTGGATCGCTCATTTCAGCGCCTCGCCATGGCCGGGCATCGCCTTAGCGGTCTCGATCAATATCTGGCGCAGGCGGGCGAAATGCTGGGTCAGCGCGGCTTCGGGGATCGTGTCGGCGAGCGCGTCGTAACGGCGCTGGCGGACGCCCTGCCCATCGAACAGGGCAATCCAGTCGGGCCGGTCGAACACTTCCTCGTCATACATCGGCACGCGGCCCCGGCTGGCGTGGAGATCCAGCTTGTACTGGAGTTCGTCGGGCACGGCCATCGCGCGGGCATCGTCCCATAGCGGCTCGCCCGTGCGGCCATTGGTCTTGTAGTGCGCGATGATGAAGTCGCGGGCGCGATCGGCCTCGCCATGCAGGATGCGGTTATATTCCGCCGACTCGGGACCGCCCGCGTCGTTCGGAAACAGCGCGATCAGGCGGCGAAGCCCGCTCTGGACGACATGAAGGCCGACAGGATGGATCGGTTCGACCACCGCTGCCGCAGCACCAATGGCGATACAGTTGGCCGTCCAGAAACGCGCGCGGCGGCCCGACTCGAACGCGGTACCACCGATATCCGAATGGGCCGAGGATGACAGGATCGCATCGCCCTGCCCGCCGGCCAGCGGCACGGTGCGGCGCCAGCCCGCTTCGTGCGCAGCGGCTACCGTGTAAGGCGGCGGCACGCCTTCCACCGCGTCGGCGGCCTCGATCACGCGATCGCAGGGAAGCCACTGCTTCCAGCTTTCGAAGGGCGAGAGCGATCCCGCCAGCACCGCCCGCGCGCCGGAGCAGTCGAGGAACAGATCGCCGGTCACCACCTCGCCACTGGCAAGCGTGACCGATTCGACCTGGCCGGTAACCATCACCGACCGGAACGGCGCCGAATGGAGGATCACGCCCTTTTCCAGAGCGGCGGCCCTGAGCAGCGAAGCGAACCCCGCCTTGTCGAGATGCAGGCCATAGGCGAGCGTCGAAAGCGGCGAGCGCGGGTCCTTGCTCGGACGGGCGAAGCGGCCCGCTTGCGCGGCGATAGCTGCGAGCGAGAAGTCGGCGAGGCGGCAAGGCTGACCGGCAGCACGGACCCGCGCGGCGAGTTGATGAAAGGCCACCGGCCCCATCGGCGCACCACTCTCGCCAAAGGGCAGGAACCAGGTGCCACCCTCTCCCGCCCAACCGGCAATGGCCGAACCCAGCGAATAGCTGCCCCGCGACGCCCGCAGCACCGCGGCTTCGTCCAGATCATGCTCGATCAGGAACTGCGCGAAACCGGGCAGCGTGGTTTCGGCGGGACCGAACGGGCCGGTGCCGATATCCGGTCCTTCGGTCTCGACCAGCGAGATCCGCCGCCCGCTGCCCGCCAGACCACGCGACAAGGCCAGCGCGCTCATCCATCCCGCAACGCCGCCGCCGACAATGACGATATCGCGGACCATCACGCGGCCTGCGCGGCGAGTTGGGCCAGCACCGTCTCGTGCGTCGGCATGGCTTCGGCAGCTTGGGTGTAACGCCCGCGCATCGCCTCCATCATCGCGGTCACATCGGCGTCGCTCACCTTGTCGCCGAGCGGATCGGGATGACGCGGATGCACGCGCTGACCGAGATAGACGGCGAGCCAGCTCGGTTCGAGGAACATGCCGTCACGGTAATTCACCACCACCCCGCGCTCACGGAACAGCTCGATCTTGTAGGCCACGCTGTCCGGCACGGTCATGGTGCGGCAGTAATTCCAGAACTCCGAATCGTCGCGCTCGGTCGCGTGATAATGGAGGATGATGAAGTCGCGGACGCGCTCATATTCCAGATCCATCAGCCGGTTGAATTCGGCCGCGTCGGCCGGGTCCCACTCTTGCGCCGGGAACAGATCGAGCAGCCGCCCGATGCCGAGCTGGATCAGGTGGATGCTGGTCGATTCGAGCGGCTCGAGGAACCCCGCTGCCAGCCCCAGCGACACGCAATTGCCGATCCACTGACGCCGCCTTTTGCCGGTGACGAAGCGCAGCCGGTTGGGATCGGCCAGCGGCGGCGCGGCTATCTCGCCCAGCAGGGTGTCGAGCGCCTCATCGTCCGACACGAAGCCGCTGGAATAGACATGGCCGTTGCCGGTGCGGTGCTGCAGCGGGATTTTCCACACCCAGCCCGATTTCTGCGCCGTCGCGCGCGTGTAAGGGGCCAGCGGCCCGACATTGTCGCACGGCAGCGCGATCGCGCGATCGCAGGGCAGCCAGTGGGTCCATTCCTCGTAACCCGATTTCAGCGCCTGCTCGATCAGCAGCCCGCGAAAGCCCGAGCAATCGACGAACAGGTCGGCCTCGACTCGCTCGCCGCCTTCCAGCGTGACGCTTTCGACGAAGCCGGTTTCGCCATTCAGCGCGACATCGACCACTTTGCCTTCCTGCCGCACGACGCCGCGCGCTTCGGCATAGCTGCGCAGGAATTTCGCATAGAGGCTCGCGTCGAACTGATAGGCATAGTTGAAGGTGTTGAGCAGCGAGCGCGGATCCTCATTGGGATGGTGGAACCGCCCGCGCCGGGCCGCCTGGATCGGCAGCGAATAATCCTCGAACGCGCCGCCTTGCCCCCTGGCCTGCATCCGCAACCAATGATGGTGAAAGGGCACGCCGCCGATATCCGCGCCGAACACGCCGAACGGGTGGATATAGGAATCGCCGATCCGTCCCCAGTTGCGGAACTCGATGCCCAGTTTGAAGCTACCCTGGGTGCGAGTCATGAACTCGGCTTCGTCGAAGCCCAGCGTCGCGTTGAAATGGCGGATATGCGGCACGGTCGCTTCGCCGACTCCGACGGTTCCGATTTCCGCCGACTCGACCAGGCGAATCGCGATTCCGGAGCCGCCGAGCTTGTTCGAAAGCGCCGCCGCGGTCATCCAGCCGGACGTTCCGCCGCCGACGATCAGGACGCGTTTCACCAGCATTGCGCCACCCTCTCCCTTTTCCCGATTGTTAGCGCTCCCTCGACCGAAGCGTCAACGCGCGCAGAAAACCGTGCTTTTTCCCTGATTGCGTTGTCAGGGTAGGCCTTCTCGTTGCATTTTGGTCACGGAAATGCGTTTTTGAAAATGTTGCAACAAGGTGACTTGATCTTCGGACCAAAGCTCAGTTACCTTAACTCGGACAACGAAGCGCGACTAATTGATAGCGCTAACAAACAAAGGGGAGGACGGCTTGATGCTCAAGCTCTATTCAAAGCACTCGTCTGACAACGCTGCCAAAAGCCGCGCCAGCCTGCTTCGTGCAGGGGTGTCCGCGGCTGCGCTGGCGTGCCTGTCGGTCGCAGCGCCTGCCTGGGCGCAGGACGCTCCGGCGCAGGAAGACGAAGGCGAGGCGATCGTCGTCAAGGGCTATCGCGCCTCGCTGCAGAGCGCGCAGCAGTTGAAGAAGAATTCGGACGTGGTGGTCGATTCGATCACCGCCGAAGATATCAGCGCCCTCCCCGACCGTTCGGTCACCGAAGCGCTGCAGCGCATCCCGGGCGTGGCGATCGATCGCTTCTCGGCCGGTCTCGATCCCGATCACTTCTCGGTCGAAGGTTCGGGCGTCGTCGTCCGCGGCCTCACCTATGTCCGTTCCGAGTTCAACGGCCGCGAAGCCTTCACCGCCAATAACGGCCGTGCGCTGAGCTTCGCCGACGTGCCTTCGGAAATGCTGGGCGGCGTCGACGTGTTCAAGACGCCGACCGCAGACCGCATCGAAGGCGGCATCTCGGGTGTGGTCAATCTGCGCACCCGCCGTCCGTTCGACTTCAAGGGCCTCGAGGTCGCCGGTTCGCTCGAAGTCAATTATGGCGATTTCGTCGACAAGGCGACGCCGACCGGATCGATCCTGGTCAGCAACCGCTGGGAAACGCCGATCGGCGAGTTCGGCCTGCTCGCCAACTTCTCCTATTCGCAGCTCAAGAGCCGCGCGGACCGCTTCCAGCTTTCGAGCTTCCGCATCCGCAACCAATATGCCGATGGCGACGTGGTGGACAATGTCGGCGGCCAGACGCCGCAGCGTCAGGTCTATTTCCCGCGCGGCGCCGTGCTGGGCACGCAGGAATTCAACCGCGAGCGCTATGGCTATGCCGCAGCCGCGCAGTGGAAGAGCAATGACGGTTCGGTCGAAGTCGTCGCGCAGTTCCTGCGTTCCGACGCGCGCCAGGCCTGGACCGAGCACACCGTGGAAATCGCGACCGACAACGTCGCGGGCAATGGCGACTCGCGCGCCGCGGCCGGCACCACGCTGAGCTTCGGTGCCGACGGCATGTTCCAGAGCGGTACCATCACCGGCCCGACCGGCTGGCGCGGCGACCAGAACACCGGTGCGGCCCGCGTGCCGATGCTGGGCCTCCAGTCGAACAATATCCGCCGCGATCAGGAATCGAAGCTCGTCACCGACGATTACGGCCTGAACATCCGCTGGAACGCCAGCGACCGGCTGGGCGTGGTGTTCGATTACCAGCATGTGAAGTCGAGCACCTATCTGCTCGACAACACGATCTGGGCGTCGACCTACCAGAACGCATCGATCACGATGAACGGCGACGGCTTCCCGAGCGTCACCTTCGGCCCGCCGCAGGTCTGCAACGGTCCCTCGACCAACGCGACCAATCCGCCGGGCACCGGCTTCGACTGCAACGCCGGCCAGCCGGCCGGCGGATCGGGCAACCCGACCTATTATGGCGCGGGCCACAACAGCTTCGCCGATCCGTACAACAGCTTCTATCGCGCCGCGATGGACCATATCGAGCAGAGCGACGGCAATTCCGACGCCTTCCGGCTCGACTTCGACTATGCCTTCCCGGAGAGCAATTTCCTGAAGTCGGTCCAGTTCGGTGCGCGCTACGCGGACCGCGACCAGACCTCGCGCTTCTCGACCTATAACTGGGGTGTGCTGTCGGAGCAGTGGGGCAATAACGGCCCGATCTGGATGGACACGCTGGTCGACGGCAACAATGCCAACGGCCACACCTCCGGCACCACTTATGGCGGCGAGACCTTCGGCTTCGACAACTTTTTCCGTGGCCAGGTTGCCAATCCGCTCGGCGGACAGCCCCGGCTGTTCTACGGCGGCCACACCGTCAACGACTATGCCGGCATGGTCGCCTTCTCGTCCGCGATCGCTCGCGAATGGCAGGGCACCTCGACCAGCTGCGCCGATGGCGTGGTGCGCAACGCAGGATGGAATCCGCTCGCCAATCGCTGCGGCGTGGTGGCCGGAACGCCGTTCCTGCCGGGTGAAATCAACCCGATCCGCGAACAGAATTATGCCGGCTATGTCCAGGCCAAGTTCCGCAGCGAGTTCGGCAATGGCTGGACGCTGAGCGGCACGGCGGGCGTGCGCTACACCAAGACGGATCGTGATGCGGGCGGCTACCTTGCCTTCCCGAACCCCGGTTCGATCACGACCGAAGCGCAGTGCGCATCGGTGCCGGTGGGCCAGAACCCGCCTGCGCTGTGCACCTTCCCGCTGGCGACCCGCGATGCGTTCCGCGCCTTCCAGAACGGGGCGGTCGTGCCGAGCAGTGTCAGCGCCAGCTATGAATACTGGCTGCCGAGCATCAACCTGAAGCTCGAAGTGGGCGGCGGTCTCCAGTTCCGCGCGGCCTATTTCGCAGGCGTGGCTCCGCCCGCGACGGGCCTGATCCGCAACTACTTCAACGTGTCGATCGGCACGGTGCAGAATGTGGACTCGACCGGTGCGGCCATTCCGAACAGCTATCGGATCCAGGGCGCGTTCAACGCAGGCAATCCGTACCTGCTGCCGACGACCGCGGATAACTTCGATCTGACCGCGGAATGGTATTTCTCGAATGTCGGCCAGCTGACCTTCTCGGCCTTCTACAAGGAGCTGCATGGCGTCCTCACCAACGATACGGTGCGCCGTGACTTCACCAATGCGGGGGCAACCTTCCCCGCGATCGTGACGACGCCGGTCAATTCGACGGCGACGGGCAAGATCAAGGGCTTCGAGGTCAGCTACCAGCAGACCTACGACTTCCTGCCCAGCTTCCTGAAGGGCCTCGGCCTCCAGGCGAACTACACCTTTGTCGACTCCTCGGGCGTGCCGCAGAGCACCCTCTCGGCGACCGACCCGGATGTGGCCGCCGGCCGCGTGACGACGGTGAATACGGCACTCCTGCCGCTGCAGGGCCTGTCGAAGCACACCTTCAACATCACGCCGTTCATCGATATCGGGCCGTTCTCGGCACGCCTCACTTACTCGTGGCGTTCGGAATGGCTGCTGACGGTGCGCGACGTGATCACGCCGTTCGATCCGATCATGAACGAAAGCACCGGCCAGCTCGACGCGTCGATGTTCTTCGCCATCACGCCGAACATCAAGCTGGGCGTGCAGGGCGTGAACCTGACCAACGAGATCACCAAGACCAGCGCCGTCATCTCGGCGATCGGTGGCGGGATCCGTCAGGTGCCGCGCGGCTATTACATGAACGATCGCCGCTACACCGCGATCCTGCGTTTCAACTTCTAGTCCCTGAAGGACACCCTGCCCTGTGGCGCCGCCGGTCCAGACCGGCGGCGCCGCTTTTTTTGTTGTGATGGCGGCACCGGCCCGCTCCCCCACCCGGCCACCCAACGGAAGTTTATTCTATGGGTGGCCGGGT
>NZ_JARNTV010000037.1 GCF_029433115.1 Sphingomonas sp. AOB5 | reverse complement strand
CGCAATGCCGCCAGCAGCATCGGCACCGGCTGTGATCCTGCCGAGAACGCAGCCTCCAGCGGCTCGAGGATCGCGCGAGCCTGCGGCCACCAGCCCAGCGCAGCCCGCCGCAAATGCCCGTCGCGGCCCTCCTGATCGGCCAGATAGCGGTCTACGCCATCGAGCCCTGGCGCGGGCCGCGGTCCTCGCATCGCCCGGTCGAGCAGGCGCACGCCTTCGAGCCATTCGAGCCGGTCCTCGGGCATCACCAGTGGGTGCTTGAGCAGGCTCAGCAGCGGCAGCGGCGCGAAACCCTGTGCCGCCGCTTCGGCCAGCGCCAGCAGCAGGGTGCCCGGCGGCATCACCGCCAGCGGCTGACCCGCCGAATCGTCGATGGAGATGTTCCAGCGTGCCAGATGCGCCGCCACCCGCCGCGCCAGCGCGCGATCCGGCGTGACCAGTGCCGCGGTCCGCCCCTCGGTTTCCAGCGCCTCGCGCAGCGCCAGTGCGATCGCCTGCGCTTCCTCCGCCGGTGTGGCGACTTCGAGCATCCGCACACCATCCAGCCTGCGCTGTCCCTTGCCCAGCGCGATCCACTCGTGCGTCAGTTCTGGCGGCTGCATCGCGGAGGCAATCGCCTTGCTCCGCGCCGGTGCCGCATCATGCTCGCTCTTGCCCTGCCACTCGGCAAACTCGCTGCGATGCACGCTCATCCGGTCGAGCAGCAGCTTGAGGTGGAACTGTGGATGCGTCTCGATGTCGCGCTTGCGCCGCCCGCTCGCGTCGCGTTCGTGCGGCCCGAGCGAGTCCCATTCCTCCGCGGATATCCCCGTCGCCAGCCCCGGCAGCACGACCATGCCCTGCGGCAATTCCGCCACCACCCGCATCAGCCGCGCGATCGACGGTGCAGAAGTGGTGATGCCCGCCGCGCACACGAAGCCGGCGGGCGGATCATTCTTCCACCGCCCTGCCACCCGATCGAGCAATCGCGTCCGCCGCTCGGCGAGATCGATCAGCCCCAGCGCGCGCAATTCCCCGGGCCAGCGCGCCAGCACCAATTCGAACAGCACCAGCGACCGTTCCCAATGCGCGTTGAGATTGCCGGTATCGAGGTCCTTCAACCGCCGCGGCTCGACTTCCTCGACCAGCAACTGATCCAGCGTCCGCGCCAGATCGCCCGCCAGCCGCACCGCCTCCGCCGCGTCGATCTCCGGCCGGGTCTCGACGATCAGCCGCGCCAGGATCATCCGCCGCTGCAATGGATCGACCGCGCGCGGGATCGGATCGCTGTCGTCGGCAAAGTCGAACACCGCCTCGTCCAGCTCGGGATCGCCCACCGCGACCAGCCGCGGCAGCAACAGCCCGCCTTCGCTGGCCCGCACGAACGCATCGGAAATCGCCCGCTTGGCGCGGTTGGATGGCACCAGCACCAGCCCGCGCGCCAGCCGCATCGGATCACCTCCGAACCGTGCGATCAGCCCGGCGGCCAGCGCGTCCGCGAAGGCGCGGTGCGGTGGGATGGTGAAGAGGTGGAGGCGATCGGGCATTGGTTCGGGTGGATGCCACGTCCGGCCCGTCACGTCATCCGTGAAGCACCCTTTTTCGCCTTCCCCAGCGAAGGCTGGGGTCCAGTTGCAACGGTTTCTGTGGCGCGGGTTTCGCCTTCCAACGGCGACCTCGGCAACTGGCCCCCAGCCTTTCGCTGGGGAAGGAAGACTAGATCGCAGCCAATCTACGCATCCGCCAGCGCAGCTTCCGCCATCGGGATCGCCTCGGGCGTGCCGATGTCGAACCACAGCCCCTGATGCACCACGCCGTACAGCCGCCCGGCCTCCATCGCCCGCGACCAGAACAGGTTCGTCGAGAACGGACCCTCCGGCCAATCCCGGATCACGCGCGGCGACAGGATCTGTACGCCGATATAGACGAACGGCGCCACCCGGCCCGGCTTGCGCCGTTCGGTGATGCGGCCCTGCGCATCGACACGGAAATCGCCCATGCCGCGATGGCAGTTGGCGCGCGCCAGCGGCACCAGCAGCAGCAGCGCGTCCATCTTCTCATCGTCCCAGCGCGCCGCCAGCGCGCGGATCGCGTCCACCGGGCCGTCGATCCAGAGGTTATCGCTGTTGACGCACAGGAACGGCTTGTCGCCGATCATCTCGCGCGCCTTCACGATGCCGCCGCCGGTTTCCAGCAACTGCTCGCGCTCGTCGGAGATCAGGACCTCCATATCCTTCACCCGCGCGCGCAGATGGGCTTCCATCTGGTCCGCGAGATAATGGACGTTGACCACGGCACGCTTCACGCCCGCCGCGCGCAGATGATCGAATGTGTGGTCGATCAGCGTCTTGCCCGCCACCTGCACCAGCGGCTTGGGCCGGGTCGCGGTCAGCGGACGCATCCGCTTGCCCAGCCCCGCCGCCATCACCATCACCGTTTCCGGCACGGCTGCATCCGGCTGCGGGCGGATCGAAAGGGTTTTCTTGCCCTTCATCGGCGTCAGCTCATTCACCGATGATCGCCATCGGATCGCCGCGCATTTCCGCGGGCAGGTTCGCGTCGAACCAGTCGGCCACCGGCTTCAGCGCCGGATGCGCCAGATCGCGCTCCAGATAGCGCCACACACGCGGGCACAGCCCGGGATAGCGCGGCTTGCCGTCGCGCTTCCAAAGGCGGGTGAAAATGCCGACAATCTTGGCGTTCCGCTGCGCGCCGAGCACATGATAGGCCACGTCGAACGCGTCCCCTGCCCCGGTCAGCCGCTTGTAGTAATCGAGCATCTGCGTCTCGAGCACGGGATCGACGTCGCGCCGCGCGTCCTGCAGCAACGAGACGAGGTCATAGGCGGGATGCCCCGCCAGCGCGTCCTGGAAATCGAGCAGGCCCAGAGTCTCGCTGCCTTCGATCAGCATGATGTTCTCGGCATGATAGTCGCGCAGCACCGTGACGGGCGCATGACCGTTCAGCACCGGTGCCAGCGCCTTGTCCCACGCATCGACATAACCGGCTTCGTCGACTTCCAGCCCCAGCGCGGGGGTGTACCATTCGGTCAGCAAGCCCGCTTCGCGATGATATTCCTTCAGGTCGTACGCGCGCACGTCCGCTGCCTCATGCTGGTGCAGCCGCACCAGCAGGTCGATCGCGGCTTCGTACAGGCGCAGCTCGCTCTCGGGTGCTGCGTCCACCGTCTCGCGCATGCGGGCGTCGCCAAAGTCCTGCAGCAGGACGAGGCCCTGTGTCAGGTCCTCCGCCAGGATCTCCGGCGCAGCGAAGCCCCGGCCGGTCAGCCAGCGGGCGATCGAGATGAACGGGCGCGGATCCTCGTGCGGCGGCGGCGCGTCCATCAGGATCGCGGTGCGCTCATGCTCCACCACGCGGAAGTAACGCCGGAACGACGCATCGCCGGCAAGCGGCAGGATCTGCGCATCGCCCCAGCCTGCATCGGCAAGGAACTGGGGCGCAGCGGCGGGCGGGTTCATGTCAGGGGCCATCGCGCGCTCCATGCCTCAGGGACTTTCGCTGTCAAGCGGCGCGCGCCATCCGCTGTCGCATCCAGGGTCAACCACAGCGCATCGTGCCAATATTGTTCGGGCAAACGCTCCGGCCATTCGACCAGCAGCAGCGAATCGAACCGCGCGTCGTCCAGCCCCAGCTCCTCGGCTTCGGACGGGTCCTCGATGCGGTACAGATCGACGTGCAGCACCGGAAAACGCACCTCGGGCGGATCATAGGGCTGGACGATGGCGAAGCTGGGCGACGGCGCCTCGCCTTCCAGCCCCAGCGCCGCCAGAAACCCGCGCGCGATACTGGTCTTGCCCGCGCCCAACTGGCCGGACAGCGCGATCACGTCGCCGGGTTGCGCGACTGCAGCGAGCCGCGCTCCGAACGCAAGCGTCGCCTCAAGATCGGGAAGGATCATTCCTCGGACGAAGGCGCATCATTCTCGCCCAGCTTGGCAACGAGGAACAATGCACCGCACACGCCCGCCAGCGCGAGCAGGGGCGTAGCGAGATACCCGACCAGCCCGCTCACCAGCACCACAGCGCCGCCGGTCGCCAGCATGCCCGAAAACAGATGCGTCCGCAGCGCACGCGGCGAGCGGCGCCGCGACCAGGCTTCCCAGAACAACGCCAGCGCGATGATGGTCAGCACCGCGCCCGCGAGCAGGTGCAGCCCCGGCGGCATCCATCCGATCGCGCCGAGCACCGCCGCAAAGATCGCGACGCGCAGGGCCAGCTGTGCGGGCGACAGATCGTTCATTTGCGCGGCAGCTCCACCGTCACCAGCGTGCCTTCGCCCGGTTCGGAGATCAGCGCGATCTTGCCGCGATGGCCTTCGACGAACTGCTTGGCCAGCGGCAGGCCAAGGCCCAGCGCGCGTTCGCCGCTGCGCGAAATGCCGTGCTGGGCGAAACGATCGAACGCCTTGGCCTGTTCGTCCGCGCTCATGCCGGGTCCGTCATCGGATACGATCACCCGCGCCACCCGGTTGTTGCCGTCTAGATGCAGCAGCACGCGGCCCTGCTCGGGCGTACCCGCCACGGCATGGCGCAACAAATGCTCGATGATCTGGCGGATGCGCTTGGCGTCACCGGTCACGCTGCCCGCGGTGCCCGCCATCTCCACGGCAAGGTCGATCCCCTTGGCCTTGGCCAGCGGCGCAACCGTCTCGGCGGCATTGTGCGCGGCCAGTTCCATGTCCACCGTCTCGCGCTCCAGCGGCTTGCCTTCGCTGCCGGTCAGGTCGAGCACATCGTCGATCAGCGCGCCCAGCCGCTCGACCGAAACCAGGATCGCCTCGGAATATTCGGTCCCGCTCTCGCTCAATTTGCCCGCAAAGCCGCCATGCAGCATCTCGGCAAAGCCCTTGATCGACGTCAGCGGCGTGCGCAGCTCATAGCTCATGTTCGCCACGAACGCGGTCTTCACCCGGTCCGCGGCTTCCAGCGCCTCGTTCCGGTCGCGCAGCGCGCGCTCCACCCGGTGACGGTCGCTGGTGTCGAGCATCGTCAGCAGCGCATTGCCATCGGGCAGCGGCACCGCGGCGATATCGAACCAGCGCCCATCGGCGAACTGGATCGAACTGCCGCGCTGCTGCCGGTCCTTGGCGGCGGAGCGGATCAGGTCGCCGATCACCTCAGCCTGTTGCGGGCGGGTCAGCTTCGGGCCGATCGCCTTGGTCAGCCCCGCAATCTGCGGGTGACCGTCCAGGAAGCCGTCGTCGAAGTCCCACAGCCCGCTGAACTTGCGGTTCCACAGCTGCAGCCGTCCCTTGCCGAACACCGCGACGGCTTCGGACAGACTTTCCAGCGTCGCGGTGCGCACCGCCTGCATCTCGCCATGCTCGCGCTGCAGCTCGAGCTGCTGGGTGCGATCCTCGAAGATCAGCAGCAGCCCGCCTTCGGGCAGCGGCTGGGCGACGACGCGCAGATGCGCAGGGCCGACCGTCCAGGTCTCCTCCACCGCGTCGGGCGCAGTGAACCAGTCGCGCCGCTCGGTCTTCCATGCCGGGAAGTCGCGCATTTCGGGCAGGCGGTTGGCTTCGCGCATCCGCTCCAGCACGCGGTCGAATTCGGGCCGGTCGGACAGCCATTCATTCTTCATCGCGAACATGCGGCGGAACGGCTGGTTGCAGAAGGTCAGACTGCGGTCCGATCCGAACTGGGCGACGGCTGCCGAGATCCGGTCCAGCGTCGCGCGCTGTGCCTCGCCGAAGCGCTTCATGCCGCCGCGAAGCTGTTCCAGCTCCTCGATATCCACCGCAAAGCCCGCCACGCCGCCGGTCGGCAATGGCACGTCGTGCAGGCGCAGCATCCGGCGCGCGCCGGCGATGGTCGCGGGCATCGCCGCGGTCTGCGGCTCGCCGGTGTCGCGGGCGATGGCGGCATTGGCCAGCGGCCCGCCCAGCCCTGCCCCTTCGACCAGTTCCAGCCCGCGCTCGACCGTGTCCTCGGCATCCTCGCCCTCGACCGCGCGAACATAGGCGGTGTTGACCATCAGCAGACGCAGGTCCGGCCCGCGATACCACATCGGCATCGGCGCAGCCTCGATCAGCGCAGTCAGCGCATCGAACGCATTGCGCAGGCGCCCGCTCTCGCGCTGGAGGCGGCTAATCTCATCCTGGCTCTCGGTCGTGTCGAGGAACCACAATACCTTGCCGCCCGGCGCGCGGACCGCATCGGCCGCGCGGTCGCCGATCACCAGCAGCGCGCGCTCCGAACCCTTGGCGCGAACCGACAGGCTGAACGGCCGCGCCGCCTTTTGCGCCGCCACCACCTGCGCGTTCAGCGCGGCGGCATCCTCGGGCACCAAAGCCTCGGAAACTTCGCTCAGGTCGATCGGCAAATCGGCCCGGCCCAGCCAGTCGGCCAGCCGTCGCGATAGTTCCACGCGGCCATCGGAACGCACCACCATCGCCTGCGCCGGCGATCCGTTCGCCATCGCCTGCAACCGGCTATGCGCATCCTGCGCGGCCCTTGCTGCAGCCCGCGCGCTCAGCCCCGCCGCCAGCGCCCATGTCGCGCCGACGATCAGCAAGGCCAGCACAGCCCCGGCGGCGGTAGCCGCGGAAGTGGAAATCTCGATCAAACTACGCTGCCCGGGAGAGACATGGTCGATCCCTAGGCAATCGCGCGAGGAACTGGAAGCCGGGACAAATCAAAATCCTCCCCCGCCAGGGGGAGGTGGCGCCGAAGGCGGCGGAGGGGGAGGACTCCCAAACAACTGTTCTGGCATCCTCCCCCTCCGTCAGCTGCGCTGACACCTCCCCCTTGCGGGGGAGGATTGGAGAAACAAAAAAGCCGCGCTCCTTTCGGAACGCGGCCTTTTCTCGTCCGGCAAGAAGCCGAAATCAGTAGCGCCAATTTAGTAGCGGTAATGATCCGGCTTGAACGGACCTTCGACCGGCACGCCGATGTAACCGGCCTGCTTCGGGGTCAGCTGCGACAGCTGGACGCCCAGCTTTTCGAGGTGCAGGGCCGCGACCTTCTCGTCGAGATGCTTCGGCAGGACATAGACCTGGTTCTCATACTGCTCACCCTTGGTCCACAGCTCGATCTGCGCGAGCGTCTGGTTGGTGAACGAAGCCGACATCACGAACGACGGGTGGCCGGTGGCGCAGCCCAGGTTCACCAGGCGGCCCTTGGCGAGGATGATGATCTGCTTGCCGTCCGGGAACTTCACCAGGTCGGTGCCCGGCTTCACTTCGTCCCACTCATAGTTGCTGAGCGCGGCGATCTGGATCTCCGAGTCGAAGTGACCGATGTTGCAGACGATCGACATCGGCTTCATCGCTGCCATGTGCTCGGCGGTGATGACGTCGGCATTGCCGGTCGCGGTGCAGAAGATGTCGGCGCGCTTCACGGCCTCTTCCATCGTCACGACCTCGAAGCCTTCCATCGCCGCCTGCAGCGCGCAGATCGGATCGATTTCGGTGACCATCACGCGCGCGCCGCCGTTGCGGAGCGACTGGGCCGAGCCCTTGCCCACGTCACCGAAACCGGCGACGCAAGCGACCTTGCCGGCCAGCATCACGTCGGTGGCGCGACGGATCGCGTCGACCAGCGATTCCTTGCAGCCATAGAGGTTGTCGAACTTCGACTTCGTGACCGAGTCGTTCACGTTTATCGCCGGGAAGGGCAGCTCGCCCTTCTTCGCGATCTCGTACAGGCGATGCACGCCCGTGGTGGTCTCTTCCGAAACGCCCTTCAGGTTCTTGACGGTCTGCGTCAGGTAGCCCGGATACTTGGCGATGAACGCCTTCACCGAACGCTGGAACTCGACCTCTTCCTCGTTCTCCGGCTCGCCCATCGTCGCGCCGGCTTCGAGCTTGGCGCCCCACAGCGCGAACATGGTGGCGTCGCCACCGTCATCCAGGATGATGTTGGCAGTGGTGCCGTCGGTGTCGGCGCCCCAGTTGAAGATGTCGCCGACATAGTCCCAATATTCGGCCAGGCTCTCGCCCTTCACGGCGAACACCGGCACGCCGGTCGCGGCGATGGCGGCGGCGGCATGGTCCTGGGTCGAGAAGATGTTGCAGGTCGCCCAGCGCACATCGGCGCCGAGTGCCGTGAGGGTCTCGATCAGCACCGCGGTCTGGATCGTCATGTGCAGCGAACCGGTGATGCGCGCGCCCTTCAGCGGCTGCGCTGCGCCGAACTCGCTGCGCAGGCTCATCAGGCCCGGCATTTCGGTCTCGGCGATCTCGATTTCCTTGCGGCCGAAATCGGCCAGACCGATGTCCGCGATCACATAGTCGGGTTTGTCGACGACGGTAGCCACTGCGCGTTCTCCATTGGGAAATTCCGGGCCGGAGCCATGCTCCACCCACATTAGGGCGGCCCATAGCCGGTTAGATGGAGCGTCGCAATCGAAATATAAAGATATCTTTATATGAGCGGCGGCAGGTTCGATCCGGCACGCTTCACTATGGTGGCGTCCGTGATAGAAATACGCCATGGCCGGCCTTCGAAACGCCCTCGTCCTGCCCGCAATGCTAGGCCTCGCTGCCTGCGGGGTCGGCGGCGATATCGATGTGGTCGGCGCCGATCGTCCGGATACGCCGATCCCGGCCGCGGCGCTGGCCGGCACGCACGATCCGGTGATGATCGCGCTGCACATCCCGCGCAAACAGTTGGAGACCATCGCCCGCTACGAAAACGCGCTGAGCTTCCGGACCTATCGGTGCGACAACGCCAACCGCTTCTACACGCCCGAACTTTTCCTCGGCGAGGCTGCGATCCAGCGCGATAGCGGCGAGCCGCTGTCACCCGAGGCAAAGGCATTGCTGCTGCGAGAAGCGGCCGCAACGGACAAGGGAGCGACCGCCACGCTGTCGATCATCATGTCGCGCAGCGTGCTGGACGGAGAATCCTATCTATGCGGACGCTTCCATCACGATATCCGGCTGGGTTTCGGAGAATTCGATGGTGGCGCGCGCAGCCGGGAAATCCAGCTACCGCCCCCGACGCCCGCACAGATCGCCGCGAGGACGGACCTTCCCTGCACGTTCGCAGCCCCCGGCACCAAGGAAATGCAGACCCTGCCGCGCTGCGTGAGCCTCGACCATGGCGGGCGCCTGAGGTTCACGCCCGCGCAGTTCGCCCGCCTCCCCTTCGAAGCCGATGGCCTGGCGCGGCTGCATGTGAAGCAATGGTATGTCGTGAGCCGCGAGGGTCTGTCCGCGCCGATCGCCACGTTCGACAACGGTCCCGAGGCCTTTTCCGAGGGCGTCGCGCGATCGCCGCGCGGTTCGCAGATCGGCTATGTAGACATCACCCTGCGCAACCGGTTCGGCCTGTCCGACGGCGCGATGCCCTTCAAGGGCGGGGTCGGCGCGGTATGCGACGGATGCGTCCGGCGGAGCGATGGCGAGCATAGCTGGTACGAAGGCGGGAAATGGACCTGCGTCACGCCGAAGGCCGAGGCACGCTTCCATATGCGCGAACTCAAACCCGGCGAGACCCCGGACACGCTCTGCGCGCCCTACCGCACCAAATCCTGACCTATTTCCGCCGCGGCGCGCACCAGACCCATTGCGCGCCGGGCTGGATCGAGACCGGCGCGTCGGTCACGTTGGTATAACGGATCGACAGCCGGTTATCCGCCGAGACATAGCCGTTCCACACGATCCCCGGCGGGATCGCCTGCCCCGGCGCGGGGTTGATGAACGCGAACTGCTGGAGCGACGAGATACCGTCGACCGGGAAATCCTCGGTCACGCTGTTGCGCGCAGGCACCGAAGTCGTGGTCGATTTCAGCCCGCCCGTCTTCATCCCGGCCAGCGTGCTGCCATCGGCAAAGCCGATCGGCGACAGGAAGCTGATCGGCGCTGTCGACCATTCCATCATGCCGTTATTGGCGGCGCGCGGCCCGCGGACATTCAGCACTTCGGGCAATACGCCGGATTCCCACCGGGCCGGATCGCTGATCAGCTTCCACGCGTCCTCGACGAATTCCTCGAACCGGTAGGTGATGCCGCTCGATCCGCTGCCCTCGGTCTTCGCGCCATAGCCATTGCCGCGCGAATGGTAGAACCAGCGACCGTTCGGGTTTGGCCCCTTCCCGCCTGGCTCGGGCATATTCCCCAGCCAGGCGATCCCGCGCAGGATCACTTCACAATCCACCGAACGTTTCATGTCGAGAAGCGCTGCCGGATAGGATCGCACGATCCGCTCGATCGTCACCTTGCCGGTCGCGCGGATGCGGAAGTTGAGCTGCTGGTTCGGCGCCTCGCAGTGGAACATGTCGATATGGAGGTGCTTGCAGACCGGCGAGCCCTGGAAATCGAACTCGACATCGCAACCCGTTCCCTGCCCCTCGGAGATGCAGCCATTGATCCGTACGGCGTCACTGCCGAAGATGCCGAAGGACGATCGCTGCCCCGGCGAGCCGAAGACGCGGCAATTCTCGAACACGCTGACATTGCTGGCGGATTCGCTTTCGCTCGCGCCCGGCCACACCAGACCATTGTCCGAGCCCGCCCCGGTCTGCAGCACCGCCGCGCGGGTGCGGCAGCCCTGATAGCGATTGTCGCGCCACGCGCTCGCGAGGCAGAAGGTGCCGATCGAGCCATAGTCCAGCATCGTGAACAGGCAATTGTGCACCACATTGGTGTAGCTCGCGCCGATATGCAGGCCGATCTGGCCCGGCTGCCCGGTGCCGCGGAACACGATGTCGCTGATGGCGAAATGCGAGTTGCCGATGACCTTCATCGCATCATCCTGATCCTTCGGCAGGCGGCTGAAGATCGTGATCGGCTTGTCGGTTCGCAGCATCGCGCCGCCGCCGTCGATCTCGATCGCGGTAAAGACCTGCACCGTCGGCAGGAGGAGACCCTTCGTGATATAATAGCGTGCGCCGAGCAGCTGGATCGGGATCGGCGAGCCGACGGCGACCACGAAATCGAACATCGCCTGGATCGCGCCGCTGTCGTCGGTGCTGCCGTCGCCTTTCGCACCGAACATGAAGGGGTTGATCGTGACCGGCGCCAGTTCCCACCAGGCGCCGTCGGCGGTCCTGATCTTGCCCTGATGCTTCGGTTCGGCGGCAGCACGCGCATAAAGCGCCTCACCACGATCGCCCGCGGCGGCATAGCCTGCGCAATAGAGCGCCTGCACATCCGCACCGAAGGATCGCGTCGCCGCCGCGGCCCGGCTGGGGACCGGTACGGCGGCATCGTTCGGGGCGACGTCCCCGGCACGGACAGTGGTTGCAGCGGCGGCGCCACCGATAGCGGCGACGGCGAGGAGCGAGCGACGAGTGGTCTTGGTCATTACGGTAGCGTGAAAGCCCCGATCCGGCTCGTCAAGCAGACCGCACCACAGTGGCATGGATATCGTTGCGCCAGCGGAAGCCGAGCGACTCGTACAACGCGATCGCTCCCGCATTGCTGGCATAGCTGTGCAGGAACGGAGTCTCGCCGCGATCGAGGATCCGCTGCGTGACGACGCGCATCAGCGCACCGGCATAACCGCGCCCGCGATGATCGGGATGGGTGCACACGCCGCTCACTTCGGTGAAGCCTGTCGGCCGCATCCGCTCTCCGGCCATGGCGACCAACTGTCCGCCTACCTTCACCCCGACGAAATCGCCCAGCCGGTGGGTGCGGGCATTATAGGGCCCGGGTTCGGTCAGCCGCGCCAGCGTGAACATCTCCTGCGCGTCGTCATCGCCCAGTGGCTGTATCTCGAATCGCGGCGGTTCGGCCGGGGTCAGCGCCTCCGCCACCATCTGCGCGAGCGGGGCTTCCTTCACCGCGACTGTGCCTGGCGGCAACGCAAACCGCTCCGCCTCGATGGTCCATAATTCGCCGCCCGGCGGGATCAGCGCCGCCATCGCTGCCAGGCTTTCCGCGGTGCCGTCGCGAGCCGCGACGAACACGCCATAATCCTCCGCCAGCCGCACCGCCCGCGCATCGCCCTCGGCCAGATCGGACTGGCGCGTGGTGAGCGCGTTCCACACCGGGCGATCGAGTGGATGAGTCACGGACGACCGTTTCCTTCAAAATCACCTTCCCCAGCGAAGGCTGGGGTCCAGTTGCAGCGGATCATGTTGCGAAGCGCAGCCCTCTCCACTTCCAACAGCGCAACTGGGCCCCAGCCTTCGCTGGGGAGGGAAGAAGTGGAAAGGTCAACACGCCGGATCACTCGTTCCCGCTAACGTTCATATGGTGAATTTGCCAGCGCGCCCGATTGGCGAACCACGAACCCGATGCCACAAGGATCCCATGGCCACCCCGCTCGTCTATATCCTCGCCGCACTTGCCGAGATCGGCGGCTGCTTCGCCTTCTGGGCATGGCTGCGGCTGGGCAAGTCGCCGCTCTGGCTGGTGCCCGGCGTGATCTCGCTGGCGCTGTTCGCCTGGCTGTTGACGCTCGTGCCCAGCGACGCGGCGGGCCGCGCCTATGCGGCCTATGGCGGCGTCTATATCGCCATGTCGCTGCTGTGGCTGTGGACGATCGAGGGGATGCGGCCGGATCGCTGGGACCTTGCCGGCTCGGCGATCTGCGTCGTCGGCGCCTGTGTGATCCTTTTTGGGCCGCGCGGGGCCTGATCCGGCGCTTGTCCGCCGCACGCCGCTCGAATAGCCAGAGGGAAGTTCGAGAGGATGTTTGTGACGCGTCTGGCCCTTTCACTTCGCGCTGCTGCGCTGGCCATCGTGCTGGCGGTTCCGGTCGCGGCCTTTCAGGCGGTGCCGGCCGATCCGTTCGACGGCATCCCGAACGTCGAATTCGTCTATTACGACGTCACCGGAACCTCGGCGAAGGAGATCCGGGAATCGATGAACGCCAAGGGGCTGGTCGATCCCAATGACGGCAACCGGGTGGACGCGATCGCCCGATGGCGCTTCGCGTGGCAATGGCCGCGCACGCTGGACGGCACCTGCGATCTGTCCAGGGCCGAGGTGCGGTTCAACGCCGTGGTCACCCTGCCCCGGCTGGTCAGCGACGAGAAGCTCGACCGCCCGACGCGGACCAAGTGGCAACGCTACATGAAATCGCTACGCGAGCATGAAGCCGGGCATATCCGCCCGCCCTATGACGACCGCAACCAGCTTCTCGACGCGATCAAGGGCAGCGATTGCGCGGGCGCCAGCGCCGCCGCCCACGCCGTCATCGCCCGCTTCGGCGCACGCGATCGCGAATATGACGCGAAGACCCAGCACGGCGCCAAGCAAGGTGCCCGCTTCCCCTGATCGTCAGGCCGTGCCCGCGCTGCTCGCCAGCATGCGCGGATCGATCCCCGCGGCGGCAAAGCCCATTTCCCAGCGGTCGTCGGCATCGACGTCATAGATCAGCCCGACTTCGCCATCGGTGCTGAACCAGCCATGGCGAGTCATCTCGTCGTCGAGTTGCCCCTCTCCCCACCCGGCATAACCCAGCGCGACCACCCATTCGCTCGGCCCGGTGCCCTCGGCGATGGCGCGCAGGATATCGATGGTGCCGGACAGCGCCCATCGGCCCGCCACGTCGATCGTGTCCTGCCCCTGCCAGTCGGTCGAATGGATCACGAAGCCGCGGCGCGGCTCCACCGGGCCGCCGAAATGTACCGCGACATCGGGTGCGGCCCCCGGCTCGATCTCGAATTGCTTCAGCAGGTCGTGCAGGCCGAGGCCATCGATGATCTCGCCAATGCCGATGCCCAGCGCGCCTTCATCGTCATGCGCACACATCGCGATCACCGCGCGTTCGAAGCGCGGATCGCCGATCCCGGGCATCGCCAGCAGGAACTGTCCGGTGAGAAACGGGGCCGACTCCATGTGTTCACAACATATCTGCGTCGTTTCGGCTCCGCCACGCTTGAAAATGTCACGCGGGATGCCGATTGGGGACGGGAACCCAAGAAGGAGAGTTTCGATGACCATCAGCGTAGGCGACCGCGTTCCCAACACCAATTTCGTCAAGGTGACCGCCGATGGCCCCGAGCCGGTCGAATCGGACGCCTTCTTCGCGGGCCGCAAGGTCGCCCTGTTCTCGGTCCCCGGCGCGTTCACGCCGACCTGCTCGGCCAAGCATCTGCCGGGCTTCGTCGAAAAGGCCGACGAGCTGAAGGCCAAGGGCATCGACGAGATCGCCTGCACCGCCGCGAACGACGCATTCGTGATGGGCGCATGGGGCAAGTCGTCGGGCGTCGATGGCAAAGTCACCATGCTCGCCGATGGCAATGGCGCCTTCCCGAAGGCGGTCGGCCTCGATGCCGATTTCAGCAAGTTCGGCATGGGCACCCGCGGCCAGCGCTTCTCGATGGTCGTCAATGACGGCGTCGTCGAGCAGCTCAACGTCGAAGGCCCGGGCGAATTCAAGGTCAGCTCGGCCGACTATATGCTCGAAACCCTCTGATCCGCGGAACCGCTCCTGTTGGCCGGAGTTGATCTCCGGCCAGTTTCTGAAAGGGAATCCGATGACCACCGAAACCACTGCGAACGAAACCCCCGTCGCTCCGGCGGCAGAAGAACCCAAGAGCTTCTTCGAACAGGCGCAGGATGCGCTCGAGGCAGCACAGGAAAAGATCAGCGACGCGATCGAGTCGACGGTTGAAGCCGCGAAGGAAAATCCGGTCGCTGCAGCTGCGATCGCGGCCGGTGCGGTCGCCGCGGTCGGCGCTGCAGCCTATGGCATCAGCCAGCTGGTCGGCGGCGAGGACGAAGCGAAGAAATAAGGCTGCCCCGACTGCTCAAGCATAGCCTTGAAATGTTGGATTTTGCCTGATTTTCTGGAGCGGTCGAAGCCTCGTGCTTCGGCCGCTCTTTCTCATTCGGTGAGCCTTCGAAAAGGCGCTGGCAGTGTGAAGTTCCGCGGCTATCGCCCCTGCGGGCACCCGGCGATGATCTTGCCTCATGGTCTTGCCAGAGTCATTTTCCGGCATTAGCCGCATAAGATGACACAAGCAGAAAACATCGTAGCCGAATTGGATCGGCTCTACCGCGGCTCTGTCGAGCGACTCCAGGCCGCCCTTTCCCGTTACATGCAGGACGGCACGCCGCCGGATCCGAAGAGCCGCACGGATGGCTCCTTCGCTTATCCCGAGATCCGCATCGTCTATCGCGGCGGCAATGATCGCCCCGCCCCGCGCCGATCGTTCGGCCGGCTGGTCGAGCCGGGCGATTACCGGATCAGCGTGACCAAGCCGGCGATGTTCAACGACTATCTCGTCGAACAGCTGACCTTCCTGATCGAGGATTATGACGTTCAGGTCGATGCTCATCCCGGCACGCAGGAAATCCCCTTCCCCTATGTTCTCGACGCCAGCCTTGCGCTGAACCTCGATCAGGTGTCGGCGACCGAACTGGCCCGCCACTTTCCCGCGACCGAGCTGGCGCATATCGGCGACGAGATCGCCGACGGCCTGTGGCGCGTGGAGCAGGACAATCCGGTCCGCCCGCTGGCGTTCTTCGACGGCCTGCGCACCGATTTCTCGCTGGCCCGCCTGCGCCACTACACCGGCACCCCGGTCGAGCATGTCCAGCAGTATATCCTGTTCACCAACTATCACCGCTATGTCGACGAGTTCGTCCAGTGGGCGTGCGATCAGCTCGGGCCGGACAGCCGCTTCACCGGCGTTTCGGGCGCCGGCGGGATCGTCGTCGAAAGCGCGGACGACAAGGACAGGTTGATCAGCGACAGCGCGTGGCGCCGTCACCAGATGCCCGCCTATCACCTGATGGCGCCGGGCAATACCGGCATCACACTGGTCAATATCGGCGTCGGTCCGTCGAACGCGAAGACGATCACCGATCACCTCGCGGTGCTCCGTCCCGAGGCGTGGCTGATGATCGGCCATTGCGGCGGCCTGCGTCCCAGTCAGCGGATCGGCGACTATGTCCTCGCCCACGCCTATCTTCGCGACGATCACATCATGGACGATGTCCTGCCGCCCGAGATCCCCATCCCTGCCATCGCCGAAGTCCAGCTGGCGCTGGCCAAGGCCGCGGCAACCGTCTCGGGCCAGTCGGGCGACGAATTGAAGCAGCGGCTGCGCACCGGCACCATCGTCACAACCGACGATCGCAACTGGGAGCTGCGCTACTCCAAGTCGGCACTCCGCTTCTCGCAAAGCCGCGCGGTGGGCATCGACATGGAAAGCGCCACGCTGGCCGCCCAAGGGTATCGCTTCCGCGTCCCCTACGGCACCTTGCTGTGCGTGTCGGACAAGCCGCTCCATGGCGAGCTGAAGCTGCCGGGCCAGGCGAACCGCTTCTACGAACGCGCCATCGCCGAGCATCTCAAGATCGGGATCGAGACGATGGAAGAGCTTCGCCGCGAAGGCGCCAAGCTCCACAGCCGCAAGCTGCGCGCGTTCAACGAGCCGCCCTTCCGGTGAGGTGACGGCCGAGGCGATTGCTGTAATATTCTGTGTCCAGCCAGCAATTGCACTCGCGATCATTCCGGAGCCGTGCCACGGCATAGGCAGCGACCGCCGCACCAGCCGGCGGCGCTCCCTGTGCCGTCACTGACAGGAATCCGGATCGCAATGTTTCGTATCGAGTATGACCGTCCCGCCAATCTGGTGCGGATCACGGTGAAGGGGTTCTGGGAGCCCCACGACGTCCCACCGTTCGCGGCAGCCATCGATTCAGCAGCCCGCGAAGCTGCCGTGGTCGGCGGCAACTTCAATGTGCTGGTCGAATCGTTCGATTTTCCCGTGCAGGCGAACGACGTCGCCGACCTGCTGACCGGCGTCATGCAGCGCGGGATCAGCATGACCACCGGCCGCGCGGCAATCGTGGTCGGCAGTCAGCTCAACAAGCTCCAGGCCGAACGCACCCTGTTCCACCCGCGCGTGCAGGTGTTCCGCTCGATGTTCGAGGCCGAGGACTGGCTGGCCGGCTGAATGAAGAAGCCCGGCGCGAGGCCGGGCTTCCGTCACATCACCAGCCGGTGGGCTGGCCCTTGTTCTGCTCGTCGAGCCAGGCCTTGAGCGGGGCGAAATATTCCATCAGCGCCTCGCCCGAAATCTCGCGGGTGCCGGTGAAGGCCTCCAGCGCGTCGGGCCAGGGCTTCGACGCACCCATTTCGAGCATCGCGTTCAGCCGCGCGCCGACTTCCTTGTTGCCATAGAAGGAGCAGCGGTGGAGCGGGCCCTTCCACCCGGCCTGATCGCAGGCAGCCTTGTAGAACTGGAACTGCAGGATGCGCGCCAGGAAGTAGCGGGCGTACGGCACGTTGTTCGGGATATGGTACTTCGCGCCCGGATCGAACTTGTCCTCGCCGCGCGGCACCGGCGGGGCGACGCCCTGATACTGGAGGCGCAGCGCGTTCCATGCCGACTGGTAATGCTCGGGCTTGATCTGGCCCGAGAAGACGCCCCAACGCCACTTGTCCATCAGCAGGCCGAACGGGAGGAACGCCACCTTGTCCATCGCCTGACGCAGCAGCAGGCCGGTGTCCTTCTCCGCGCTGGGCACCTTCGACTGATCGAGCAGGCCGATCTGGACGAGATAGTCGGGCGTGATCGATAGCGCGACGAAATCGCCGATCGCCTCGTGGAAGCCATCGTTCGCGCCGTTGCGATAGAGCAGAGGCTGATCCTTGTAGGCGCGCTGGTAGTAATTGTGGCCCAGTTCGTGGTGGATCGTGACGAAATCGTCCGAGTTCACCTTGATGCACATCTTGATGCGCAGATCGTCCTTGTCGTCCAGATCCCACGCCGAGGCGTGGCACTGGACCTCGCGGTCGGCGGGCTTGGTGAATTGCGAGCGGGTCCAGAAGGTGTCGGGCAACGGCGCCATGCCGATCGACGAATAGAAATTCTCGCCGGCCTTCACCATCTTGATCGGATCGAAGCCCTTGGCGACCAGCAGCTCGCCCACGTCGAAGCCCAGATCGCCCGATCCCGGCGGGGCGACGATATCGTAGATATTGCCCCATTCCTGTGCCCACATATTGCCGAGCAGATCGGCGCGGATCGGGCCGCTCTTGGCCTGGACGGCATCGCCGTACTTCTTGTTGAGCTGGTTGCGGGTGTAGGTGTGCAGCGCCTCGTAAAGCGGCTTCACCTCGACCCAGAGCTTGTCGACCAGCTTGGCGAACTCGGCTGGCGGCATGTCGTAGTTGGAACGCCACATCGCGCCGGTGTCGGCAAAGCCGAGCTCGCGCGAGCCTTCGTTGGCGAGGCCGACGATCTGGGTATAGTCGGCGCGCATCGGGGCACCGACATTATCGTGCCAGCTGACCCACATTTCCTGAAGCTCCGCAGGATTGCGGTTGCTGCCCATCTCGGCCTCGATATCGCTGCCGCTGATCGGCTGGCCACGCAGCGTGCCCTTGCCCTTGCCATAGGCCGAGCCGATGCGGGTCGCGAGATCGGACAGGGTGGTGGCCGCGCCCGCCCGCGTCGGCGCGGGCAGGACGATGGCGTTGCGCAGGATATCGAGCATCCGCGCGGTATCGGGCGACAGGCCCTTAACATCCTTGAAGCGCGCAGCCTCGATCGCGAAGCGGACCGCCATCTCGGTGCCGCGCGCGCCATAATCGGCGACAAGCGCGTCGGTATCGTCGGTGATGAAGGTGGCGTTGACCCATGCCACGCGGTTCGCGAGCAGGTTGAAGGCGTAATATTCGCCCTGCACCCGGGCGACGAAGGCGTCGGCATCGGCGGGGGTGAGCGCCGGGGCGGGGGCAGGCTTGGTAGCCTTGCCCTTGGCGGCAGGCGCGGTCTGGGCGCCGATCTGGGCGGGAACGGAAAGGAGCGCGGCAAGCGCGAGGAGCGAGATTCCGGAACGGATCATGGGTGACCTCGGATAGTTGGGATGGCGCGAACGATGCGCGCCGCCCCGCCCGGGGTCAAGCCACGAGGAAATCCGCGATCGATTGGCCCAGCTCGCGGCGGGTGACCGCGCTCATATGGTTGCCGGGGATCTCGATCAGGCGGCCGTTCGGCAGCAGATCGGACAATTCGTGCGCCGGACCATTGTCCTGATCCTCGATGCCGGAGATCACCGCGACCGGCTGGGCAATCGCCGCCACCTGATCGAGCGGCGTATCGACGAAGGTATCGAGGATGCGCAGCAGCGCCTCGGGATCACCGCCGGTGGTCTTGAGGAACGCCTCGGTCAGCCATTCGGGCGTGCCGCGTTCGAAGCTGCCGAGATTGCCCAGGACGCGGCGGAAATAGGTGCCCCTGCCCTGCGTATCGGTGAGCCCGCGCAGGCCCATGCCTGCGATGACCACCTTCCCAGGCGTGGCACCATTGGCCAGCATCCGCGCCGTCGTTCGCCCGCCGAGCGAATAGCCGCCGAGATCATAGTCGGTCAGGCCGAGACGCTCGATCAGCGCCAGCCCGTCGCGCATCAGCACATCGGGGGGATAGGATGCCGCGTCGTGCGGCTTGGCGCTTTCGCCATGGCCGCGCAGGTCCGGCATGATCACCCGGAAGCCTTCGGCCGCGATCTTCTCGGCATGGCCGTAGCGGATCCAGTTGACGAAGGCGGTGGAGAAATAGCCGTGGATCAGCACCACCGGCCGCCCCTCGCCCATTTCGTGCCAGGCGAGTTCGGTGCCGTCGAAGCTGGCGAAATGATGCGTCTGTGTGGGGATATCGGCCATGCCGCGCATCTAGTGCCGGGTGCGGCACACCGCAACCGAGCGACTGTCGCGGTTCGGAACTTCACACTGGCTTCACACTGGTTCGCCTGTTCCGGCGGCGGCGCTGACGGTTTGCAAGAGCGGCGGCCGAACCGCCGCGCATCGATCCCAGCAGGCAGAATCCAACATTTCAAGCAATGCGCGGGGTCCGGCGCAAGCAGCGATGCAAATCGTGCAATTGCTGCGCCGCACAATGCAACCCAGTTGCAACTTGCAATATATAACTATGCTTATTATGTGCCGCGTATGACCGAGACCCTTGGATTCGTACTGTCTGATCTGTCGCACCAGATGCGGCGGGTTTTCGACGTGCGTGCCCGCAAGCTGAGCGTGACGCGTGCGCAGTGGAAGACGCTGTTCGTCCTGTCGCGCGCGGAAGGCGTGAACCAGGGCATGCTGGCCGAAAAGCTGGACGTCGAGCCGATCACCGCCTGCCGCATGGTCGACCGGCTGGAGGAAGCGGGACTGGTCGAGCGCCGCCGCGATCCCGCCGATCGCCGCGCCTGGCTGATCTACCTGACCGAGACCGCCCGCCCGCTGGTGAGCGAGCTGCGTGCGCTGGGCGACCAGCTGAACGAGGACGCGCTGCAAGGCATCGACACCGCGGAACGCGAACAATTGCTGGCCACGCTCGCCAAGGTGCGCGCCAACCTGACCAACGACCCCCAGGATTTGAACGAGACCGCCAATGGCTGACGCAGACCCCAAGATCGATCCGAAGAAGGTGGAGGCCATCATCGTGGAGCCGGAGACCGTTGAGATCGCCCCCGAAGCGCCCGCGGCCGAAAAGCCGAAGCGTAACTGGCTGCGCCCGCTGCTGATGTTCGGCGTGCCGGTACTGGTGCTGGCGGTGGTCGGCTGGTTCTGGGCGACCTCGGGCGGCACCGTTTCGACCGACAATGCCTATGTCCAGCAGGACAAGGTTTCGGTCTCGTCCGACGTGGCGGGCCGGATCGTTGAAGTCGCGGTACGCGAGAACCAGGTGGTGAAGGCGGGCGACATTCTGTTCCGCATCGACCCCGAACCCTATCGCATCGCACTGGAGCAGGCCAACGCCGCCATTGCCGGTGCGCAGGTTCAGCTCACCACGCTGGAAACCAGCTATCAGGGCACCGGCGCCGATATCGAAGCCGCGCGTGACCGCGTGACCGCGGCACAGCAGGATTATGCCCGCCAGTCCGAACTGATGCGTCGCGGCTTCACCACGCGCGCCCGGCTGGAAGAAGCCGAGCATGCGCTGGAACAGGCCCG
This sequence comes from Sphingomonas sp. AOB5, assembly GCF_029433115.1. Classification (GTDB taxonomy): domain Bacteria; phylum Pseudomonadota; class Alphaproteobacteria; order Sphingomonadales; family Sphingomonadaceae; genus Sphingomonas. Next base: position 18,449 of record NZ_JARNTV010000037.1, on the reverse strand, counting down.
TGCCGGCCTGTCGCGCGCCAATGCCGATGCGGCCGAAGCCCGCGCCAAGATCGGCACCGGCGCGCAGGTTCCGGGCGAGAACCCGGCCATCGCCGCCGCCCGCGTCCAGCGCGACAAGGCGCTGCTCGACCTGTCGCGCACCACGGTGCGTGCGCCGGTCGGCGGCATCGTCAGCCAGGCGGACCGGCTGCAGGTCGGCCAGATGATGATGACCGGCCTGCCCGGCGTGACCATCGTCGGCGGCCGCGCGGCCTGGATCGAAGCCAATTTCAAGGAAACCGACCTCAACAAGATGCGCGTCGGCCAGACCGCGACGATCACCTTCGACGCCTATCCGGGCCTGCGCCTGAAGGGCCATGTCGCCTCGATCGGCGCGCTGACCGGATCGGAAACTTCGGTGCTGCCGGCGCAGAACGCCAACGGCAACTGGGTGAAGGTGACCCAGCGCGTGCCGGTGCGCATCGCCATCGACGAGAACAGCCCGCGGCCGATGATCGCCGGCCTGTCGGCCCATATCACGGTGGACGTGAAGTAAGCGTCCACCTCTTCGTCATCCCCGCGGGGCGGGTGCGGCTCCCGGCCTCTCCCCCTCCCTGAACGGGACCGGATCCGCCACGCGGGGATGACGTTACCCTATTCGAGTTGTGCCCATGGCCACCGCCGCCGCCAGTGACGAAACCCCGATGCCCGCCGCGCCCAAGCACGGCGTAGCGGCGCTGCCGGTCGAGCGGCGCGGCCTGCTGACCTTCGGCGTGATGCTGGCGACGATCATGCAGATCCTCGACACCACCATCGCCAACGTCGCCCTGCCCCATATGCAGACCGCGCTGGGAGCGACCGGCGACACGATCACCTGGGTGCTGACCAGCTATATCGTCGCGGTGGCGATCGCCATTCCGATCACCGGCTGGCTTTCCGACCGGATCGGATCGCGCAACCTGTTCCTGATCGCCACGATCGGCTTCGTCATCGCCTCGGCCCTGTGCGGCGCGGCGCAGAGCCTGGAAGAGATGGTGGCGTTCCGCATCCTGCAGGGCGTCTGCGCCGCGTTCATGAACCCGCTGAGCCAGACGGTGATGCTCGACATCAACCCGCCTGAGAATCAGGCCAAGGCCATGTCGATCTGGGGCATGGGCATCATGGTCGGCCCGATCCTGGGGCCGGTGATCGGCGGCTGGCTGACCGACAATTTCGATTGGCGCTGGGTGTTCTTCGTCAACCTGCCGCTGGGCGTGATCTGTATCGCGCTGCTGTGGTGGCTGCTCCCCTCTCGCCCGATACGGCGGCGACCGTTCGATCTGTTCGGCTTCACCCTGCTCGCAATCGGCATTTCCGCGCTGCAGCTGATGCTCGATCGCGGTCAGGGCGAGGACTGGCTGGGTTCTACCGAGATCTGGATCGAGATGCTGGTCGCATTCATCGCGCTGTGGATGTTCGTCGTCCATATGGCGACGGGCAAGAACCCCATGTTCGAGCGCAATCTGTGGAAGAACCGCAATCTGGTCACCGGCCTGTTCTTCATGGTGGTGATCGGCGTGGTGATGATGGCGACGATGGCGCTGCTGCCGCCGATGATGCAGAATCTCTACGGCCATTCGGTGTTCGACACCGGATTGCTGCTGATGCCGCGCGGCTTCGGCGTGATCCTGACGATGTGGCTATCCGCGCAGATGATCCAGCGCGGGATGGACGCGCGGATCGTGGTGGGCGTGGGCATGGCGATCGCGGCCTATTCGCTGTGGGACATGACTTACTGGTCGCTCGAGATGGGCAGCTGGCCGATGATCGTCTCGGGCTTCATCCAGGGGCTGGGCATGGGTCTGGTGTTCATGCCGCTGAACGGCATGGCCTTCGCGACGCTGGCGCCGCATCAGCGCACCGAGGGATCGTCGCTGATCAATCTGGCGCGCAATATCGGATCGTCGGTCGGCATCTCGCTGGTCACGACGATCCTGGCCCGCAGCATTCAGGAGAGCCATGCGGCGCTGGTGCCCAATATCTCCGCCGACAAGCTGAACACGATCGACCCGAACCTGCTGCAGATCCTTGGCGGATCGGGTGAGGCGGTGCTGGCAATGGCCAATGCGGAGATCAACCGGCAGGCTTCGATGATCGCCTATCTCAACGACTTCTATGCAATGGCGATCGTGACGGCGGTGTCGGTGCCGCTGGTGTTCCTGCTGCGCAAGCCGAAGGGCCGGGTGGAGAATGATCCGGCGGCGGCGGGGCATTAAAACCCAATCCTCCCCTGCAAGGGGGAGGATTTGATCTACGCGAACAGCTTCACCCACACGTCCATCGGGGCGTTCTCGTCATAGGCCGGGACATCATCTGGCAGCGCGATCCAGGGCTGTTTGGTCGAGGTGTAGATGTGCAACCGCGGCGTCAGCGTCTCGCTGCCGTCCAACGTGCCCGCGCGGACGATGGCCATGCCCGGCCTTGCGCTGTTGGTGTTGTAGAGGCGCGTGAAGCAAATGCTGCAATAGCGATGCAGCGACACGATATCGGGCGACGCCGGCATCGGCGCGGTCAGGACCTCGCCGGTGACGGTCAGCGCATCCTCGCGCACCGGCATCTGGTGCGCGAAGGATGCGCCGGTGCTGCGCTGGCAGCGCGTGCAATGACAGGCATAAGTGCGCGGCACGCCCTCGACCGAGAGCGTGTAACGGACGGCGCCACAGCGGCAGCCGCCCGTCAGCACGGTCAGGCCGCCTTCTTCAGGTGACGGCGGCCGAGCAGTTCGGCGATCTGCACCGCGTTCAGCGCCGCGCCCTTGCGCAGATTGTCGCTGACGCACCACAGGCTGAGGCCGTTCTCGACGGTCGGGTCCTCGCGCACGCGGCTGACGAAGGTCGCATATTCGCCGACGCATTCGATGGGCGTGACGTATCCGCCGTCCTCATGCTTGTCGATCAGCATGACGCCGGGCGCCTCGCGCAGGATCGACTTGGCCTGAGCCGCCGAGATCTCGTCCTCGAACTCGATGTTCACGGCCTCGGAGTGACCGACGAACACCGGTACGCGGACGCAGGTGGCGGTGACCTTCACCTTGGGATCGAGGATCTTCTTGGTCTCGACCACCATCTTCCATTCTTCCTTGGTCGACCCGTCGTCGAGGAAGCTGTCGATGTGCGGGATCACGTTGAAGGCGATCTGCTTGGTGAACTTCTTTGGCTCGGCCGGATCGCCGACGAAGATGTTGCGCGACTGTTCGAACAGCTCGTCCATGCCCGCCTTGCCCGCGCCGGAGACCGACTGATAGGTGGCGACGACGACGCGCTTGATCTTCGCGACATCGTGCAGCGGCTTGAGCGCCACGACGAGCTGCGCGGTCGAGCAGTTGGGGTTGGCGATGATGTTGCGCTTCAGATAGCCGTCGATCGCTTCCGGATTCACTTCCGGCACGATCAGCGGCACGTCCGGATCCATGCGATAGAGCGAGGCATTGTCGATCACGGTGCAGCCCGCCGCGGCGAAGCGCGGGGCATGCGCCTTCGAACCATCAGACCCGATCGCGAAAATCGCAATATCCCAGCCGGTTGGATCGAAATGCTCAATATTCTGAATTTTGTACTGTTTACCGGTCTCACCGAAATCGACCATGTCTCCGGTCGAACGCGAGCTAGCGAGCACCGCCAGATCGTCGATCGGAAACTCGCGCTCGGCGAGGATGTTCAGCACTTCGCGACCGACATTGCCGGTGGCGCCGGCGACCACTACCCGGTAACCCATTTCAAACTCCAGTTTCGGATGGAGCGCTGCCGGTACGCCTAGTGAGGCGTCCGCGCAAGAAAGCGCTGCTATCCGATCCCTTCCGGCGAAGTTTATTACGCGGGGATCAGGCCTTGCCGGGCGGGAGGACGCCGGGCGGATATTGCACGCGCGGCGTCATGTCCTCGTACAGCTTGACCACGCTGGCCTGGCGATCGGCGCCGGGGAACTTGTCCGGATGGACGAATTCGTCGGCGAACCAGGGATATTTCTCTTCGTCGAACGCGTCCTTGATCCACTCGACCGTCGTGCGGATAGAAGGCGAGTTGCGCGCCGAGGCATGATAGTAGAGCCACAGGTCGAAGCGCAGATGCGCGGGGATCGTGATCGGGATCAGATCCCGGCTGATCGCGCGGGTATAGGTCGGGAAGGCGCTGATGCCCGCGCCGTGGATCACCGCCCAATAGACCGACAGTGCCGAGTTCGAGCGGATCGTGAGGAAGCCCGGCGGCAGTTCCGCGCCGAAGAAATTGGCACCAAGCTCCGAATTGATGCCCGGGCCCGCCTGTTCGATGAAGCGGTGATTGTCGCGCAGATCCGAGAAGGAGGTCGGCGTGCCGTTGCGGCGGAGATAATCCTGACTGGCGAACAGCATGAAGTGCAGCACCGCGACGCGCATCCGCACCAGATCGGGGTTTTGCGGGCGATTGAAGGTCAGACCGACATCGACGTCGCGGCTCTGGTCTGCGCCTGCGTCATAGGTCTGCTGAAGCGAGATGGTGAGATCGGGGAATTGATCCTGCAGCGTCATCAGCCGCGGGGTGAGCCAGAAGGTGCCCAGACCCTCGGTACAGCCGATGCGGACCTCGCCCGGCTTGATCAGGATATCGCCCTGCCCGTCGCCGCGGCCATGATCGGCGGACGTGTGCATGTCGCGCGCGACCGCGAGCACCTGTGATCCGATTGCGGTGAGGGTCACGCCGTTCACGTCGCGGCGGAGCAAAGGCGCGCCGACTTCCTGTTCCAGCCGTTCCACACGGCGGCGCAGGGTGTTCACCGCAAGCGCGGTGCTGGTCGCCGCGGCACGGAAGCTCATGGCATCGCAAACCGCCAGGAAAGCGCGCAGATCGTCCCAGCGCACACCCTCGGCAAAAGCTCTCGCCTGATGGGTGTTCCAGCGCGGAACCCCGTGTTCCGAAACTGGAATCTCAGCGATCGCCGCTCGCTCAGCTAAAGTTCTCTCCGCGCTCATAAACCCGGCCCCCGCCAGTTTTGGGAGGATACCCAATGTTGTCCGATACCATCCACGCCCGACCAAGCCATAATGGACGGATTCGTGTTGCAGAACAAGGTGAGCGCCTGATCAATCATTTCAAGCATCTTGCAGATAACCGCCGCGTGATGACCTGGGACGAAGTCGAAGCGTTTATTTCGAGCAATCCGACTGAATTTCCGATCGCGCCGATTGGCGTCATTCGCGAAGTTTGGGAGCGTAACCCGACGATCTTCTGGCGCATCGGCGCCGAGGATTGCGAGCGCCCGGGACTCTACGCGCAACTGCCGCTCAACACGATGGGCGCCTCCTATCTGCTGTCCGGCCGGTTCAGCGGCCTCTCCCCCGACCCCGCCTGCATCGCCCGGCCCGACGAGGCACCGGCGGCGATCTACCTCTGGCTGGCCTATATGCCGCGCCGCTGGGGCACGTCCCTGCCCGCCATCGCCGCGATCCTGGAAGAGACCGGACCGGAGGCGGTGCCGCTCTTCTCGCGCGGGGCGACCGAGCATAGCTCGCGCCTGCACGACGCGATGGAGTTCCGCGTGGCAAACACCATCTATCCCAACGCGCCGGAATGGCTGCGGGTGATCCTGCCCGAGCGGCTGATCGCACCGCGCAGCCCGGTTCTGAGCGTCAAGATGGTCCGCAACATGGAAGACATGGCGCAGATCTACGCGATCCGCGGCGCGACTTACCTCGCCGAGCAATTCTGCCTGGTGACCGAAGAGTTCGACGGCAACGATTTCTGCTCGACCCAGTTCATCGGCTATGTCGATGGCGATCCCGCGGGCTGCATCCGGCTCCGCTACTTCGCCGGTTTCGTGAAGATCGAGCGGCTGGCGGTGCGCCGCGAGTATCGCAAGAGCCGGCTGGCGTTCAAGCTGGCCCGCGAGGCCGTCGCCTTCGCCCGGCGCAAGGGATACACGGTCGGCTACGGCCATAGCCGCGAGGACCTGGTGCCCTTCTGGCGCATGTTCGGCGCGCGACTGATGGAGGATCGCCCGCCCTTCCACTTCGCCGACATGGCGTATCGCGAAATCGTGTTCGACCTGGGGGATCTCGCCAACGACGCGATCCACCTCGGGGTCGATCCCTATGTCTCAATCCGGCCCGAAGGGGAGTGGGACCGGATGGGACCCCTCGAACTGTCGAACCTGCGCCCAAGCAGGGAACAGCTCATCAAGCAGCACACCAAGACGATCCGGGGGACCGTAAATGCCTGACACGACAATGGAAACCAGCCTGACGCCGCTCCAGCGCGCACAGGCACTGTACGACCTGCGCCGCGCACGCGAGCCGTTCTTCGGCGCCAATGCCGATCTGTTCGGTGAGCCGGCCTGGGATATCCTGCTGGATCTCTACATCGCGCACGAGCGCGGCATCGATACCTGCGTCAGCGACGCGTGCATCGGCGCATGCGTGCCTTCGTCGACCGGCATCCGCTGGCTGGCGATCCTGGAAGAGCGCGGGCTGATCGAACGCGAATCCGACCGGTTCGACGCGCGCCGCCGCTCGGTGCGCCTGACCCGGCGCGCCCGCGAACTGCTTACGGCTTACCTGCTGAGCTGCTGAGCGCCGCCGCTTCGGCTCGCTCCACATGGGCGCGGATCATTTCCACGCCCATGTGGATGTGGACGCTGGCAAGCGACTGCCCGGCGGCATCGCTGATGCGGATTACTTCCTCGCCCAGCGCGATCGCGCGGCGGAGGGATTCAATTTCGTGCGGCAAGTCGACTCAGTCCTGAACGCAAACAAGGGGGACTCCCCGTTCACACGGATGTCAGTAGCGAACAAGCTACGGGCGACCCCTTATCTGCCCCGAATCGGAACTATCCCGCGTGACGCCGCAGAAACGGTTGGCGCTTCACATAGGATAGTGAACGCCACAGCCATTCGAGCGGGCCGCTGGTGAAGAAACGAACCCAGATGTTCGCGAGGATCAACTGACCCGCGATTACGGCAAGTACGACGCTGAACATGCCGCCCCAGCTGAGTTTTCCCCACAGCCCGACGCCCCAAGGGGCGAACAATATCCACATGCCGATGATCGTCTGCATGAAATAAAGGGTGAAGGCAGTGCGTCCCGCCGCCTTGAACGGTGCCAGAAGCACGCGGCCGACGACCGATTTCACGAGCAGATTGATCAGCGCGAGATGGCCGACCGACGCCGCGATGCGCGCGAATTCCTGCGTCGCCCAGAAACTTCGCGGGATCGGCATCATGGTGAGCATTTCCTGCGCGCCCAGCCAGCGCAGCGGCAGCGCGAAGGCATAGCAGCCCAGCATCAGCACCAGATAGAAGCGCGCGCTGCGTCCCCCCTGGATCACTTCCCATTTCCACAGGGCGATGCCGAGCAGCATCACGCAGAACGCCTCGATCACGCCGAGATACAGTCCGCCATCGGCGACGATGAAGAACCACAGGCCGATATTGAGCATCGCATAGTCGAGGAAGCCGCCGCTATGGCCCTTCACTTCCTGCTTCTTCAGCTCCTGGAAATCGGGACTGTTGCCCTTGCGGCGCTCGATCGCCTTCTTCCAGTCCTCGACCGACTTGGTCTCGGTCTTGTCGAGCTTGGCGCCGCTTGCCGCCTTGGCCTGAGCGACCTCGGCACGGTGCATCAGGTCGGCGCGCTCGAAATAGCGGATGCCGCCGGTCACCGCGGTGAACAGCGCGAAGCCCATCGCGAAGACGAGCAGCCAGCGCGCGCCGAGCTTGCGGAACGGGAACAGGAACAGCGCGGCGATGGCATAGAGGTGAAGGATGTCGCCCGCCCAGAAGAGCAGGAAGATATCCGCCAGCCCGAACGCCAGCAGCCAGAGGTTGCGCCGGAAATAGAGGTCCGCGATCGCCACCGGTCCGTCGGGCTGCATCGCCCGCGCGGTCAGCACCATCATGCCCGCGCCGAACAGCATCTGCAGCAGCCCGCGCTGCGTGCCCTCCAGCATGATCTGGACCGCCATCCAGCTGGCATGATCGACCGGCGTCCAGCCGAGCTGCCGCACATCTACGAACAGCGCCGGAAGCGACGCCGCCATGAAGGGGATGTTCATGAAGAAGATGCCGAGAATGGCGATGCCGCGCAGGATATCGAGCACGTCGATCCGCGACGTGCCGGTCACCGGCGCGATGCTGGTTGCAGTGGTGTCGGTCATGGTTTGCCCCCCATGTGTGAAGGGCAAGCTATGTCACCTGCGTAACGGAGTCGAGCGGGGCACCATAATCCTCCCCCGCAAGGGGGAGGATTATGGTCACTTCGCCGGGGCGCTGCGGTCCAGGAAGGCGAAGATCAGGTTCCACATATGGACGCTGACCTTCGGCCCGCCGACGCGGTGGGTGTGGCCCGGATAGAGCATCACCTCGAACGGCACGGCGTTTTCCTGAAGCTTCGCCATCATCACCGTCGAATGCTCGAGCACGACATTGTCGTCGGCCATGCCGTGGATCAGCAGCAGCGGATCGGCGATCTTCGTGGCGTTCTCGACCGTGTTCGACGCCTTGTACGCCTCGGGCACCTGACGCGGATCGCCCATGTAACGCTCGGTATAATGGGTGTCGTACAACTCCCACTTGCTGACCGGCGCGCCCGAAACGCCCGCGGCGAACACGCCGGGTGCGGCCTCCAGCATCTTCAGCGTCATATAGCCGCCATAGGACCAGCCATAGGTGACGATCCGGCCGGGATCGACGAAATCGAGCGTCTTGAGATAGGCGGCGCCCGAAAGCTGGTCGGTCACCTCGACCGTGCCCATCGCGTGCCAGATCGCATCCTCGAACGCCTTGCCGCGATTGGCCGAGCCGCGATTGTCGATCTGGAACCAGATATAGCCGCGATCGACGATCGCCTGCTGCAGCGCCCCGCCCCAGCCACGCGTGACCGTCTGTGAATGCGGGCCGCCATAATGCTGGAAGAACACCGGGTAGCGCTTGCCCGGCTCCATTTCAGGCGTGATCATCTCCCAGTGCAGCACCGTGCCGTCCTCGGCCTTGATCGTCCCGAAGGTGCGCACGCGGTGGCCGGCGAGATAGGGGTTATAGGGATGCGCGGCATCCTTGACCGAATTCTCGTTCACCCAGGCGAGGCGCTTGCCGCTGGCATCGGCCAGATAGACCTGCGCCGGCTGGCCGGTGTTCGAACGGGTGACGATCATCCGGCTGGCGGCCTTGTCCATCGTCGCCATGTTCCACCAGCCCTCTTCGGTGAGCTGGGCGGGGGGGCCGGGGCGGTTGATATCGACCCAGTAGAGCTGGCGTTCGAGCACGTCGCCGCGATTGGCGAGGAAATAGACCCGGCCCTTCGCCTCATCGACACCGGCGACCGAGAAGACTTCCCAATCGCCCTTGGTCAGCTGGGTGAACTTGCCCTTCTTCCAGCGATAGATGTGGCCGTGGCCGTCACGTTCGGACCACCAGATCAGGCTGCCGTCCTTGAGCGGGGTGAAGGCGTTGGAGAGATTGACCCAGCTCTTCTCGCTCGAGCGCTCGGTGAAGACGATGGTCGACTTGCCGGTGGCGGGATCGACCGCAAGCAGATCGAGCACGGTCTGGGCGCGGTTCTGGCGCTGGACGTAGAGCGTCTTCGCATCGGGCGACCATTTGACGCGGGCAAGATAGATGTCGGTCTCGCTGCCGAGATCGACCTTCACCTTTCCGCTGCCGTCCGGGTTCATCAGCCACAGCTCGACCAGCACGTTGGCGGTGCCGGCCTTGGGATAGCGCTGCTGGACGATGGTCGAGCTTTCGGCGCCGATCGCGGCGCGGGTGACGATGCCGACCGGGGCCTCGTCGAACTTCTGCACCGCGATACGGCTGTCGTCGGGCGCCCACCAATAGCCGGAGAAGCGGTCCATCTCCTCCTGCGCGACGAACTCGGCTTCGCCCCAATGGATCGTGTCGGTGCCGCTGCTGTCGGTGGCGATCGCGGTCTGGCCGGTCGCGCGGTTCAGCACCGCGAGATTCTGGTTACGGACATAGCCAACATAGCCGCCGGTGGGGCTGAGGCCGGCATTGAGCTTGGGCCCGGCGCCGGTCGACAGCTTCTCGACCGTACCGTCGAGCGAGGCGAGATAGAGTTCGCCTTCGAGGGGCACGAGGATCGACTTGCTGTCGGGCGACCAGTCATAGGCAATGATGCCGCGGGTGCCGCCGATACGGGCGCGCTCCATCTGCATCTTCTCTGCCTCGGAGAGTTCGGCGCCCGATCCGACCTTCTTCGAATCGACCAGCATCCGCCATTCGCCGGTCGTGGTGTCCATCGCCCACAGGTCGAACCGCTCCTTCTCGTCGGGGCGATTGCGCAGCAGGGTGAGATACTTGCCGTCGGGCGAGAGCTTCATCGCGCGCGGCTGGGTACCGGCGAGATCGGGGCTGGCGAAGACGCGATCGAACGTCAGTTTGGGCGCTTCCTGCGCCTCAGCAGGCATGACCGAACCCATCGCCAACGCAACACCCGCAACCCATTTCCACATTCCGCTACTCCGGATCGTCTCACCTGATACCAGGCGAAGGCGTTATCGCGGGGGAATGGCGGCGGGTAAAGGGTGACGCCTTGCCGACCGGCAAACTTCGTGAGAATCTGGATCACCTCGAACGAAGGCTGCCCCGATGCTGCGTTTTAGCGCCGCTGCCGCGCTTGGACTTTCCTTGCTGCACGCAGCGCCCGCTGGCGCATTCTGCATGTACCGCGGCGAGATGTACGCGAAGACCACGCTCGCTCAGGAGTTCCGGGATTCGCCATTGGTCGTTCGCGCGACGGTACTTTCCAGCTGGGATTTCGACTTCAAATATGGCCGGGGCACGCTGTACCGGCTTCAGGTCGAGCAGATTTACAAGGGGCGCGCGACGCCGACCCTGACCTTCGTCACCGAGCGGAACAGCGGCGGTTTCTACATGGACCGCGGCACCAAACCCGATATCGGGGCCAGCTATCTGCTGTTTCTGGATCCGTGGGAACGCGGGCGCAAGGAAAGCTGGGATATCGGCCAACGGAGCCGGAATGCCTATTTCGTGAATTATGCGTGCGGCCAGTCCCGGGCATGGCGCGAGGTCTCGCAACGGGATCGCGCCCGGCTCCTCACGCTCAGTCGCCCATCGCGAACTCGCGCGGCGCGATGACGAAGCGCGGGCCGGTGCCGCTGCGGGCGGCGCGGTCGTCGGGGTTGTAGAGCGCGCATTTCCGGAGCGACAGGCAGCCGCAGCCGATGCAGCCATCGAGGATGTTGCGGGTGCGCTCCAGCATCGCGATGCGTTCGTCGATCAGCTTGCGGAAGCCGTTGCTGATCCGCTTCCAGTCGGCGGCGGTGGGCGCCCTGCCCTCCGGCAGCTTCGCCAGTTCGGCGGCGATCTGGGGGATGGTCAGCCCCATCTGCTGCGCGATCAGTGCGAACGAAATGCGGCGGATGTCCGAGCGCAGGAAGCGCCGCTGGCCGCCCGAGGTGCGGAATGCGCTGACCAGTCCCTTCGCCTCGTAGAAGCGGATCGCCGACACCGCGACGCCAGTCCGCGAGGCGAGATCGCCGATCGCCAGAAGCTCGTTGCCGCGCGCCATGCCGCCCTCCGATTTTATTACTTGACCTCAACTTAGGTTAAGGTTGTAGCTGCCTTGCGCATGGCAATCCACAGAGAAGGACCATGCGAATGACGACCCCCTTTATCGAGCATATCAACCTGACGGTGCGCGACCCCGAACGGTCGGCGCAGCTGCTGATCCGCCTGTTCGGCTGGCACGTGCGCTGGCAGGGGCCGTCGCAGATGGGCGGACGGACCATCCATGTCGGCAGCGATCGTTTTTATATCGCGCTCTACACCCATCAGGGCGCGGAGACGCCCGACGAGGTGTTCCATAAGGGGCGGCCGTTCAACCATGTCGGCATCGTCGTGGACGATCTGGACGCGATCGAGCGCAAGGTCGAGGCCGCGGGCCTGCGCCCCTTCGCGCATGGCGATTACGAGCCGGGGAAGCGCTTCTACTTCCTCGACCATGACGGCACCGAATATGAGATCGTCAGCTATGCGTGAGGGGTTGCCGGGGGACGCAAGGAAAGACGGGCAAGCGCCCCCCGACACAAACTCATCCGCTGGAACAGAGCGTCAGCATGCGGCTGGCGATCTCGCGCTCGCCCATCACGACTTCGGGGACGCCGGCCTTCTGAAGGAAGGCGACCTCTGCGTCGGAATGGGCGCGGGCGATGATGCGGATGCCGGGGTTCAGCTCGCGCGCGCGTTCGGCGATGGCCCCGGCCTCGAAACCCTCGGGGATCGCGATCAGCAGCTTGCCCGCATCGCGGATCCCGGCTTCCTCCAGCGTCGCGGGATCGACCGCGTTGCCCTGGGCCACGTCGATCCCGGCCGCTTCGGCCTCACGCGCCATGTCGGGCTGGTCCTCGATGATGAGGAACGGCTTGCCGCTCCGCGTCAGATCGCTGGCGATCAGCTTGCCCACGCGGCCATAGCCGATCAGGATCACATGACCCTTGTGCGCACGGGGTTTCGCCGCTTCGTCCGCGATCTCCACCGCATCGCCGCGCTTGGGGACCAGCGAGAAGATGAACGGGTTGAGGAAGATCGAGATGATCGCGCCCGCCAGGATCAGGTCGCGCCCTTCGGCGGGCAGGATCTGAAGGCTGGTGCCCAGTGAGGCGAGGATGAAGGAAAATTCGCCGATCTGTGCCAGGCTGGCAGCCGCGGTGATCGCGGTCTTGCCCGAATGGCGCAGCGCGCGGACGATCGCATAGGCCGCAGCCGACTTGCCGACGATGATGATCAGCACCGTCACCAGTAGCGGCAGAGGCTGCTCGATCAGCACCGACGGATCGAACAACATGCCGACCGACACGAAGAACAACACCGCGAACGCGTCGCGCAGCGGCAGCGTCTCTTCGGTCGCCTGACGGCTGAGCGGGGTTTCGCCCAGGATCATCCCGGCAAAGAAGGCGCCGAGCGCGAACGACACCTGGAACACGAACGCCGCACCGAATGCCACGCCCAGCGCAATGGCGAGGACCGCGAGGCGGAACAGCTCACGCGAACCGGTGTGCACCACCCAGTGCAGGACCCAGGGGATCACCTTGCGGCCGACCAGCAGCATCAGCACGACGAAACCGGTGACCTTGAACAGCGTGCCCGCAATCGGGATCAGCAGCGTGGTGAGATCGCCGTCCGGGCTTTTCATCACATTGGCGAGCACCGGCAGCAGCACAAGCGCCAGCACCATCACCAGATCCTCGACGATCAGCCAGCCCACGGCGATGCGGCCGCGCTCGGTCTGGACGAGGTTGCGGCCCTGCAAGGCACGCAGCAGCACCACGGTGCTGGCAACCGACAGCGCGAGGCCGAAGACGAAGCCCGCGAGCATATCCCAGCCCAGCACCCAGGACAGCGCCATGCCGAGCAGGGTGGCGACCGCGATCTGGCCGATGGCGCCGGGCACCGCGACCTTGCGGACCGCGAGCAGGTCCTTGAGCGAGAAATGGAGGCCTACGCCGAACATCAGCAGGATCACGCCGATCTCCGCGAGTTCGCTGGCCAGCCCCGCATCGGCGACGAATCCGGGCGTGAACGGCCCGACCACGACGCCCGCGAGAAGATATCCGGCGATCGGCGACACCTTCAGCCGGTGCGCGATCGCACCCATGACGAAGGCGATCACCAGGCCGGCAACAACGGTGGCAATCAAAGGGGTATGGTGCATCAATTATCCTTGTTCGTGCCGCACATCGGCGGCGTGCGCCGGGCCGGAACGCGTCCGGCCCGAGCGGTTATTGTCGTGAAGCGGATCACTCGGCGGTGGAGCCGATGACAGCCGCCGCGAGGGCGACCGATCCGGCTACGCCGCCCCAGATGGCGGTGACGAACCACCATGGCGGGCGCTTGCGTTTGCTTGTGCGTGACATGCTGTTTCCCCGGATGCGGAGCCGCGCGCAGTTCGGGCGCGGACTCTCATCTCGAACGATGCGGCCTTGGCCGCGGCGGGAAATCAGGCGTGCGGGGGTGCGCGGGGTTGCGCGGTTTCGCGCGGATTCCGGGCGGGTGCGCCCACCACGCCATAGGGCGAGGGGACGCCGTCGGCAGTGGCAAGGGGAACCGGAATCCCGGCCATCAGGATCGGCGGAAGCGCATCCGGTGCCGTGACCGAAGCCGCCTTTTGCGGCGATCCGTCGTCATCCGCCTCCGCGGTGGCACGGATGCCGGCGCTGGAAGCGCCGAGCGCGACCTGGGTGGTCGAGGGATTGAAGGCGGAACCGACCGCGACCGTCAGCGGGGCACCGACCGGCAGCACCGCGGAGAAGATGGCGGTGACCATCGCCAGCCACAGCGACGCCACGAACAGCCTCAACTGTCCCAGTCGCTTGTCAGGCACGTCGTTCCGCATGGCTGGCATAGTAGCATAATACGGCTGAACCGCAAAATGTATCAGGCCGAAAAAACGAAACGGGGCGCGGAAGCTTATGCCTCCGCGCCCCGTGCTTGCTTCGTGAAGCTGCGCTTATTCGGCTGCTGCGACCTCGCTCGGGCGCGGATCGCGGCGCTCGGCGATGCGAGCCGACTTGCCGGTGCGGCCACGCAGATAATAGAGCTTCGCGCGACGCACGACGCCGCGGCGGACGACTTCGACCGAATCGACGTTCGGCGAGTATAGCGGGAACACGCGCTCCACGCCTTCGCCGAAACTGATCTTGCGGACGGTGAAGTTGCTGCCCATGCCCTTGTTCGAGCGGGCGATGCACACGCCTTCGAAGTTCTGAACGCGGGTGCGCTCGCCTTCGACGACCTTCACGCCGACCTTCAGCGTATCGCCGGGACGGAAATCGGGAATCTTCTTCGCCTCGTGGAACTTGGCGATCTGCTCGGCTTCGAGCGTCTGGATGAGGTTCATCTCATTCGTCCTTTTTTCGCCGCGCGCCAGAGGGAGACTTGACCCGAGCACCCTCATGGCGCTCCCAAAGGTCCGGCCTCCTTAGCCGTGTATCGGTCTCGGCCTGTTGCTTTCGCCAGGCGTCGATCCTCGCATGATCCCCCGATCGCAGCACTTCGGGGATCGTGCGCCCTTCCCATTCAGCAGGTCGGGTATATTGCGGATATTCGAGCAGCCCCGTTTCGAAGCTCTCGTCCATGCCGCTGGAAGGCGCGCCCATTACTCCGGGAATGAGGCGAATGCAAGCGTCGAGAAGGGTCAGCGCGGCCATCTCCCCGCCGGAAAGGATATAGTCGCCGATCGAGACCTGTTCGATCTCGCGCGCATCGAACAGGCGCTCGTCGAATCCTTCGAACCGGCCGCACAATATCGTGACGCCAGCGCCTTTCGAAAGCTCGCGCACCCGGGCCTGGCTGAGCGTCCGCCCCCGCGGGGTCATCGCCAGCACCGGACGCCCGGCGGGCACACTGTCGAGCGCCGCGGCGAGCACGTCCGCGCGCATCACCATCCCCGCCCCGCCCCCGGCCGGCGTATCGTCGACCGAGCGATGCTTGTCGGTGGCGAAATCGCGGATCTGCACCGTTTCGAGCGACCACAGCCCCTCACGCAGCCCCCTGCCCGCCAGCGACGCGCCGAGGGGGCCGGGGAACATCTCCGGGTACAGGGTCAGGACGGTGGCGGCGAAGGTCATAGGGTCCAGTTTTCGATTTTGAGGCCAGGAATGTCGGCGACGTCGCGTTCGTTGTTGGTGATGAGGATCAAGTCCAGCGAAAGGGCGTGTGCGGCGATCAGACGGTCCAGTCGGGAACGGCGGAAGGGTAACGTTCCATGGAGCATCGCTGCGTGCGCATCGAAGGGGAGGACCGCCACCTTCTCAAGAAACGCAGCAAGATCGGGAGCATCGAACACGGCTTCGCCATAACCGACCGAAATCTCTGCCAGACTGATCGTAGAGACGAACAAGCTGCCTTCGACCTGCTCGGCCAACCGAACCTTCAGCGTTTCGGAGAGGCCGCGCAACGCGTAGATGCAGATGTTACTGTCCAGCAGAAAGCGATCAGCCATCCCGCTTCAGCAACTTGCCCTCCCAATCCAGTTCACGCTCCTCGAAATCCTCGCGCGGGGGTACTTTCAGCCACGGCGCCTTTCCCCAGAAGCCACTGATATCGATTTTACCCTTTGGCTTCTCTGCCGGCTCGACCGTGAAGCTGCCCTTCTCCTCGCGCACGCGCATTTCCCGGCCCGGCTCGATGCCCAGCGCCTTGGGCAAGCGCAGCGCCACCGAATTGCCTGACTTGAACGTCTTTGCGCGATATTCCTTGGTCATCACGGTCTCCGTATATACATCATGTATATACATTTACCGATTTCTCAAGGCCGCCGCTCAGCCGCCGCGTATCTTCCGGCGGGTACGGAACGCAGTGAACATCGCGATGGGGAAGCCCAGCGCCAGGATCAGCATCGCCTGAATCACGCCGTAATGCACCAGATCGACCGCGGGCACGGCATCGCTGACACTGCCCTGCCCGGCCTCACCGATCCGCGCCAGCGTCTGCACGACGCTCCAGCCGACGATGACGATCAGCGCGGCGAGCAGCAGCAGGACGGTCATCACCGCAGTGCCGACCGGGTGAAGCCAGCGCAGCCTGCGCTGGAGGATCCAGGCGAGCACCGCGGAAGCCAGCAGCACCGCGGCGCCGATCCCCAGCATGCCGAGCCAATCCATTATCGTCTCCCTTCCGTCCGGTTCACTGCTTCACCACCAGGAAGCGCAACGCCTGCACCGTCAGCGGCTTCGTCGGTGCGAGCAGGATCTGGCCATCCAGCTTGCCCTTCTCGCAATTCCAGCGGAACGCAACCGTCAGCGCGCCGGTGGCGTGGAGCGGTTCGGCGGTGGGGCAATTGCCCAGTTGCTCGCGCAGCTTGGCGAGATCGATCCGCCAATTGGCCGCGCTGCGGTCCATCAGGAAGTTCATTGCGAGCGGCAGTGCCGTCACGTCTCCGCTCGCATAGGCGGCGCGGGCCTTGTCGTGCATCGCGGCAAGGTCTGGCGTCACCGGAAGTTCGCGCGGGGTGAAGGCACCCGCATCGTTGAGCAGGAAAGCCGCATCCCACGCCAGATTGGCGGCGCCGGTATAGGTGCGGTTGGTGAAGACGAAGATGCCGACGCCATATTCGGGCAGCAGCAGCAGGTGGCTGCCATAGCCGGGATAGCCGCCGCCATGGTGCATCATCAGCCCGAGCTGGCAATCCTGCGCCACGCGGAAGCCCATGCCATAGGCTTCGGACTGGACGCAGCCGCTTTCCGCGGTGCTACCCATGCGGCGGCGGGTGCGGGTGAAGTTCGATCCCTGCGCCAGTTCGCGCACCGAGGCGCGCTTGACCGGCCCCTTGTCGGCATCATCACGCGGCGGCCATGCGGAGAGGAGGAAACCGACCCACTTCGCATAGTCGTTCGCGCTGACCTGAAGCCCGCCCATCGCGCCGAACGCGCCATGCTTCATCGTCGGCTCCTCGAGCCAGGCGTCATTCTCCCAGCGATAGCCGATCGACCGGCGCTCAATCGGCCATTCGCCGACTTCGAACCCGCTGCTGGCCATACCCAGCGGCTTGAGGATCGTGCGTTCGACATAGGTGCGATAGGGCATGCCCGAGACGTTCGCGACGATGCGGCCGAGCAGAGCGTAGCCGAAGTTGGAATATTCCATGCCGGTGCGCGGCGGGCGGGTGAAGGGCACGCCGGCCTTGAGCATCGCGGTGAACGCGGCCTCGGGCAGCGGCGTCTGGCGGTCGCCCCAGGGATCGTCGGTGACGAAGCCCGCGACATGGCTGAGCAGATCGCGGATGCGAATGCGCGGGCTGTCCGCGGTCGGATAGCGCCAGTTGCGCATCTCCAGCACATATTTCTCGGCCAGATCGTCGAGCGAGAGCTTGCCCGCATCGCGCAGCGACAGGATCGAAAGCGCGGTGAAGGCCTTGGTCATCGAGGCGATGCGGAACAGGCTGTCCGCCGTGACCGGGCGTTTCGCGACGATATCCTGCACGCCGAAGCCGCGGACATGCACCAGCCGTCCATTGGCGACGATGCCATAGACGAGGCCGGGGGTCGGGTTCTTCTTCTGGAAGTCCTCGAACATCGCATCGATGCGCGGGATCGCGGTGGCGATGACGGCTTCGTCGGTCGGGGCGGTCTGGGCTGCAGCGGGAACAGCGATGGCCGCGCACAAAGCGAACGCCAGCAGCCGAATGGCCATAATGTATCCGCGCATAAAGCCTCCCGGGATTCGATCCCGGGAGGCTAGCGGAGGAAGTTCGGCTATGACAGCGCGGCGTTTATCCCCCGCAGCCGCCGCACCCGCCGCCACCGCAGCCGCTTCCGCCGCTATCGCTGCTCGATCCGCTGTCGCTGCTGCTCGATCCGCCGTCTCCGGCGGTACGCATGCGGTGGTAATCGGCCCAGGCCGATCCGGCGAGGACGGTGGTGCCGAACAGGGCGACGGCGAGGCCGGTCTCCGCCCCGGTCGGGGCGCGGCGCAGGCGATCCGCACT
>NZ_JARNTV010000036.1 GCF_029433115.1 Sphingomonas sp. AOB5 | reverse complement strand
CCCCACCCGGCCACCCATAGAATATACTTCCGTTGGGTGGCCGGGTGGGGGAGCGGGCCGGCACCGCATCCACGGAGTGGATCGGGCACCGCACTTTGCCATTTTGCGGACAATTTACACTGATGTAAGGAGTGGCAATGGAGAGGCTGCCCAACCCGGTCGATTATGCGATCCCGGCGTTCGTCCTGCTCGTGCTGGCCGAGATGGTCGTGGCATGGGCCAAGGACCGGCGCCGCTATTGCCCGCGCGATACGCTGACGTCGCTCGCGCTGGGACTCGGCAGCACGGTGGCGGGGCTGATCACCGGCGGCGCGGTGGTGGCGCTGGGCGTGTGGCTCTCCCAGTTCCGGCTCTTCGACATCGGCTATGCCTGGTACTGGTTCGCGATCTGCTTCGTGATCGACGACCTCGCCTATTATGTCTTCCATCGCTCGGCGCATCGCGTCCGCTGGTTCTGGGCCAGCCATGTCATCCATCATTCGAGCCAGCATTATAACCTGTCGACCGCGCTGCGGCAGACCTGGACCGGCTTCATCTCGCTCGGCTTCATCTTCCGCATCCCGCTGTTCCTGATCGGCTTCCCCCCGGCGATGGTGTTCTTCGTCGGCGGGCTGAACCTGATCTACCAATTCTGGATCCATACCGAGGCGATCAACCGGATGCCGCGCTGGTTCGAGAGCGTCATGAACACGCCGTCGCACCACCGCGTCCATCACGCGACCAACCCGCGCTACCTTGATAAAAATTATGCAGGTGTGTTCATCATATGGGACAAAATGTTCGGAACCTTCGTGTCCGAACGCGATGACGAGCGACCGCAATATGGAATCGTCAAGAATCTCGGCAGTTTCAGCCTGTTATGGGCCGCGACGCACGAATGGATCGGCATCGCCAAGGACGTCTGGAGCGCGCCGGGACTGCGCAACAAATGGAATTACATGGTTAAGCCGCCCGGCTGGAGCCATGACGGTAGCCGCGACACCAGCGAGGTGATCAAGGCGCGCTGGGAAGCCAAACAGGGCGTACATGCCGAGCGATGATGCCGATGCTCCGGCCGACGATCGGCTCGATATCCATGCCGGATATCTCGCCATGGCCTGTGCGCTGGGCTGTCTGCTGACGGCGCTCATTTTCTGGTCCAGCTACTATGAACTGGCATTTGCCGCCTGGCTCTACTGGCCATTCGCGTTCGCTGCCTTCGGGTTCGCGATCCGTGCCCTGTTTCAGCGGCGATGGGGCTGGGCGTTGGCGGCATTGGCAACCTTGGCGGTCCCGCTGACGCCGGTGGCCATCCTCATTTACGAATGCGCGCGGGGAAACTGCATCTGAGCGGCACAGTGCGTCTGCAATAGCGCTTGGACGTTCGATCCAAGCCGTTACTCTGGGAGGGGAATCGCGTGGATCAGGGGCGTCCGGTGGAAGAATCCGATATCGTCGTCATCGGTTGCGGCTCCGGGGGGAGCGCGGCGGCCGGGCGGCTGAGCGAGGACGGCAAGTACAAGGTCACCGTGCTCGAAGCCGGCGGGCGCAACACCAGCATCAAGACGATCATGCCGGGCATGATGCCGTTCCAGCCGGACAAGGTGAACTGGCGCTTCGAGACGGTGCCGCAGCCCGGGCTGAACGGCCGCCGCGGATATCAGCCGCGCGGCCGCGGCATGGGCGGCTCCTCGGCGATCAACGCGATGCTCTATCTGCGCGGCCACCCCCAGGATTATGACGAGTGGCGCGATCTGGGCTGTAGCGGCTGGGGCTGGGACGAAGTGCTGCCCTATTTCAAGCGCGCCGAGCACAATGTCCGCGGCGCCGACGCATTCCATAACGACAGCGGCCCGCTATGGGTCAGCGATCAGGACTGGGCCAATCCCGGCGCGCATGCCTTTGTTCAGGCGGGCGCGGCGCTGCAGATACCGGTCAACGAGGATTTCAACGGCGCGCGGCAGGACGGCGTGGGCATCTATCAGGTGACCCAGCGCAACGGCGAGCGCTGGACCGCCGCGCGCGCCTATCTGGGCGAGGCGAAGAATCGCGAGAATCTGGAGATCCTGACCGAAGCGATGGTCGAGCGCGTGCTGTTCGAGGACGGGCGCGTGTGGGGCGTCGCCTATCAGCGCGACGGCCAGCAGAAGATGATCCGGGCAAAGCGCGCGGTGGTGATGGCCGGCGGGGCGTTCCAGACGCCGCAGCTGCTGATGCTGTCGGGCATCGGCCCGGCGGCGCATCTGAAGGAAATGGGCCTCGCGGTGCAGGTCGATGCGCCGGGGGTCGGCGCCGACCTTCAGGACCATATCGACTATGTCGCGGCGTTCGAGACCAAGGGGACCTTGTTCCTCGGCAGTTCGCTGGCCGGCACCCTCAAGTCGCTCGGCGCAATCTTCCGCTGGATGGCGAACCGGACGGGGCCGATGACCACGCCCTATGCCGAGGCGGGCGGGTTCCTCGCCACCGATCCGGCTTCGGACGTGCCCGATATCCAGTTCCACTTCGTCGTCGCGATCGTCGAGGATCATGGGCGCGCCAAGGTGAAGGGCCATGGC
Organism: Sphingomonas sp. AOB5; assembly: GCF_029433115.1. Taxonomy (GTDB): domain Bacteria; phylum Pseudomonadota; class Alphaproteobacteria; order Sphingomonadales; family Sphingomonadaceae; genus Sphingomonas. Next base: position 36,773 of record NZ_JARNTV010000036.1, on the reverse strand, counting down.
TATTCGTGCCATGCCTGTGTGCTGCGTCCCGAGAGCCGGGGGACCGTCAGGCTCCAGTCGCTCGATCCCAATGTGCCGCCGCTGATCGATCCGAACTTCCTGGGCGACCAGCGCGACGTCGAGACTCTCAAGCGCGGCGTGCGGGCGATGTACCGCATCCTCGAAACGCCGCCGATGACCGGCTTCAACGGCAAGGATCGCTATCCGATCGATCTGGACGACGATGCCGCGCTGGAACGGCTGATCCGCGCGCGTTCGGACACGGTCTATCACCCGGTCGGCACCGCGCGGATGGGATCGGATGCCGGCGCGGTGTGCGATCCGCGGCTGAAGGTGCGCGGGGTCGAGGGGCTGTACATCGCCGATGCCTCGGTCATGCCGCGGCTGGTGGGCGGCAACACCAACGCGCCGTCGATCATGATCGGCGAACGCTGCGCCGATTTCGTGCGTCAGGATCTGGGCTAGTCCCGGCCGGTCCGCCAGATGCGCATCGTCACCGGATCGCGCGCGCTCGGGATCGCGCTCGCGCTGACGGGATGCGGCCAGCCCTCGCCTGCTCCCTCGCCGCGTCCGGAATCCTATGCCGAGCGCCGCTGTGGCGGCGTGCCATCGGCATGGGGCGAGCCGGGATCGGAAAATGGCGAGCTGATGCAGTTCAACCGGCTGGACGTCAGCGATTCCGGGCTGCGCTGGAACGACAAGGCCATCGACCGGGCGGCGATGCATCGCAACCTTGACGCAGTTGCGGCGATCGGACTGCCACTGCCGCTCACCGTGATCGTCGTCGCGGACGCGACCGGCTGTTCGACGGTGGCTTCGGTTCGCAGCGAGATCGACGCGCGGCTGCACTGTGCGGCGAGCCACAACTGTATCGAATATTCGGAAGCCGACTGGCGCAAATGGCATCCGCCGCTTCCCCCGCCGCCGCCAGAGAAGGCCGACTAGCCGCCAACAAAAAAAGGGCCGGTGGGATCACCACCGGCCCAGTATGTCCGCAGGAGGAACCTGGGGAGGGCGCCGCACCCTTTTGGAGAGGTGCGGGCGCGGCGCCCAATCTTGTCAGTAGTTGTAGGCGCGCTCGCCATGCTCGCCGAGATCGAGGCCTTCCTGCTCGACTTCGGGGGTCACGCGGCCACCGGTGAGTGCCTTGGCGATGACGATGGCGATCGTGGTGCCGATCGTCGCCCAGACGATGGTGGCGCCCACGGCCTGTGCCTGAACCAGCAGCTTCTCGACCATGTTATAGTCTTCCGCACCCGGGCCACCGAGCGACGGCGCATAGACCACCGCGGTGCCGATGGCGCCGACGATGCCGCCGATGCCGTGGATGCCGAAGGCGTCGAGCGAGTCGTCATAGCCGAGCTTCGGCTTCACGACGGTCACGAAGAAGAAGCAGACGACCGAAGCGACCGCGCCGAGCACGATGGCACCGAACGGACCCGAATTGCCTGCCGCCGGAGTGACCGCGACGAGACCGGCGATGACGCCCGAGCAGAAGCCCAGAGCCGACGGCTTGTGACCCGCTGCACGCTCTGCGAGCATCCAGAACAGGGCCGCCGAGGCGGTTGCGACGAAGGTGTTGATCATGGCGAGGCCGGCCGAAGCATTGGCTTCCAGAGCCGAACCGGCGTTGAAGCCGAACCAGCCCACCCACAGCAGACCCGTGCCGATCATGGTCATGGTCAGCGAGTGCGGGGTCATGCGCTCGGTCGGATAACCGATGCGCTTGCCGATGATCAGCGCCGCGACCAGCGCCGAGACGCCGGCGTTGATGTGGACCACGGTGCCGCCGGCGAAATCGAGCGCGCCGAGCTTGAAGAAATAGCCGCTGGCCGCCCACACCATGTGTGCGATCGGGAAATACACGATGGTGAGCCACACCAGCGCGAAGATCATCACGGCGGCGAACTTGATACGCTCGACCACCGAACCCAGCACCAGCGCGACGGTGATCGCCGCGAAGGTCATCTGGAAGCTGATGAAGACATATTCCGGGATCTCGACACCGGCGGTGAAGGTCGCGGCCTGCGACGACGCAGTCACGCCCTTCAGGAACAGCTTGTCGAAGTTCGACACGACGTTGCTGAGCGGGCCTTCATAGTCCGGACCGAAGGCCATGGTGTAGCCCCACATCACCCAGACGAGCATGGCGAGACACGCCACCGCGCCGACCTGGGTCATGACCGACAGCATGTTCTTGGTGCGGGCAAGACCGCCGTAGAACAGTGCGAGGCCGGGGAGGATCATGGCGAGGACGAGGACCGTGGCGGTCATCATCCAGGCGACATCGCCCTTGTCGACAGTGGCTGCGGGTGCCGCAGCGGCGTCCTGTGCCCAGGCGGGCAGCGCCGCGAACAGCGCAAGGCCGGTTCCGGCCGCAATTTTCAATGCGTTTTTCATGTTGCTCCCCTTGCTCACAGCGCCGTCTCGTCGGTCTCGCCGGTGCGGATCCGCACCGCCTGACCCACGTCGAGGACGAAAATCTTGCCGTCGCCGATCGCGCCCGTGCTGGCAGCGGCCTGGATGGCCTCCACCGCGCGGTCGACCAGGTCGGCTCCGCAGGCGATCTCGAGCTTGATCTTGGGCACCATGTTGGTGCTGTATTCCGCGCCGCGGTAAATCTCGGTCTGGCCCTTCTGGCGGCCGAACCCCTTCACCTCGGTCACGGTCATGCCGGTCACACCGACTCCCGTCAGTGCTTCCCTCACATCATCCAGTTTGAACGGTTTGATGATGGCGATGATCAGTTTCATGCCGCCCCCTCTCTTCTCGCGAGTTTAACCCGGGGGCAGAGCAGCAATTGCCGTGCCAGAGGCAAGAATCCCGCTTTTCTGCGGGTTTCAGGCGAAATCAAATGTTACGGAAAGGTAAATTTTTGTGCAGTTGCGAAAGCGTGCCCAAAAATCAGGCAGGATTCGCGACGATCGCGCGGGCAGCGTCGAGGTCGGTGTCGTCGACCATCACCCGCACCGGGATGAAGAAGGCCATGCTGCCTTCGATCACGCTGGCGCCCGCATCGAAGGCGAAGGCCATGATCCCCTCGTCCTCCAGCCGACCGACGACGATGTGCGCCTCGGGCGGCGGAAAGCGGCCCAGCTCGACCAGTGCCATCAGGACACCGGCACGGTGGGGTTGCGGACGGGCAGGCCGTCGATGCTGGTGGTGCGGACCGCATATTTGCCGAACCGCTCGGCATCGTTCGACTTGAGGTGATATTTGCTGAGCGTGGTGCGTTCGCGCTCGAAGCTCATATGCGGCACGCCCCAGCCGCACGAGGTCTGCACCTGATCGATCGCCACGCGGAAGATCTGGCGCGTGCCGGGCAGCAAAGTGAAGCCGGCGGCCAGCGCTGCCCATTCCTCGTCCTGCGGCAGCACCGGGACGCCATGGCCATAGATGCGGAAGATCAGCGCGGGGCTTTCGAACGCGCAGAACATGATGGTGATGCGCCCGTCGGCCAACAGGTGCGCGTTGGTCTCGTTGCCCGATCCGGCGACGTCGAGATACGCGACGGTGCGATCGTCGAGCACGCGGAAGCAATCCATCCCCTTGGGGCTGAGGTTGATCCGCGCACCATCGGCGGCGGTGGCGACGAAGAAGACCGGCTGGCGCGCGATGAAGGCGCAATGGTCTTCGGTGAGCGCTTCGAAGAATTCGGCCATGCGCCGCTTCTAGACCGCTCGCGGCTTGCCGGGAATACCGGGCGCGCAATCCAGCGCGGCGCGGTCCCAATCGCCAAGGTCGGCGGCGGCATCATAGGTGGATTGCAGGAAGGCGGCGATGGCCGCCTCCGGGTTGGCAGCGGTGCGGACCGCGTCATAGTCGAGCAGGAACTCGCCGAGCGCGGGATCGAACCGTGCGGCGTCGGGACGGGGCGTGGCATCGGCAAAGCCCGGAGGCGAGGGATAGGCATAGGAATAGAAGGCGGCGTGCGGATAGGCGTCGCTGCCTGGCCAGAAGCCCGCGCTGGAGACTTCGTGGCTATAGGCTTCGCGCGTCACATCGTCGGGCAGGCCGGGGACGCCGCCGGGATGGGGCGGCGCGGCGCGGCCGGAGAAGCGGGTGACCGCCAGATCGAAACTGCCCCAGAAGAAATGGACCGGGCTGGCCTTGCCCAGAAAGCCGGTGCGGAAGGCCTTGAACGCGTGATCGACGCGGCACAGCACCGCATGGAACGCCTCGACCGCGGCAGCGTCGTAGGGGCGCATCGCATGATCATCGGGGAAGCGGACCGGATCGGGGACCTCGTTGGGTTTGGTTGAGATCTTCACCGCAATGCCGAGGTCGGCGAGTGCGCCGAGGACCGCGGCGTAGAAACCGGCGATCGTCCCCGCCCCCAGCGGCAGGCTGCGCTGCTCGCCGCCGATGGTCGCGATGCGCAGGCTGTGGGTCTGGAAGTCGAAATCGATCTCGAACGGTCCGGCGTCGGACGGAATGGGCGAACTGCCCAGCCCCTTGGGCGTGACGTAGAGCGGCACATGCCAGCCATGGTTGAGCCACGGCGTCAGCGCGATCCGCACCTTGCCGGCGATCTGGGTCATCAGCTGGAGATGGATCGCAGTCTCGCGCCATGCGGGCCAGTCGAGGCGGGGCCAGTCCTGTGGCATGCGTGTCACTCCCGTCCTGTGAGGCTCAATTGACGCGCATCATTCGTGCGCATACCATCCGGGCATGAGACACGACTCCATTGGTTCGGGCAAGCGCAAGTCGGTCAATCTGTCGATCGATACGGGCGTCATCGCGGCTGCGCGCGAAGCGGGTATCAACCTGTCGCAGGTCAGCGAGAAGGCGATCCGCGATGCCGCAAAGGCTGAACGCGACCGCAAATGGGCGGAGGAAAATCGCGACTGGGCGGAGGCCTGGAACGTCTGGGTCGAAGAGAACGGCCTGCCCCTGGAAAAATATCGCCAGTTCTGATGGCCCAGTTCGACGTTTACCGCGTGCCGGGTTCGGGCCTTGTGCTCGATTGTCAGAATGTGTCGCTGGCGCATCTCGGCACCCGCGTCGTCTTGCCGCTCATTCCGGTAAGTAAGGTGCCGCCGGCGAGGGATCGGCTGCATCCGGTGTTCGAGATCGACGGACAACCGCATCTTCTTGCAACCCATCTGGCCGCGACCCTGCCGGTAAAGGAGCTGGGACCCGTGGTCGCGTCGCTGGCCAGCGAGCATTACGCCATCATCGGCGCATTCGATCGGCTGTTGACCGGCGTCTGACCTAAGCCGCCGTCCCGCCTACCGTCAGCCCTTCGATCAGCAACGTCGGCTGGCCCACGCCCGCGGGCACGCTCTGTCCGCCCTTGCCGCACATGCCGACGCCTTCGTCGAGCGCGAAGTCGTTGCCGATGCCGGTCACGCGGGTGAGCACCGAAGGGCCGTCGCCGATCAGCGTCGCGCCCTTGATCGGGGCGCCCAGTCTGCCGTTCTCGATCCGGTAGGCCTCGGTGCAGGAGAAGACGAACTTGCCCGAGACGATATCGACCTGACCGCCGCCGAACGACTTGGCGAAGATGCCCTTCTTCACGCGGCTGAGCAGTTCGGCGGGATCGTCATTGCCGCCCTTCATGAAGGTGTTGGTCATGCGCGGCATCGGCGCGTGCTGGAAGCTTTCGCGGCGCCCGTTTCCGGTCGGGGCGACGCCCATCAGCCGGGCGTTCAGCCGGTCGTGGATATAGCCTTTCAGGATTCCGTCCTCGATCAGGATATTCTCCTGCGTCGGCGTGCCTTCGTCGTCGATCGACAGCGAACCGCGGCGTGCATCCATCGAACCGTCGTCGATCACCGTCACGCCGGGCGCCGCGACGCGCTCGCCGACGCGTCCGGAAAAGGCGCTGGTGCCCTTGCGGTTGAAATCGCCTTCGAGACCATGGCCGACCGCTTCGTGGAGCAGCACGCCGGGCCAGCCGGGGCCGCACAGCACGGTCATCTCGCCCGCGGGGGCATCCTCGGCGTCAAGATTGACCAGCGCCTGCGCCAGCGCCTCGTCGATCGCGCGGTTCCACGTCTCGGGCTGGAAGAGATTGTCGTAGAGGGTCCGCCCGCCCAGCCCGAAATTGCCGGTCTCGCGGCGTCCGTTCTGTTCGACCACGATCGACACGTTGAGACGCACCAGCGGGCGGACATCGGTGGCGATGAAGCCATCGGGGCGGACCACTTCGATCACGCTCCACTGGCCGGTCAGGCTGACCGAGACCTGCGCCACGCGCGGGTCGCGAGCGCGGGCGGCGGCGTCGATCGACTGGCAGAGATTCACCTTGTCGGCAAAGGGCACCAGATCGAGCGGATCGGCATCGGTATAGAGATGGCGGTTGTTACGGCGCGGCGGCGGCGCCTTCTGCCCCTTGGCCGGATCGATCAGCGCCATCGTCTCGGCCGCGCGGCGGATCGCCTCGGGCGTGATCTCGTTGGCATGGGCAAAGGCGGTGGTCTCGCCCGACACCGCGCGCAGGCCGAAACCCGATTGGGTGTCGTAGCTCGCGGTCTTCAGCCGCCCATCGTCGAAGCCGAATGCCTCGGTCTTGCGATACTGAAGATAGAGTTCGCCATCCTCGGCCTTGCCCAATGCCTCGGCAGTGAGTTTCTGCGCGGTGTCGGGGTCAAGCGTGTCGCGGTACAGGAAACCGCGCGGATCGGTGAACTGGCTCATGGACAGGGATATAGGAGCCTTGGCGTCCCGGTACACCCTTTGCGCGACATGCGCTCAGTCCTTCTCCATCACCTCATGGGTGATCGACAGGGTGATATATTGATAGCTGGCATAGGAATCGGTTCCCGCCGCTTCGATCAATACCAGGTCGACTTCGGTCTCGCCGCCGGGCACCTTTATCGTGCTGGTGCTCCGGCGCTTGGCCGTCGCCCCGCCATAGTTCGATGGGCCGGAATAGGGCTGTATCCCGGTCAGGCAGGCGCTGAACCGCGAAAACATGGCATCGTACATCGCGGCCATCGCCGATGGGTCGCCGCCCTGCCAGTGGCAGCTGAGATCGACGCGGTCGCCATCGGCACTGAAGTCGCAATTCTCCGGGGTCGGCAGGGAAGAGTCCTTCCCCGCGCGGATCGTCAGCCGATAGGGCTTGCGCGCGATCCCGAACGACACCCCGGCAAAGTTGCGGCCATCGGCATTGGTCAGCGCGCGAAGATCGTCGCACTTCTCCTGCGCATGCGCGACCGGCACAGCGACGAGCGACAGGACGAGCAGCGCCGGCGCGATCCGGCGCCTGCGGGCCTTATTGCGGGCTGGCACCGGAGGCGATGTCGGGCAGGTGCGACTGGTCCGCGCCATCGGCGGGTCCACCGATCAGCACGAAGCGCCGGTCGCAATAGCCGCAATCGACATAGCCATGCTCGTCGATCTGCAGGAACACGCGCGGATGGCCGAGCGCCGCGCCACCGGGAATGTCGGTCGCGCCGTCACAGGCGACGCGGGCGGTGGTGACGCGGGAGAGTTCGGGCGGTGCGATCATGGCGTGCGGTTAGCAAAGCGCGAGAGGCTGGGCAATCGCGCTTGCCGCCCGGGACCTCAAAGGCCCTGGAACAGCGTGCCGACCTCTTCGACTTCCTTGGTGCAGCCCATCACGACCGACTGATAGTCGGACGGCTTCAGCTCGTTCTCGGCAGTCTTCAGCGCCGCGCCGGCGGTGGTCGGGTTGCTGCGGCCGACCATCTTGCCGACATAGTACATCATCAGCGACTGCACCGCGGCCTTGGTGTCCTCGGGAACCTGGCTCGACATGCCCTGCAGCGCGATCGCGCAGCGCGCATCGGCCTTCATCGCCGAATCCTGCGCAAATGCAGGCATCGGTGCGGCGGCCAGCGTGACAAAGGCAAGCATCCAGACAGGCTTCACGATTCGAACTCCCCCAAAAATCCAGTCGTTGGCAATCATGCCGTGCAAGCTGCCCGGGGACAAGGGATTCGCTTGTTCTCAAGTGGTCAGCGTCTGCTCGACGGCGTGCGCTTCATGGAATATCCCGGGCGGAAAGGGGAGACGATGGCCAAGCTCGCCGAACGCTATGATCTGGTGACGCCGCTTTCGAGCGGTGCGCTGTTCGACGCCTGGCGGGCGATCGACACCCGCACGGGCGAGACCGTGTTCGCCAAGGTCGCCAGACCGGCTCTGGACGGCGACGCGCGCGAGATGGTTGCGGCGCATCTTGTCGGCTGGCGCGAGTTCCGGGCGGAGAACCCGCCGGGCATGCCGGAGATCCTCGATCTCGGCGAAGGCGATGGTCGGCCCTTCGTGGTGACGCGGTGGCTGGAAGGCGTGCCGCTCAACCGGCTCGAAAGCACGCTCCCGGCGCACCACGTGGTGCGGGCGATCGCGATCGGCGCGCTGCGTGCGCTCGCCGGCGTCCATTCCCGCTGGATGATCCACGGCGATATCAGCCCCGGCAACCTGATCGTGCAGCCCGATCTCTCGGTTCACCTGGTCGATCCGGGCGCGCGCGTGCCCGGCGTCGCGCGGGGCCTGACGCGGCGGATCCACGTGACCCGGGCCTTCGCTGCGCCTGAGGTGCTTGCCGGCAAGCCGGCGACGGCGGCGTCGGACCTTTACGCGCTGCGGATGGTGCTGACCGGGCTGGCGGAGCGGCTTGGTATCGCGTTGCACGATGTGCCGTGGGGCCCCCGATCCAATGCCGTCGACGCGCTCGGGGACGTCGAGCGGATGCCCCGATGGCCGCAGCCGCCGCCTCCTCCGCTCCCCTCGGATTGGCGCGCGGAACGTCATGAGATGATGTACTCGGATCTGAAGCCGGTCGATCCCAAGCTGCTCGAGATGCTGCGGCGATTGCGTCCGCTCCAGGATCGCCTGGCATCCGAGGCGCGGACCGAAACCGTCGCAATCCCCGCCGCCGCACCCTCTCCCGGCGATGACGATGCATGGGATGCGCGCAGCATGATGGTGGAGGTGCCGATGCCGGCCCCACCCGGCGACGAACCGCGCAAGGCTGATTTCCTCGTCGTCGCTCCCCGCGCGCTGGCGCCGGGCCGCAATTTCTTCCTCGAATTGTGGATCGGACCGAGCAACCAGCGCGCCGCCATGACCGCCGAAGCCACGCGCGGCGGCAAGATGGTGGAACGCGGCGGGCGGTCCTTTGTCGATCTGGCCGCGGATTCGATCGTCACCGCGATCCTCCAGCTCCCCGATTTCGAAGTCGAGGACCGGGTGGAGCGGCTTGGCTGGAACGGCACGATCCGCAACGCCGGGTTCATGGCCCGCGTACCCGACGCGCTGGTGCCGGGGCTTTATCCCGGCCGGATCAAGCTGCTGATGGACCAGACGCCCTTTGCCAGCATCGCCTTCGATCTCAGCGTGCAGGGTCTGAAGGCGATGCCCGAGCCGGAGTCGCTCGATGTTCGCGTGCAGCGGATCATGAAGGCCTTCGCGTCCTATTCCAGCGCCGACCGGGCCGAAGTGCTGCGCCGGATCCAGGGAATGCAGGCGACGGGGGTGGACGTGTTTCTCGACATTGTCGGGCTGCGCCGGGGCGAGATGTGGGAACCGGCATTGCTGCGCGAGATCGATGCCAGCGACCGGCTGTTCCTCTTCTGGTCGCGCAACGCCGCCGCTTCGAAATGGGTCGATCGCGAATGGCGCTATGCGCTGGAGCGCCGCGGGGTGGATTTCATCGAGCCGCTGGCGCTGGAGGATCCGCGCAATGTCAGCCCGCCGGACGAACTGGCCGGGAAGCATTTCAACGACATGCTGCTGACCTTCATCGCCGCCGAGGAAGTGCATCGCGGCCGAGCATAGCGCTTGCCTTCGTCCGCGGCTGGCCTATGCCGCGGCCATGACCAATGCGGCGATAGCGATCGAGGGTCTCTGCAAGACCTATTCCGGCGGCAAGCGCGCGCTTGATGGCGTGAGTTTCGATGTGCCGCAGGGTTCGGTGTTCGGGCTGCTCGGCCCCAATGGCGCGGGCAAGTCGACGCTGATCAACATCCTGGCGGGACTCGTCAACAAGACCGACGGCAAGGCGGTGATCTGGGGCTTCGACATCGATCAGCACCCGCGCAACGCCAAGGCGAGCATCGGTATCGTCAATCAGGAGATCCTGTTCGATCCCTTCTTCTCGCCGCTCGAGACGCTGGAGATCCAGGCTGGCCTGTACGGCGTGCCGAAGGAGAAGCGCCGCTCGATGGAGCTGCTGCGCGCGGTGCATCTGGAGGACAAGGCGCATGCCTATGCGCGCACGCTTTCGGGCGGCATGAAGCGCCGGCTGATGGTGGCCAAGGCGATGGTCCATTCGCCCCCGGTGCTGGTGCTGGACGAGCCGACCGCGGGCGTCGATGTCGAGCTTCGCCAGCAGCTCTGGGCCTATGTCCGCGAGCTGAACCAGCGCGGCGTGACGGTGGTGCTGACGACGCATTATCTGGAGGAAGCCGAGCAGCTTTGCGACCGGATCGCGATCATCAACCATGGCAAGCTGATCGCGAACAAGCCCACCCGCGACCTGATCGGCATGGCACAGGAAAAGGTGGTTGAGGTGACCGTCGACCGCGACGTGCCCGCACCGCCTTCGGCCAGCTGCTTCCAGAAGATCGAGATGAAGGGCGAACGCACGCTGGTGATCACCTATCGCAAGGATCAGGCGAATGCCGGGCAGGTGCTCGATGCGGTGCAGAAGGACGGCTACGGCATCGTCGATGTGAGCACGCGCGAAGCCGATCTGGAGGATGTGTTCCTGAACCTGACCCGGGCGGCGAATGGGTAATATATACGCGTTCGCCATGCTGGCGATGGCGCTTCCGGCCGAAGAGCCGGTTGCGCTCGGTTGATGGCCTTTGAGAATCCAGCGCGCTGCGTGCCGGCACCGGAATTTACACAGATACTCGACCAACTATGGTCGCAGCGCTCCGGAGGACCGGAACTGGCGCCGCGCTATCATGGCGTGCGCAGGGACTATGCTTCGGTGCGAGCGCAGTCCTATCGATCCGAGAGCATGGGTATCTCTGGTAGCTGGCATGGCCTTGCGGTGACAGCCATCCAGTTGTCCGAACGTCATGACAGCGGGCAGCGCACCGTCGGGGTCGTTTTCGCGGCACCGATCGAGCAGGTAAGAGCCGTACTGACAGCCGCGGGCTTCCGGGTTGGACCGAGGGGTGGACCGGCGCGGCTGGTCCCGACCGAAAAGGGTACGGCTTTGGAATGTGTTCTGAATGGCTGAACCCGATCTTGCGGGGATGACGGTGAACGAGCGGTTGTTTGCGCTCGGCCTGCTTGAGCAATTTGATGCCGCGCGTGAACAGAGCGATCTCTTGTCGATGCGGCGCTTGCTCGAACGGGTTGAAGTCGATGAGGCGTCGATTGTCGTGATGCTGGGCGGAGCATCGGATTCCCGCTGAGGGTCAGCCCGCGCCGCGCATCATCACCGGGCCGATTTCGAGCAGCCATTCGGCGCCTTCGCCGCGGATGAGGAACGGGCGGCGGAAACTGTCGATCACCATGCCGGGCCGGTCGAGGAACGCCTGACGGCGGATCAGGATATCGGGCACGCGGCACGCACTGGTCGACTGATAATGGAGCTGCATCCGGAGCGTATCGCCGGGCCGTGCCGCGACGAAATCATATGCGGCCATATCGCGCGCTTCGGGATCGGCGCGCATATCGAAGCGCAGCGTTTCGGTCAGCTGGTCCCAGCGCGGGCGGAAGGGACCGGGGCCGGGCCAGCGCGCATAGGCCGGGTCTTCGGGATAGTCGAGCCGATAGCGGATGCCGGCGGTCGCGATCCGGCGCAGATCGGGCAGCAGTTCGCGCCGTCCTGCGCGGCGGGCGGCATGGGCGGTGGCCAGATCGCTCGCGCTCGGCGGCTTGCCCTCATACGCTTCGATGACCCCGGTCATGTCGAGCCGGATGATCCAGTCGTGCGGCGGGGACAGGATCCAGACGTCGCGATATTCGGGCATTGCCGCCAGCGCGGCGGGCAGATGGCGCAGTGCGACCGCCTTCGACACGCGCAGCGCGGTCCAATAATCCTCATAGACGATCAGCACCGGCGTCTCGTTGTCGGCCAGCGCGTCGAGCCACTCGGCAGCGGTGGCGTCGCGCAGCGCGATATCGGGCTCGGGCGTATCGAGTGGCCACCAGCGCAGGCCACGCGCGACCGGGGCCAGATGCCAAGGCATTTCCGACCAACCCCACGGCACCCAGCCGGGAATCCAGTCGCGGACCTGCGACATGGGAACCAGCGCATGCGGCTCGCCCGCCATTTCCAGCGGATCGAGGATCGGAGCCAGGGCCTGGCGCAGGCTCTCGTCCCAGTCCTGCCTGGCCTGGTCGCGCTTGCGTGCGCGCATGCCGGCCAGTCGGCGATCGAGTTCGGCGCGGCGGCTTTCGGTCATGGCGCTGCGATAGCAGGACTGGGGCCGCCAGAAGAAGCCGCCCATTGCGCACCCGCTCGGCAGGCGCGATAGCCGGCCGCAAGGAGACGGACTTGGCCGGCAACGAGCAACGCAACAGCGACATCCTCATCATCGGCTCCGGTGCTGCCGGTCTCACCGCGGCGCTGAACCTCGCCTCGCGGTTCAAGGTCACGGTGCTGGCCAAGGGACAGCTCAACGAAGGATCGACCGCCTGGGCGCAGGGCGGGATCGCCGCGGTGCTGGAGCCGGGCGATACGTTCGAGAACCATGTCGAGGACACGATGGTCGCGGGCGCCGGGCTTAACGACCGCGACGTGGTCGAGTTCGTGGTCGAAAGCGCGCCTGCCGCCATCGCGCAGCTCGGCAAGCTCGGCGTGCCGTTCAATCAGGATGGCGACACGCTGCATCTGACGCGCGAGGGCGGGCACAGCCATCGCCGGATCGTCCATGTCGACGATGCGACCGGATGGGCGGTGCAGGAGGCCCTGCTGAAGGCCGCGCGCGCCAATCCGAACATTACGCTCGTGCCCGACATGGTGGTGATCGACCTTGCCACCAGCCGGCATGAGGCGCGCTATTCGGGCGCGGGCAATGTGTGGGGCGTCTATGCGCTCAACCGCGCGACCAGCCGGGTCGAGCTGTTCACCGCGCGGGCGACCGTATTGGCGACCGGCGGGGCGGGGCGGACCTATCTGTTCTCCACCGCGCCGCGCGGGGCGACCGGGGACGGGATCGCGATGGCATGGCGTGCGGGCGCGCGCATCTCGAACATGGAATTCATGCAGTTCCACCCGACCTGCCTCTACAATCTGGAGGTCAAGAACTTCCTGATCACCGAAGCGGTGCGCGGCGAGGGTGGGCGGCTGATCAATCCGCAGACCGGCAAGCGCTTCATGACCTATTATGACGCGGCGCGGATGGAGCTGGCGCCGCGCGACGTGGTGGCCCGCGCGATCGACGCCGAGATCAAGCGCTACGGCCTCGATTACGTCCATCTCGACATCAGCCATCAGCCGCCCGAGTTCGTGAAGACCCACTTCCCGAACATCTACGAAAAGCTGATCGGCCTCGGCATCGACATGACGAAGGAGCCGATCCCGGTCGTCCCGGCCCAGCATTATACCTGTGGCGGGATCGTGATCGACCGCGACGGGCGGACCGACCTGCCCGGGCTGTATGCCGCGGGCGAATGCACCCAGTCGGGACTGCACGGCGCCAATCGCCTCGCGTCCAACAGCCTGCTCGAATGCTTCGTGTTCGGCGAAAGCGCGGCCAGCCACATCGCGGCGAACTGGGAAGCTTTTCCTGAACCGCCGCCGATCCGTCCGTGGGACGAAAGCCGCGTGACCGATTCCGACGAGGAAGTGGTCATCAAGCAGAACTGGACCGAGATCAGGCGGTTCATGTGGAACTATGTCGGCATCGTCCGTTCGACCAAGCGGCTCGAACGCGCCGCGCACCGCATCAAGCTGCTGCGCGAGGAAGTGAACGACTATTACGGCCATTTCCGCGTGACCGCCGACCTGATCGAGCTGCGCAACCTGCTGGAAAGCGCCGACCTGATCGTCCGCTCCGCGCTGCACCGGCATGAGAGCCGCGGGCTGCACTATACGATCGACTATCCCGAAACGCTGCCCGAGGCGGTCGATACGGTCCTCGTTCCGTGATCGAGCGGCTGCGAACCGCCGATCGCGCGCTCCTCGGCATCGTAGCGCTGGCATTGGTGCTGCGCATCGCCGTGGCATTCTGGCCGCCGATCCATCACGCCGACGAGCTGTGGCAATATCTCGAGCCCGCCCGGCACGTGCTGGGCGAGCAATGGGTGCGGACCTGGGAAGCGGGCCTCGGCATGCGATCCTGGCTGGTGCCGGTGGGGCTGGCGGGGCCGATGGGGCTGGGTCAGGCGATCGCGCCGCAATCGGGCCTCGACATCATCCTGCCGCGGCTGGTGTGCGTCGGTATCGCGATGATCGGGATCGCGGGCGCCGCCGGGCTGGGCTGGCGCGTGTCGCGCACCCATGGGCTGGTCGCGGCGTTCGTCGGGGCGATCTGGTACGAATGGATCTATTTCGGCCCGCGCACCCTGTCGGAGCCGATTGCGACCGCGCTGTTCCTCGGCGCGGCATGGTTGCTGTCGGGAGAGACGCGCCCGCGCCGCTTCGTGATTGCCGGGTTGATGCTCGGCCTGTGCTGTCTCGTCCGCTTCCAATATGCGCCTTCCGTCGCGGTGCTGGCGATCGGCATGGCGCGGACCGATCTGGCGCGGTGGAAGCCGATGCTGCTGGGCGGCGTCGCGGCGGCGGCGATCAGCGCGCTGGCCGAGCTGGCGATGGGCGCCACGCCGTTCCTGTGGATGTTCCGCAACCTCCAGTCGAACCTGATCGAGAATCGCAGCGCGATGTTCGGCGTGTCGCCGGCATGGTGGTATCTTCAGGCGCTGTGGGAGCTGTGGGGGCCGGCGCTGTTCCTCATCCTCGGCCTCGCGGGGCTGGCGGCGCGGCGCTATCCGGTGCTGTTCGCGGCGGCGATCGTCAATATCGCGCTCCATTCGATGATCCCGCACAAGGAATATCGCTTCATCCTGCTGTCCACCTCGATCCTGGTGGTGCTGGCGGCGATCGGCAGCGTCGACCTGCTCCAGCGGCGCTTCGCCGCGCGGCGGGCGGTGGTGGCGCTGGGCGCGGGCTGGTTCTTGCTGTCGGGATTGTGCGGGGCACTGGGCGCGTCGGCATCGCAATGGGGCAATAGCGGGCGGCTGATCGCGGCATGGCGGATCGCAGGGCAGCAGCCCGGCATTTGCGGCGTGGCGCTGTATCGCAGCCGCCATGTGCTGGCCGCCAGCCACACGCTGTTCCGCCGCGACCTGCCGATCTATCAATATGACGATGGCGACGCGCCTGCCGCGCTGCAATCGCGCGCGTTCAACGTGGTGGTGGCGCCGGGCGAGCGCGAGGCCGACCTGACCGGTTATCGTCTCGCCGGATGCGGTAGCAACCGCACGCGCGACTATTGCGTGTACCGGCGCGAGGGTGGCTGCACCCCGTCGCCCGCCGATGCACAGCACGATATCGACCGGTTCCTGAGGCGCCACGACGGCCGCAAATAGGTTGCTACGCCGCGGCGCGTTTACCGTATCCTGTCCCGAAACGGTTCCCTGCGGGGAAATCCGGTGCTTGGCATTTCCGCCCTGTTCACGCTTCATCGCTACAAAAGGGGGAATCGTCGCAATGCGGCAATTGCGGACTTTTGCATCGGGTCCGGACGCCGCATGGTCGAAAGCGGGCAAGGGGCGGATAACGTGACGAATTTTTCGCGACTCGCGAACCTTAAGGAACAGGCGGCGCTCGAGGCCGCCAAGATGCGGTACGAGCTCGCCCGCTGGTGGGCCGGTCAACCGCCCTTCACCAATGTGCAGCGGGCGGCGACGCTCGGCGGCCTGGGTCCGGCGCTGCTGATGGGCTGTGCGGTGCATGACGGCTCGCGCGTGTCGCTGCTCGTGCCCCCGGCCATGGCTTCCGAAACTTCGATGGCCTCCAATGTTTCCCACGCGCCGGTCAAGCCGCGCACCCCCACCGCGCCCGCTCCGCAGGCGCTGGTCGCGATCATCGACTCGCTGACCAAGAATTTCAGCGGCACCGTCGGTGTCTCGGTGATGAGCATCGACGAAGGCTGGGTCGTCGCCTCGAACGGCGATCTCAAGCTGCCCCAGCAGAGCGTCAGCAAGCTGTGGGTCACGATGACCGTGCTCGATGCGATCGACCAGGGCCGCATCCGGCTCGAGGATCCGATCACCATCACCGAAGCCGATTTCACCGTGTTCCACCAGCCGGTGGCGTCGCTGGTGAAGGACGGCGTCGGCTATACGTCCACCGTCGGCGAGATCATGCGCCGCGCGATGACGATGAGCGACAATACCTGCAACGACAAGCTGCTCCGGCTGGTCGGCGGTCCGCAGGCGGTGCGCGACTTCATCGCGCGCAAGGGGCTGGGTGCGATCCGCTTCGGCCCGGGCGAAAAGCTGCTTCAGGCGGCGACCGCGGGCCTCGAGTGGAAGCCCGAATATTCGCGCGGCAACGCCTTCTCGCAGGCGCGTGCGCAGCTCGCGCCGGGCGTGCGGCTGGCGGCGTTCGAAACCTATGTCTCCGATCCGCCCGACGGCGCGGCGCCCAATGCGATCGCCTATGCGCTGGCGCGGCTGCAGCGCGGCGAATTGCTGTCGCCCAGCTCGACCGCATGGCTGATCAGCACGATGCAAAGCTCGCACACCGGCCGCCAGCGGCTGCGCGGCGCGGTGCCTGTCGGCTGGCAGTTCGGCCACAAGACCGGCACCGGGCAGGATCTGCGCGGGCGCACGGCGGGCTATAACGATGTCGGCATCCTCGTCGCGCCGGACGGCAAGTCCTATGCCGTGGCGGTGATGATCGGCGACACGCCGCGCCCGATCAAGGAGCGGCAGGAGCTGATGCAGGGCGTGGTCGCCGCGGTGGTCGCCAACCACCGCTGAGGCCGCTCAGCCCTTTCCTGCTTCGTCCGTCCCCTCGTCCTCCCGCTTCGGCATCGGCTGCCCGGTGATCCGCTTCGCCAGATCGTCGAGCGTGCTGTTGCGCCGCTCGCGCTTGCGTGGCGGAGGCGTGAAGAAAGGGATGTCGTCCAATAGTGGCGGTTCCGGCGCGTCGACCGTGGCGAGCTGCGCCGGCGGGCGGCTCGGCGGCCCGTCCGGGCGGCGCTCGAACAGCTTGATCCGCGGGCTTGGCGGCGGCAGCACCTCGCGCGCGCTGTCGTGGAACGGATTGGCGTCGAACGCGCCCTTGAAGGCGGGATCGTTGAGATAGTCCGGCTTGCGCGCGACCACCACTTCCTCGCCCGCGATCTGCAACAGCATCTCGTCGTCGGTCAGGCCAAGCACGGCGGCGGGCAGCCCATAGCCGGTGATCTCTGCCATGGTGGCGGCGGCGCGCATGTTGAGCGCGCCGAAGCATTGCACGACCTCGCAATTGTTGAGCATCGTCTCCCAGTCGCGCGGGTAGAGCAGCCGCAACTGGCTGACGTCCTGCCAGAAGCTCCAGGTCTGCACGCCATAGCCGCGCAGCAAGGTCACTGCCTGGCGCAGCTGGGGCAGGGTGCCGAGCTGCGCCGCTTCGTCGAGCAGGAACAGGGTCGATCGCTCCGGCCGGGCGCGGCGGCGGGTGATCAGCGAGATCAGCGCCATGATCCACAGCCGCAACAGCCGGCCATGGCTCTCCATCATGTGCGGCGGCAGCACGATATAGATGGACAGCGGATCGCCGCGCGTGACTGCATCGATGTCGAAATCGCTGGCCGCGGTCGCGGTCGCCACCTGCGGGCCGCGCAGGAAATCGATGCCGTCCTGCGCCATCGACAGGATCGATCCGACGCCCTGCTGCACGCCGATGGCGAGGATGGTCGCCGCCATCCGCGCTTCGGGATGCGGCGAATGCTCCAGTTCATGGCGCATCGATCCCGGCATCGGGACCGGATCCCCGGCCTCCGACACCAGCCGGGCCAGCGCCTCGCGCACCGCGGTGAAGGTCCGGCCGCCGTGCGGGGCGGTGGTCACGACGTGCAGGATCACGCCGATCAGCAATTGCTGGCCGCGCTGATACCAATATCTGTTCTCGGGATCTTCCTTGCCGTCGACCATCGCCGCGGCGAACATCGCCGCCAGATCGACGCCGTCGACGCTTTCGCCGTCGATCAAGTCGAGCGGGTTGAACCGCCCGCTGCCGTCCGACGCGACGCACATCGGATCGAGCACCACCACCTGCTGACCCAACTCGCGGCGGCGGCGCGCGGTGACCTGCACATTCTCGCCCTTGGGATCGATCACGATCACCGGCCCCGAATGGCGCAGCAGCGCGGGGATGATGCAGCTGCGGCCCTTGCCCTGTCCGGTCGGCGCAAAGGTGATCAGATGGCCTTCGCCATCGAGCAGGACCGGATCGAGAATGCCCGAATCCTGCCGCATCGCAGGATCGCCATAGCCGAAGCCGAACCGCGGCCGGGCATGGTCGCGCTCGAGCGACCAGCCGACCAGCAACCCCGCCTCGTCGACCTTTTCGGGCAGGCGCACGGCGCGGCCGGTGTCGGCGTTGCTGCCGAAGGGAAGCTTCGCGCTCATGCCTTTGCCTCCGGTGCGGGGATGCGGAACTGGGCCGACCAGCTTTCGCGGCGAAGCGGCGGGTCGCTGGCGATCGGGCGGTCGTCCATCATTTCGATCATGCCGTTCGTGCCGATCTCGAAATGGGCGTAGAACAGCGACGTGCCATAGAGCAAAGCCGCTTCGGCCGCCCAGTGATCGGGCTTGCGGCTGATCAGGATCGGGCTCGACATGGTGGCGAACACCGCATCGTCGGGCTTGGGGCCGTCGGTCCATTCGGCCGGCTCGTGCGGGCCGACCAGGCGGAACCGGCCCTCTTCGCCGCGCACCACATTGCAGAACAGCAGGTGATAGGCGGCAACCTGTTCCTCGGTCTCCAGCACCAGCGCGCCGGGAATCGCGTTCAGATCGTGCAGCACCGCGCTGGCCCCGTCGAGCGTGACCATGCCCCAGCTGCCATAGATATGGTTGGAGAGGCCGCGCCGCTCGCCGAACTGCGCCTGGGCCTCGATCAGGATCGCGCCGGGATAGCAGGGCAGCGCACGTACCCGCGTCCGCTCGATCCGCGCATCCTGCACCAGCGACGGATTCTCCGATACCGAGACGCCGATCTCATGCGCCATGGTCAGTGCCTCGGCACCCGTCAGTTCGGTCCATTGGCCGTGGAAGATGGGCGGTCCGCACCAATCGGGCGTGGTCATGCTGAAACCCCCTCTCCGCAACGCGTTACCCCGGAGAGTTAGGAAACCCGGCACGGTTGCGCAACAATGCAGGCTCCTCTCCGTCGCGGCCGTGTCCGCGACGGGGCCCGTTTCGGACGCAAGCGCCGGGATGCGCGGGGCGGCGGACCGGCGGCAATCGTGCCGCATGGATATCGAACGCTATGACTGGTGCGCGATCGCGCAGGACCTCGACGCGCAGGGCTGGGCGGTGTTGCCCGGCCTGCTCGATGCGGCCGCCTGTGCCGAAACCGCCGCGCGCTATGACGCGCCGGAGCAGTTCCGCAGCCATGTGATGATGGCCCGGCACGGCTTCGGGCGGGGCGAGTATCGCTATTTCGCCTATCCGCTGCCGCCGTTGGTGCAGGGGCTTCGCTCGGCGATCTATCCCAAGCTGGTGCCGGTCGCGAACCGCTGGCACGTGCGGATGGGGATCGATCGGCGCTTTCCCGACGATCATGACGCGTTCCTCGCCGAATGCCGGGCGGACGGTCAGGTACGTCCCACCCCGCTGCTGCTGCGATACGGCCCGGGCGACTATAATTGCCTCCACCGCGATCTGTATGGCGATCACGTCTTTCCGCTCCAGCTCGCGGTGCTGCTCTCCTCGCCCGCGGACTTTACCGGCGGCGACTTCGTCCTGACCGAACAGCGCCCGCGCATGCAGTCGCGCGCCGAGGTGGTGCCGCTGGGACAGGGCGATGCGGTGATCTTCGCGGTCAACCAGCGCCCGGTGGCGGGCAGCCGTGGCGATTACCGCACGGCGATGCGCCACGGGGTCAGCACGATCCGCTCAGGGCAACGGCACACGCTCGGGATCATCTTCCACGACGCCGAATGAATCGCGTCCGTTATGATCTGGATTCGGTCCGCCACGCGCCTAGCATCCCGCCAAACCCGGCGGAGAGGACGGCCATGGATATCCAGCTCAACTTCATCAACAATTCCAACGACGCGAATAACTCGCAGATCGTGATCTTCCAGAAGAATGTCGCGAGCGACTTTGGCGAGCTCGCGGTGGCGTGGCACGTCATCCAGAATTGCGGGCAGAGCGAGAACCACCCGTTCACCTTCCCGATGTCGATGCAGGTCGGATCGAGCGACAGCTGGGGCAATTACACGCCGAAGCTCGATGCGATGCACGGCCAGGCCTTTTCGGTGGGCATGACCGCTTCGGGCGATATGCTGCAGCCTGCCGGCGCGGCAACCGTGCCCGGCGAAGTTCAGGTCATGAATGCGCTGCCGCAGGGATCGGTCAGCGCCGGCATCTACAAGATGGGCAGGCTGCTCGCGACCAAGACCGGCGTTGCGCCCGGCCAGATGGCGCAATTCCAGTTCAAGCCGACGATCTGGATCGGTGCCGTGTCGCAGGTGGTGCAGGGGCAGGTGATGAACGCGGCAATCATCGACGCGGTCAACACCGAGATTTCGCTGCTCGGCATCGCCAGCGCCGATATCGTGATGACCGGGGGCGGCCCGGGCCCCACCGCCCAGCCTTTCAGCTTCTCGCTTCAGAACATCGTCATGGCCTGAAGGCTTGCCGCGCCGGGAGGGCTTTGTTCCGCCCCCCGGCTCGGCTATCCCCTCGCCGATGCCACATCTCTATCTCGTCGACGGCTCCGGCTATATCTTCCGCGCCTATCATCAGCTCCCCCCGCTGACGAACCGCCACGGCACGCCTGCGGGTGCGGTCTATGGCTATACCGCGATGCTGTGGAAGCTGGCCGACGCGCTCGACAAGGCGGAGGGGCCGACCCATCTGGCGGTGGTGCTCGACAAGGGATCGCACACCTTCCGCAACGATCTGTACGACAAGTACAAGGCCCAGCGCCCGCCGCCGCCCGAGGATCTGATCCCGCAATTCCCGCTGATCCGCGAGGCCACCCGCGCCTTTTCGCTGCCGTGTATCGAGGAGGAGGGCTTTGAGGCCGACGATATCATCGCCACCTATACCTGCCGCGCGGTCGAAGCCGGGTGGAGCGTCACCATCGTCAGTTCGGACAAGGATCTGGCGCAGCTGATCCAGCCCGGCGTCGACATGCTCGACACGATGAAGAACGAGCGGCGCGGGCCGGAATATGTCGAGGCCAAGTTCGGGGTGCAGCCCGAGCAATTGGGCGACGTGCTGGCGCTGATGGGCGATACGGTCGACAACGTCCCCGGCGTTCCGGGCATCGGGCCGAAGACCGCGGCCAAGCTGATCGGCGAATTCGGTACGCTGGAAAAGGTGCTGGATGCCGCGCCCGGCATGAAGCCGAGCAAGATGCGCGACAATCTGATCGAGCATCGCGAAATGGCGTTGCTCTCGCGCAAGCTGGTGGCGCTCCATTGCGACACGGCGGTGCCGATGACGCTCGACGAATTGAAGCTCGACGGCATCCCGCCCGAGCCGCTGCGCGCCTTTCTCGAGGATCAGGGGTTCAAGACCCTGCTCTCGCGCATGGCCGCCCATGCGCCGGGGCGCGACACCGCCGATCCGGTCGCGGCGGCGAGTGCGCTTTCCGTATCCGATGCACCCAATTTCGTCGAACTGCCCCCGATCGACTGCGACACCTATGAGACCGTCACCAGCATCGAGCGGCTGGAGGCATGGATCGCCGAGAGCCGTGCCAGCGGCACCATCGCGATCGATACCGAGACCGATTCGCTCGACGCGATGAACGCTGCGCTGGTCGGCATCTGCCTCGCCACCAAGCCGGGCCGGGCCTGTTACATTCCGATCGGCCACCGCAGCGGCGACGATATGTTTGCCGAAGCGCCGCCGCAGCTGCCGCTGAACGACGTGGTGCGGCTGCTCCGCCCGCTGCTGGCCGATCCGAGCGTGCTCAAGATCGGGCACAACATCAAATACGATATCAACGTGCTGATCCGCCACGGACTGGAGGTCATGCCCGTAGACGACACGATGGTGATGAGCTTCGATCTCGATGCCGGCCAGTCGCTTGCCGGGCACGGCATGGACGAGGCTGCGCACGCCACGCTCGAACACACGTGCATCAGCTTCAAGGACGTGACCGGCACCGGCAAGAAAGCGATCAGCTTCGCCCAGGTGCCGCTTGATCAGGCCACCCGCTATGGCGGCGAGGATGCCGACGTCACCTGGCGGCTTTGGACCCGCTTCAAGCCGCGGCTGGCCTATGAAGGCGCGACGCGGGTCTATGAGATGGTCGACCGGCCGCTGATCCCCGTGGTCGCGGCGATGGAACGCGCCGGCGTCAAGGTCGACCGTGACCAGCTCTCCTTGCTGTCGAGCCGCTTCGCGCAGGAAATGGCGCGGCTGGAGGAAGAGATTCAGGCCGAGGCGGGCCAACCCTTCCAGATCGGATCGACCCAGCAATTGGGCGCGATCCTGTTCGACAAGATGGGCCTGAAGGGGGGCAAGAAGGGCAAGTCCGGCGCTTACTCCACCGACGTGACCGTGCTGGAGAAGATGAAGGCCGAAGGCGTCGCCATCGCCGGCCTCGTCCTCGAATGGCGCCAGCTGTCCAAGCTGAAGTCCACCTATACCGACGCGCTGCAGGCGCAGATCGACCGCGATACCGGCCGCGTCCATACCAGCTACTCGCTGACCGGCGCGCAGACTGGGCGGCTGTCCTCGACCGACCCCAACCTCCAGAATATCCCGATCCGCACCGAGATCGGCCGCCAGATCCGCGACGCCTTCGTCGCCGAACCGGGCAATGTCATCCTCGCGGCGGACTATTCGCAGATCGAGCTGCGGCTGGCGGCGCATATGGCCGATGTGCCGCAGCTGCGCGACGCCTTCCTGCGTGGCGAGGATATTCACGCCGCTACCGCCAACGAGTTGTTCGGCGAGGTCAATCGCGACACGCGCGGGCGCGCCAAGACGATCAACTTCGCGATCCTCTACGGCATCTCGCGCTGGGGCCTGGCCACAAGGCTGGAGATCGACGCGGACGAAGCCCAGGCGATGATCTCGCGCTATTTCGAGCGCTTCCCCGGCATCTCGGCCTATATCAACGAGACGCTGGAGGGGGTCCGCCAGCGCGGCCACACCACGACCCTGTTCGGCCGGAAAACCTGGTTCCCGCAGATCAAAGCGCCGATCCAGCATGTCCGCCAAGGCGCAGAGCGCGCCGCGATCAACGCCCCGATCCAGGGCACCAGCGCCGACATCATCAAGCGCGCCATGGCCCGCATGGGTCCGGCGCTGCTCGAGGCCGGGTTGCCCAACGTGAAGATGCTGCTGCAGGTGCACGACGAACTGGTGTTCGAACTGCCCGAGGGCGATGTCGAAGCCGCCAAGCCGGTGATCGAACGCGTGATGGCGACCGCGGCCGAACCCGCGGTGAAGCTCAGCGTGCCATTGGGCGTCGAGATCGGCGTCGGCCCCAGCTGGGGCGCGGCGCATTGATCGCATTGGCTTTGCAGCCGTCCCGCCCTATTCCCGTCGCCGAACAGGGAGAGGCGTGGATCGCAATGGGCAGCGACCGCTCGTGACCGGAAACCCTCATGTCCGCGGCCGGCTGGCGCTCGCCGCCATGGCGCTGGTGCTGACCGGTGCGCAGGATCCCGAGCCGTTCACCTGGAACCTCGCCACGAGCCTGTCGCCCGAAGCGCTTGAGCGCCGCGTGCTGCAGGCGCCGCAAGGCACGACCCGCGAAACTGAAGTGACCAACGTGCATACGCGCGTGTTTAATTTCGATCGGGTCGCGTTCGAGGTCGCATTCGCTGCGGCGCCTGCGGCTACCCAGTATCCGGGACTTTGCTCGGCCGAGGTGCAGGTTGCGAGCTTCGGGCCGGGTGGCGCGAATGTCGGTGGCGATACACCGGTGCGTCTGCTCATGCTGGTTCCCAGCCAGCGCTTCGCGGTCAGCGCTGCCGATCTTGCCGCCGGGAAGGCCCCGACCGACGAGACCTGCAAGTCATTAGGGCCTGTCGTCCGGCGGGTGAAGCATCCGCTGCGATACTTCGCGGCGTATGGTGACGGGTCATGGGAACTGGACGCACTGGACGCTTCGATCGCCATCCAGTCGATCCGGCGCCTGATTCCGAGCAACGCGCCGCAATTCCGGTGCGAGGAGGACGGGTTCGCGCAGTTTTTCAAGGACATCGCACCCCTGTGTTCGGACAGAAACGGGGTGATGGCTGCGCTGGACTGGACCACGCTATCCCATCTCTCGCTCCGGAGTTGCGGCGAGAGATGCGCGCAGATCAAGGCGATATTCGATCGTCCCGCGGCGCCGACGTCGGCGATGAAGGTGCATGTCGAACTGTCGGTACACGGCATACGCGTCGTCAACGGCAAGCTGGAGAATCCCGGCGAGATCGGGCCGGCATGGATCACCGGAGTGTTTCATGTCGACTGATCCGGCGCAGAAACCCGACGATATCGCACAGCTTGCCAAGGGCGGGCGGACCAACATTCTCGGCTTCGTGATCCGGCTTGCCGGGCGCCTGCCGTTCCTGTTCATCGCCGGGCGCTGGTATGGTCCCGAGGTCGTCGGCCGGTTCGCGCTGGCGGTGCTGGTGATCGAGATCGCGGCGCTGATGGCGACGCTGGGTCTCAAGCGCGGGCTGGCGCAGGCGCTTTCCACCACCAGCCGGCCGCACAATCATGTCGTGGCCGATGCGCTGGTCGTCGCGCTGATCGCGTCGATCTGCGCCAGCGTGGTGCTGGGGCTGTTCCCGCAGATCATGTTCCCGAACAGTCAGGCGACGGGTCTGGAATGGCTGTTGCCCAGCATCGTCTTCGCGCTGGCATGGTGCGACGTGGCCTTTTCCGCGCTGGCGTACCGCCACAATGTCGGCGCGTCGGTCACGGCGCGAGCGATCGTCGAGCCCTGGACGATCAGCGGCGCGGCGTTCGTGCTGGCTTGGTATTCGTCGCGTGACGGTCTGATCATCTCCTATGTGCTGGCGACCTTCGCGATGCTGATCGCCGCAATGGTGCCGCTGATCCGCATGTATGGCGTGCCGCATGGCTGGACGCCGCACCCGTTCAAGCTGTGGCAGATGGCGCGCGCCAATGCGCCGCTGGCCGGGGCGGATATGCTGGAATGGGGATCGCGCAACATCGATCGCTTCATCCTCGGCCTGCTCTTCTCGCCCGCGGTGGTCGGCATCTACTACATGGCGCAGCAGCTCGCTTCGCCGGCGCAGCGCCTGAAGACCACCTTCGATCCGATCCTTGGCCCGGTCGTTACGCGCAGCCTCGCGGCGGGAGATACCGCGTCGGTCGCCAAGCAGGTGCGGCAGGTCGCCTTCTGGGTGATCGCGGTGCAGGCGGCGCTGGCGATCGCGCTGGGCATCACCTCGGACGGCGTGCTCGGCCTGCTCGGGCACAGCTTCGTCGCGGGCTCTGCGGCTCTCTGCATCCTGCTCGCGGCCGAAGTGCTGGCGGCGCCCGGCGCCATTGCCGAGGGCGGGCTGGTCTATATCGCGCGGCATCGCAATTTGATGATCTCCACGGCGATGCTCTGTTTCCAGGCGGTGATGAGCTTCGTGTTCGTCTTCATCATCCGCGATCTCGGCTATCCCATCGCCTATCAGGCGGTCGGCCCCGCGCTGGCGCTGGCGACCTCGCTGCTGCTCGGTTCGATTGCCAAGTCGTGGCTGTTGTCGCGCCTGCTCGGCCAGCGCGTCTCGGGGCTGCGCTGGGGCCTGTTCGCGGCGATGATCGCCTGCGCGGGCACTGGCGTCGCGATCAGCAAGCTGCCCGAATGGCTTCAGCTCACCGCGGGCATTCCGCTGATGCTGGCCGCCTATTTCGCGGTGCTGCTCAAGCTCGCCTTCGGTCCCGAGGATCGCGCGCTGTTCCAGAAGATGCCCAAGGAACAGACCGCGCGGATCGACGGATCGGTTTGAGACCAAAAGGGGGACGATGATGGGAAAGGGTTCGTTCGTAGCGCTCGCGCTGATGGTCGCGCCGGTGATGGTGGCGCCCGCACAGGCTGCGCTTCGTCCCGCGATGGTGGCGGAGGATAGCCGCCTGATCACCGCTTCGAAGGAACTGGCGCGCCAGCTCGGCGAGCTGACGGCACGCAACGCCCCGGTCCTCGAACTGCGCAAGCCGGCGCTGGCCGCGCTGGTCCGCGACGCGTTCGATCCGGCGGCGATCCGCACGATGTCGACCGGTCCGATCGAGGTGATGAACACGCTGCAGGCCCTGCTCGGCGCCTATGAGGCGCTGTATCGCTTCGCGGCGGGCGAGCCGGAGGATCATGCGCGGCTGATGCAGGTGCAGGACGAACTCACCACGGCATCGATCGGCCTGCTGCTCTCCGGCAAGCGGACCTATCCGGCGGTGGCGCAGCTCTTCAAGGAAACGAGCCAGGAGGATTGGGTCGGGGAAAGCGGCGTTCAGCGTCAGGGCCTGAACCAGATGCACGAAGGGATCGCGCTGATGATCGAGGGCGCGCTCGAATTCCAGTCGGATCGCGCGATGACCGCGGCCAATCGCACCCGCCTGATCGACGGACTGCTGGAGGAACTGGGCGTCGTCGCCGATGCGATGGGCACCACCCATCGCGGCAAGATGGCCGCCGTTTTCCGCCGCTATGCTGCAGAGGCCGATCCGGCGAGCCGCACCCGGCTCGAACAGGGCGCGCGCCTGTTCGAACGCAAGGCTTGCAACCAGCTCTGCAAGCTGTCGGGCTGAGGTCTACGCGGCCCCGTTACCCCTTTTTTCCTTCCCCAGCGGAGGTTGGGGCCCAGTTGCAAAGGTGGATGTAACGGCGTTCGACGCTCTCCAGCGCACGTCCCGCACCTGGGCCCCAGCCTTCGCTGGGGAGGGGCGGCTTGTTTGTTGCTTGCGCGGTACGAGCGCCCTCCGCCTCAATGCCGGAAGTGGCGCATTCCGGTGAAGACCATCGCCAGCCCGGCTTCGTCCGCAGCGGCGATCACTTCGTCGTCGCGGATCGATCCGCCCGGCTGGATCACCGCAGTCGCCCCGGCTTCGACGGCGGCCAGAAGCCCGTCGGCGAAGGGGAAGAAGGCGTCCGACGCCACTGCCGAGCCGATGGTGCGCGGCGTCGTCCAGCCGGCCTTTTCGGCGGCGTCCTTGGCCTTCCACGCGGCAATGCGCGCGGATTCGAGGCGGTTCATCTGCCCCGCGCCGACGCCTGCGGTCGATCCACCCTTGGCATAGACGATGGCGTTCGACTTGACGTGCTTGGCGACCTTCCATGCGAACAGGCAGTCGGCGAGTTCCTCGGCGGTCGGCTGGCGCTTGGTCACGACCTTCAGGTCGGACTCCGCAATCGCACCATTGTCGCGCGACTGGATCAGCCAGCCGCCGGTGATCGACTTGGCGGTGATCCCGCCACGCTTCGGATCGGGCAGCGTGCCGGTCAGCAGCAAGCGCAGATTCTTCTTCGCGGCGAACACCGCCAGCGCCGCTTCGTCGGCATCGGGGGCGACCACCACTTCGGTGAAGATGCCCGCAATTGCGCGCGCGGTGGCTTCGTCCAGCGGGCGGTTCAGCGCGATGATCCCGCCGAAAGCCGACACGGTGTCGCAGGCGAATGCCGCGGCATAGGCCTCTTCCAGCGTCGCCGCGGTCGCCACGCCACACGGATTGGCATGCTTGACGATCACCACCGAAGGATCGGCGTCGCGGAACTCGCTGATCAACTCGAGCGCGGCATCGGCGTCGTTGAGATTATTGTAGCTCAACTCCTTGCCCTGCACCTGACGCGCCTGGCCGATGCCGGGGGTCGAGGGGCCGGCGGGGGAGTAGAAGGCGGCCTGCTGATGCGGGTTCTCGCCATAGCGCAGCGTCGAGCCATGCTTCAGCGTGAGCGGCAGCGTTTCGGGGAACAGCTGCTGCTGGTCGGCGAAGCCGAACCAGCTGGCGATCATCCCGTCATAGGTGGCGGTCGCGGCAAAGGCGCGCGCGGCCATGCGCTTGCGGAAATCGAGGCCGGTCGCGCCGCCATTTTCGTCCATCGCCGCGATCAGCTCGGCATAGTCGGCCGGATCCGTGACGATGGTGACGAACGCATGGTTCTTCGCCGCCGAGCGCACCATCGACGGGCCGCCGATATCGATATTCTCGATGATCTCCGGCCGATCGGCACCCTTCATCACCGTCTGGAGGAAGGGATAGAGGTTCACGACCACCAGATCGATCATCCCGATCGCATGTTCGTCGGCCGAGGCCACGTGCCCCGCATCGTCGCGCACCGCGAGCAGGCCGCCATGGACCTTGGGATGCAGCGTCTTGACCCGGCCGTCCATCATCTCGGGGAAGCCGGTCAGGTCGGAAATGTCGCGCACTTCCAGACCCGCATCGCGCAGCGCGGTGGCGGTTCCTCCGGTCGAGACCAGCTCGACGCCGTGGCGGGCGAGCGCTTTCCCAAGTTCAACAATACCGCTCTTGTCGGAGACCGAGAGCAATGCGCGGGCGATTTTGACCTGATCCATGAGCGCGCTCCTCTACGGATCGTGGCCAACTAGGCAAGAGCGTTGCGGCAAAAGCGCACGTCACTTACACCGATGTAAGTGAGCGGATTCGCACCGCCGGGGGAGAGGAAGATGGCCGGAGCGCTTGCCGGGCTGCGCATCGTCGAATTTGCCGGGATCGGGCCGGGCCCCTTCTGCGCGATGATGCTGGGCGATCATGGCGCCGAGGTGATCCGCATCGAACGGCATGGCGGCGGCTTCGGCCCGCGCGCGCTGGCGCGGTCGCGCCGCTCGATCGTGCTCGATCTCAAGACCCCCGAAGGTGTCGCCGTGGCGCGCGACCTGTGCCGCAGCGCGGACGGGGTGATCGAGGGCTTCCGCCCCGGCGTGATGGAGCGGCTGGGTCTGGGGCCGGACCTGCTGATCGGCGACAATCCCGGGCTGGTCTATGGCCGGATGACCGGATGGGGTCAGGATGGCCCGCTGGCCGACGCGCCGGGCCACGACCTGAATTACATCGCCATTGCCGGGGTGCTGGAGGGGATCGGCATTCCCGGGCGCCCGCCGGTGCCGCCGATGAACTATGTCGCCGATTATGGCGGGGGCGGGATGATGCTGGCCTTCGGCATGCTCGCAGCGCTGCTGTCGGTGCAGCGCGGCGGAGAGGGCCAGGTGGTCGACGCCGCGATGACCGATGGCGCGGCGATGATCGCGGCGATGAGCTGGGGCATGCGCGCCGCCGGGCTGTGGCAGGACGGGCCGGGCGCGACGATGCTGGCCGGGGCTGCGCCTTTCTACCGCTGCTATGCCTGTGCCGATGGCAAGTTCCTGTCGGTCGGCGCGATCGAGCCGCAATTCTGGGCGGTGCTGGTGGGCGGGCTGGGGCTGAAGGACGATCCCGATTTCGCCAGTCAGCTCGATCCTTCGGGTTGGGCGCGGCAGATCGCCCGGCTCGACGCGCTGTTCGCCACCCGGCCGCGCGACGCATGGATCGCGGCTTTCGATTCCGCCGGGGCCTGTGTCGCCCCGGTGCTGACCATGGCCGAGGCTGCGGCGCATCCCCATAATGCCGAGCGCGGGACGTTCATCGAGGTCGGCGGACGGACCGAACCTGCCCCCGCGCCGCGCCTGTCGCGTACCCCCGCCGGTCCGCCGCTTCCGCCGCGCGCCGTGGGCGAGGATACCGACGCGCTGCTGACCGGCCTTGGCTATGCCCCGGATCGGATCGCCGAACTGCGTGCCGCCGGTACGTTTCGATAGGAGAAGCTCATGCCCGTGCTCGACGTTCCGCCCCCGGCCTGCATGCGCGATCCCGAGATCGAATTGCTGGCCGACAGCGCCGCGCGCTTCTTCGAGCGTGAGGCCACGCCCGCGCGCATCCAGAAATGGCGCGACGAGGGCCAGGTCGAGCGCGAATTCTGGCGGCAGGCGGGCGAGGCCGGGCTGCTCGGTGTTGCGATCCCGGCCGAATATGGCGGTGCGGGCGGCGATTTCCGCCACGACGTCGCTTTGGTCGAGCAGGTCGCGAAACATGGTGTCGAGGGGTTCGCCCTGTCGCTGCACAATGTGATCATCCTGCCCTATGTGCTGGCGCACGGCACCGAGGAGCAGAAAAAGCGCTGGCTCCCGAAACTCTGCTCGGGCGAAAGCGTCGCCGCCATCGCGATGAGCGAGCCGGGCGCGGGATCGGACCTGCAGGCGATCCGCACCACCGCGCTGAAGGACGGCAATGGCTATCGCATCAACGGCGCCAAGACCTTCATCTCCAACGGCCAGATCGCCGATTTCATCATCGTCGTCGCCAAGACCGATCCGGCCGCAGGCGGCAAGGGCGTGTCGCTGCTGGTGGTCGAGGCGGATCAGGCCGAGGGCTTCCGCCGCGGCAAGGCGCTCGACAAGATCGGGCAGGATGCGCAGGACACCAGCGAGCTGTTCTTCGACGATGTCTGGGTCCCCGCCGACAATCTTCTGGGCGACCGCGAGGGGCAGGGCTTCCGCCAGCTGATGGCCGAGCTGCCGCGCGAACGGCTGATCATCGCGGTGGGCAGCGTCCAGACGATGGAGCGCGCGCTCGAGACCACCACCGAATACGTCAAGGAACGCCAGGCGTTCGGCCAGCGCATCTTCGATTTCCAGAACACCCAGTTCAAGCTGGCCGAATGCAAGGCCAAGGCGACCGTGGCCAAGGTCTATGTCAACGATTGCGTCCAGCGCTATGTCGACGGCACGCTCGACCTGACCACCGCCGCGATCGCGAAACTATGGGTGACCGAAACCGAGTGGGAGATCGTCGATGCGTGCCTCCAGCTCCATGGCGGATACGGCTATATCAACGATTATCCGATCGCCCGGATGTTCCGGAACTCGCGGGTCCAGCGCATCTATGGCGGGTCGAGCGAGATCATGAAGCTGCTGATCGCGCGGTCGCTTTAACCCTCCCGAGTCGCAATTTCGGGCCAGATGCCCTATAGTCGGGGGGTGACCCTCGAACGCCTCCGTTCGGCAGGCACCGCGATGCTCTGCATTGCGGTCGCGCTGTTCCTTGCCGTGCTGCCGGATACCCGCGGCCCGGCACCGGACAGCTATGCGGCGGCGTTCAGCGCCTCCTCGCCGGGTCAATATGCGCTGCCGTCGCACGATCGCCATGTCGAGGCGCGGCGGACCATCCATGGGTGGAAGCCCGGATCGGGCAGCCCGGATCTCGACGATGTTCCCGCATTGCTGCCCCAGGTGGCGAGTCTTGCGGGGATCGTCCGTGCGCCGCAGCTTCTCGAAACCGCGCGTCCCGCGCCTCGCCGTCCGTCGCTCTGGCGGATCGCAGCCCAACCGCGCGCACCGCCACTCGCCTGATATCGCCTGAAATTTTTTGAATGCCCGTCCGCATGCCGGACGGGACAAGGACGATATCGCGCGGGCCATGGCCTGCGCACGAAGCGAGACCAGTCATGATTATCGAACACGAAGAAAACCCCGAATGGAGCGTGCCGCGTCAGGCCGCCGACGTCACCGTCGATGCGGTCGAAGACATTCTGCGCCGCTATCCCAAGGTGCTGCCCGCCGAAGTGGAGCGCGCGGTGATGTTCCTCAGCACCGCCCCGATCCTGCAGCGCGGATCGCTGTCGTCGCGGCCGGGGATGCAGGAGAAGATGGACCAGCTCCGTCTCGATCATCCCAAGGCGTTCCGCCCGTCGATGACCGGCTATCTGATCGCCGGGATGCTCGTCGCGACGGTAGTGATCATCGCCTTCCTGATCGCCGATATCGGCTGATCTGAGACTGAGCGGGCGGGTGCCGGTGCGGCCCGCCCGCGTTTCGCACCTTAAGCACTTCCCCAGCGGAGGCTGGGGCCCAGTTGCGGGGCGTCGGCGGGAGAGCGCTGCACTCCGTTACGACCACCTTTGCAACTGGGCCCCAGCCTTCGCTGGGGAGGGGCTAAATTATCAGGCAGCCGTCACAGATCGAATTCGACCCCCTGCGCCAGCGGCAAAGTGCGCCCGTAATTCACATTCTGGGTCTGGCGCCGCATATAGACCTTCCAGCTGTCCGATCCGCTTTCGCGCCCGCCGCCGGTTTCCTTCTCGCCGCCGAACGCCCCGCCGATCTCCGCGCCGCTGGTCCCCATATTGATGTTGGCGATGCCGCAATCGGAGCCGGTTGCGGAAAGGAACGCCTCGGCCTCGCGCAGATCGTTGGTCAGGATCGAGGAGGACAGGCCCTGCGGCACGTCGCGCTGCATCGCGATCGCTTCGTCGAACTCGCTGTATCGCAGCACATAGAGAATCGGCGCGAATGTCTCCTCGCGCACCAGATCGCTCTGCGCCGGCATCTCCACCAGCGCGGGCGCGACATAGCAATCGCCCTGCGCCTCGCCGCCGGTCACCGTGCCGCCCTCGGCCCGCGCGCGGTCCAGCGCGGCGCCCATCGCAGTCACGGCCTGCGCGTCGATCATCGGCCCGATCAGCGTCGCGGGATCGCGCGGATCGCCGATGCGCAGGCTCCCGAACGCCTTTTTCAGCCGCGGCAGCAGCGTGTCGTAGACGGAATTGTGGACGATCAGCCGCCGCATCGTGGTGCAGCGCTGGCCGGTCGTCCCCGCCGCGCCGAACGCGATGGCACGCAGGGCCAGCTCCAGATCGGCCGAAGACGCAACGATGGTCGCGGCATTGCCGCCCAGTTCCAGCAGGCTGCGGCCCAGCCGCGCAGCCACGGTGGTGGCAACCGCGCGGCCCATCGGCACGCTTCCGGTCGCCGAGACCAGCGGTATGCGATGATCCGCCGCCAGTGCCTCGCCCGCCTCGCGGCCGCCGGAAACGAGCTGCGACAGGGCTTCGGGGGCGCCGAAATCCTTCGCGACCTTGTCGAACACCGATTGCACCGCCCAGGCGGTGACCGGCGTCTTTTCGCTCGGCTTCCACAGCACCGAATCGCCGCACACCAAAGCGAGACAGGCATTCCATGCCCACACCGCCACCGGGAAGTTGAAGGCCGAAATCACCGCGACCGGCCCCAGCGGATGCCACATCTCGCGCATGTGATGGCTCGGCCGCTCGCTGGCGATGGTCAGGCCGTAAAGCTGGCGGGAGAGGCCGACCGCGAATTCGCAGATATCGATCATCTCCTGCACTTCGCCGACGCCCTCGGACAGCGGCTTGCCGGTTTCGATGGTGACCAGCCGGCCCAGTGCCTCGCGATGTTCGCGCAACGCTTCGCCGAACAGACGGACGAGCTGGCCGCGCACCGGTCCGGGGACACTGCGCCATGCCTCGAACGCAGAGACCGAGCGGGCGATGGCGGCATCCACAGAGTCGCAGTCGGGCACGGCGGGCAAGGCCGAACCGTCGATCGGCGAGGGACGGCCGGTGGCGGGCAGGGGACAGCCGAGTGCGGCGAGGATGTCGGCGGCTTCGGTGCCGGCGGGAGGGATCTGGGTCATGCGCCGGTCGTGGCGCATGGCGTATTCTCAGGCAACCCCGCGCTCCGGCTTGCATCCCCGCTCGTGTTCCGGGTCGCGCCCAATCCGTGCTCCGGCGAAGGCCGGAGCGTTGGCGTACACCGATCTCGCTTGCCACGGCTCCGGCCTTCGCCGGAGCACCATGGCCTCACACGAAGTTTAAACTTGACATTGTTCTCTATTTGTTCTAGGAGCTTTCCCCGAAGCTTCGAACCCTTTCCGGCATCCATCAACCTGCATCGTCCGCGATGCGGGGCGCCTCACCGCGACCCGTCGCGTGCGGGCGTGCATGAGCGGGCGCATGCCCGCCGCGATGCCATTGTGACTCTTGTGACTTTCGCCGATCCGTGCGGTTGGTGGAACGGGCGGAGCATTGCCCGGGCGGCGGACCTTGTGGGGGTGCTTCGGCAGGCCTATTTCGCCCCCCATGAAGAACAGCGATTCCGCCCCGCTCGACTATATCGAAACCCATCTCGACGACACGATCCAGCGCCTGTTCGATCTGATGCGCGTCCAGTCGGTTTCCACCGATCCCGCTTATGCCGCAGAGTGCCAGAAGGCCGCCGCGCTGCTGGCGGGTGAGCTTGCGGAGATCGGATTCGACGCGCGCGTGGCGCAGACGCCGGGGCACCCGATGGTCGTTGCCCATCACGACGGTCCCGGCCCCCACGTTCTGTTCTACGGCCATTACGACGTCCAGCCCGTCGACCCGCTCAACCTGTGGCGCCGCGATCCGTTCGATCCCTCACTCGAGGATGGCGCCCATGGCGGCAAGATCATCGTCGGCCGCGGCGCATCGGACGACAAGGGCCAGCTGCGCACCTTTGTTGAGGCGTGCCGCGCGTGGAAGGAAACCACCGGCGCCCTGCCGTGCAAGGTCACGATCCTGTTCGAAGGCGAGGAGGAATCCGGCTCGGTCAGCCTCGAACCCTTCCTGCGCGAGCATGCTCAGGAGCTGAAGGCCGATTTCGCGCTGATCTGCGACACGCTGATGTGGGACGCGGACACGCCCGGCCTGACCATCGGCCTGCGCGGCATGGCGGCGGGTGAGGTCACCATAAAGGCGGCACGGCGCGACCTGCATTCGGGTCTTTATGGCGGCGCGGCGCGCAACCCGATCCAGCTGCTCGCGACGATCCTTGGCGAAATGAAGGACAAGGACGGTCACGTCACGCTCGACGGCTTTTACGACGGCGTCGATCCGGTGCCAGCCGGGGTCCGCCAGTCCTGGGACGCGCTGGGCTTCGACGATGCCGAGTTCTTGGGCGATGTCGGGCTGCGCATCCCCGCGGGCGAAGCCGGCACCGATGCGCTCGAACAGATCTGGGCGCGGCCGACCGCCGAAGTGAACGGCATCTGGGGCGGCTATACCGGCGAAGGCTTCAAGACGGTGATCCCGGCCGAGGCGCATGCCAAGATCAGCTTCCGGCTGGTCGGGCGGCAGGATCCGGACAAGGTCTGGGCGGCGTTCGAACGCCATGTCCGCGATTCGCTACCCGCCGATTGCGAAGCGGTGTTCGCCACGCGCGGCCCCGGCAGCCCGGCGGTTACCGTGCCGAGCGATAGCCCACCGCTGGAGGCCACCCGCGCCGCGCTCGATGCGGAATGGGGCAAGGCTGCGCTGATCGGCTGTGGCGGCGGGATTCCGGTCGTCACCTCGATCCGCTCGATCCTGAACATGGATACGGTGCTGGTCGGCTTCGCGCTGGCCGACGACAATATCCATTCGCCCAACGAGAAGTATGAGCTGAAGAGCTTCCACAAGGGCATGCGCAGCTGGGTCCGCATCCTCGGCGAACTGGGCCAGATGGCACAGGCGAAGCAGCCCGAGATCGCCTGATCCCGCTACCCCGCGCCGCCGCTATGGGTTAGGGTGGCGCGCAAGGGAGTGGGCAGATGGCAAAGCGGGTTCTTCTGGCGGCAATGGCTCTGGGCGCGTTGAGCGCATGCCAGGAACAGGCGCCGCAGCCGAAGAACGAAGCCGCGCCCGTCGCAGCGGAAACTCCGGCGGCACCGATCGAAGCCGCGCCTTCCAACGCCGCCGCGCCCGCGGGCGATCTGGCCGCCTGGCTGGTCGGCACCTGGGCCTTTTCGGGCGAATGCTCGACCGATCTGGTCGTGACCTATGAAGCCGATGGCAAGCTCGACAATTCGGGCAATCACGGCAGCTGGAAGCTCGACGGCGATACAATCACCGAAACCGTGACCGAGCGGACCGAGATGGAAGGCGAGACGGTGAAGCTAAACCCGCCGGAGCAGCTCCGCTACACGGTCGCGCGGACCGGCGACAAGGATGGCGTACTCACGATCAATGGACGCAAGGTTCCGATCAGGCGCTGTTGACGTGTTGGAAGCCGGCAGCGATAGCGGGGCCATGGTTCCCCTTTCGTTCGCCGGTCATGAGCTGATGGCGCTGCCCGAAGGCGCGCTCTACTGGCCGGCGCGGCGCGCGCTGATCGTCGCCGATCTGCATTTCGAAAAGGCCAGCTGGTTCGCCGCGCGCGGCCAGATGCTGCCGCCCTATGATTCGCTGGCGACGCTCAGCGCCGTCGCCGCGCTGGCGGATCGCACCGATGCGCGCGAGCTGTGGTGCCTGGGCGACAGCTTCCACGATTCGCGCGGGGCCGAGCGATTGCCCGATGCGGCGCGTGAGTTGTTGACCGGGCTGACTGCGCGGCTCGACTGGCACTGGATCACCGGCAATCACGATTCTGCGCTCACCGATCCGTTCGGCGGCTCAATCGTCGAGGAAACCGAAGTCGATGGGCTGCTGCTGCGCCACGAAGCCGATCCGCGCGAGCCTCGTCCCGAGCTGTCAGGCCATTTCCACCCCAAGCTGCGCGTGCAGGTGCGCGGCCGCAGCGTCGCGCGGCGTTGCTTCGTGGCGACGCGGACCAAGCTGATCCTGCCCGCATTCGGCGCGCTGACCGGCGGGCTGGACGCGCATCACCCGGAGATCGTCCGTGCGGTGGGCCCCGACGCGCAGGCGCTGATCGCGGTGGAGGGCAGGCTGTTGCGGTTTCCGATCGCGGCCTAGCGCCGGATAACCTTGCCCTGGCACGACACCGGACCATTGCCGCTGATCCGGCATTCGGGCGTACCGATGACCTCGACCGGTCCAAGGCCCATCGCGAAGATCTGGGTGGTGTAGCGCACGCCGATGCGCAGCCCGCCGGCGCTTTCCCAGAGCAAGGTCGCGTCGCCCGCGGTCAGCTTGCCGCCATCGATGCCGCCCGCGCCGTTCGAGCGGACCCGTGCCC
>NZ_JARNTV010000035.1 GCF_029433115.1 Sphingomonas sp. AOB5 | reverse complement strand
GCCCGCGCTTTCGCCGAGCAGGTTGAGCGGGGCGACCGGCATCGCACCCGGCCTCCCATCCAGCATATTCTGTGGGAGGCCGGGTGGGGGAGCGGGCCGGTGCCGCCGCGATTCAGCGCAGCTGAATCAACTAAAAATCCGCGTGCTGGGACACCCACAGGTTCCAGGCGCGGTCTACCTGCCCGTTGGTCGAGGCATCGCAGGCCGCGGCCTCGGCGGCACTCAGGTAGCGCGGCTCGCCCAGTTGGAGCGCCGCCATCTGCAGCTGGCAGTTGTACGCGGTATAGGCCGCGCGGAACACCGCCTGCGCCAATGTCGTGCCCACCGTAGTGAAGCCATGGCTGCGCATCAGCGCGACATTGGCCTCGCCCAGATGCCTGGCAAAGGCGCGCCCGAAATCGGCATTGCGGATCAGCAGATCGGTCCCATCCCCGGCCTCGTCCGCCAGATCGAAGGCAGGGCCGGTGCCGTGCAGGAAGCCGCAGGTATGCGCGACCGGCTGGACCGGCACATCGACCACGGTGAAGGGCAGGACGCTAGGCGCATGGCTGTGCGCCACCGCGCCGATATCGGGCCGCGCGCGATACAGTTCGGCATGGATGAAGCGTTCGAGAAACACGCGTGTGCCCGGTACGGAGACCGGCTCGCCGTCCAGATCATGTTCGATCACATCCTCGGGCATGACCTGACCCGGCGCCATGCTGCGCGACATCCAGAAACGGTCTGGGCGTTCGGCATGGCGCATGCTGACATGACCGAACGCATCGACCACACCTAACCCAAACAGGATGCGGCTTGCCCGCGCGATCTCCAGCCGGGGATCGCGCTCGCTCATGCGGAGACGAGCGACGCCAGCAATTCGCCGGTCATCGCATTGGCGCGCTCGGCCGATACGGAATCGAACGTCGCCCCGCCGATCCGGGCAAAGGCATGACCGACGCCACCATGCACGATAGCGGTCGCGCGGTCGCCGAGCGGTGCCAGCGCCGCCTGGATCGCCGCCTGCGCCTCGGGTGGGCACAGATGATCCTGCTCGGCGATGTGGAGCAGCAACTTGCCCTGGAGGTTCGATGCCTCGCCCATCACCGTGTGCAGATAGGTGCCATAATAGGCGATCCCCGCATCGACCTTGTTCCGCACCGCCATCAGATAGGCGACGCCACCGCCAAAACAGTAGCCCACCGCGGCGCTGCGCACGATACCCGAAACGCGCGACTTCGCGGCTGCCAGCGCATCGGCGGCATCGGTCACCGCCTGTTCGCGGTCCAGCCCCTTCATCAGCTCGACCGCCTGTGCGCGCCCGTCCTCGGTCGCCGGGTTCAGCTGGATGCCGGGCGACTGGCGCCAGTAGAGATCGGGCGCGACCGCGACATAGCCGGCATCGGCAAAACCGTCGGCGATCTCGCGGATGTTCGCATTCACCCCGAAAATCTCCTGCAGCACGACCACGGCCACGCCATTGGGACTGGCCGGCACGGCCAGATAGGCGGAGAAGGCGCCATCGGCGCCATCGGCGCCGCGCACTTCGATGTCTTCGCGGAGAGCGGTCATTTCAGAATTTCCCGGTAATGAAGTTGAGGTAGCGGCGGGCGATCAGGGATGGACGACGCTCATCCACACCCGCTCGTCGCGCGATGTCATCTTGGCGACCGCCGCATCCACATCGGCCAGCGGCGCGCGGTGGGTGATCAGGTCGTCGATCTCGAGCGAGCCGAGCCCCAGCAGGCGCAGCACTTCGCGGGCGTCGAGCCGCGAATGGTTGCGGGTCCCCGCCACCTTCCAGCATTTGCCGACCATCGCGCGCATCGGGAAGGCGAAGGGCTGCGGCCCGCCGCCCATGTTGACGAAGGTCCCGCCGGTGGCGAGACCGCTCACCGCCTGCCACATCGCCCCGCCTTCTGGCAGGTAATCGATGATCGCATCGACGCCGTCCGGCGCGACCTCCGTCATGCGGCGCGGCAGCGCGCCGGTCTCGGCCCAATTCTCGCCCATCGTGTCGGTCGAGACGATGTCGCACGGGATGGAGGTAAGTTTCGCGACTTCCTCCAGCCGTTCGGTCGATCGGCCGACCAACACCAGCCGGCTGACGCCGAAGAACTGCGCCAGCTTGATCGTCACCACGCCCATCGATCCGGTCGCGCCGAGGATGGCCAACACCCCGCCATGCGGCAGCTCGGCGACGCGCAGCGTGCGCACGGCATTGCCTGCATAATGGAGCTTGGCCCCGGCATCGAAGCCGACATTGTCGGGCAGCAGGTCGATCTGCCGCTCGGGCGCCACCGCATATTCGGCCATGAAGCCGTCATGATAATGCGGATATTCGGGGACGGTCGCGCCGAACGACACGAAGCCCATCATCGCCGAGCCCCAGCACATATGATCGCGATCGGTGCGGCAATGGCGGCATTCGCCACAGGTCAGCGTGGGATGGATGCGCACGCGGTCGCCCGGCTTCACCCGGCTGACATTGCGGCCCACCGCCTCGATCACGCC
Source organism: Sphingomonas sp. AOB5 (assembly GCF_029433115.1). Classification (GTDB taxonomy): domain Bacteria; phylum Pseudomonadota; class Alphaproteobacteria; order Sphingomonadales; family Sphingomonadaceae; genus Sphingomonas. The sequence continues at coordinate 36,888 of NZ_JARNTV010000035.1, read as the reverse complement.
GGCGCCTTCATGCCCCAGCGTCATCGGCAGCGGCTTGAGCAGCCCGGCCTTTTGCAGGGTGAAGGTGCCATAGGTCAGCCCGGCGGACTTGATCCGTACCAGCACGTCGCCGTCGCCCACTTCCGGCACATCGACTTCGACCAGCCGGGGTTCGGGTTCGCCTTCGAAGCCGCGATAGGCCAGCATCTTGGTCATCACGCAGTCTCCAGCTTCGAGTCATAGGCGGCCAGCCAGGCCGCGGCATCGGGATCGGCCAATCGACTCGGCTCGCGCGCCGGGGGTACATTCTCCAGCGTCAGCAGCGAGACATGCTTGGACGGCCCATCGGTCAGGTTCGCATAGGAACAGCCGCGCGGGATGCAGGTGAAGTCGCCGGGGTTGAGCGTCACTACCCCGCGCTGCGACACGATCGTGCGCGTGCCCTCGGCCTGATATTGCAGTTCGTCGGCGCCAAGGCGGCGCTGGTAGCGGCGCTCGGTGGTGCGCTCCAGCAGCGTATGGCCGATCCACACCTTCGGCGCATGATACAGCCATTCGATCTCGCCCGCGGCCGCACGCGGCTCGAGGATCTCGAGCATGTCGGGGAAGGTCTTCGCCGCGCCCAGGATCAGGTCCTCATCGGCCATCGAATAGCCGACCGCGCCGTCCGGCCCGCCCAGATTGTTGGTGGTCACCTCGACCATCGGCTTGGCTTCCCAGCCCGGGAAGGGCGGCGACAGATAGGCGCCATGGCCGACCGGCTCGACACAGCGATCGGCCGGGCCGTGCAGGTAGAAGATCAGGTGGATATCGTCGCGGCAATAATTGTCGTGCGCGACGCCCACCGGGATGCGCGCGAACTGGCCGGTGCCGAACTCGATCGTACCGCATTCGGTGATCAGCGTGCGCCCGCCACAGATCTGGTAGCCGATCTCGTCGACATCGGCGTTGCGGTGATAAAAGGGCTGGCGCCCGTTCAGCGTCTGCCATTCGAGCCGCAGCGAGGATCCTTCGAACACGCCGCGCGGCCGGGCGAACTCGACTGGCTCGTACACCGTCGGAAAGCTGTAGACCGCCAACGGCTCGAGCTTGGGCGACAGGAAGCGCATCATCTGCTCGGGCGGCGGCTGGAGCAGCCGCGCCTCGTCGCGCTCGACCGTGCGCACCGGCCGGTCGAACGGCTCGCCACTGATGGTTTCGGTCACGATCTTCACGGCTCACTCTCCCTCGACCGACGCAGCGATTGGCTCCCGTTTCTAGAAGCCGCGTAATATTGCGTCAAGATTATCGTATAATCGGAAATATGCTAGATATTTGGCAGCTCGGCAGCACGCGGATCCTCGCTGAACTCCAGCGCCCGCGCAAAGGAAGGGCGTTCCGCAGCGCGCTCCAGCCAGCGGTTGACCGCGGGACGCGTCATCAATTCGGGCTTCAGGTTACGGATGCGCACCGCGAAGGGCAGCACCGCGATATCGGCAAGACTGAACGCATCGCCTGCCAGCCATTCGGTCTCGGCAAGCTGGGCTTCCAGCTTGTCGAGACAGGCGCCCATCCGCACGACCGCGGCTTCGATCTCCTCGTCGGAATAGCCGCCCTTGGCCATCTTGTTCCAGCGTTCGCGCCGCTCGGCAGTCGGCACCCGCGCCAGGATCGCCTGATCCTCCAGCGCCTTCGCCGCGCGGTGCCGCATATATTGCCAGGTCGGCGCAGCGATCGCCGGATAGGCGGCCTCGTCCGAGAAGCGCAGCCACAGCCGCATCCGCGCCCGCGCGACCGGATCGGCCGGGCTGAGCGTCGGACCCTCGAACGCCTCGTCGACATATTCGGCGATGATCGAGGATTCGATCACCGAACGCCCGTCATGGACCAGCGCCGGCACCACGCCATTGGGATTGATCGCGAGATAGGCGGGATCATGCTGCTCGAACTTCTGCAGGTCGAGCAATCGGCTCTCGAAGGCCACACCTTTCTCATAGAGGCTGAGACGCACCTTCTTCGAGCAGGTCGAGGCCATTCCGTGATACAGGGTGACGCTCGACATACACTCTCCACTCGCCGTTAAAACTGAGCATTATTCCGGTATATTCGGACTTATTGACATAAATTGCCGGTTGTGGGAAGCCTCGCACAAGCAATCGGCTCAAATTTTTGCAGTGGGCCGCATGATGGAGAGCAGCGGAATGGCAAGGCAAGACGGGCAGGAAGCGGCGGAACTCTTCGACGTGAAGGACTGGGTGCCGGGCGAGCCGCGGATCGAGCGTTCGATCACGCTGCAGTTCATCGGCGACTGGGGCACCGCCAATTTCCACCGCATCTGCTCATGGCTGTGCCAGGAATTCTGCGACCGCACGGGGCCGCGTTCGCGCGTCGGCATCTGGAACCCTGTCTATGGCGGTATCGACGCGATGCAGGCGGTGTTCGACGGCGAAGTCGACATGGCGATCATGACCCCGGCACAGGCGCTGCCCGCAGCACTGGAAGGCCGCGGCATCTTCGAAGGCAAGCCGATGCCGACGCTACGCGCGCTGGCCGTCCTGCCCCAGCGCGACCGGATGGTGTTCACCCTGCCCCGCGCGCTGGGCATCAATTCCTTCGCCGAACTGCGCGAACGCAAGCCTGCGCTGAAGATCGCGACCGGCGAGGATAATGGCGCGAACCTGATCGGCTATACCGCCCGCCGCTTCATGGAGGCCCATGGCATTGACGAAGCCACGCTGACCAGCTGGGGCGGCCGCTACATCGAATCCGCCCGTCCGGACCTGTGCATGCATCGCTTCCGCGACGGCGTGGCCGATGCCGCGCTGCAGGAAGCGATCATGACGCCGTGGTGGCGGGAAGCGGTGGAGAAGCGCGACGCGGTGCTGCTGCCCGCGGAAGACGAGGCGCTGGCGCGGCTGGAACAGGAGCAGGGCTGGCGCCGCACCGAGCTGGCCGCGGGCTTCTTCCCCGGCCAGCCTGACGCATTGCCCGCGCTCGACTTCTCCGACTTCGTGATCGTCGTGCGCGACGACATGCCCGAGGATGTGGCGCATCTGCTCACCTGGGCGCTGGTCGAGAAGCGCGCCACGATCGAGCGCAACTATCAGCACATCCCGCCCGATCGCAGCCCGCTATCCTATCCGCTCGATCCGGTCGCGATGTCGAAGCCCTCGCTGCCGCTCCACCCCGGCGCTCGCCGCTATTACGAGGAAGCCGGGATCATCGCGAAGGACTGAACCGAAAAGGGGGACGGCGCCGCGGCACCGCCCCCCTTTTCCGTGATCCCGAAGCCGCTCAGCTCCGCAGCAGGCCGATGCCCCAGCTGTTGAGCGTATATTCCTCGTGCGGCCATTCGCCGACCGGACGATCCGGCGCAACATGCTCCAGCTCGGCCGAAATCTCGAGCCAGTTGCCGTCGGGATCGTGGATGAACACGAACAGATTGTCGCCCGGACCATGCCGCCCCGGCCCCCATTTCAGCGGGATGCGCAGCTTGGCGAAATGATCCGCCCAGTCGCGGATCAGGTTCCAGTCGACCGCTTCATAGCAGTGATGATCGAGCCTGTTCTCCTTCGCGGCGAACACCGCGAGGCTGTGATGCTCGTGGCTGCACCGCACGAAACCGGTCTTGAGCACGCCTTCCCCATCCACCACCACATCGCTGAGCGCGAAGCCGATTACGTCGATGAAGAAGCCCAGCAGCCGATCGATATCGGTGGTGGCGAAAACGACATGCTGGATCCGCGCCGCGCGGTCTGCGGTGCCTTCGAACACCCGCGCGGCACCGCCGCTCGCGATCCCGAAGCGGAAACGGTTCCCGTCCGGATCGGCAAATGCCACCGCGCCGGGTTCGAAACCATCCGTATCGATCCGTTCGAACGCAGTGCCCGCCGCAATCAGCCGGGCCTCCAGCGCATCGAGGTCGCCAGCATCGGGAACGGCATAGGCCGCATAGGCCAGCGTCTTCGAAGGTCCCGCTGCGATGCTGACCCGCCGGTCCCTCGCCACCCCCAGCATCTTCCCGTCGAACGCATAGCCCAGCGCACTGGTGTAGAACGCCGCGAGCCGCTCGGGCTGCTCCGAATGAAGGCCGAGCTCATACAGTGTCGCGCGCAGGGGATGGTCGATCGTCGCCATGTTCATCATCCGGCGGTGAGGGCGGGTTCGGCTTTCGGTGCCGCCTCCGCAGGTTGCGTGATGGCCGGGACGGCGCCCGTCCCTTCCCAGGTGCGCGTCAGCAACGCCTCGAGGCTGGGCCGGATCTGGGCCGCTTCGTCGGGCGCGAAGCGCGCCATCACATAGCGATCGGGGCGCACCAGCAGCAGCTTGCCGGCATGCTCGGCCAGATCGGGCGCATCGGTGCTGGCCAGCGAGACCCGCCGCGCGATCAGCCCATCCCAGTCATGGCCGACCGAAATCATCTCGACCGTGCCGGGATCCAGATCGACGCCGATCAGCGCAAAGCCGTCACCCAGCACGCTATCCAGCTTCGCCCCGCCATATTGCGCGCCCAGCGTCGGCTGGGGCAGCATCCGCCCGACAATACCGCGCCGCGTGAGCTGGCTTTCGAGCAGGAAACCGCCATCGAAGCGCGGTGCCGGCTTGTACTTCATCTCGGCGAACCAGGTCCGCGCCGCCGGCCAGATCCCCAGCGCGCGGAAGCTCGCGCGGATCGCCAGCCCGTGCAGCGCGGTGCGCGGCCCGAAGATCGCGCCCATCCGCAACGCCAGCCGGATCATGTCGGCGACATGCCCGCGGCGCTCGCGCTCATAGCTTTCCAGCAAGCGCGGGCCGAGCTTGCCCGAGACGATCGCGGCCAGTTTCCAGCCCAGATTGGCCGCGTCGCGAATGCCGCCATTCATGCCCTGCCCGGCGAACGGCGGCATCAGATGCGCGGCGTCGCCCGCCAGCCACACGCGGCCGCGGCCCCAGTGATCGGCGATGCGGGCATGAAAATGATAGACGGTCTTGCGGATGATCCGTGCGCCGGGAACCCCGTCATGCGTTTCCAGCAGATGCGCGACCTTGTCGTCCGCCAGCATCGTCGCATCGGTCTCGCCCGGCATGAGCTTGAACTCGTAACGGCGAGTGCGGCGCGGCCCGGGCAGCATGATGCCGGGGCGCTTGGGATCGCAATAGACGATGGTCTCCGGCGACTCCGAAGGCGACTCTTCCAGATCGATGATCAACCAGCGCTCGGCCAGGCTGTCGCCCGCCAGCGTATAGCCCATCGCCTCGCGCGTCGGGCTCCACGAACCGTCGCAACCGATCAGGAAATCGGCGGTCACGCTGTCGGCACCGCCATTCACATAGCGAAGGTCGAGGCGCACGCCGTCGCCCAACTCGACAAAGCCTTCCGCCTTGCATTCGAATCGCGTCTCGACATGGTCGAACCGCCGAACGCCGTCGCGCAGCTGCGCCTCCAGGATCGGCTGGCGGAATGCGTTGCGGCGCGGATGGCCATAGGGTTCGGCCTGCGGCTTCACCTTCAGGAACAGGCTGCCGTCCGGTCCGAAATATTCCGAGCCATAGCCCGAGACGATCTCGGAGCGGACCGTGTCGAGCAGCCCGATCTCCTGCATCACCCGCAGCGATTCATCGTCGATCGAAACCGCGCGCGGCTCGCCCACAGTCGCCGGATTGGTCTCGACCAGCAGCGTGCGGACGCCGGCCTTGCCGAGCAGGTTCGCGAGAACCAGCCCGGTCGGCCCGGCCCCGACAATCGCCACCGAATAGTGATTGGTCATCGCTCGCGTCCGCGGCTCAGGGGCGCCGGGCGATCGAATTGACGAGCGTGCCGATCCCGTCGATCTCGATCTCGACCCGGTCGCCTTCCTTCATGAAGACCTGCGGATCGCGCTTGTTGCCGACGCCGCCGGGCGTGCCGGAAACGATCACGTCGCCGGGGCTGAGCGGGGTAAAGGTCGAGACATATTCGATCAGCCGGTCGACCGGGAAGATCATGTCGGACAGCAGTGCATCCTGCATCACCTGCCCGTTCAGCCGGGTCTGCAGCCGCTGCGGACCGATCGCGCCGAACTCGTCGGGCGTGACCATCCACGGACCGAACGCACCGGTCTCCGGCCAGTTCTTGCCCGGGGTGAACTGGATCGTGTGCGCCTGCCAGTCGCGGATCGATCCGTCGTTATAGCAGCTATATCCGGCGACATGATCCAGCGCCTGCGCCGCCGGGATGCGACGCCCGCCGCGCCCGATGACCACCGCCATCTCGCCTTCATAATCGAGCCGGTCGCTTTCGGGCGGCAGCACGATCGCGCTCAGATGGCCGGTCTGGCTATCGGCGAAGCGGGTGAAGATGGTCGGATTTTCGACCACCGCGCGGCCGGTTTCCTTGCGATGATTCTCATAATTCAGGCCGACGCAGATGATCTTGTTCGGCGCCGGGATCAGCGGAAGCCACACGGCATCGGCAAGCGGTACGCGGCGTGCGTCCGCAGGCACCGTCAGCCCGGCGAGTCCCCCGGCCGCGATCGCATCCATCAGGCTGGGCCAGCGATCGATCAGCGCGATCTCCGCGCCATCGACCACGCCCCATTTGGCCACCCCGTCCAGCTCTATCGTTGCGAAGCGCATGTTGAACCTTATTTCCGTTATTTCGGAATAATGCTCTAAAAGGCGCAAACGGCTTTGACAAGCCCGGATATGAAAACGGGGGCCGAAGCCCCCGCACACACATCATGTTTTGGGTAACGCGGCCCTCTCAGCCCGATTCACGAAGGGCCGCGCTAACGCGCTGCCCCGCCTCCACAACCTGCTCCTGCACCTCGCGCGAAACTTCGCCGCCATCGAACGAGCTTTCGGACAGCACCAGTCCGATGCTCCCGATCACTTCGCCTTCCCCCGCGAAGACCGGCGCCGAGAGGCCGACGCGGCCCTCGTCCAGCTCACCATGGGTGATGCACAAGCTGGTGCGGCGAATCGCACGCAGCGGCTGGCGGAACTCGGCCCAGGTCGGGTTGGTCCCACGCGTATGCGTCTGGTCGTAATAACGGCGCAGCACGCGCGGCGGCAGGTGCGCCAGGATTACCTTCGACGCCGCACCGCGCTCCAGCGGCATCGGCCGTCCGCGCTCATAGCTCACCACCTGCCGCGGCGCCGCGGGCGCGCGCTGGTCGATGCACATCACGGTTAGCTTGTAGAGGCGGCACAGCAGGACGACATCGTCATCCCCGGCCAGCGACGCGGCCAGCCGATTCATCTCCTCGCGCCCGGCCAGAATCAGCGGATCGCGCAGCCGCGTCTGCCGGTCCAACTCGATGATTGCCGGGCCGACGACGTAGAGGCCGGTCTTGTAGGTCGACAGCAGCCCGCCATCGACCAGGCTGCGAAAATATTGATAGGCGGTGCTCTGCGAAAGGCCGAGTTCGCGCGCCGCAGCTTCCACCGTCCATTCGGATTGCTCTCCTGCGAAGAGCCGCAACACGCCGAGCGCGCGATCTACCGTTGCCAAGTCCGCTCCTGTCGTTTTTCCGGCATTGTCGTACTCAGATACAATCATGCTGACCAGCCGCGGCGCGGTCAAACCCCTCCCGCCGGCCATTTTACGCCTACGCAACGCACATGGATGTGCCGTGCAAGCACCTCCCCAGGAGCCTGCACGGCAAGCCGCATCTATCTAAAAATGCAGCGGACTGCAAAATAAATTGCACAAAATTCCGGCTATGTTGTAACTTGACACCAATTCTCGGCGAATCCAAAGATCGGATCGCGACGGGAAGAATCGCTTTCACGGTTGGGAAGGGTGCCATGTTTGACGTCGTGCAGATCGGCTATGGGCCAGTGAGCCAGACGCTCGCGCTCATGTTGGGAAGACAGGGGCGCTCCGTCCTTGTCTGCGAGCGCTGGCAGACGCGATACCCGCTGCCGCGCGCGGTCTGCATCGATCACGAACTGTATCGCGTGCTCGCCGCCAACGGGATGGGTCCTGTCCTGCCGGGCATCACCGAGCGCGGGCCGCTCTATCAATGGTTCAATGCCGATTGGCAGAAGCTGCTCGAAATCGACTGGTCCTCGGACTCGATCTCGGGCGGGCCGGAAGTCAATTTCGTCCACCAGCCGACGGTCGAGGAAGCGCTCGACAAGGCCGTCGCCGGACAGGCGAGCGTTGAGACCTGGCTCGGCTGGGAAGCGGTCGCGGTGCATCAGGATGCCGGCAAGGCCAGCGTCGAGCTGCGCAACACCGAGACCGGCGAGACCCGCACGGTCGAGAGCCGCTATGTCGTCGGTTGCGACGGCGCCAATTCGCTGGTGCGCGAGACGATCGGCGGCACGCGCGAGGATCGCGGGTTCGAGGCCGACTGGCTGGTGATCGACGTGCTGCTGAAGCCCGGCGTCACGATCCAGTCGCTCGGCATTCCGGCGGCCGGGCAATATTGCAACCCGGCCCGCCCGACCACGATCGTTCCCGCGGGCGTGCGCGAAGGCCGCACCTTCCGCCGCTGGGAATTCATGCGCCTGCCCGGCGAGTCGATCGAATCGCTCGAGCGCGAGGAAAAGGTGTGGGAGCTGATCTCACCCTGGGCCGGTCCGGACGATATCGAGCTGGTCCGCCACAAGGTCTATAATTTCCGCTCGCTGCTCGCGGCGAAGTGGCGCGACGGCCGCCTGCTCGTCGCGGGCGATGCGGCCCATGTCATGCCGCCCTTCATGGGCCAAGGCATGTGCGCGGGGATGCGCGACGCGTGGAACCTCGCCTGGAAACTGGGCCTGATCCTCGACGGCCGCGCCGACGATCGGTTGCTCGACAGCTATCAGCCCGAGCGTATGCCGCATGTCAGCCAGATCATCGACATGTCGATCTTCCTCGGAAAGATCATCTGCGTCCCTGATGCCGAGGCTGCCGCTGCGCGCGACGAAGCGTTCCTTACCGGCAATGTCGAGCCGATGCCTCCCTTCCCGGCGCTGACCGGCGGGCTGATCCATCATGGCGCGGACGGCGCGGTTTCGCCGGGCGCCGGCCTTCTTTCGCCACATGTCACGGTCGAGGCTCCGGGCTTCACCGGCCGCCTCGACGAACTGACCGGCACTGGCTTCGTGGCTATAGCCCGCGATTTCGACGGCCGCGCGGCGCTCAGCGACGCGACCCGCGAAGCGATGGATGCGCTGGGCGTCCGCTTCCTCGTGCTGGGCGAGAGCCTGCGCGATTGCGACGGACGGATCGAGGATTTCCTGACCGCAAATGGCTGGAACGCGATGATCGTCCGGCCCGATTACTATGTCTATGGCGGCGCGGCGGATGCCCCTGCCCTCGAGCGACTGGCCGCAGCGATGGCGCGCGACCTTGCCGGGGCCGGGGTCCGGCTGTCGCCCGCCAATCCGCAAGAGGTGGCTGCAGCATGAAATTCGTCCGCTACGAACTCGACGGCCCGCGCATCGGCGCGGTCAAAGGTGACGGCATCGTCGATCTGGTCGCGGCGGGCAGCCGCTGGACGACGATCCGCGAGATCGCAGGTGCGGGCCGCGCAGCACTGGACGAGCTGGCGGCTCTGGTCGCCAATGCTGAACCCGCGCTGGCACTGGCCGACGCCCGCCTGCTCGCGCCGATCGAGCGTCCGGGCAAGTTCATGGCCATCGGCATGAACTATGCGAAGCATCTGGAGGAGGCCGACAAGCTCGGCGTCGCCCGCTCGAAATACCAGACCTGGTTCAACAAACAGACCAGCTGCGTCGCCGGCCCCTATGACGATATCGAGCCCGGCGTGACCGAGAAGCTCGATTATGAGGTCGAGCTGGCCGCGGTGATCGGCGCCCCCGCCAAGTCCGTCGGCGAAGGCGAGGCGCTCACTTATGTGTTCGGCTACACTGTCGCCAACGACGTGTCGGCACGCGACTGGCAGTTCCACACGCCGACCTTCACCATAGGCAAGTCGTTCGACACCCATGGCCCGATCGGCCCGTGGATCGTCACCGCCGACGAGGTGCCCGATCCGCAGGCGCTTGGCCTGCGCTGTTGGGTCAATGGCGAGCTCCGCCAGGACAGCAACACCGGCTTCATGATCCACACGCTCGCACAACAGATCGCCTATCTCTCGACCGCCTTCACGCTCGAGACCGGCGACCTGATCGCCACCGGCACGCCGGAGGGCGTCGGCATCGGCCGCGAGCCGCAGGTCTTCCTGCAGCCGGGCGATGTGGTGCGATGCGAAGTCGATGGCGTGGGCGCGATCCAGAACCGGGTCGCTGGCTAAGGGAGACGAACCATGGCGGTATTGGGCCTGTTATCGGTGACCCTCGAAGTCCCGGCACTCGATCCGGGGGTGAAGTTCTACACCGACGCCGGGATGACGGCGGAGATCGACGGCAGCACCGCGCAGCTTCGTTGCGCGGACCAGAATCGGCCATCGATCACCCTGCTCGGCGGCCATGATCGCAAGCGGCTCCACCACGTGGCCCTGCGTGCCGAGGACCTTGCCGGCATCGCCGAGAATGTGCCGGGCGCGGGCGGCAAGGTCGTGACCGCGCCCGACGGGTTCGACGCGAACGGCCTGTGGGTCGAGGACCCGCACGGCACGCTCTATCATCTGGTCGAGCATCCCGCCGATGCTGCGCAGAAAGCGGGCGTTCCGTTTGAGATCAACGCGCCGGGCCGCATCGTCCGTACCCGCCGCTCCGCGATCCTGCCGGGTGCGTCCTATCCCCCGGCAAGGCCGCTACGGCTCGGCCACGCCCTGCTCTTCTCGCCCGACGTCCCCGCCAGCGTCGCCTTCGTGACCGAAGGACTGGGCATGGGCCTTGCCGACAAGTCGCAGGACATCATCGCCTTTTGCTGCGCAACAAAGAACAGCGACCATCACGTGCTGGCCTTCGCCAAATCGCCCGGCATCGGCTTCCACCATGCGAGCTTTCAGGTTTCCGATCCGGACGAGGTCGGCCGCGGCGGCCGCGCCTTGCTGGCCAAGAGCGAACGCGGCGACTGGGGCCTCGGCCGCCACACCATCGGCTCGAACTTCTTCCACTATATCCAGGACCCCTGGGGATCGTGGTTCGAATATTATTCGGACATGGATTTCATCGACGATTACGCCCTGTGGTCACCGACCAATTACGAGCTGAGCGACAGCCTCGCCAGCTGGGGTCCCGAAGTGCCCCATGATTTCGTCCATAATTACGAAGCCGATGCGCAGGCCGCGTTCGGCAGCGCGCCTGCGCACGCCTGAAAGAGCAGAACATGGCTGAATGGATCAAGCGCGGCACGGCGGCAGCGGTGCGCGCCGAGGCGGACCGCAAGGTGCGCGATACGGTCGAGACCATCCTCGCCGACATCGAGGCGCGCGGCGACGCGGCGGTGCGCGAGCTCTCGGTCAAGTTCGATGGTTGGGACCGCGACGATTACCGGCTGTCGGACCGCGAGATCCAGAACTGCATCGATCAGCTGACCGGGCAGGACCTGAAGGATATCGAGTTCGCCCAGACTCAGGTCCGCCGCTTCGCGCAGGTCCAGCGCGACAGCATGAAAGACGTAGAGGTCGAGACGCTGCCCGGCGTGATCCTCGGCCACAAGAACATCCCGGTGAATGCCGCAGGCTGCTACGTTCCGGGCGGCAAATATCCGCTGCTCGCCTCGGCGCATATGAGCGTCATCACCGCGAAGGTCGCAGGCGTCCCACGCGTCGTCACTTGCGCCCCTCCCTTTGGCGGCAAGCCCGCCCCCGCCATTGTCGCGGCACAGGCGATGGCGGGCGCGGACGCCATCTATGTGCTGGGTGGCATTCAGGCGATCGGCACGATGGCGCTGGGGACGCAGAGCATCGATCCCGTCGATATGCTCGTCGGCCCGGGCAACGCCTTCGTGGCCGAGGCCAAGCGCCAGCTGTTCGGCCGGGTCGGCATCGATCTGTTCGCGGGACCCACCGAAACCTTGGTGATCGCCGACGATATCGGTGCGGATGCCGAACTGTGCGCCACCGACCTGCTGGGGCAAGCCGAACATGGGCCGGACAGTCCCGCGATCCTGCTCACCACATCGATGGCGCTAGCGCACGAGACGATCCGCGAAGTCGAGCGGCTGCTGGAGATCCTCCCCACCGCCGATCATGCGCGCCGCGCGTGGGAGAGTTTCGGCGAAGTGATCGTCGCCGAGGATGACGCCGAAATGCTGCGCATCGCCGACGACATCGCCTCGGAGCATGTGCAGGTGATGACCCGCGATCCCGACTGGTTCCTGCATCGGATGACCAACTACGGCGCACTGTTCCTCGGCGCCCGCACCAACGTCTCGTATGGCGACAAGGTGATCGGCACCAACCACACGCTGCCGACGCGCAAGGCCGCGCGCTACACCGGCGGGCTGTGGGTCGGGAAATTCCTCAAGACCTGCACCTATCAGCGCGTGCTGACCGATCCGGCCTCGGCGATGGTCGGCGAATATTGCAGCCGGTTGTGCGCACTCGAGGGCTTTGCCGGGCATGGCGAGCAGGCGAATATCCGAGTGCGTCGATATGGCGGCCGCGAAGTGCCCTATGCCGGACGCGCCGAACCGGTCGAGGCATGACGCTACCGGTCACCCCAAGCTTCCGCCTCGACGGCCGCCGCGCACTGGTGACCGGCGCAGGTCGAGGGATTGGGCTGGCCTTAGCCGCGGCACTGGCGGAAGCAGGCGCGAGCGTAACGCTGGCAGCGCGCACACTCAACGAAGTGGAAGCCGGTGCCGAGGCGATCCGCGCAGCGGGCGGCAAGGCCGATGCTGCGATGCTCGATGTGGCCGACACACAAGCGGTCACAGACTTCTTCGCCAGCCGCCCCGCCTTCCATGTCCTGATCAACAATGCCGGCACCAATCGGCCCATGCCGATGCAGGACGTCACCGAAGCCGATTACGATGCGGTGCTCGATCTCAACCTGCGCGCGACCTTCTTCGTCACCCAGGCCGCTGTCCGCCGCATGCTGGCCGAGGGCGTGTCCGGCTCGCTGATCCATGTCGGATCGCAGATGGGCCATGTCGGCGGTCCGAACCGCTCACTCTATTGCGCTTCGAAATGGGGGCTGGAGGGGATGAGCAAGGCGCTCGCGCTCGATCTTGCTGCGCACAATATCCGCAGCAACACGATCGCGCCGACCTTCATCGAAACTCCGCTGACCCGGCCCTATTTCGAGGACGCAGCCTTCAAGGCCAGCGTGCTGGAGAAGATCAAGCTGGGGCGGATCGGCCGGGTCGAGGACCTGATGGGCGCGGCATTGTTCCTCGCATCGGACGCGTCGGCGCTGGTGACCGGCACGAGCCTGATCGTCGATGGGGGATGGACTGCGGAATGACACGCGAACGGGATCATGATGTCGTCATCGTCGGCGCGGGGCCGAGCGGGCTGGCGCTGGCGCTCGAACTCGGCATGCGCGGGATCGATTGCCTGCTGATCGAACGCAACCACCGGGTCGGCTATGCTCCACGCGCCAAGACCACCAATGTCCGCACGCGCACCCATTTGCGGCGCTGGGGCATCGCGGACCGGCTGGCCGAACTTTCGCCGTTCGGGGTCGATTATCCCTCCGACATCGCCTTCGTCACGCGCTTGGGCGGGCAGCTGCTTGCGCGGATCGCCAACGCGTCGAACTGCGCACCAGCGCGCGACGATCGCTACCCCGAACATGCCCAGTGGATCCCGCAGTACAAGCTGGAACAGGTGATGCGCGAAGCGGCCGACCGACTGCCCAGCGTCACCCTGCGCTTCAGCACCGAGTTCATCGGCGCGACGCAGGACGAGGACGGCGCCGAGGTGCGGATTAGCGACCTCGCGACCAGCGCGGAGCGCAGCGTGCGTTGCGCTTATGCGGTCGGCGCCGATGGCTCGCGCAGCGCCATGCGCGGCCTGATCGGCGCGAAGATGACCGGCAAGCATGGCCTGTCGCGCAACTATAATGTCGTGTTCCGCGCACCCGGTTTGGCGCAGGCACATGGCCATGGCCGCGCGACGATGTACTGGCAGCTCGATCCCGTCGCCCCCAGCCTGATCGGCCCGATGGACTCTGGCGATATCTGGTTCTTCATGCCCACCCGCCTGCCCGATGGCGTGCAGGTGACGATGGAAAACGCGGCGGACCTGATCCGCAGATCGACCGGGATCGACATTCCGCTCGAGATCCTCAGCACCGACGAATGGGTCGCCAGCAGCCTGATCGCCGACCGCTATCGCGACGGCCGCCTGTTCCTGATCGGCGATGCCTGCCACCTCCATCCGCCCTTTGGCGGCTATGGCATGAATATGGGCGTCGCGGATGGCGCCGATCTGGGCTGGAAGCTGGCGGGGCTGCTGCAGGGCTGGGGCGGCCCCGCCCTGCTCGACAGTTACGAAGCCGAACGGCGCACGATCCATGAGGAGGTGATCGCCGAGGCCGCGGCCAACCATGCGGTGCTTTCGAACGATCTCTGGTCCGAAGGCCTCGACGCGCCGGGAGCGGAGGGCGATGCGTTGCGTGCGCGAGCCGGGGAGCGGATCGTCGTGCTGAAGTCGCGTGAGTTCCATACGCTCGGCACCGTGCTGGGCGGTTGCTATCGCAGCTCGCCGATCCTCCCGCCGGACACGACAGGTACGGCACGCGGCGAGGATTCTGCCTACCAGCCCTCCAGCGCGCCGGGTTGCCTCGCTCCCCATGTCTGGCTCGATGAGACCCGCTCACTGTACGACGCATTCGGCACCGGCTTCGCGCTGGTCTGTGGACCCGGCGGTGCCGAAGACGTGATCGCCGCCGCCACGATGGACGCCGCAGCCATGGGTATTCCCATCGTTTGCGTCCAGCTCACCGCCGATCAGGCCGCCCACTATCCGGCAGCCATCACCCTCGTCCGGCCCGATCAGTATGTCGCGTGGCGTGGCGAGATATGGGACGCGTCGGTGCTACGCCACGCCGCCGGACTCCCCGCCGCCTGATCCTTCCCGGCAGCATCGCCGCCGAGTCGCAACCTTTCGAAAAATCGCTTCGCGTTCGCATCCGGACGCGGGTTTCCGTGCCTGCGGACCATATACTCGGCGCCCTTCCCCTCTCGCAAAATATGTCATCATTCCAGTTTTACCGGAATTCTTGACATTTTGCTTTTCTTCGCCAAAATGGCGGCAACCAGCGTGGATCATGGGTCGCTGGAATTCAAACCGCGGGTCGAAACCGCGATACGGGAGGGACTGGAAATGCAGAAACGCGCACTCTTGATGGCCGGCGCATCGCTGATGCTGTTCGCGCAAGCCGCGCAGGCTCAGACCGCGCAGGATGCGCCCGCCGCCGATCAGCAGGCCGACGACGACGCGCCGATCGGCGAGATCGTCGTCACCGCGCAAAAGCGTTCGGAGCGGCTGCAGGACGTGCCGATCGCGGTGTCCGCCTTCTCGCCCGAAACGCTGGAGGCCGCCGGCGTCCGTGAAACCCAGGATCTGCGCACCCAGGTTCCCAACCTGCAATTCTCGCGCACCGCGGTGAACAGCACCAACATCTCGATCCGCGGCATCGGCTCGACTCTGGTCAATCCCTCGGCCGATCCCGGCGTCGGCGTGCATCAGAACAACGCCCCGCTCGGCGCGACCCGCATCACCGATGCCGATTTCTACGATGTCGAGCGTATCGAAGTGCTGCGCGGCCCGCAGGGCACGCTCTATGGCCGCAACGCCACCGGCGGCGTGATGAACACCATCACCAAGAAGCCGGTCGACAAGTTCGAAGCCTCGATCGCGGCCGAGTACGGGAATTACGATTCCAAGAAGGTGATCGGCATGGTCAACCTGCCGCTCGGCGCCGGGTTCGGCGTGCGCGTGGCCGGCATCTACTTCAACCGCGACGGCTATGCGCTGAACACCTATACCGGCAACGACGCCGATGGCCGCAACCTGTGGGCGGGCCGCATCACGCTCGGCTACAATTCGCCGACCTTCAACGCCTATATCCTCTACGAGCATTTCGACGAGGATGATGACCGCATGCGCGGCATCTCCACCCGCTGCACGCCCGATCCGGGCCCGGCGACGGTCGGTGGCGTCACGCCCAACACGATCGCACGCGGCCTGCTCAGCCAAGGCTGCCTGAACGCCTCGATCTACGGGTCCGCGGCGCTGGGCGCACCCAACTCGTTCGGCACCGTCTACGGCACGATCGGCCTCGCCACCGGCATCCTCTCGCGCGATGCCAATGCCAATATCCGCCAGAGCGCCGATCCCCGCCACTTCGCTTCGCAGATCGACCCGACCTATCGCGCCAAGAACGATCTGGTGCAGTTCAACGCCGCCTGGGACTTCACCTCGGACCTGCAGCTGAACGTGATGGGCTCCTATGGCGAGGACAGCTTCGAAGCCCGCGCCGAACCGGCAAGCTGGGTCTCCACCCAGAACTCGTTCAACGTCTCGACCTACGCGCCCGGCGGCGTCTTCAACGACCCGCAGCTCGGCGCCACCACTGCGCCGCTCGGGCTTCAGACCTCGACCAAGGACAGCCGTCAATGGTCGGTCGAAGCGCGTATTCAGTCGAGCTTCTCGGGACCGGTCAACTTCAACGTCGGCGGCCTCTATTACGACTTCGATTCGACGCAGGACTTCCTCTACGTCACCAACGCCTTCAACGCGCGGTCGCAGCTGCTCAACGCGGGCGGCACCGGCATCTATATCGATCCGCTGCGCGAACCCGATCGCACCGGCCACAACTATCTGATCAGCCGCATCCCCTATGGCCTGCGTTCGGCGGCCGCGCTGGGCGAGATCTATTGGGACATCACGCCCAACCTCAAGCTGACCGGCGGCCTGCGCTACACGCACGACAGCAAGCGCCAGACCGACTATCCCTCTTTGCTGTTCTCGCCGGGCCGCGGCTTCATCAACCCGACCTACAACACGGTCGAGTTCAAGGAGACCACCGGCAAGGTCAACGTCTCGTGGAAGCCGGCGATCGAGTTCACCGACAGCTCGCTGTTCTACGCCTCCTATTCGAAAGGCTATAAGGGCGGCGGCTTCAACGGATCGGCCGGCGGCATCGGCACGGTGCCGCTCTCGTACGAGCCGGAATTCGTCAACGCCTATGAGCTGGGCACCAAGAACACGTTGGCCAATGGCCGCGTCGTGTTCAACATGACGCTCTTCTACTACAACTACGAAGACTATCAGATCGCCAAGCTGGTCGGCGTCAGCACGGCGACCGAGAATATCGATGCCGAGATCAAGGGCATGGAAGTCGAGACGATCTTCGAGCCGTTCTCGCGCTTCCGGGTCAACGCCAATCTCAGCGTGCTCAACACCCGGATCAAGTCGGGCCAGTCGATCGACGCGTCGAACCTCACCAATGGCGATCCGTCGCTGACGGTGGTGAAGAACGGCAGCGGCGTGAACTGCGTGGCGAACACCAGCGGTGTCGCGACCATCCTCAGCCGCATCAATGCCGGCCTGATCCCGACCAACGCGCTGCTCGGCCTGTGCAACGGCTCCTTCGCCGCCAGCGGCGTGGTGGTCTCGGCCGGCGTGCCGACCAACCTGGCCGGCCGCGAACTGCCCAACGCACCGCGCCTGTCGCTCAACCTTGGCGCCCAGTATAATTTCGACATCGGTTCGGACTGGGAAGGCACGCTGCGAGCCGACTATTACCGCCAGAGCAAGAGCTTCTCGCAGATCTACAACACCGCCGGCGACCGGCTGAACGGCTATCAGAACATCAACATGTCGCTGTCGTTCGAATCCCGCACCCACGGGCTTCAGGTCACCGCCTTCGTGCGCAACCTGACCAACGAGGATTCGGTGGCCACGACCATCCCGACCAACCAGCTGTTCGGCCTGTTCAACAGCCTGTTCCTGGTCGATCCGCGGACCTATGGCATGCGGGTGACCAAACGCTTCTGATCCTCGCGAACCGAAGCGAAGCCGAAATGGCGGGCCGGACCACCGGCCCGCCATTTCCGTTTTGGAGCGCAGTCATTCACCGCGCCGATGACCGCTCTGTGCCTTTTGAATGAATCGCCCGCCCGGCCAGCCGGTACATGCGTCTCGAGAGGATGCATGAGGCGAAACTGCCGTGCGCGACGCGTTTTCATTCTGCCGGATCTGCAGCGGCCTGTGCGGCGTGCGGGTGACGATCGACGATGACGGCCGCGTGGCGAAGGTCCGCGGCGACAAGGGCCATCCGATCACCGAAGGCTATGCCTGCATCAAGGGCCTGAACGCCGATGTCGAAGGGACGCGGCTGCTCCATCCGCTCAAGCGCATGCCCGATGGCAGCTTCGAGAGGATCGGCGTCGAACAGGCGCTCGACGAGATCGCAGAGAAGCTCGCGGCGATCATCGCCCGCGACGGGCCGGACGCGATTGCCACCTATCGCGGCACCGCGAACTTCAACAACCAGTCCGCCTTCCAGATGCTGCCGACCTGGATGCAGGCGCTGGGGTCGGCGAGCTTCTTCTCGTCGCTGACCATCGACCAGTCGGCCAAGGTCGTCTCGATGGAGCGGCTCGGCATCTGGGCCGCGGGGCGCCCGGCATTCGAGGGATCGGACGTGTGGATGCTGATCGGCGCCAATCCGCTGGTCGCCAATTCGCTCAGCCTCGGCGGCTTTCCCGGCAATCCGCTCAAGACGCTGAAGTCCGCCAAGGATCAGGGCCTGAAGCTGATCGTGATCGACCCGCGCCGCACCGAAACCGCCGAGTTCGCCGACATCCATCTCCAGCCGATCCCGGGTCAGGATGTCGCCATCGCATCGGGCCTGCTCCGCATCATCCTCACCGAAGGCTGGCACGACGCGGCGTTCTGCGCCCGCTACGCCAACGGCCTCGACGCGCTGATCGCCGCGGTCGCACCCTATACGCCCGAACTGGTCGAGGCCCGCGCCGGCATTTCCGCACACCAATTGCGCGAAGCCGCCGAGGCCTTCGCCCGCAACGCCAGTCGCGGCATCGTGCGCACCGGCACCGGCCCGGACTTCTCGCCGCATTCGAACCTGTCCGAGCATCTCTACGAAGCGATCAACGTCGTCTGCGGCCGTTACTTGCGCGAAGGCGAACCCGTCTGGAACCACGGCGCCCTCTCCCCCGAACGCCATCCCCGCGCCGAAGTGATCCCGCCGAAACGCTCATGGGAGACAAGCCGCCGCACCCGCGTCGGCGGCTATGGCATGCTGGTCGGCGAGCAGATGACCGGCGCGCTGGTCGAGGAGATCCTCGAGCCCGGTCCCGGACGGATCGCCGCGCTGTTCGTCGCGGGCGGCAACCTCGTTCCCGCTCTGCCTGATCCTGCGCGCACCCTCGCCGCCTTCGCCTCGCTCGATCTGATGGTGACGATCGATCCGGTGATGACCGCCACCGCCCGCGCCTCGCACTATGTCTTCGCCCCGCTCGGCCAATATGAGCGCGCCGACATCACCCGCGACGCGCATGCCTTCAAGCGGCCCTTCGCGCAGTACACGCCCGCGCTGACCGAACCGCCCCAAGGATCCGAACTGGTCGAGGACTGGTATCCCTTCTGGGCACTGGCCAAGCGGCTTGGCCTCTCCATGACCTATTCGGGCGTTCCGCTCGACATGGACGCGCCACCGGAAACCGAGACGTTGCTCGAGATCCTGACCCGCGACGCGAAAATCCCCCTGTCCGAACTGCGCCGGCATCCCCTCGGCAAGATCTACGATTTCCCGGCCAGGCAGGTACTGCCGCCCCGGCCCGAAGCAACCGGCCGCTTCGAAGTCGCCCCGCCCGATGTCGTCGCCGAGATCGCCGAGGTGCTGGCCGAAGCCACCGCCCCCGGCTTCTCGCACCTGATGGTGTCGCGGCGGATGCGCGAGACGATGAACTCGGCGCTGACCGATCTGCCCGCGGTCCGCCAGCGGCATCGTTACAATCCCGCCTTCCTCCATCCCGACGATCTGGCAGAACTGGCACTGGCGGAGGGCGATGAAGTCGAGATCGCCTCCGCCCATGGCACGATCATCGGCGTGGCGGCGGCGGACGCACGGCTGCGGCGCGGCGTCCTGTCGATGAGCCATGGCTGGGGCCGTGTCATCCCCGAACCGGGCAGTGATCCCCGCGCCGACGGCACCTCGGTCGCGCCGCTCGTCAGCGGCACGCACGAACGCGAACCGATCAACGCAATGCCGCGCTTCTCGGCGATCCCCGTCAATATCCGCAAGGCAAAAGCATGAACTATCGCCAGCTTGGCCGCTCGGGCCTGAAGGTCCCGCCGCTCTGTCTCGGCACCGCCACCTTCGGCGCAGCAGGCAACAGCTCGTGGCGCACCGGACAGAAGCAGGCGACCGCGCTGGTCCGCGCGGCGATGGATCGCGGCATCTTCTTCCTCGACACCGGATCGACCTATGGCGGCGGCGAGAGCGAAGCGGTGCTGGGCCACGCGATCCGCGATCTGCCGCGGCGCGATCTGGTGCTGACCAGCAAGGTGTTCTTCCCCACCAACCCCTCCCCCAATGCCCGTGGCCTGTCGCGCAAGAATATCCTCGCATCGATCGATGCCAGTCTCGCCAAGCTCGGCACCGATCATCTCGACATCTACATGATCCATCGCTGGGACCCCGAGACGCCGATCGAGGAGACGCTGGCCGCGCTGGAAGTGATCGTGACCAGCGGCCGCGCCCGCTATCTCGGCGCTTCGTCCATGTCGGCATGGCGGCTGATGAAGGCGCTGGGGCTACAGCGTTCGGGCGGCCTTTCGCTCTTCATCTGCATGCAGAATTACTACAACCTGCTCTACCGCGAAGAAGAGCGCGAGATGCAGGCGCTGTGCGTGGAGGAAGGCGTGGGCATGCTGCCTTGGTCGCCACTCGCACGCGGCCTGCTGGCGGGTGTGGCGGCCAATGCCGACCGGCTACGCGAGGACCGACTGGTCACCGAGCGCTTCGACGATGCGCTGGACCGGCCGGTGATCGACGCGCTGGAACAGGTCGCGGCGGCGCGCGGCGTACCGCCCGCACAGGTCGCGCTTGCCTGGCTGATGTCCCGTCCCGGCGTGATCGCGCCGGTGCTGGGCATTACCGATGTCGCGCAGCTCGATGATGCCATCGCCGCGACCGGACTGGTGCTGGACGAAGCTGAGATCGCAGCGCTGGAAGCACCCTACAGGCCCCATCCGGTTATCGGCTTCTAGCGCAAGCCACCGTTCGTTTCGAGCGAAGTCGAGAAACCACCTCCACATCGGCAATGCTTGAAATGTTGGATTTCGCCTGCTCGGTTACGGCACTGGCTCTTTGAACCGTCGATACCCGTCCGGCATGGCGCTCCACGCCATGCGCGAAATGACCATTTCCCCTCCGCCAAAGGTCACGAATAGCCGCACTTCCGCGACCCTGACAATTTGAGGATTGTCCCGTTGCGATAGATTGCCGTGCTCCGGCGAAGGCCGGAGCGTTGGACGTATCGCGAAGCGTTGACCGCCAGCGCTCCGGCCTTCGCCGGAGCACAATTCACTCAACCTGTCGCGATAGGACCGGCGTCTAACGGGCCTCAATCCAGCCGCACGCTCAGCCCGCCATCGACGTCGATCGAGGTCCCGGTGCACATGCCGGATCGCGGCCCGGCGAGGAACAGTACCGCCTGCGCCACCTCCTCCGCTTCGGCCACGCGGCCCAGCGGCATCAGCGCCCCGAACCGGCTCGACGCGCCGGCCATCGGTGTCCGCACCGGCCCCGGGCAAACCGCGTTGACCCGGATATTCTCGCTCGCCAGCTCCGCCGCTGCCTGCCGGGTCAGTCCAAGCAGCCCGGCCTTGCCCGCCGCATAGCCCGCGCCGCCGACCTTCGACACCGATTTGCCGGCCAGCGACGCGATGTTCACCACCGTCCCGCCGCCTCGCGCGCACAGATGCGGCAGCACCGCGCTCAGACAGTAGAAGGCCGAGTCCAGATTGAGCGCCAGCGATGCCCGCCAATCTGCGATGGTCAACATGGCAACCGATCCGCGCGGCCCACCCCCGGCATTGTTGATCAGGATATCGATCCCGCCATGCGCCTCGGCGACGCGGTCCATCGCCTGGATGACCGCGACCGGATCGGTCACGTCGACCCGCTCGGCCTCGCCCGCAATATCGAATGCGACGACCACGCACCCGGCCTCGCGCAGCCCCGCGGCCACCGCCGCACCGATCCCGCCGGCTCCACCGGTCACCACCGCGACCTTACCGGCGAACTCGCTCATTCGTCGTTATGCGGATTGAAGCGCTTGGGGTGCGCCACCCCGTCGAGCCGCAACGGCTCGACCGCTTCCAGCAGTTCCGCGCGCCGTTCGCTCACCAGCCGGATCGCGCCGATATCGTCCTCAAGGTCGGACACCTTGGTCACCCCGATCAGCGCGGTGCCGACGCCCGGATTGGCCAGCACGGTCGCAATGGCGATCTGCGCAGGAGTCGCGTCGAACCGCTTCGCGATGGTTTCGAGCAGCGCCTGATTCTCGCGGATCGTCTCGCGGATGCCGCCTGCGTCGCGCGCGATGTTGCGCTCGTTGGGCACCACGCCTGCCGCCATGTCGCTCGGGTTCACCCGGTCGCGATTGAGGTGCCCGGCGATGATCCCGCCCTCCATCGTATGCGCTGCGCACAGATGGATGTCCCCCGCCGCGAACAGCGCGTCATAGCCCGGCGTCTCGACGATGCCGCGCCGCGCGAGATTATACTGGAGCTGCACCAGCCGCGGCGTCGGCCGCCCGGCAGCACCCAGCCGCGCCTGTGCATGTGCGATCTGCTCCGGATCCCAGTTGGTCACGCCCCATGCCCGCGCAAGGCCGCGATCGACCAGATCGACCACCTCGTCGCAGAACGCGTCGAAATCCATTTCGGGCAGTGGCCGCGAGACCATCACCAGATCGACATGATCCAGCCCCAGCCGCAGCAGCGATCCCTTGAGCTGGTCGAGGAAGCTCTGCTGCGGATAATCCCACAGCCACAATTTCTCCGCGACCATATAGCTGTCGCGCGGCCGTGCCAGCACCTGCAGCACCCGCGCGAAGATCAGCTCGGTATGCGGCTTGTCCCAGTAATAGCCGACGTCGAACAGATTGACCCCAAGGTCCATCGCCCGTTCGATCAGCGTCAGATTCTCCTCGAAGGTGATCCGCGAGAAGGTATTCCACGAACCCAGCGAGATGGCGGAGACGGGCGGCAGCCCGCCTCCGATATCCGTGAGACGCATCAGAACTTCTTCCGCGCCGTGAAGTTCACCGTGCGGCGCTCGCCGGGCACTTCGATCTGGATGCCGAACGCCGTCGCGTTCTGGCTGTAGACCAGATAGCGCTGGTCGGTGATGTTGTTGGCTTCCACGCCGAACTCCCATCCCGACAGCGCCTTGGGCTCGAACGAGACACGGGCGGACAGCAGCGCATAGCCCTTCTCGAACGACGTCGGATCGCCGATCGTGAGGAACTGCTCGCTGCGATAGTGAAGGTCGCCGCGCAGGGTGAACCGGCCCAGATTGCTGTCGGTCTGGAACTGCACGCCCGGCGCGATCGTCCAGCGCGGAATGTGCGGCAGTGGCGAAGCCAGCGTGATGCCGACAGCGGCCGCACCGGACGCCAGATGATAGAAGTGGGACTCCGTGTAGCCCACGCCCAGATTGAACGAGAGGCCGAAGCCGGTACGGGCGTTCACTTCCGCCTCGAACCCCTTCAGCCGCGCGCTGCCGCCATTCTGGGTGATGTTCACCTGACCCGTGCCGGTCGGCACGATGATGTTGAACTGGATGTCCTTCCAGTCGCTCGTCCACAGCGCCAGGTTCAGCGTCAGGTGCCGGTCGAACCATTGTGACTTCACCCCGATCTCGGCCGTGCTCAGCGTCTCGGGATTATAAGCAGTAGTCGGCGAGGTCGCGGTCGGCAGGCCGAAGCCGCCGCTCTTGAAGCCCTGCGAATAGCTGCCGTAGAACATCAGATCGTCGGTCGGCTTCCAGTTCAGGCCTACCTTGGGCGTGAAGGAATCCCAGTCGGCACTGCGGCTGGAGAAAGGCACCGACACGCCGTTGCGCTCCGGCAGGCGGACCATCATGTCGAAGGTCTTCTCGTCGCGGTTCAGGCGGCCGCCCAGCGTGATGGTCACGGTCGGCAGCACTTCCGCATCGAGCTGCCAGAAGGCGGCATAGCTCTTGGCTTCGTAATGCTGGGTGGTCAGCGTGTCGCGCGCATCGCTCGCCACGCCGGTGACCTGATACACGCCGTGGAAATTCTCGCTGTACTTCCAGTTGTCGCCGGTCTCGCGGAAATAGAACAGGCCCGCGACAAACTTCATCCGGTTGTCCCAGAAGCTCGCATTGAACTGGAATTCCTGGCTGAACTGCTGGTCGCTGAACGTCTCGTTGGTCGATGCGATGATGAACGGGCTGTTGTCGCCATCGACGCGGATATGGGTGTCGATCTGGCGCCACGCGGTGATCGACTTGAGCGAGACATTGTCGGCCACGTCCCAGGTCACAACGCCGGATACGCCGCCGGTGTTGTAATCGTCCTGAACCGGGCTGTTCGAATAGGTCGAATAGCCATCCGGCGCGACCCAGCGGGCGTCGTAGACCGAGCCGACCGGCAGGCCGAGCTCGGCGGCGCGGACCGGCGCCGCGAAGGTGTTGTAGCGCGCGACCGCGGCGGGCGTAGTGCGGTACTGCGCCACCTGCGCCAGCTCGCCATTGTTGCGCTGGGTGCTGTAATCGCCGCGGATATCGATGGTCAGATTGGCGGTCGGCTGGAACAGCACACCGCCGCGGAAGACCAGGCGGCTTTCGTTGTTCATCCGCTCGCCGGTGAGCAGGCGCCGGCCGACGCCGCCCTGATTGAAGCTGCCGGCGGAGAGCTTGATGCCCAGCACGCCGTCGATCAGCGGCGCCGAGATGCTGGCGCTGCCATCGATCCGGCCCCAGGTGCCGCCGCGGCCCAATACCTCGCCGGTCACCGGACCGGTCAGCACCGGCGCACGGGTGACGATGTTCACCGCGCCGCCGATCGTGTTGCGGCCATAGAGCGTGCCCTGCGGCCCGCGCAGCACTTCGACGCGCTCGATGTCCGACAGGGTCATCAGGCCGCCCAGCGTGCGCGCCATATAGACGTTGTCGAGATACAGGCCGATGCCCGGATCGGTCGGGAACGCATAGTCGCCGGTGCCGACGCCGCGGATCCAAGCGGCATAGGCCGATCCGCCCGCGGTCGGCCGGTTGCTGACGCTCAGCTCGATATTCGGCACGAACTGGGTGATGTTGCGCAGATTGGTGACGCCGCGATCCTCGAGCGCCGCCGACGAGAAGGCGCTGACCGAGATCGGCACCTGCTGAAGCCGCTCCTCGCGCCGCTGCGCGGTCACCACGATATCCTGATTGGTGCCGTCGTCCTCCGCGGGCGCAGCCGCCTGCCCGGCATCGGCCGGGGCGTCCTGCGCCAGTGCGGGGGTGGCAAGCGCAACCGCTGCCAGGCTCGACATGCACAGCATCGTGCGGCGGATCTTGTTCATGGTCATTGCCTTCATCTTCTCTCTCCCTCCCTTGGGAACCGCCGCGCGCGTTGTTACGCCTGTTAGCGACGGACCTGCTTCTTCAGATTTCACGGTACTCGGTACGATTCAGGACATCGTGCTGCGCCGCCGGGGTCAGCCCGACGAAAAAGGCGCTGCACCCGCCGATGCGGACGATCTCGCCCGGATGCGCATCGGGATTGGTCTGGGCGTCGAGCAGTGCGTCGGTATCGAGCACGTTGAACTGCATGTGCTTGCCGCCCGCGGCGAAATAGTCGCGGACCAGCCTGCTCACCGCCGCCAACCGCTCGTCGCCGTCCAGCGCTTCGGGATGGAAGCGAAGGTCGAGCGACATGGCCTGGTATCGCGCCTGATCGATCTTCAGCGCGCTGCGCAGCAGGGCATGGATGCCACTGGTGTCGCGACCGCGCATCGGCGACAGCGATTCATCCGCCAGCGCCTCGCCCGCCATGCGGCCGTCCGGCGTTGCGCCGGTCGCGGCACCGCCCGGAATGGTCGAGGTGCCGATGCTGATCGAGGCGACCTTGAAATTGCCGCCATAGGTGGTGGTCAGCGCGGTGCCGCGATCGGCCCAGAAGGCATAGAGATCGGCTGCGATCAGATCGGCGGCGTCATCGTCATTGCCATATTTCGGCGCAGCCAGCGCCAGCGCGCGAAGCTCTGCCCCACGCTCACCCGCCCAGTTGGATGCGAGTGCCGCGGCGAACTCGGCAGGCGTCGCCAGCTTGCGCTCGAACACCACCGACTTGAGCGCGGCGAGCGAATCCGACGCGTTGATCATCCCGATGGGATTGAGGCACGATCCGTTTTCGAACGGCAGCGGATGGCCGAGGATATTCTTGCCCGACTGGATCAGCCCGTCCGACAGCGCGGTCTCCACCGTCTGCGGGAAACGCTCGGCATAGGCGCGCATCGTGACGTTATTGAACTCGGCCTGCAGCTCGAGGAAATGACCAAGCTGGGTCTTGAACCCGTCGAGAAACGCTTCGTAGCTGCCGCATTCGGCCAGCTTCGTCGTGACCGGCCCGACCTGCTCGCCCGAGCGCGGATCGACGCCGCCATGGATCGCGAACTGCAGCACCAGCGGCACGGTGAACATCGGCCAGGCGATGGTGCGCGACTGGCCCGGAATGTTGATGCCCAGGCACCCCGCGACGCCATAGCCGCGCGCAGTTTCCAGCGGCACGCCTTCCTTGACCAGAAACTGGATCGAGCTTTCATCCCCGATCATCGAAGGCACGCCGATGCCGGTGCCGATCAGCTTCAGCGCCTCGCGCATCAGCGGTTCGGGCGTGCCTTCATGCACGCGCATCGTCAGCGTCGGATGCGGCGTCGGGCAAAGCTTCGCGGCTTCGAGCAGCAGATAGGAGAGCGCGCTGGTCGCGTCGCTGCCGTCCGCATTCTGCCCGCCGATGCCGAGGTTATGCCATTTGGCGAAGCCGCCATATTTGCTGCGGTGCGTCTGCCCCGCAGTGATGACGATCCCCGAATCCTTGATCCGCAACCATGCCAGCAGCTCGATCACTTCGGCGTCGGTGATCCGCCCCGCGGCGATATCCGCCTCGTAATAGGGCAGCATATAATCGTCGAATCGGCCGTACGAGAGCACGCCCGAAGGCAACAGGCCGAGCACCGCGAACCACAGCGACTGCATCGCCTCGCGGAAGGTCCGCGCAGGCTTTGCGGGTACGTGACGGCACATCTCCGCAATGACGCGAAGCTCGTCGCGACGCGCCGGATCGGTCTCCGAATCCGCCAGCCTGTCGGCCTCGGCGGCAAAGCGGGCGGCAAAGCGGACCATCGCTTCCAGCGCCATGATCACGCCGTCGAGCATGTCGATCTTCTCGACCGCGTCCGCCGACATCAGCCGGGTCGCATCGCGCTCGGCGCGGGCTTCGGCGATCATCGCGTCCAGCCCGCGCTCGATCACCTGGTCGATGCGGAACACGCCGATGATCTGGCTGATCTCGTGATGGATGCCATAGCCGACGCCGAGCATTCCGCCCGGCCCCCAGCCCTCTTCCTTGCTGCGGAAGGGCGGCAGGACGACGCCAAGCTGGGCATAGGGCCACAACCGGTTGTCGTCGTAGAGCGAGGTCATGCGCGAGGTGAGCGAACGGGTGCGCCAATAGTCGTTCATCGCCGCGATCGCGGGGCGGTCCGAATCCTCGACGATAAAGCCGCCGCTGTTCAGCGCGTCCAGTTCCGCCTCGGGCCATGTCGCCCAGAAGCAGCTCAGCTCGACCCCGCCCGGCTTGCTGGCGAGATTGCCCGCCAGCATGTCGTCGGGCGCAATGAAAATCGGCACTTCGTCCAGCACGCGGGCGAAGGCATGGGCGCAACGGATCACCTGCGGCCGGCCTTCGGTTTCACGGAATGCCTCGGTGGTGATCAGCGCCTTGGCGATGCCGACCGGGATCGGATCGCTGTTGGTGCGGAACGCATCCAGCATCGCCTGGATGCGCGGCGTCAGCGCGAGGCCGGCCGAACCTTCGGTTCCCATATCCGATACCGTGTCCAGCAACGCCTGCTCCATCCGCTCCACCAGTCCGCCGGATCGGATCCGGTCATGAAATGGTGGTAGGAGCGGCGCGGCCGGACGAATAATTGTTACATCGAATAACGGTCATCATGCCGCCGAATGTGCCCTAGGCGTCGGCTGCCGCGGCCGTATCCAGATCCTTCCGAAGCGACCGTCCGGCCATGTAGAAGGCCAGCGCCGACAGGCAGTTGCAGAACACCATCGTGAACATGGCGTAGCGCAGCGATTCCTCGCCGAAGCTCGGCTGGTAATAGTCGCTCAGGAACCCGACGATCACCGGACCCAGGCCGTATCCGACCATATTGCTGAGCAGGAAGAAGATGCCGCCCACGGTGGATCGCATGCGGATCTCGACCAGGCTCTGCGACAGCGACGAGGCCGATCCGAACCAGAAGATCGCAAGGCCCGCAAAGGTCGCGGTCAGCACGATGAACGAGGTGATGTCGCCGACCATCACCGACACCGCGCCGACACCGACCGACACTACCGCGCCGATCGCGATGATCCACACCCGCCAGCGCTCGTCGCGCTGCGCCATGTGATCGACCAGCGATCCGCCCAGCGCATTGCCGAGCAGCCCGCCGATCACGAAGCCGATGCCGAGCGGGAAGGCGATCTCCTTCAGCGGCGTCTCGTGGACGCGGATGATGAACGAGAAGGTCCAGCTGCTCATCCCCGCGATGGTGATGTAGCTGAGCGTCGATCCGAGCAGGATGAACACCAGCGACTTCTGCTTCGCGATGAAGCGCAGCGTGTCGCGCAGCGGCGGCGCCTTGGGCGGCGCGACCACCTTGTCCGAAGCGCCGCGCACCGGCTCGCGTACGGTGAACAACAGCAGCAGCGCGATGACCACGCCAGGCACCGCAGCAACCAGCAGCGCCGCGCGCCAGCCCCATGCGTGCGATACGTTCGACGTCACGGTCAGGTTGATCAGCCCGGCAAGCGACGCGCCGAACATGAACAGCGCCATCGCCGTCGCACGGCGGCGGCGCTCGAACAGGTCGGCGATCATCGAGATCGCGGCAGGCCCGCCGCCCGCCTCGCCCACGCCAACGCACAGCCGCGCCATGACGAGCTGGGGCAGGTTCTGCGCCATGCCGCACGCCGCGGTCGCCGCCGACCAGAACAGCAGGCATCCCGCCGCCAGGTTCCGCCTGTTAGTGCGGTCGGCGAGATAGCCGAGCGGTAGCCCCGCCACGCCCATGAAGATCGCATAGACGGTGCCGCCGATGATGCCGAGCTGACCGTCGGTCACACCGAATTCCTCGCGGATCGGCTCGAACAGGGTGGTCAGGATCACCTTGTCCCAGATCAGCATCAGGTTGAGCGTCATCAGCAGGAACAGGAAGTACCAGCGATAGAAGCCGACCTTCGGCGCCTCGGTCACGTTATCCGCCTGGGTCGCCATCACGCAGCCTCCTCGCTCGTAAATTCATGTTCGCGCAGCGCGGCGGCACGTTGGTGCCACAGCGACAGCGCCTTGAAGCACCGGTCCATCGACCGGAACAGGATCAGGTTGGATCGCTCGACGATGGCCGTCGAAGGCCCGCCGACATCCTCGGACATCCACACGAGGCAGATCGGCTTGGCGGTCTCGTCGGCCACCGCGGCAAGGCCGCCGATCCGTTCCTCGGTGCCGCGCCACGAATAGGTCTGCGGCACGACCATCGCGCCATAGAGGTCCGACGCGGCCAGCGCGCGGACGCAATCGTTGAAGGCTTCGGGATTGTTGCCGTTCTGTGCGGTCACGTCGCATGGGTTCCGGATGGTGACGAAATCGGGGATATGCTTGCCCAGTTCGGCAAGCACTTCGCTCGACGGCTGGGGCAAGGCGATCCCGTTTGCTGCAGCCGCATCCGCAGCAAAAATCGCCGCGCCGCCCGAAGTCGCAATCGCCGCCACACCATTGGCGGCGGGCGTTTCCGGCGCCTTGGCGAAGAATGCTGCGATCTCCACCAGCCGGTCGAAATCCTCGACCAGCACCACGCCTTCGCGTTGCAGATCACCGCGATACGGATCGAGCGTGCCCGCAATCGAACCGGTGTGCGACCGCGCCGCCAGCGCACCCTCGGCAGAGCTGGCAGCGGCGCACAGGATCAGCGGCTTGCCCGCTTCCCGCGCGGCCCGCGCTGCCTGCACCATCCGCTGCGAATGCTTCAGCCCCTCGATCACCGCGACGATCACCTGGCATTCCGGCGCGCCCGCCAGATAGGACACGAAGTCCGCCGCATCGATGTCGCACGAATTGCCCGAGGCAAGGATATGGCTGAACGAAACCCCGCGCACCGCCGCCTGCGCCAGCGCAAAGCCGAGCGCGCCCGATTGGGTGACGACGCCGATAGCCCGCCCGGTTACTTCGGGCTTGGGCAGCACCGGCACGAAGGTCATGTACGCGCCATGCGCCACATTGGCGAAGCCGATGCAGTTCGGGCCCAGCACCGGCAGTCCATGCTGCGCAGCAATCGCGGCGATCCGCTCCTGCGTAGCGGCGTGTTCGGCATCCTCCATCTCGCCAAAACCCGAGGCGAGTACCACGACACCACCCGCGCCGACTGCGGCGCATTCCTCGATCAGCCCCTCGATGCTCGCACGCGGCGTCGCCAGGATCACGCAGTCAGGGGCCTCGGGCAGCGCGCGCAGATCGGGATAGGCCTTGTACCCGCAAATCTCGTCGCGGCCCGGATTGATCGGCCACACTGCGCCGGCAAAGTCCTTCTGGCCCATCACCACCTGATTGCCGATCGCCCCCGGCTTAGCCGATGCGCCGACGATCGCCACGCTGCGCGGCTTCAGCATCCGGTCGAGCGCTGCCGCGGTATAGAGATTGCGCGCGCCGCTCATGCCAGCCGGACCTTTCCGTGATCGACCACGCGCTTGCCGCGCGCGTCCGCTATGATTTCGAATGCTGTGCCGTCGCCATCGTCCCATACCGAAAGCGTCATCGGTTCACCGGGAAAGCTCGGGCTGGAGAAGCGCGCCTCGATCTCCACCAGCCCGGCATCGCCGCGCCGCATGATCGCAGCCGCCGCCATGCCGTACAGGCACAACCCGTGCAGGATCGGCCGCTCGAACCCCGCCCGCTTCGCCAGACCCGGATCGGCATGGATCGGATTGCGGTCGCCGTTCAGACGATAGAGCATCGCCGCATCGCTGGTCGTCACCAGCGGCGCCTGCCAGTCCGGCGCGCGATCCGGCACCGGGGTGAACGTGCCGCTCAGCTTCGGGTCCCCGCCGAACCCGCCATCGTTGCGGCAGAAGATCGTCCATTCCATCGTCGCCAGCGCATCGCCGCTCGCCTTGTCGGTCAGCGTCCGCTCAAGGATGATGATCGCCCCGCGGCCCTCACCCTTGTCCGCGATCTCGGCCACGCGATTGGTGGCCACCACAGTCATGCCCGCCCGCATCGGCGCGAGCAGGCGCAGTTTCTGCCCGCCATGCACCACATGGCTGTGCGTCACGCCGGTATCGGGCGTCAGCCACATGCCGGGATGGCCGATGGTCACTGCCTGTGTCGGGAACACCTGAAGCTCGCGCTCATAGCTATAGCGCAGCCCCCAATCGCCCGCCTCCGCCCGGCCAAGGCCCAGCGACAGCGCGTAGAGCAGGCAGTCGCGTTCCTCGAGGGTGTGCTCGATTTCGGGGAACCGGACCGCCCGGATGGCGACGGGATCTAGGGGCATCGGCTCCTCTCATGACACACGGAGCGCTGACCACGCTTCTTGCGCCAAGGGTAGGAAGCCGCCTGCCCGCGAGCTAATCCATAAACCCGATACAGGGCATTTCCGCTCGAAATGGGGTCAGCCCGCCGTCGCGCACCGCACGATCAGCGCGCGCAGCCACTTGTGGCCGGGATCGTTGTGCACCCGCGGATGCCACGCGATCGACACGCTGAAATGCTCGAACGCGAACGGGGAATCGACGATCTTCAGCTCGGCCCAGGGGCGATAGAATTCCGCCAGCCGCTTGGGGAACATCGCCACATTGCCGCTGCGCGCGACGATGAACGGCGCCATCGCGAAGTGCGACACCATGCCGACGATGTTACGGCTGTGCCCCGCCGCGGCCAGCGCCTGATCGGTCAGGTTCTGGAACATCGGCCGGTCGGTCGCGAGCGCGATATGGGGCAGCGCAAGGAACTGCTCCATGTCCAGCGGCGCGGCCAGCGCGGGATTGTCCCGCGCGCCGATCAGCACGAGCTCCTCGTCGAACAAAGTGCGCGAATACCAGTTGGCAGGCAGCGCCCGGATCCAGCCGAGCCGCAGGTCAACCTGCCCCGCCTCGGCATCGTGCAGGTCGATCTCGCGGCTGGGCATGGTCAGCGCATGCAGCTTCACGCCGGGCGCCTCGGCCGCCACCGCGCGGAACACATCGGGCATCACCGTCGCCCCGGCATGGTCGGTCGCCGCCAGCCGGAAGGTCGCGGTCGATTCCGCAGCGTCGAAGCTCGACGGATCGGCCAGCGTCTCCAGCTCGGCGACCAGCGGCGCCAGCTGATGCAGCAATCGCTCGCCGCGCTCGGTCAGCACCATGCCGCCTTCGCTGCGCACCAGCAGCGCGTCGCCAAAGATATCGCGCATCCGGGCCAGCGCATTGCTCATCGCCGGCTGGCTCAGCCCGACGCTGCGCGCCGCCTTGCTGACGCTGCGTTCGCGCAGCATGATCTCCAGCGCGACGATCATGCCCAGGTCCAGCTTCGAGAGCGGGCTGCCATGGATATGGCTCATGTCATTCTCTCCTGAACCGCTTCTTCGCAAATATTGCTATATCACACAACAAATTTATCCGCTGAATGCCCGCTATCATCGCTGCTGGCCTGTCCTTCACCGCCATGCCGCGAATATCCAGTCCGCAAAATAGCGATGGAGAGCGGCATGGCAGAGGCTGGCGAAGCGTACTGGAATCCTGCGGAGATGGGCGAGGATCGCATCGCCGCGTTCGACGAGATGCGCAGCAAATGCCCCGTCGCCTATAGCGACCGGCTGGGCTGGTCGGTCTTCCGCTACAAGGATGTGGTGGCGGTCGCGGCGGACCCGGCGACGTTCAGCAACGTCCGCGTCAACCATGGCGAGAGCGCACCTGCGGCGATGCGCGGCATTCCGCTGGAATTCGATCCGCCCGAGCATGCGCGCTACCGCCGCCTGCTGATGCCGCTCTTCTCCGCGGGCCGGATGAAGGCATTCGCCCCGCGCCTGCGGGCGCTGGCGGAGAAGGATCTGAAGGCACTGACCACCGGAGATCCGGTAGCGGTCATCGCCAGCTTCGCCGATCCCTTCCCGGTGCGGGTGATCTGTGAGCTGCTCGGCTGGCCGCATGACGATTGGCGCTTCATCAAGCGCATGTCCGAGGATGTCCGCATCGCCATGGCCGAACGCGACGCGAACAGGATGGCGGCGGCACACCGGGCTTGGGCCGACTATATCCTGCCGGTCATCGCCACGCGCCGCGCAAAGCCGGCCGACGATGCGACAAGCTGGCTGCTCGACCAGCAGCTCGACGGACAACCGCTGAGCGAAACCGAGATGGTCAGCATCCTCCGCCTGCTGCTCGTCGCAGGGCACGGCACCACCACCGCGAGTCTCGGCATCATCATCGCCTATCTCGCCGCGAACCCGGACCGACAGGAAATGCTGCGCAGCAATCCCGACGCGATCCCCTCCGCGATCGAGGAGATGTTGCGCTGGTCCAGCCCGCTCGCGGGCATGCAACGCACCGCGACTTCCGATACCGAGATCGATGGTAACGCAGTGACCAAGGGCGACCGTGTCGCGCTGATGTTCGCCGCGGCCAACCGCGATCCCGAAGTCTTTCCCGATGCCGATCAATGCGTGTTCGGCCGCAGCCCGAACCGGCACCTCGTCTTCGGATCGGGCATTCACAGCTGCCTCGGCTCGCCGCTCGCCCGGCTCGAACTGAAGATCGTGCTTACGGAATTGCTGGCGGCCAGCCGGCGATTCGAACTGGCCGGTACGGTGCCCGCGGTGGATCCGGCGAGCTGGCCGACCAACGATCTGCAGGATTACTCGATCATCGTCACGCGCTGAGCGGGCACGTCACCCCTTGCGGACCGGCCCGCCGCCACCTGCCTGGGCCAACCGGTCGCGGCAATGGTCCAGCGCGCGGCGTACATGCTTCTCGACCATCGACACCGAGATGCTCAGTTCCTCGGCGATCTTGGCATGTGGCAGATTGTCGAGCCGGTACATCATGAATGCCGCGCGGGCATTGACCGGCAATTCGGCAATCGCTGCATCGACGATGGCCAGTTCCTCGCGAGCGGCAAGGATCTGCTCGGTCGAAGGGAGATCGGAGGACACCTGTTCGAGATGATCGGCATCGACCAGCAACGCGCCGCGCGTCGCCTCCGCACGAGCGCGGTCGCGGATCAGGTTGAGCGCCGTCACATAGAGAAAGGCCGCGCGATCGACGACCTTCACCCGGCTTTCCGCCATCGAAAGACGGAGGAACGCGTCCTGCACGACATCCTCCACATCGCCCCCGCGCCACCGCAGCCGGATCGCGATCACCAGACGATTATATAGCGCCGCGAGACGCTCGTCGTCGCGGGCTCGCGCAACATTCGCGTCTTCGTCAGGCGTGCATGACGGGCGATCGGCACACGCCATCCCAGTCCCTCTCCTGATCGGAATCGAGCAGGCCCCAGGCGCAAAACCGAGTCAATGAATAAATAGATCAAAATGATTTATATTATTATTGAGGATCGCGTTCGCTCATCCGTCTTTAGGGCATGGCAGCAGGTCCCGCGCCTGACGCCTGGCACCAACAGCGGGGACAGGAGAGCGAGAGATGACGAGGCAATCGAGACTTGGATTCAGGCTGAATCGCATGCTGGCGCGCATGATGCTGG
This sequence comes from Sphingomonas sp. AOB5, assembly GCF_029433115.1. Taxonomy (GTDB): domain Bacteria; phylum Pseudomonadota; class Alphaproteobacteria; order Sphingomonadales; family Sphingomonadaceae; genus Sphingomonas. Next base: position 2,117 of record NZ_JARNTV010000035.1, on the reverse strand, counting down.
CGATGGGCATTGCGGTGATGGGCATCACCTGCGTGGCCGAGGCTCAGGCCCAGACGCTGCTTCAGGCCGGCGCCCGCTATCCCCGCGTCCGACTGCTGCCGAGCGGCGAACTGATCGCGACGGTCCTGCTGTTTCCCAACGATTACCGGGTGCGGGTATTCTCCAGCACCGACAATGGCGCCACCTTCACGCCGGTCGGCATCGTCAGCGAACCCAATTTCCTGACCGCGCGGACGAGCAGCCCCGATTTCATCGTGCTGCCCAATGGCCACCTGATTCTTGCGCTGAACGTCGACACGTCGAAATGCGCGACCTGCCGCAGCAAGATCCGCGTCTTCCGCAGCACCGACAATGGCCGCAACTGGAGCTATATCTCGACGGCGGCCACCGCGGCCAACAATCAGGGCTTCTGGGAACCCAATTTCTCGATCGCTTCTGACGGCGCGCTGGTGCTGACCTATGCCGACGAGACCAGCACCTGCTGCAGCCAGAAGATCGTCAAGGTGCGCAGCTACGACAATGGCGTCACCTGGGAAGATCGCGCCAATGTGGTCGCGCTGGGCACCTCGTCCACCATCGAGAACCAGGATCCCCGCCGCCCCGGCATGCCGGTGGTGACAAAGCTGACCGACGGCACCGGCCGCTGGTTCATGACCTACGAGATCTGCAACCTGCCCAGCCCAAACAATTGCCGCACCTATTACAAGACTTCGACCGATGGCTGGAACTATGGCGCCGAGAGCGCGGCCGGCACGGCGATGACGGGCAGCCTCGGCCGCTATTTCAACGCCACGCCGGTCAACAAGACCGTGCCCGACGGCACGCTATTGTGGATCGGCCAGATGCTGCACGTCGCCGATGGCAGCTTCTCGGCCGCTAATGGCCAGATCCTGTTCAAGAGCCCAAGCGGCAACCCCAATGGTCCGTGGGACTGGATGGTGGCGCCGGTCCCGATCGCCGACGTGCAGGCGCCGGGTTGCGAGGGCTTCTCGCCCGGACTGCAATGGGTCAGCACTGCGTCGGGCTATCGCCTGATCCACATCACGTCGCGGCTGAATAGCAGCACCAATGTCTGCGACATGTATTTCGGATCGTCGCCGCTCTAGGCGCCATACCCCCGGCGGCGCTGAGCCGCCGGGGCGTCACTCACACATTGGGGAGCAGCCGATGTTGCGCGAGTTGGCTCACGGGCGAAGCACCCGCCTCTGGCTCGGCGGCGGCACGCTCGCATTCCTGTCGGTCGCTGGTCTCGGCTGGTTCCTCCTGCCCGGCGACAGCGCATCCGAAGCCCCCGGGCAAATGCTGGTCGAGCAGGCCGCGGTCGCACCGCCGCCTAACCCCAGCCCCCTTCCGGTCACGGCGCGCATGACTCCGGTCCCTATCGCTCCCACGGCGAGCAACGGGCGCAAGGCGGAACAGCAGATGCTGGCCGTCAGCTACGAGAAGCGCGACCGCGACTGGGGGCCGCGAAGCGAAGCGGCGATCCAGCAATTCCTCGGCACCATCCCCTATATCGGCGGCAACCGCTATCTGGCGGTCAAGTGCTCGGCCAGCGCGTGCGAAGTCATCGGCATCGCCGATCCCGACGCGGCGACCGGTACGATGAAGCCGGTATGGGAAGTGCTGGAACGCGACACCGCCATCGGCACCCTGCGCGCGCACGGGCTGGAGCGCACCGCGATCATCTTCGATACCGGACGTAGCGGCGACGAGTTCAAGATCTATTATGGCCGTGCCGCGCCCGCACCGGAGCCTCAGGCTGCAGCACCCGCCACGGCTCGCCTCCGTTAGCGCCCGACTTCGGGTCCCGGCTTCGGCAGGGTCGCGATCCAGCGCGCCAGCAAGCCCGTCAATCGCCGCGTCATCACCGGTTCGCGCGCCGCGACATTGTCGCGCTCCGCCGGATCGCGCGTCAGGTTGTAGAGTTCGACGCTGCTGCCATCCAGATCCATCATGAGCTTCCATTGCCCCGATCGGATCGAATAGAGCGGCCCGATCGCGGCCTCCGAACGCGGCCTGCCGATATGGGTGTAGATGTCCGGCCGCGAGCGCACCGGCCTGCCGCGCCACGCCGCCGCGATATCGATCCCGTCGACGCCGCGCGGGCTGCCCGCGCC
>NZ_JARNTV010000034.1 GCF_029433115.1 Sphingomonas sp. AOB5 | reverse complement strand
CGCGGCGGGCCGGTGGAGCGGTTCGGGCCGTTGCGCTGGAGGCGCGGGCGCTCCTGCATCGGGGCGGGGCCGCCTTCGGCCTGCTCGATGCGGATGCCGTCCTCTTCCGAATCGCCGGCGGTGCGGGCCAGTGCGGCGCTGAACTTGCCGGCGATCGCGCGGGGCACCTGGAACATCGTCTCGGACGGGCCGATGCGGATCGCGCCGATCTCGTTCTTGGTGATGTGGCCGCGGCGGCACAGCAAGGGCAGGATCCAGCGCGGATCGGCATTCTGGCGGCGGCCGATATCCATGCGGAACCACACGATATCCTCGAAGCCCGCGCGATGACCGTCCTGACGCTCTTCGCGGCGGTCCGAATGGCTGCGGTCGCTCAGTTCCTCGGGCTGGGGCAGCTTGCCGCGATGCGCCTGGACCAGCGCGGCGGCGATATCCTCCGGGCTGCGCTCGGCCAGCAGGCGGGTTGCCAGCGCGCGATCCTCGTCGTCGAACTCGACCGGCTCGAGCAGATTGGCGAGCAGCCGCTCATGATCCTGCGCACGGATCGCTTCGGGTGTGGGCGAGTCGACCCATTCGAACTGGATGCGCGCGCCCTTCAGCACCTGCTCCACGCGGCGGCGGCGCGGATAGGGGACGATCAGGACGGCGGTGCCCTTCTTGCCCGCGCGGCCGGTGCGGCCCGAGCGGTGCTGGAGCGTTTCGGCATCGCGCGGCAGCTCGACATGGATGACGAGGCTGAGCGTCGGCAGATCGATGCCGCGTGCCGCCACGTCGGTGGCGACGCAGACACGGGCGCGACGGTCGCGCAGCGCCTGCAGCGCGTGGTTGCGCTCGTTCTGGCTATGCTCGCCCGACAGCGCCACGGCAGCGAAGCCGCGCTCGACCAGCGTCGCGTGCAGGCGGCGGACATTGTCGCGCGTGGCGCAGAACAGCATCGCCGTCTCGGCTTCGTGGAAACGGAGCAGGTTGATGACCGCATGCTCGATGTCGGACGGGCTGACCGCGACGGCCTGATAGGCGATGTCGCCATGGCCGCGATCCTCGCCCACGGTCGAGATGCGCAGCGCGTCGCGCTGATAGCGCTTGGCCAGCGCCACGATCGGCTTGGGCATGGTGGCCGAGAAGAGGAGTGTGCGGCGCTCGCCCGGCGTCGCGTCGAGAATCTCTTCCAGATCCTCGCGGAAGCCCATGTCGAGCATCTCGTCGGCTTCGTCGAGTACGGCGACCTTGAGCGCCGACAGGTTGAGCGCGCCGCGTTCGAGGTGATCGCGCAGACGGCCCGGCGTACCGACGACGATATGCGCGCCATAGCTGAGGTTACGGCGCTCCTTCGAGGCATCCATGCCACCCACGCAGGTGGCGATGCGCGCGCCGGCATTGCCATAGAGCCACATCAGCTCGCGGCTGACCTGCAGCGCGAGTTCGCGCGTCGGCGCGATGATCAGCGCCAGCGGCTCACGGCTGGGAACGACGTGGCCTTCTTCGTTCAGCAGTTCGTCGGCCATGGCGAGACCAAAGGCGACGGTCTTGCCGGAGCCGGTCTGCGCCGAGACGATAAGGTCGCGTCCGCGCGCTTCGTTTTCGATGACGGCGGCCTGGACGGCGGTAGGCGCGGCATAACCACGCGCTGCGAGCGCTTCGCCAAGAAGCGCGGGGAGGGATTCGAATGTCATGGAACGCGCCACATGGGCGCGATGGAGGCAAAGGGCAAGGTTGAAGTTGTACGGAGGGCGGAGCGCGATCCTAGTCGAAGCGGGGCTTTCTCTTTCTCCCCTCCCTGGAAGGGAGGGGTTGGGGGTGGGTATCGCCGAGGCACTCGGCGACCTCCTGCAGGATATGCTGGGCAGTGCCTTCAGGATTTTCGAGGACCTCCGAATTCCAGAAACGGATCACGCGCCAGCCAAGGTTCTCAAGATAAGCGGTGCGTTGTCGATCCGCTTCAGTGGCTTCCAGATGTTGGCTTCCATCGAACTCGATGGCGAGTTTTGCCCGGCGGCATGCGAGATCGATGATGAATGGCTCCTCGATATGCTGGCGCGTAAAGGCGGGTCGATATCGTGACAGCAGGTGCCAGATCGCGAGTTCCGCTGGCGTCGGGTTGTTGCGAAGCTCGCGGGCGCGTTCGGTCAAATGTTTCGGCACGCGACGGCTCATACTGCGAGCGTAGAGTGGCTGCGCTTCGCTTGCCAACCCACCCCCTACCCCTCCCTTTCAGGGAGGGGAGTTCACAATGCCTGCCCCGCCGCCACGCCGCTCGCCCAGGCCCATTGGAAGTTGTAGCCGCCCAGCCAGCCGGTGACGTCCACCGCTTCGCCGATGGCGTAGAGACCGGGGACCTTGCGGGCCTCCATCGTCTGGGACGACAGGCCGGCGGTGTCGATGCCGCCGATGGTGACTTCGGCCTTGGCGAAGCCTTCGGTGCCGTTGGGCAGGAAGCGCCACGCCGCGAGGGCGCGTTCGGCTTCGGCCAGCTTCTTGTCGGTCATGCCCACCAGTTCGCCGGTCAGCGCCAGCTTCTCCGCCAGCGTTTCGGCGAGGCGGTCGGGCAAAGCTTCGCTCAACAGCTTGCGCAGGGTGGTGCGCGGGCGGGTACGCTTGGCTTCGGTCAGCCAGTTGGCTGCGGCATCGGGCAGGAAATCGATGGCGATGGGGTCGCCATGTTTCCAATAGCTGCTGACCTGGAGGATCGCGGGGCCGGACAGGCCGCGATGGGTGAACAGCGCGGCTTCGCGGAACTTCGCCTTGCCTGCGCTGGCGATCACGTCGGTCGCGACGCCGGAAAGGTCGCGGAACAGCGCTTCCTCGCCACTCAGCGTCAGCGGCACCAATGCAGGGCGCGGTTCGACCACTTTCAGGCCGAAGCGGCGGGCGAGATCGTATGCGAAGCCGGTCGCACCCATTTTCGGGATCGATGGCCCGCCGGTGGCGATCACCAGCGCGGGCGCCGTTGCGGTGCCGACGCGGAAATGGGCGCCGTCATGGGCGATTTCGGGTGTGGCGCGGCCGGTGACGATCTCGACCTTGCCGATGGCGCATTCGCCCAGCAGCATCTCGACGATCTGCTTGGCCGAACCGTCGCAGAACAATTGGCCCAACGTCTTTTCGTGCCAGGCGATGCCGTGCCGCTCGACCAGATCGAGGAAATCGCGCGCGGTGTAGCGGCTGAGCGCGGACTTGGCGAAATGCGGGTTGTTCGAGAGGTAGCGATCGGGCGCGGTGCCGATATTGGTGAAGTTGCAGCGCCCGCCGCCGGAGATCAGGATCTTCTTGCCGACCTGCTCGGCATGATCGAGCAGCAGCACCCGGCGCCCGCGCTGCCCCGCGGTCGCGGCGCACATGAGGCCGGCAGCGCCTCCGCCGAGGATGATCGCATCGTACATTGATGGGCGCGTAGCAGTTGTTCAGTCTGCGGCAAGCAGGGCCGGGCGACGATGGCGTGATCGAGGGAGGAAAACATGCATCTCATTCTTGCGGCGGCGCTGCTTGCCACGTCGGGTGCCGGTCAGGATCCGTTCTGCAATGAGATCGGCAAACTCGCCGCCGGCGCGCGGGAAAGCACACCGTTCGAGACTTTCCATCGGACAGGCGATCCGCTGAACCTCATACCCGGCGGCTATTGCCGGTTGAGCAGCCAGCGCAACTGGATCTGCGGAAAGAGCCTGTTGCCGCCGGAAATCACCCAGGCGAGCATGGCGCAGCGGATCGCGGCGTGCCTGCCGGATATGACGGTGGTTCCGGGCGAGACTCGCTATGGCAACCGGCGCAGCGTGGTCAGCGGCAACGGGTTGGTGTTCGAACTGTCCGAGACCGGAAGCGACCGCGGGCATATCGGGCGGATTCTGTCGATCTTCATCCGCGCCGAGCGGTGAACCCCTAGCGCAGCTTCGCGATGTTCAACCCGTCCAGCTTGGCGCGGTCCTTCACCGACTCCTCGCTGCGGGTCAGCGCCTTGGCGATGGCCTTCAGCGCCATGCCCTTCTTGGCCAGCGTGTGCAGCTTCTGGATCTCATCGGCGCGCCATGGCTGGCGGTGGCGTTCGAATTTCTCGCTCATCCGGGTCTCTTAGCCCAAGGTTTCGATCCAATCGAGACAGGCTTGCGCCACTGCCTCCCAGCCGGGTTCGTTGAGCAGAAAATGCGACCGTGCGCCGAGATCGAGATAGTCGGTGCGGGCGAGCGACTTGCGCTGGATGCGGTATGCCGAGCGCGAGATGTACGGCGTCACCAGCCGGTCGAGATCGCTGCCGGTGATCAGCAGGGGCCGGGTACGGCGAGCGGGCACGATGCCGGTGCCGATCCAGCTTGCCGCCTGAAAGAAGATGCGGCCCGGCGCGGGGATGACGAAGCTGTCATAGGCGGCGTCGGATTTCGTACGCGGCGCTGCGTTGGCGAAGCGGCGGAACCACCCGTCGCGGGTGAAGCGCCACGGGCGATTCCACGCATTCCAGCGGAGCACGATGGGCAGGATCGCGCCGATCGAGGTCGGGCCGGGGACGATGCCGCCGATGGGGACGGGATTGACCGCGATCCCCGCGCGGCCCGCGCCGCGATCCAGCAGCATCTGGGTCAGCAGCCCGCCGAAGCTGTGGCCGATCAGGATTGCGTTCTCTGGGATCTGCGGCTCGAGATGATCGGCGATCCTGTTGACGGTCAGGCTGCCAAAGCCTTTGGGCGGTGCCGCGACGATCTCCGCGGCGGTCTTGCCCTCAAGGAACGGCCAGGTCGGCGTGTGGACGACATGGCCGGCGGCCTCGAGGAAGCGGCGGAGATCGTCCCAGCTGGCGGTGGTGACCCATGCGCCATGGATCAGGACGATCTCCGCCATGTCATCAGGCCTCGACCAGCGTCTTGGCGGTAGCGAAGGCGAGCAGATCGGCGTTGAAGCGATCCTGCAGCGTGGTCGCCAGACCATGCGGCGCGCCTTCATAGACCTTCAGCTCCGAACCCTTGACGATCTCGTGCGTCTTCAGGCCCGCCGCGCCGATGGGGACGATCTGGTCGTCATCGCCATGGATGATCAGCAGCGGCACGTCGATCTTGAGCAGATCGGGGGTGTAGTCGACTTCCGAGAATTCGTGGATGCAGTCGAGCTGGCCTTTAAGCCCGCCCATCATGCCCTGCAGCCAGAAGCTCTCGCGAACCCCTTCGCTGACCTTAGCGCCTTCGCGGTTATAGCCGTAGAACGGCATGGTCAGGTCCTTGTAGAACTGCGACCGGTCGTCGAACGTGCCCTTGCGGATGCCGTCGAACACCTCGATCGGCAGGCCGCCGGGATTGGCTTCGGTCTTGAGCATCAGCGGCGGGACCGCGCCGACCAGCACCATCTTCGCAACCCGATCGGTGCCGTGGCGGCCGACATAATGGGTGATCTCGCCCCCGCCGGTCGAATGGCCGACGAGGATGATGTCCTTGAGGTCGAGCTGGGTGATCAGCGCGTGCAGATCGTCGGCATAGCGATCCATATGGTTGCCGTCCCAGGTCTGGTCAGAACGGCCATGGCTGCGGCGGTCATGCGCGATCACGCGGAAGCCGTTCTGGCCCATGAAGACCATCTGGCCGTCCCACGCATCGCCGCTCAGCGGCCAGCCGTGCGAGAACAGGACCGGCTGGCCCGATCCCTGGTCCTTGTAGAAGATTTGGGTGCCGTCGTCGGTGGTGATGAAGGGCATTGGAAGCTCCTGTCTTTCGAGGTGCGAGTCGCCTTCCCCTGGCGGGTGCAGCCTAGCATGACTGACACCGATGTCAGAGGGCGAATGGGGTGCCCGGGCGGCGAGGGGAGGGGGAGGACCGCCCGGGCTTGCGTCAAGACGGGCCGGGGGTCAGGCCGCCTTGGAAATCGGGGTCACCTTCTGCGCGCGGGCATGGCCGACGGCCCAGCCCAGCGCATAATCGGCGACCTGCTCCCAGCCGGCATCGATCCCGGTCCAGTGCGAGCGGCCGGCGAATTCCTTATATTCGGTGATCGAGGGGGCCTGGAGCTGCTTCTTGTAGATCGCGCGGGTCATGCTGGCGTCGGCGATCAGATCCTTCTCGCCACCGATCAGGAGGAGCGGCGCGCGGGCCGGGTTCTTCCAGTTGATCTTGATGACGCCGACCACGCCGTTCCAATAGACCCGGCCGGGGGTGGGGACGATGTAGCGGTCGTAGAGCGCATCGGCCTGATCCTTGGGCGCGGTCTGGGCGAAGCGGTTCTTGAAATAGTTGCGCGACATCACCTTGGCCTTGAGCCAGCTGAACGGATCGCCGAGCACCGGCAGCGCCGACCAGATGGCATGCGGCCCGAGCGGGACGCCGGGTGTCGGCGCCGGATCGATCGCTACGCCGGCCACGCCCAGGCCCATGTCGAGCAGATGCTGCACGAACACGCCGCCCAGCGAATGGCCGATCAGGATCGGTTCCTCGGGAAGCGCCCGAATGATGTCGGCATAATGGGCGATGATCTGGCGCTGGCTCAGCTTGGCGAGCGCCGGATCGGGATCGGCGCGCAGATCGGCGGGATCGCGATCGTCATAGGGCCAGTCCGGCGCGATGACGGTGTAGCCCTGCGCCTCGTAGCGGGCCTTGAAGCCCTCCCAGCTCTTCGAGTTGAGCCACGCGCCGTGGATGAGAACGATGGTCTTCGACATGATCCGATCCTCCTGTTTGGGGGGACGGTCAGCCTTGCTTCCGTCCATGTAGGTAGAATGACGGAGGGGCGGGCGGCGCGATATTACGCGGGCGGGTGCGAGGGTAATACGTTGGTATGGGTCGCTTAGCCCTCTCCTGCTTTCGCTGGAGATGGCTAAGTCAGGCGGTGGCCGGCAACGTCACCACGAACCGTGCACCCGCATCGCCATTCGCCGCTTCGATCGTCCCGCCATGCGCTTCGACGATGGTGCGGCAGATCGGCAGGCCCATACCCATGCCTGCGGGCTTGGTGGTGTAGAAGCTGTCGAACAGCTTTTCCGGTTCGCCCGGGATGCCGGGACCATTATCCTCGACCGTCAGGATCACGCGGCCATCCCGCGCTTCGGTGGTAAAGCGGAGCAGCGGATCGGTGGTGCCGCTCTCCATCGCCTGCGCGGCGTTGACCGCGAGATTGACGATCACCTGCTGGAGCTGGGTGCGGTCGGCCAATGTTTCGGGCAGATCGGGCGCGAGGTTGCGCTCGACTACGACGCGGCGGCCCTGAAGCTCGTGGCCGAGAAAGGCGAGGCTCTCCTCGACCAGCCCGTTCAGCGACAGCGCGACACGCTCGGTCTCGCGGCGTTCGGCCATTGCGCGGACGCGGGCGATGATCGACGCGGCACGGCGCGCGTCGCCGACGATGCGCTCGGCCAGATCGCGGACCTCGCCCAGATCGGGTTCCTCGTTCGCCAGCCAGCGCTGCGCCGCCGATCCGCTGGTGGCGATCGCGGCGAGCGGCTGGTTGACCTCGTGCGCGATCGACGCGGTCAGTTCGCCCAGCATCGAGACGCGGGTGGCATGGGCGAATTCGGACTGGAGCCGGGCCAGCGCCGCCTCGGCCGCCTTGCGCGCCGAGATATCGACCACGCCGATCAGCAGGATGCCGCGCTTGCGGGCTTCCTCGCACAGCGAGACGGTGAACAGCACGTCGATCTGGCCGCCATCGACGCGGTTCAGCCGGGTCTCGGTCATCAGATAGGGCTGGCGGCTCATCGTCGCGACCAGCGCGTCGATATAGATATGCTCGCTCTCGCGCGGCCAGAAGCCGTCGATGGTGCGACCCTTCATCTGATCGACCGTGGCCGCGCCGAACAGTTCCAGCGCCTGCGGGTTCACGTCGCCGATGGTGGCATGGCGCATCGTCTCGCGCACGAAGTCGCGATTGGCGTGGAGATAGGCACCCAGATCGGTGACGCCCTGATTGCGCAGCGGGATCAGCATCGCGCCGACGCCGGTGAAATCGACTTCCCAGAAGGCGACCGCCATCGCCTGAAACATGTTGCGATAGCGATATTCGCTGAGCCGCAGGGCGTCCTCGGCAGCCTTGCGGCGCGAGATGTCGCGCGCAGTCTCGACGATGCGGACGAGATTGCCCGCGGCATCGCGTTCGACCGTCCAGCGGACGTCCAGCACCAGCGTATCGCCCGCCGCGGTGGTGCGGGTCAGTTCGCCTTCCCAGCGGCCATCGGCATGGAGCTGCGTGTCGAGATCGGCGAGCGCGCTTTCGTGGCGGCTGCCGAGTAATATGTTGAGGTCGCGGCCCAGCGCGTCGGCGCGGGCATGGCCGTACAGCGTTTCGCTGGCCTTGTTCCAGGAAAGGATGCGGCCCTGCGCATCGCGCGTGACGACGCTTTCATGGACGAGATCGAGAATGTCGGCCGGGGTCCCCACGTTGCTTTTGTCCCCGAGGCTGCGTCAGGAGTCCAGCGCGCGGCGGATGCAGTCGGCCAGTGCGTCGGTCTCGAACGGTTTGCGCAACAGGCAGCGGACCCCCGCTGCCTCGGCCCGCTCGTCGATGCTGCGCTCGGTGCGCGCCGTGACAAGGATGACGGGCAGGGTGCCCTGCATCCGCGCGCTGAGATCGAGGCCGTTCATGCCGGGAAGCTGGTAATCGGAGACGAGGCAGGCGGCGCGCGACTGGGCATCGCCATCGAGGAACGCTTCGGCCGAAGCGAAGCCTTCGCCGATATAGCCGAGCGACCGGACGAAACCGACCAGAGCCGGGCGCAGCGATTCATCGTCCTCGACGATGGCGATCATAGGGGCCGTCAGGGGCACGCGACTCATTCCTTCACTGGGGGAAGGTGATGCGACGCCGTCCCGGGTCCTCATGTGGCCCAGAGCGGTGCGACGGGATATAATCCGTTGGTATTACGGGCTTCTACGGCGTCCGGTTTCAGGACGCGGCGATACCCAGCTTGCCCGCCATGCGCACCAGATCGGGCAAGGTGCGGGCGCCCATTTTGCGCATCGCCGCGCCGCGATGGATCTTCACCGTGACTTCGGACAGGCTCAGATCATAGGCGACCTGCTTGTTGAGCTTGCCGGTGACGACCAGCCCCATCACCTGTTGCTCGCGCGGGGACAGGGTGGCGTAGAGATCGCGCAGCCCGGCATCGTCGCTGGCCTCGGCGCGGCGCTTGGCATCGCGTTCCATTGCCGCGGCGACCGCGTCGAGCATGTCCTGATCGCGGAACGGCTTGACGAGGAAGTCGATCGCTCCTGCCTTCATCGCGCGCACCGACATCGGGATATCGCCATGCCCGCTCATCAGGATGGCGGGCAGCATGATGCCCAGCTCGTCGAGCCGGTCCTGGAAATCGAGGCCGCTGATCCCCGGCATGCGCACGTCGAGCACGAGGCAGCCCGGCGCGTCCTCGCGCTCGGCGGCAAGGAAGTCGGCGACCGAGGCATGGCCGCGGGCGGCCAGCCCGACCGAACGGAACAGGCTCTCCAGCGCCGCGCGAAGCGATGCGTCGTCGTCGACGATGTGGATGATCGCGCTGTCAGCCATGCGTCCCGGATAAGGGCAGCGCCGCGCGGGGGCAACGCTCGCGATGCTTCCGTAACGATCTTTATGTGCTAGATCGTGAAGCGAGGGGGAGCGATGGGCAACGCACGCCGTTTCTGGAACCTGTTCCGCAATCGCCTGAGCCTGGCGATCCCGGGCCTGCTGGCGCTGATCGCGGTGCTGATGGTCAACATCGTCGGCGTGCGGCAGGTCGACCGGGTCGGGCTGGGACTGTTCGACGCCTATCAGCGCGCGGCGCCGCGGCCCTATCAGGATGCGGGGGTGCGCATCGTCGATATCGACGACGAATCGATCCAGAAGCTGGGGCAGTGGCCATGGCCGCGCACCGATATCGCGGCGCTGACGCAGAAGCTGACCGAGGCCGGCGCGGCGGTGGTCGCGTACGACGTCGTGTTCTCCGAGCCGGACCGCACTTCGCCCGCGCAGCTCGCCTCGCGCGCCAAGGCGGGACAGGCGCCCGCCGACGTCGTGGCCGCGCTCGAATCGCTGCCCGACAATGACGCCGCCTTCGCGCAGGTGCTGGCCAATTCGAACGTCGTTCTGGGCTTCTTCCTCGACGGCAACGGCAAGGGTGCGACGGTCGAGCCCAAGGCGGGCATCGCCTATACCGGATCCAAGCCGAACGGATGGAAGGTCGCCTTCACCAACGCGATCCAGCCGATCCCGGTGCTGCGCGAAGCGACACGCGGGCTGGGTTCGGTCAGCCGGATCGGCGACAGCGACGGCGTGGTGCGGCAGGCGCCGCTGATGTTCATGCAGAATGGCGAGTTCGTCCCCTCGCTCTCGGTCGAGGCGCTGCGGATCGCGCAGCCCGAAGTGAGTTCGGTGATCGTCAAGACCAGCGACGCCAGCGGTGAACTGGGCGAAGCCGGCGGCCGGGTCGACATGGCCGCGATCAAGGTGGGCGGCTTCGAAGTGCCGACCAACGATCAGGGCGAGCTTTGGATGTATTACACCAAACCCGTCCCGGAGCGGATCGTGCCGGCTTGGAAGATCCTCACCGATGCGCTGCCGCCCGAGGAGATGCGGCGGCTGTTCGAGGGGCAGATCATCTTCGTCGGCGCAGGGGCCGCGGGCCTGCGCGACCTTGTCTCCACGCCGATGCAGGATCGCGAGCTGGGCGTGATGGTCCATGCGCAGGCGGCCGAGCAGATGATCATCGGCAATGCCGATCCGGCAGACAAGAAGCCCCATTTCCTCACCCGCCCCTATTGGGCGCAGGAAATGGAGCGCGGGCTGATGCTGGCGCTCGGCATATTGATGGCGCTGCTGCTGCCATGGATGGGGGCGACCCGCGGCGCGATCCTGGGCGCGGTGATGGTCGGGGGCATGGCGGCGGGAAGCTGGCTGGCGTTCCGGCAATCGCTGCTGCTGCTCGATCCGACCTGGCCGATCCTGGGGCTGATCCTCGTCTGGGTCTGCGAGACGGCGTACACCTATTATCGCGAGGAGCGGCAGCGCGCGTACATCCACCGCGCGTTCGACCGCTATCTCTCGCCCGAACTGGTCAAGCGCATCGCCGACGATCCGAGCCGGCTCGAGCTGGGCGGCGAGACGCGCGAGATGACCGTGATGTTCTGCGATATCCGCAGCTTCTCGCGCATTTCGGAAAAGCTCGACGCGCAGCAGCTGATCCGCTTCCTGATCGCCTTCCTGACGCCGATGACCGACGTGCTGCTGCGGCGCAAGGCGACCATCGACAAGTTCATCGGCGACGCGATCCTGGCCTTCTGGAACGCGCCGCTCGACGATGAAGACCAGTATGCCAATGCCGCGCGCGGGGCGCTGGAAATGGCCGAGCGGCTCAAGTCGCTCAACGCGCAGATGCAGGCGCAGAGTGCCGAACCATGGCCGGGCGACGTGGCGATCGGCATCGGACTGAACGCGGGCCCGTGCTGCGTCGGCAATATGGGTTCGGCACAGCGGCTGAGCTATTCGCTGATCGGCGACACGGTGAACCTCGCCTCGCGGATCGAGGGGCTGACCAAATATTATGGCGTGACCATCGCCATCGGCGACGACCTGCAGAAGCATATCCCGAACTTCGCGACGGTGCCGCTCGATCTGGTGCGTGTGGTCGGCCGCGACGCGCCGGAGCTGGTCTATGTGCTGCTCGGCGACGAGACGATGATGATCGAACCGGGCTTCCAGAGCTTTGCGGAGAAATACACCGCGATGGGCAATGCCTATCGCGCGCAGGACTGGGACAAGGCCGACGCGCTGCTGGCCGAGACGGCGGAGTCCGCGGCGTCGCATGGCCTTGCCAAACACCATGCGCTGATGGCGAGCCGCGTGGCCGCCTATCGCGAAAACGGTCCGGGCGCGGATTGGGATGGGGTGTTCGGAGCGACCGAGAAGTAACGCTTATCCTCCCCCTGGCGGGGGAGGATAGAGGTCTAAACCCCCGGCACCCTCAGCGTCCTTGCTTCCCCCTGCAGCGTTGCCTTCGCTTCCGGGTTCGCGGCCACTGCGTCGCGATAGGCCTTCGCCGCCTTGTCGGGCTCGTTCAGCGTCATCCGGCTGCGCATCAGCATCACCCAGCCGCCGACATTCTTGGGATCGCCGCGCAGCCGGTTCTCGAGGTTGCCGACCATGCCGCGGGCCATCGCGTCCTGATCGGTGGGCGACAGTTTCGAGGCTTCGCGGACCTGTTCGGCATTGGGGCCGGGGATGCCCGATTGAGTGGGCAGCGTTGGCGCAGCGGTGGCATGCGGCGGCGCGCTGACCGGCGCAGGTTGGCGGATCGCGGCGATGCGGGTTGCGACCGGGATATTCTCGCGCTGGCCGACCTGTTCGATCGTGCGCCGCAGATCGGCTTCCCATGGCGCGCCGGGCGGGGTGTCGGCCAGCAGCGCCAACCAGTCGTCGATCGCGCCCTTGTGGTCCTTGGCCAGATCCTTGCGGACGGCCATGAAATAGCGGGCGGAGGGGTCCTTGGGATCGAGCGCCAGCGCCTTCTCGAAGGCGGTGACTGCAGCGGCCGGCATCGGATCGCGGCCATCGGCATAGATGCGCATCTCGCCGAGCAGCGACCACAGGTTCGAACGGTCCGGTGCCAGCGTGGTGGCGCGTTCGAGCGCGGTCACGCCATCGGCATATTGCTCGCGCTCATAATAAGCGGTGGCGAGGCGCGCCCAGGCTTCGGGATCGTCGGGCTTGGCCCGCGTGGCGGCCTGAAGCTCCTCCAGCGTGGGGGCGTCGGCACCGGCGCTCATATTGATCGGCTCGGGCGCAGGACTCCGGTCGCGCATCGCCGCATAGCCCAGCGCGACGATCAGCAACGCGGCGGCCCCCAGAAAGGCGGGCAAGGCCCATTTGGGCGTCTGAATTTCGGATTCCCCGGCCATTTTACCCCCGCCGTTATCGCTGGCGCACCTGCACGAGCATGATAGTGTGTCGCCAAGGGCAGTCAGCGCAAGGGGGAAGACGGTGGCTGATCGCGTGCGCATCGCGATCGTGGGTTCGGGTCCGGCGGGCCTGAGCGCCGCCGCGCGCGCCGCCCAGCTCGGCCTCAGCCATGTGCTGCTCGAAAAGACCGATCACCTCAGCGACACCATCTACAAATACCAGAAGGGCAAGCACGTGATGGCGACGCCCAGCGCGCTGGTGCTTCGCTCCGATCTGGATTTCGATGCGGGCAAGCGCGAGGTGGTGCTGGGCACCTGGGACGATCAGGCCGCGAAGAACAAGGTTCAGGTCCGCTACAAGAGCGAGGTGAAGGCGATCGAGGGCGAGGCGGGCGCGTTCGTGCTGACGCTGACCGACGGCGCGAAGATCGAGGCCGAGACGGTGGTGCTGGCGATCGGCACGCAGGGCAATCCCAATCTGGTGCGCGCTCCCGGCGGCAATCTGCCGCACGTCCAGTATCAGCTCGACGATCCCGGCGAATATGTCGACGAGCATATCACCGTCATCGGCTCCGGCGATGCGGGGATCGAGAATGCGCTGGGCCTGGCGGCGGACGCGGCGCAGGGCAACACCGTCACCATCCTCAATCGCTCGGCCGATTTCGCCCGCGCCAAGGGCGCCAACGTCAAGCTGCTCAACGAAGCGGGCGAGGCGGGACGGATCAGCATCCGGCTGGAGACGACGCCCGCCGAGATCCGGCCGGGCGAGATGGTGCTCGAAACCCGCGACGGTCAGGAAGTCATCCGATGCGACCGGGTGATCGCACGCATGGGGTCGGCCGCGCCGCGCGCCTTCATCGAGAGCTGCGGGATCGAGTTTACCAGCCCCGACCGCGAGGCCTTTCCCAAGCTCACCCCCACCTTCGAGAGCACCAAGCCCGGGATTTTCGTGATCGGCGCGCTGGCGGGCTATCCGCTGATCAAGCACTGCATGAACCAGGGCTATGACGTCATCGAGTTCATCAACGGCAATCGCAGCCTGAAGCCTGCCGACGAGCCGCTGCTGGAAGCCAAGTTCGCGCGGTTCAAGGCACGGCGCAGCGTGGACGAGTGGCTCGAACTGCTGCGCTCGAACATCGGCATCCTCAACGAACTGTCGCCGTTGCAGATGCGCGAGTTCATGCTCGATTCCGAAGTGCGGCCGTACAAGAGCGGCGAGGAGATTTTCGAGCGTAACGATCCCGGATCGTCGCTGTTCGCGATCGCGCAAGGGTCGGTGCTGGTCGAGATCGATCCCAAGAACAAACAGGTGACCGTGCCGATCCAGCAGGGATCGGTCTTCGGCGAAGTCGGCCTGATCTCGGGCCGCCGCCGCGGTGCCACCGTGCGCGCGGGCGAGAATGCGGTGATCGTCGAAATCTCGCGCACCGCTGCGCTGAAGCTGATGGCGTCGGTGCCCGCGGCCAAGCGCGCGCTGACCCGCATCTCGGTCGAACGGCAATTGCTGCAATTGTTCGGATCGGGGCTGGTCGCCGAGGATCTGGCCGAAGTGCTCGACACCAGCGAGATCATGAGCGTCTCTGCGGGCAAGCCGATCCTGACCGAAGGCGAGGAAGGGCAGGACATCTACGTCATCCGCGTCGGATCGATGATCGTCGAGAAGATGGTCGGCGGGCGGCCGGTGTTCCTGAACTACCTTCCAGCGGGTTCCTATGTCGGCGAAATGGCGCTGATCTCCGGGGGCAGGCGCACCGCGACGGTGAAGGCCGCGATCAAGTCCGAAGTGATCCGGCTGAAGGGCGAAGCGTTCCTGAAGCTGCTTGCCGAAAAGCCCAAGCTGCTCGCCAAGCTGAAGGCCGACATGGCCAACCGGCAGAACATCAACGCCTTCATCGAGAGCAAGAAGAACAGCTTCTCCGGCGTGGTCGACATGTATTCGCAGACCGCGGCCTTCCTGGTCGAGAACGGCATCGGCGAAGCGACCGATGTGCTGCTGATCGACGAAAATCTGTGCGTCGGCTGCGACAATTGCGAGAAGGCGTGCGCGGACAGTCATGACGGCCTTAGCCGGCTCGATCGCGAGGCGGGACGCACCTATGCGCACCTCCACGTGCCGACCAGTTGCCGCCATTGCGAGCATCCGCATTGCATGGCCGATTGCCCGCCCAATGCGATCCATCGCGGGCCGGACGGTGAAGTCTTTATCGACGAGAAATGCATCGGCTGCGGCAATTGCCAGCGCAACTGCCCCTATGGTGTGATCCGCATGGATTCGGTGCCGCCGAAAAAGCCGCCGATCTTCGCCTGGCTGATGCTCGGCCTCGGGCCGGGGCCGGGCGAGCCGGACAAGAAGTGGAAGTACAAGGACAAGAAGTCCGGCGTCGAGAAGCCCAAGAAAGCGATCAAGTGCGACATGTGCGCGGGGATCAAGGGCGGCCCGGCCTGTGTCCGCGCCTGCCCGACCGGTGCCGCGATCCGTGTGGCGCCCGAGGAGTTTCTCGGCGTGTCGCGGCTGGAGCGTGAGGGCTGATGGCCAGCCGCGCGATCCGGGGCCGCGACGCCGCGCTGCATGACGGCTTCCTGCGACACAAGGGGTTCCGCTGGCTCAAGATTTCAGCAGTCCTCTGCCTGCTGGTGACGGTCGGATACTTCCTGGCCGACGTGAAGCCGCGGCCCAATGGCGGCAGCTGGTACGGCTATACGCTAGGCACGATCGGCGTGCTGCTGATCCTGTGGCTGACCGCGCTCGGCATCCGCAAGCGGGCGATGACCGCGGGGCGCTGGAGCCTGAAGGCCTGGACCAGCGCGCATGTCTATCTGGGCCTGAGCCTGATCGTGATCGGCACGTTGCACACCGGGTTTCAGCTCGGGTGGAACGTCCACACCCTCGCCTGGGCGTTGATGATGCTGGTGATCCTCTCCGGCATCTGGGGCATCACGGTGTACGCCACCCTGCCGCGTGCGCTGAGTTCGAACCGTGAGGAACTGACCCAGACGCAGATGCTGGAAGGCCTCCGCGCCATCGACCGGCAGCTTCACGAAGCCGCCCAGCCGCTCGATGCGCAGGCGGCGGGATGGGTGCAGAAGTCGCTCGAACAGAACCCGTTCGAGGGCGGAATCCTGCGCCGCCTGTCGGGCAAATATCGCGGTTGCGCGACGGCGAAGGCGCTGGCGAAGATCCGCAAGGCGACCGCGGCCCGGCCCGATCTGGGCGACGATCCGCTGGAAAAGGTCGACTCGCTGCTCGAGCGGAAAAAGGCGATGCTGGCGCGCGTCCGCGAGCATCTGCGGCTCAAGGCGATGCTCGAGATCTGGCTGTACGTCCATGTGCCGCTGACCTTCGCGCTGATCGCGGCGCTGACTGCGCACATCGTCTCCGTGTTCTTCTTCTGGTGATCGGGAGCGCGGCATGGCCTTCCTGATCCGCACCGTGACGACCACTGCCGGGGGCCGCGAGATCGTCCGCGAGACGCGGATCGACAAGGACAGCATCAGTGTCGGTCGGCTGGGCGAGAACGACCTGTCGCTGCCCGATCTGAGCGTCGAGCCCAAGCATGCGGTGATCGAGCGCAAGGACGACCGGCGGATTTCGGTCACGGCGCTGGGTCTCGGCTTCGAAGTCGATGGACGTTCCGCCAAGCGGATCGACATCAACGCGGCCAAGGGCGCCGAGCTGGCGTTCGGCGGGCATCGCATCACCGTGTCGCGCAACACCGACGGCGATGTGGTGCTGGCGGTCAAGCGCGTCGAGGCGCTGTCGGACGCGGAGGAGGAGCGCGATGAGGCCGCCGCCTTCTCGCTGCGTGGCAAGCTGCCGGGCAAGCGGGCGACGGCATGGCTGCTGGTCGCGGCGGTGCTGGTCGGCTTCCTCGCGATCCCGGCATGGAGCTATCTCTCGCACCGCTTCGGCCCGGAAAAGACGATCTACGAAGCCTCGGCGCAGAAAGCATGGTCGAGCGGGCCGCTGTCCGCCGCGCATCACGCGCTGGAGGGCAAGTGCGAGAGCTGCCACGAACAGGCCTTCGTATCGGTCCGCGATACCGCGTGCCTCACCTGCCACAAGGATACCCACGACCATGCCCCGCCCGCGCGGATCGGCAAGGCGCGGGCCGAGCCGGGGGCTTGGGGGCGTTTCCTCAACACGGTGGCTTCGACCTTCAACAAGCCGGGGCCGGGGGCGTGCGTCGATTGCCATAGCGAGCATGAGGGTGCCGGGCCGATGGCGGCGACGCCGCAGGCTTTCTGCGCCGAATGCCATACCGGGCTGAACACGCGCCTGCCGGACACCAAGCTGGGCAATGCCGGCGATTTCGGCACCTCGCATCCGCAGTTCCGCCCGGTTGTGGGGGGCGAGCGGGTGTCGCTCGACGCGAAGCCGCGCGATCCGACGGGCCTGAAATTCCCGCACGACCTGCATCTGAGCAAGACCGGCGGCGTGGCGCGGATGGGGCAGACGCTGCGCGGCCGCTATCCGTTCGGCGAGGCGCTGGAATGCAAGGATTGCCACACGCCGACCGCGGACGGCACCCGCTTCCAGCCGGTCGAGATGGAGCGCAATTGCGGCATGTGCCACAGCCTCGCCTTCGACCGGATCGGCGGCACGGTGCGGACGCTGCGCCATGGCGATGTCGCGCAAATGGTCGCGGACCTGCGCGCGACGTGGCGCGGACGGACGCCCTCACCACCGACCGGAATGATCGAGGGCCGCCGCCGTCCGGGCGACTATGCCGCGGGCCAGACCTATTATGCACGCTTCGGCCCCAATCGCGGCAGCTCGGCCGAAGGGATCGTGCGACAGGTGTTCACCGGCGCGGGCGTCTGCACCGAATGCCATACCGTCATCCCGCCCTCGGGCGGCAGCGACTGGAGCGTCGCGCTGGTGTTCCAGCAATCGCGCTTCTTCCAGCATGGCTGGTTCGATCACGCCGCGCACAAGACCGAGACCTGCGCCAGCTGCCACAAGGCAGGCGAGAGCGGGACCGCCAACGACCTGATGCTGCCCGGAATCGGGACGTGCCGGACATGTCATGGCGGCGAAGGGTCCAAGGCGCAGGTTCCTTCCGGGTGCGCAATGTGTCACAGCTATCACTTGAGTGACGGGGCGCCTTGGCAGCCGAAACGCACCGCCAGGCGGCGAAACTAGGGGGAGGCGAGCGAATGCTGATCGCCCAGATCACCGATATCCATGTCGGCTTCGAGCCGAACAATCCCGATGAGTATAACCAGAAACGGCTGGCGAACGTGCTGCAGCATGTGCTGCACGGTCCCAACAAGCCCGATCTGATGCTGGTGACCGGCGACCTGACCGAGCGCGGCGACGTGGAGAGTTATGCGCGGCTCAAGGAGCTGCTCGCCGACTGCCCGTGCCCCTGGTATCCGATCGTCGGCAATCACGACAATCGAACCAATTTCTCGCGCGCGCTGCCCGATGTGCCGACGCCGGGCGGGTTCGTGCAATATGTCGTCGATCAGGGCGGGCTGCGCCTGATCTTCCTCGATACGCTGGAGGAAGGCCGCCATGGCGGCGCGTTCTGCGAAGTGCGCGCGGCATGGCTGAGCGAGCGGCTGGCCGAGGCGCCGGACGTGCCGACCGTGCTGGTGATGCACCATCCGCCGATCGATGTGGGCATCGACTGGATGCGCACGCATCGCAATGAACCCTGGGTGGCGCGCTTCGCCGCGACGATCGAGGGGCACAAACAGGTCCGCGCGATCCTGACCGGGCATCTGCACCGCCCGATCGTGTCGCAATGGAAGGGGACGACCGTGGCGATCTGCCCCGCCTCCGCGCCCGGCGTTGCGCTCGACCTGCGCCCGATGGACCCCGAAGCCCCCGACCTGCGCCCGATGGTGGTGGCTGACATGCCCGGCTACGCGCTGCACTGGTGGGACGCGGGCGAACTGGTGACGATGTTCGACTTCGCCGAGGACCCGGTGCCGCTGGCCAAGTTCGACAGCCGGATGCAGGGGCTGGTGAAGCATCTGATGATCGACGAGCGCCCGGGTGCGGATGGGCACCACTAGGTACATATAATTCTCCCCCGGTGGGGGAGGTGGCAGCCGAAGGCTGGCGGAGGGGGTAAGTCACAGGCGATATCGCTCGCGGCAAATCCCCCTCCACCGCTTCGCGGTTCCCCTCCCCCTCTGGGGGAGGATTTTATGTCGAACCCCCTACCGGGCGATCACCCAGCGACCCTTGCGCAAGCGATAGGTCCGCGGCGAAATGCAGCGTTCCATCGCCTTGCAGTCTCCCTCGACGGCTTCCTTCATCTTCTCGAATTCCGGGCCATCGGGCATGATGCCGGCCACGACTAGCTGGTCGGACAGCACCGCCATGAACAGGTCGGGGCCGGTCTGGATGGCCAGCCGTTCCCAGGCCGGCAGGTCGATCAGCAGGCCTGGGACATAGCCTTCGCCTTCCAGGAACACGAGGCCTTGCTTCATGGCATCGACGCTGGGCATGGCGGGCAGATCGGGCCGGGTCTGGGCATGCGCGAGCGACCAAGCGGCGTCCGGAGCCAGGTTCAGATCCTTGAGCGTCTTGTCGCCGATCACGCCGATGGCCTCGGGTGTATCGAAGGCGAGGAAGGCGTAGAGACCCTCGCCGATCGGCTGATGGATCGCGGGATCCTCGCCCGCCTTTCCGGGCATGACGCGGCCGATATAGTCGAGATACTCCTGATCCCGAACGATCAGACGCAGATTCTCGCGCGTCGGTTCCTCGCGCTTGGCGGTCAGCTTGCGGACGAACTCGCTCTTGGCCGTATCGCACTCGTCCGCGGTCGACTGGCGGCAATAATTGTCGATCCGATGAAGGTTGATCTGCGCCTCGTTCCATTCACCGCCCTTCACCAGAAGGACGAGAGGCTCGTCGGCTTTCAGCGTGAACTGGCTGTCGGGCACCGCCTTGCGAAAGCGCTGGAGCATGTCCTGTTCGAAGGCATCACCGGTCCGCTGGGCAGCCGCGGGCAAGGCGAGGAGCAGGGCGGCGAGCGCGGCGGCGATGAAGCGCATGGTCATTCGCTATCGATCCTACAGGGCGGGTTGATTGGCAACCGGTCCCCCGCCGGGCGGATAGAGCACGAGCGAAACGGACTCGATCTCGACACCGAGCGCCTCATGGGTCAGCGGGCCGCGCTGATATTCCTCGAATCCGAGGCGGTGGAGCAGCGCCAGCGAGCGCGCATTCGCGGCATCGGTGACCGCGCATTGCAGGTTCAGGCCGCGCTCGAACATATAGCCGGTAAAGGCCGACAGGGCCTCGGTCGCATAGCCCTGATCCCATACGTGGCGGGCGAACATATAGGTGATCCACGGATAGTGTTTCGCGCCGAGCCAGCCGATCACTTCGCCGTCCCGCAGGACGATGAACTCGTCGCTATTGTCGTCATCGGCATCGAGCAGATGCGCGATCCATGTCTCGGTCTGCTCGATGCTTTGATGCGGCGGGCTGTCCCAATAGCGCAGCGTTTCCGCGTCCGAGAGGATCGCATGCATTGCCGGCACATCGCCGAGCACGGCGCGGCGCAGGGTCAGGCGCTTGGTCCTGATTTGCCGGGCGCGGCCGATCGGGCCGGGTTGCTTATATCCGTCCGCGACCCACGACACCGCCGCGATCAGGCATACGGCCACGACCAGGCCATATCCGCCGCGCCACCCGATGAGGGCGATCGCGTAGGCCAGGATCAGGAGGGAGAAGAGGACGATGGCAAGGCGGAGGGTGCCCCGCTGACGATGACCCATATTCGTGCTGGCTATCTTTTGGGTCTCCACGACCGCATGTCCGGTTCGTCGCTGACCTTGTATGGCACGCCGCGGCGATTGATGAACAGCCGCTCCATTTCCGGCCGGGTGAACGGTCGCGATCCCAGCCGCCCGAACACCGCGATCTGGCCGCCGGTTTCGTCCACAGCGCGATCGCGGTCGAGGCCGCGGGAAAGCGCGCGTGCCGGTGTGGGCGTGCGCGCCCAGGCGATCAGTTCGGGAACCGGGGCGGGGCTGAAGCCATAGAAATTGGGCTGGGTCGCGGGCGAGGTGAGCTGGATCACCTTCAGCCCGTTCCGCCCGTCGGCGACATAGGCGAAGAAGCTGGCATTGGTCGCGCCGACGATCACGTCCGATGCGTCGTTCAGCTGGCCGCCGAACGTCTCGGCCTTCACCCATGCCGGCCGGGTCGGATTGGTGACGTTGACGATCGCCAGCCCCTGCGCACCGCCCGCGACATAGGCATAGGTGCGGGCGATATAGAGGCGGCGGGCGTCGGGCATGGCGATCAGGCCGGATGGGATCGCGACCGGGTTCCGCAGATTGGTCACGTCGAACAGCTCGACACCCTTCGCGGTGGTGACCCACAGATAGCGGAACTGGATCGCGCTGGCCCGCGCGTCCTGCAGCGGGCGGACCGCGGCGAGCTTCGGGTTCAGCGGGTCGTGCAGGTCGACCACGACGAGGCCGGCACTGGCGGTGATGTACGCGATCTCGCCCGCCAGCACGATGTGCCGCGCGCCGTTCAGCACGCCGTTCGGGTTCCAGGCCGGACCCGCGCGCTTCAGGAAATTGTTGCGCAGTTCGCCGTCCGCCATGGTGTTGATATCGACGAGGAACAGGCCCTCCTCGGCATCGGTGACCGCGGCGTAATTGTAGATCGGCAGGAAGGGCTGCTCGAGGTTTGCCTCGCGCATCGCCTGGGTGTTGCGCAACGGCGCGATGGGCTGGTTGGTGGGCAGCGCCATGCAGGTGGCGTTCTTCGATTCCACCCGCGTGTCATGGCCGAGCGAGGAATAGGGCGCGGTGATGATCGCGTCGGAGAAGCCCTTGTTGGCGACCGACGCGACGTCATAGACGCGGAAGCCACCCTTGCCTTCCGCGACGTACATGTACTCGCCGCGCATCTGAAGGCAGCCGACCTTGCCCGATGTGGTCTGCACGACGTTGCGGAACATTTCCTGCGCGCCGGTCTCGCCCGATCCGCCGCGGCCGAAGGTGCTGCCGCGGGTCCAGTTCTTCAGCTCGCGCTTGTTCCGCTCGACATGCAGCTTGTAATAATCGGGATATGCATAGCGCTGGAGGTATGAGCCGATAACCGCCTGCGGCTCGTCCCATTCGGTGACGCGCACGGCTTCGAACCCGCCCTCGAGACCGGTCCAGGCATTCATCCCGACAAAGTTGATCTGGCCGGTGCCGAGCAGCAGCAGCTGGGCCATGATCGCATTGTTGTCGTCCTTGCTGGACAGGTGGCAATCGGTGCAGCGCTTGGTTTCGGTGGTGCGGACCGTGTGCGGGAAATGCGGGGCGAAGGCCTGGCTGGAGAAGCCGATCGAGCTGATCGGCGGCTGTTGCACATAGATGCGTTCGCGATTGGCGTTGGTCGACGACAGGATCAGCGCGGAGGAGGAGCGGACCGGCGCGATCTGGTTGCCCTTGGTCCCTTGGTGCCGGCCGAGCTGGAACATGTCGTCGCGCGCGACCTGCGGGTTGTAGGTCGCGAAGTTGCGGGTTTCCTCGCCCTTGAAGTGATGGGTCGAGGTCTTCCAGTTGGCTTCGATCGGCAAGTGGCAGCCGCCGCAGCTGGTGGTCCAGCTCAGGTGACAGGTGAAACAGGCCATCTTGTCCGGATCGTGCGCGCGGTCGCTCAGGTCCACGCCGGGGCCGAAGGCGAAGCTGCCGTCGGTGCCGCCCGAACGGCTCATCAGCTTCGACCGCGCCGCCTTCTCGTTGAAATAGGGCGAGGAGGGATCGACGCTGTTCTTGACCAGATGCACGTCCCATTCGAGGCTGGGATCGACCAGCGATCGCTGGATCAGCTTGCGCCGTCCGCCGCCGTCGGGAACCCATTCGAAGCGGCGCTTGCCGTCGGGATTGCGCAGCAGTTCCAGGTTCGATCCCTGTGGCCGAGCGGCGGGGCCGGAGGTGCGCAGGGTCGGATAGGCATCCGCAGTGCCGTGGCAATCCTTGCATCCGATCTCGACCGCGTTGGCGACTTCGCCATAGATCAGGCCGTTGCCATGGCTGTCCTGCGCGAAGTGGCAATCGACGCATTGCATGCCCTTCTCGGCATGGATGTCCATCAAATGCACCGCCTTGCCCGGATTCACGCCGGGGGGCACGAACTTACCTTCGCCCTTCTTGCGCCACTTCTCGGGATCGTCGGGTCGGACGATATTGCCGTCCTTGTCGAGCAGATTGCCTTCGCGGTCGCGCTTGAAGATGCCGCGGAAGTTCCAGCCGTGCGAGTGATAGTCCGCGAACTGGGTATCCTTCAGCGACGGATTGAGATCGTAGACGTTGCGCAGGAAATCGAGATCGCCCCACAGGCCGCGCACCGCCGCGCCCTCGGGATTGCGGTCCAGCACGGCGTGCTGCTCCTCGATCGACGGATATTTCTGCTTCTTCGGCCACATCGACGGCGCGTCGGACTCATAGTCCCACATCGTGTAGCCGAGGTACGAGTTCAGGAAGATGTTGGGCTGGTGCAGGTGGCAGGACATGCACTGGCTGGTCGGGATCGCGCGGGTGAAGGCGTGGCGGATCGGGTGGCCGCGTTCCTTCTCGCCGCCCGACGTCTCGCCGGGCTGGATCAGCGAACCATGGTCGGCGTCGCCCTTATCCCCCTTCTTCGCATGATCGTCATGCTCGCCGCCCTTGCCCTGGCGCTTGGCGGCGATGGTCGGATCGATCGTCGCACTCTGCCCGTCGCGGCCGAACTTGGCATAGCCCAGGCTGTGCCGCGGCTCGCGGTCATTGGCGTAGATCACATGGCAGCCGGTGCAGCCCGATCCGCGATAGTCGCCCGGCTGGTCGTTGGTGCCCATGAACCACATCAGCGGATCGTTGAGCCGGGTCTTGTGGATGTTGAGGATCGGGATCGCGACGCGCAGGCCGGTGGCGGGGCCGCGGTTCGACTGCTTCAGGTCGGGGCGGCCCGGCTCCTCCAGCCGCTGGATCGATCCGGTCGGATTGGGCAGGCCGACTTCGGCGAACTGGCTGGAGCCGTTGCGCCCGCCACGCTCGAACACGCGGAATACGTCCGAAGGCGGCACGACATGCCAGGTCGGCAACGGATAGAGTTCCGCCAGCGCGCCGCGCGCCCGCTCCTTCGCAGTGGGATTGCCCGGCGGATCGCCCGCCGAGACGATCTTCGCGGGTTCGCCGGTGCGGGTATAGGCCTCGCCGAAGATGTAGTTCTTGTAGGGCGCGATGCCGTTATTATAGGCCGCTCCGCCCCACAGCATCGATCCCGACGCCATCATCGATCGCTCGGCCGCCTCGATCACTTCCATATGGCACGCGCCGCAGCTTTCGCGGACGATGCGATAGTCGCCGGGGTTGATGAAGCGGATGAACTCGGGCGCTTCCTTGTTGAGCAAGGTGTAGCCGCGCGAGGGATTGGCCGAGCTGGGATAGTGCCACGTCTTGGGATAGCGCGGCAGCACATGTGCCTTTTCGCGCATCGCGACATATTGCGCATGCTCGAAGCCCAGATCGGGATCGCCGCGCACCGCCGCATCGCCGCCATGGCAATCGACGCAGCCGAGCTGGACCGCCTTGCTGGCATGCATCGAGGGTTCGTCGGTCTTGGTATGGCAGCTCATGCAGCCGTCCGACTTGGCCGCGACCATCGCCGGCGTCTGGCTGGCCGGGGCGGGCGGGGCGGTGACATAGGTCCGCTCGACCGGCTTCTCCTCGTCGCTCGCCTGCAGGATCGCGACGGGCACGACCAGCGCCGCCAGCGCCAGGCTGACGAAGAAGGCCGCGCGCTGGAGCAGACGGCCCATCAATAGCTCAGGATGATGTTGCCGAGGACCGAGTAATATTGCCGGTCCTGGCTGCGGTTGGTGAACAGGTCGCGGAAGCCGTCACTGGGCATCAGCACCGCGCCGGAGACGCGGAACACGACATTCTGCGTCGCGAAGGGGCGATAGATCGCGGCGGCCGACAGGTCCCAGCCGATCTCGCTGGGGATGCTGCCTTCGTTGCGCAGCACCTGCAGCGTGATCGTGTCGTCGAACGCCAGCCGGTTGGCATTGGCGGACAGGCGCAGACCCGGCGTCAGATCGAAATCCGCACCCGCGCCGATCAGGAAGGTGCCCGGATTGTTGAAATTGGACTGGCCCTGCTCCTTGGACGAGCGGACCGAGTTGAGCACGCCGTTGCGCCCGCTGAGCGAGATCACCCGCCCGCCGCCCGCGAACGGGATCGACTGGCGGATCCAGTAGCTGGTGTCGGCACCGGCAAAGACCGGATTCTCGAAGATCGCGTCGAACCCGGTTTCGGTATTGTCATAGGGATCGCGATCCCCGCTGGCATAGAGCGCCGAGACGCGGAAGCGCATCCAGTCGCGGTCGTAGCTTAGCTCGGTCGCGCCGAAATATGCCCGAACCTGCGCCGGGCGGCTGGTGAAGATCGAATTGCGGTCCTCGCCCAGCGCGGCATAGGCCGATGCGGTGACGTTGATCCGGCCGATCCGGCCGTCCGCATTGTAGCCGAGATAGACGATGTCGTAATCGCGCCCGCGCAGGTCGCCGATCAGCGCCGGGCGGACCGGGAAGCCGTTATCGTCGATCTCGACGTCATTGCCCTCGCGGTTGCGGTTATAGACCGCGGTGAGCTGGCTGGTGAGGCCGGGGATCAGGAAGTCCTGGCGATAGGCATTGGCGATGAACACGAAGTCGTCGCGCGGACTGCGGATGACCGAGTTCAGCCCCGAATTGGTGTCCTTCTCCAGCCGCCAGAAGGCCGCGAGATTATACTGGAAGCGATTGCCGTCGCGATTGCCGAACAGGCGGATGCCCAACTGCTGATCGTTGAACAGGAAACCGCGGAAATCATTCTGAAACGGCTGGATGCCGACGCGGATCGAGTCGAAGTCGTAGCGGTCGGAGACGTTGCGGATGTGATAGTCGACGAAGAACTCCTGCACGCCGAAGAAGCTATCGGTGCGGCGGCTGGGACGGCTGGGGCGGACGTCGAGCACGCGCCGCTCGGGCACGTTCACATGGCTGATATTATAGGCGAAGGCGACGCGATACTCGATCTCGGGCGGCTTGAACGCGCCCGATCCCTTGGTGAGCGATGCGCCCGCGATGAAGGTCTGCGAGAAGACGAAGCTGCCCTGCGATCCGAAGACGTCGAGGCTCTGCGGCCGCTCGGTCGTCTGCACGCCGACGGGGATGGGGAAGGTGCGCGGTTCCAGCACCGTGTCGCTGACCAGGTTCAATGAGAAGAACCAGTCGTCGTGATGGATCGGCAGCCACGGCACCTTGGCGCGGTTGACCGGGCGGTCACCCTTCAGCGTGTTCTGGTTGTACGGATCGCGCCAGTTCTCGGAAACGATGCCGAGCGACTGGACCAGCCGCCAGCGATCGGGGATCGGGACCTGATCGGTGGGGAAGGCCTCGGGTGGCGGCGCGCGGACCGCGCCGGGATTGTTCTGGATCACCGCTTCGGGAAGCTGGTTGCGGTAATCCGGGCGGCGGCGGCCGTCGATGGTCTCGGCCGGATCGGTCGGCGTGTCGCGCTTATCGGTCTTGGGCGCGTCCTGCGGCGGAGGCGGCGCATCCTGTGCGGGCGGCGGCGCGTCCTGGAATGCGGCCATCGCCAGCAGGGTCAGGATCGCGCCCATCGCCTATAGCCCCGCACAGACATTCTGGGCGTTGGTATCGAGGAACGGCGCGAACGGGCAGCTGACGTAGCGCAGCCGGGTGCCGCCGTTCATCATCAGATTGTCGGCGCGGATCGCCGCGGGCGCATTGCCGATGCCGCCGACGCGCAGCCCTGCCTGATGGGTGCCCAGGAACGAGATCATGTCGTCCTGATCGATGCCGTCGCCCGACACGCCGATCGCGCCGACCAATGTGTTGCCGCGATAGATGGGCACCGATCCGGGGAAGATCTGGATGCCGTTCTGGATGCGGTTGCGGCCCGGCACGGCGTCGGGGACGAAGGTGCAGCGCTGTGGCGTATCGGTGATGCTGGCGCCGGTGACGAAGGCGAGATGCTGGCCGAGATTGGTAAGGACCAGCGCCGATTGCAGCCCGGTGGAGAAGGGATTGAACTGGGCGATGGGGCGCGAGAACGGCCCATTGGGACGGCCGACTTCGCCGTCCGGCGCATAGGGGCGCGAGATATTGCCGACCGAACGATCGGCGAATGCATGCGCGCCGGTGAGCAGGCCCGGATTGCCGAAAAAGGTCCGCGCGGCCGGGACGAAGGCGCGCACGTCCGCGCTCGGATCGCCGAGCAATTGCGCGCCGGCCTGCGGATGCGAGAGGAATGCCGCGGTGCGCGCCTTTTGCAGCGACACGTCGATCCCGAACATCGGCGCATCGGGCGAGCGGACGATGCCCAGCACCGCGCCGGTCGTGTCGACCAGGCTGATGCTCACCTGTGCGCGGCTGTCGAGCGGCTGGCGGATCTGCGCGCGGGCGCGGCTCATCACCGCGAAGGATTCCTCGAGGATCGCGCGTGCTTCGGTCGCAGTCAGCAGCCCGTCGGTCCCGGCGCCGATCGGATAGCGGTTCGTGCCCGATCCGTTGCTGAGAACGAATGCGTCGCGATTGGCGAATTCGGCCGGGGTCGAGGCGCGCACGCCCGATGCTTCGGTGCCATAGACCGCGCCGGGCAGAATCGCCGGGACCGCCGCGGTATAGCCGCGCACCGCGACCAGCCCACCCAGTGCAGGCGACGTCGCGGCATAGGTGGCGGTGCCCGCGGTGACGAGGCCGGTATAGTCGATATCGCTGTAGCGCAGCGTGGTGCCATCGACCGAGATGCGGTTGGCGCGGATATTCTCCGGCGCTTCGAAGCCGCGCGTTCCGGCCAGCGCAATGGCTTCCTCGACGTCGCTGTCGATATCGAGGACGTTGGTGTCGAAGCCGTACACGCCATCGGCCATCACCCCGATGCCGCCGACGACCACGCCATTCTTGTAGAGCGGGAAGCCGCCCGGATCGGCGGCAAGGCCGAGCGGCGAACGCTTCGGCCCGATCTGCATGTCGGCGCCGAGCGAGCCGTAGCGTGCCGACAGGTCCGAACAGGGAAGCTGGCTGAACTGCACGCCGAACAGCGGGCCGCTTTCGAGGCCCGTGGTGGTCGGTGCCGGCGGGAAATGCTGCTGGACGATCATCGACGCGGTGCGCGACGAGAAGGCGTTGCCGCCCGACGACAAATACGCCCCGGTCAGCGCCTTGGCGATCGCCCCGGCCTCGGCGGGGACGCTCAGATTCTGCGCGTCCATATTGGCGCCGTTGGGGGCGGCGCTGGTGACCATGTTGGCGGGGGCGCCGGTCATGCGGAAGATGGCGAGGATGTTGCCCACCCGGTCCGACACGGCGATCACCGCGGGACGGCCGCGCTGGTTGGCTTCGGCGGCGGCGCGGGCGAGGATATTCTGGACGTCGGTGATGGTCAGCGCTTCAGCACCGGGCACGGTATAGACGGTGCTGGCGGGGGCAGGCGCGGGGGCCGGGGTGGGCGTGGGCGTGCTTGGCCCGCCGCCACAGGCTTGCAGGAGGAGCGCGGTACTGGCCAGGAACCCGATACTGCGCTTCATTGCAGCGCCCGGATGCTGCGCACGGCGCTGCCCAAAGCGGCGCGGAATTCGGCCGGGCGATAGCCGTTCGGTTCCTTCACCGCGGCATAGGCGCGGTTGATGTCGGCGCGGATGCCCGCCGCCGCGCCGCGGGTGATGCGGCCATGCTTGACCAGCGCGTTCAGCAGCGTGTCGATCGCCATCACCGACTGGACCGATCCCTGATAGTCGGTGAAGCGCGGCGCGCTGGCCGGGCCGGCAATGGCGTCGACGATGGCGAAAGCCATGTCGCCGCTGCCGCTGGCGCCACCCAGCGTGTTGGCGAGGGTGAGCGAGGTCGCGGCGAGCTTGCGCGCGGCGGCGATCGCGGTCGCGCGGTCGGTGCCCATCGCCTGATGGAAGGCGCGGACGTCCGCGTCGAAGCGCGTGGCGAGGCCGGGTGCGGCGACCTTTGCCGCGGCCGAGAGCAGGATCATGTTCTCGTCGTTGAACGGCGGCTGGGCGAAGGGGATCGGGCGGCCCGGATTGACCTCGAAGGTCAGGTTGCGGTCCTCCTGGTCGAAGATGCGGCGATGGCAACTGTGGCAATCGAAGAAGGTGAATTCGGGGAAGGCGCCTTCGGTGCCGCGCCCGCTGGCGAAGAGGGTCATCTGGCGATTGACCGCCATCGCCTGGCCCACCGCCCACATGCGCACGCTGTCGCTGCGGCCCTTGCGCGCGGCGTAATCGGCGTCCTCGTCATGATGCTGTTGCAGGGTCGAGAACAGGTCGAGTTCGAACGAGATGCGCGGGTGACCGGCGGCCATCATCCGGTGCGAGACGAACTGGCCGGGGTTCGAACTGCCGAGGTGGCAATCGAGGCAGACGCCTGCGCGGGTGGCGGGGCGGTCGAGCGGGGTCATGCCGCGCGAGACGTTATCGGCATGGCTGGCACCGACGGCGTAATGCGACGCGATCCAGCCGCCCGCGGGGCCATGGCAGCCCTCGCAGCTCACCCCGTCGCTGGTCAGGAATTTCGGGCCACGCGCGCCATCGGTGGGGGTCGAGTGGCAGCCGAGGCAGGTCGGTTCGCTGGTCGGATCGCCCAGTTTCAGCGTCGCGGCGATGGCGCGCGAGCGGCGGCTGGAGAGGACCGCGAAGGCGCGGCTGTGCGCGCCTGCGGGCGTAGAGCTTTCCTGCCAGAGCTGAAGCTCGTCCTGACGGACCACCGCGCCATCGGCCTCCATCCGGCCGTGACAGGTCGATCCGGCGCAGCTGGCAACGCCTTCATAGCCCGGAGGCTCAGGCGGCGCGGCAGTGGCCGAAGCCACGATCAGCGCGCTGGCAAAGGCAAGCAGGAGCGCGACGCACAGCATCGCTGCGCCTTTCCTCGAACCGGTCAACTGGCCCCCAAAGCCCATTCAGCGTTTCCCCACGCCGCGTTGCGGAAACAATCTGCCTGAAATGGCAGGTAGGGGACAGGAGAAAGTTCGGTTAATCGCCGTGCCAGCGGGGGAATTCGGCGCAGGAAGCAATCCTCCCCCGCCAGGGGGAGGTGTCAGCGCAGCTGACGGAGGGGGAGGATTCCAGAACGAGCGTTGAAGAGTCCTCCCCCTCCGTCGCCTTCGGCGCCACCTCCCCCTTGCGGGGGAGGATTATCTCCGCCGGATCACCAGATTGCGGATCTCGGTCATGTCCTCCATCGCGAATTTCACGCCTTCGCGGCCGAGGCCGGAGTCCTTCACGCCGCCATAGGGCATGTTGTCGACGCGGTAGCTGGGCACGTCGTTGATCACCACGCCGCCCACATCGAGCCGGTCCCACGCGTCGAGCATCTCGAACAGATCGCGGGTGAAGATCCCCGCCTGCAGCCCGAACTTGCTGTCGTTGACGATGTCGAGTGCTTCCTCGAACGTACCGAACGGGATCAGGAAGGCGACGGGTCCGAACGCTTCCTCGACATTCAGCTTGGTGTTGCGACCTACGCCCTCCAGCAACGTCGCCTCGAGCATCGCGCCGTCGCGTTTGCCCCCGCAGAGCAGGGTCGCGCCGCCCGCTACGGCTTCCTGGATCCAGCCATCGAGCCGCTTGGCTTCGCCTTCGGAGATCATCGGGCCGATGAACGTCTCGCGGTCCTTGGGATCGCCTGCGACCAGCGACTTCGTCTTCGTCACCAGCATGTCGCGGAACTGCACATAGACCGCACGGTGGATCAGGATACGCTGGACCCCGATGCACGACTGGCCCGACTGGTAGAAGGCGCCGAAGATCACCCGCTCCAGTGCATCGCGCAGATCGGCGTCGTGATTGATCACCACCGCGGCATTGCCGCCCAGTTCCAGCACGACCTTCTTCTTGCCCGCCTTGGCCTTCAGGTCCCAGCCGACGCCGGGCGATCCGGTGAAGCTGAGCAGCTTCAGCCGCTCATCCTGCGTGAACATGTCGGCGCCTTCGCGATGCGCGGGCAGGATCGAAAAGGCGCCCTTGGGCAGGTCGGTCTCGGCCAGCACTTCGCCCATGATGATCGCGCCCAGCGGCGTGCGGCTGGCGGGCTTCATCACGAAGGGGCAGCCGACCGCGATGGCCGGGGCGATCTTGTGCGCGGCGAGGTTCAGCGGGAAGTTGAACGGCGAGATGAAGCTGCACGGCCCGATCGGCACGCGCTTCCACATGCCCTGATAGCCCTTGGCGCGCGGCGAAATGTCGAGCGGCTGAACCTCGCCGGTCATCCGCACGCTTTCCTCCGCGGCGATGCGGAACGTGTCGATCAGACGGGTGACTTCGCCCTCGCTGTCCTTGATCGGCTTCCCCGCCTCGACACACAGCGCATAGGCGAGTTCTTCCTGCCGCTCTTTGAAGCGGTCGACGCAATGCTGGAGCACCGCCTGACGCGCATAGCTGGGCATGCGCGCCATCGGTTCGGCCGCGGCAACCGCGCCCGCAATCCCCTCCTCGATGATCGCCGGCGTGGCCTGCGCGACGCGGAACGCGACCTCGCCGGTGAACTTGTCGGTCACCTCGAGATCGGTGTTGGGCTGCGCCGCCTCGTTGTTGAGGTAGAGGGGGTAGATGTCCTTGAGTTGGGTCACAGCGCCGCGCTCAGCTCCTTGATCTCGCGGTTCAATATCCGGTCATTGTCCGAATAGTCGACCGGGCAATCGATGAGGTGCACGCCGGGTTCCGAAAGCGTCCGCCGGAGCAGTAACGGCAGGTGCGCGGCACTTTCCACGCGGTGGCCCTTGGCGCCATAGGCCTCGGCATATTTCACGAAATCGGGATTGTCGTAGGTCAGGCCCCAGTCCTTGAAGCCCATGTTCGCCTGCTTCCAGCGGATCATGCCGTAACTGTTGTCGTTGAGGATCAGCACGGTGATGTTGAGTTTCAGCCGGACCGCGGTCTCCATCTCCTGGCTGTTCATCATGAACCCGCCATCGCCGCAGATCGCCATCACCTTGCGGTCGGGATAGACCATCGCCGACGCCATCGCGCTGGGCAGCCCCGCGCCCATCGTCGCCAGCGCATTGTCGAGCAGCACGGTGTTCTGCTGCCGCGCGGGATAGTTGCGCGCGAACCAGATCTTGTAGACGCCATTGTCGAGGCAGATGATCCCGTCCGCGGGCATCGCCTTGCGCACTTCGCGGACCAGGCAGGGCGGATAGATCGGGAAGCGCTCGTCGCACTCGATCGACGCGGTGTGCGCCACTTCCGCGGCGCGATAGGAGAGGGCACGGTCGAAATTCCAGCCCGGCGCGGGCATGATCTCTTCCTTCATCTGCCAGATCGCGTTGGCGATATCGCCGATGACCTCGATCTGCGGGAAATAGACCGGATCCACCTCGGCGGTGCGGGTCGAGATGTGGATCACCTCCGCCCCGCCATGCTTCATGAAGAAGGGCGGCTTCTCGATCACGTCATGGCCGACATTGACGATCAGGTCCGCGTCGCCGACCGCGCGATGGACGAAATCCCCCGCCGATAGCGCCGCGCAGCCGAGGAATTTGGGGTGCAGTTCGTCGATCACGCCCTTGCCGAGCTGGGTGGTGAGAAAGGGGATGCCGGTCTTCTCGACGAACTGGAGCAGCATCCGCCCGGTCATCTTGCGGTTGGCGCCTGCGCCGATGACGAGGATCGGGTTCTTCGCCGCCTCGATTCGCTTCACCGCCGCACGCACCGCCTTGGGCTCGGCCGAGGGGCGGCGCGCCAGGCTGGGCTTGATCGGGCGGCTGTCGGTCTGCTCCTCGGCAACGTCCTCGGGGAATTCCAGATGCGTCGCGCCGGGCTTTTCCTCCTCGGCCAGCCGGATCGCTTCACGAATCCGGCTCGGGATATTGTCGGCGCTGGCCAGTTGGTGGGTGTATTTCGTGATCGGCCCCATCATCGCCACCACGTCGAGGATCTGGAAGCGACCCTGCTTCGATTTCTTGATGGGCTTCTGTCCCGTCACCATCAGGATCGGCATGCCGCCCAGCTGTGCATAGGCTGCGGCGGTCACCAGATTGGTCGCGCCCGGCCCCAGCGTCGCCATGCAAACCCCGGTCTTGCCGGTGTGACGGCCATAGGTGGCGGCCATGAACCCCGCGCCCTGTTCGTGCCGGGTGAGGATCAACTGAATCTTCTCCGACCGGCTGAGACTGTCGAGCATGTCGAGATTTTCCTCGCCGGGAACGCCGAAGATATATTCGACACCCTCTTCCTCGAGGCACTGGATGAACAGGTCGGATGCTTTCATCGCGCTTCCCCATCAGCCGGTTTCGGCTGCGGAATGATAGGGGAAAGCGCGCTGGCGGGAAAGCGCCTGCCGCGCCCCTAGCCGGGACGGACATAGTCCGGGCCCAGCGGGATCGCGGCGATATGGGCGATAAACAGGTCAGGGATCACGCGCACCGCCGGCCAGCCGCCGGGAATATCCGCATGCGATTTGATCAGGCAACGAGCGCCGCCCTGGATGATGTAGACATTGTCGATCGACTGGACCTTGAACACCACGGCCTCCTGCGTCACCGGCGCAGTGATCGGGAGCTGCTGCAGATAGGCGAGCGATCCGGTTCGCACCTTGTCCCAAGGCAAAGGCTTGCCATCCAGTCCGGTGCCTGGATCGCCCAAGACCAGCGCGCAGCCAAAATCGCCCATCTGGAAATAGAGTTCGTTGGCGCCATCGGTGCGAGGAGCGCCATTCGCATCGAGCGCCGGTCCCTGCTGGCCGCTATCGATCAGGTCGCCTGCTTCCAGTGTTTGAGGCGTTTTGCTGCCCGGGAACATCGCCGCCGGATCGTTTGTGAACGGGATGGCGCCGACCGCCTTGAACGCGGGAAGGCGGTGAAGCGGCGCGTCCACCTGCGCTTGCAGGTATAGCGTCGATGCGCCCTCGTCGCGCCGGATCATCGCGTTGGTGACGATCGCGGCCGGATCAGGGCTGCCATCGCTCATCTGCCGCGTGATGACGGTCTCATCGATCAACTTGACCTCGGGGTCGGACGTCTGCTCGTTCGAATCTCCGCCGTTGCTGATCTTCAATACGTTGCTTGCGAGCAGTTCCGATTGCAGTTTGCTGGTGAGACCCGGGCCGAATGGATCGATCCTTGCGCCCCGGCCGTCCCGCGCGACGATCAGGCGTCCATATTGAGCCTCGAGGCCGACACTGTCCCACCCGTGCAGTCTGCCGGTGCTGACGAGCCCGATCGACTGGATGACCAGCATCTCGTTGCCTTTGGCGTTGTCGATCGCCTCCTGAAGCTTGCTGATCTCGAACGCGCCGACGCGGACATAGCCCGGTTGGTTCAAACATGTCGGCGGCTGTTGCGGATACCAGCCTACCGCCGTGCAGATGCCGCCCGGCGTCATTTTCGAGAAATGGGCTTTCAGATAGATGGCGTAGCCGGAGGTCGTGTCGCCATAGGCCGCGAGCGCCAGGCCGGTGACGAACGCCGTCGCGTCCGGACACGATATGTCGCCGTAATAATAGGCCTGGGAGCCATCGACGCCGGCTTGCGTGCCCGTGTTCAGCAGGTTCCAGGCCGGCGCGTAGCTGGTTTGTGAATCCATCGCGCTCTGGAGATCGGCGAACTGGCCGCCAAAGAACAGTTTCTCCCAATCGATGGCGCTGATCTTGTCGGCGAAATTATTCTCGAACTTGTGCAGCCTGACGAACTCGGCAAGCGACGGCGCGCCGCCCATCATCGTCACCGCTGCATCCGCGGTTGCCTTGATCGTCCGATCGTCGTCGTCCTTCTCCGCAGCTGCCTTCAGCGATTTATCGGCGTTCCTGCTGCGTATCGCGGCCTTGACCGTGTAGAGGTCCGCTTCGATCTGATCCTGCGTTTTCGGCCCCTTTTCGTCGTACAACAGCGACGCGCCGATCATGATCGCGCTGTCGTGCAGATAGTTGGCGCGGCGATAGATCGTCAGGCACTCGAAATAGAGATACTGCATCAGATCGTAGAGCGAGCTGCGAACGAGCGCCTTGTCCTTGTCCGCAACTGCAGTCGGCTTGCCGACGGCCGCCCGCCACGCGTCGGCAATGATGGCGATATAGCTGGTCTTGCTGTCCCCCACACCCGACTGATCGGTGAGGAGGTTGTGCAGCGACGTCCCCTTTCCGAGCGCCTGCTCCGAGCCGCTTTCGAACACCAGCCGATCGACCAGCTTATGGATATCGACAGGCGGATCGGCGATCGCCACGCCCGTCATCCAGGAGAGATAGGAGATCGGTTCGGACTCCAGATATGTGGTCGATTGTGCCCGGTCGAAATCGTGGAGCTTGGCCTGCAGATTATCGAGATTGTCGTTGAGCGCCTGGAACAGCGCGTCGATTTCCGCGAAATTGCTTTGATAGCCGCCCAGTTCGGAAATGACCGCGAGCCAGTCGATCTTCTTCTCGAGCTTCTGCAACTCCTGCAAGATCTGCGTCTGGGTGTCGTCGGTCTTCCAGAAATGGAACCAGCTGTTGAACATCTGGACGGCCGTGTAGAGCGCGATGAAGCTCGAGGTCCAATCGCCGATCGTCTTGATGCCCTTGGCGAAGGCGGTCAGCTTGTTGAGGACCACCGAGTCCGCCTTGGCCTCGGCGAGGGCCGCGTCGCGAAATGCGGCAACATCCTCCTTCGTTATGGTATCGTAATCGGAGCTTGGGCTGACCCCTGACGGATCGTTGCCCGATGGCGGGGTATCCTGCCGGTCATCACCGTCATCATGGTTGACGGGAGCACCATTCGGCCCGGTTGTATCGTTGATCGAGGGGTTGGGCGGGTCCACCGGCGCCTTGTCCATATGCTCAGCGTTACCGTTGCCGTCGGGACCGGGCATGGTCATCCTCCCATCCGGCTGGTCCCCCAATGGCCGCGCCGCCTTGGCTTCGACGATAGTTAATTTCCGAGGCGTAACAATTGGCGTAATTTAGTCCCGCGAAGAAAATTGCGACTCGATGCAGGTAAAACCGGGAGAGAGCCGATGGCGCTAGGAGATCATGTCGACCTGCCGACTTTAATGGAGGGCGTGAAGAAGCGCAATCCGGGCCAGACCGAGTTCATCCAGGCGGTGCAGGAGGTCGCGGAGGATATCTTTGGCTTCATCGCCGACAAGGAACAATATCACCACTATCAGATCCTGCGCCGCATCGCCGAGCCGGACCGGATCGTCAGCTTCCGCGTGTGCTGGGAGGACGACAACCACAATATCCGCGTCCAGCGCGGCTGGCGGGTGCAGAACAACAATGCGATCGGCCCCTACAAGGGCGGCATCCGTTTCCACCCGAGCGTGACCGAGAGCGTGCTGAAGTTCCTCGCCTTCGAACAGACGTTCAAGAATGCGCTGACCGGGCTGCCGATGGGCGGCGGCAAGGGCGGATCGAACTTCAATCCCAAGGGTAAGAGCGACCATGAGGTGATGCGCTTCTGCCAGAGTTTCATGACCGAGCTGTACCGTCATGTCGGCGCCGATGTGGACGTGCCCGCGGGCGATATCGGCGTGGGCGGGCGCGAGATCGGGTACATGTTCGGCCAGTACAAGCGGATCACCAACCAGTTCACCGGCGTGCTGACCGGCAAGGGGCTGGAATATGGCGGCTCGCTGATCCGTACCGAGGCGACCGGCTACGGCGCGGTCTATTTCCTCGCCAACATGCTGGCTGCGAAGGGCAACAGCCTTGAGGGCAAGCGCGCGGTGATCTCGGGATCGGGCAATGTCGCGACCCATGCCGCGGAAAAGGTGGCGCAGCTGGGCGGCAAGGTGCTGACGCTGTCGGACTCCGAAGGCTTCATCCACGATCCCGATGGCATCACGCAGGAAAAGATCGACTGGGTGAAGGCGCACAAGACCAAGCGCCGCGGGCGGATCTCCGAATATGCGAAGGAGTTCACCGGGGCCAGCTTCCACCCCAATTTGCCGCCCTGGGGCGTGCCGTGCGACGTTGCCTTGCCCTGCGCCACTCAGAACGAGCTGCTGGGCATGGATGCCCGCGCGCTGGTCGGCAATGGCTGCATCGCAGTGGCCGAGGGTGCGAATATGCCGACCAACCTGGAGGGCGTGCATGTTTTCAAGGAAGCCAGGATCCTGTTCGCGCCGGGCAAGGCAGCGAATGCCGGTGGCGTTGCGGTGTCAGGCCTCGAGATGAGCCAGAACAGCGAACGCCGCGCGTGGAAGGAAGCCGAGCTTCAGCAGATGCTGGTCGATATCATGGATGGGATCCACAGCCGCTGCCTCGAGCATGGGCGTCAGGCCGACGGGCATGTCGATTACGTCAAGGGCGCCAACATCGCCGGCTTCAAGAAGGTCGCCGATGCGATGCTGGCGTTCGGGGTGGTCTGACGATCAGATCCGCGGCGGCGTGGGCGTACCACCTGCCGGCGGCACGAAGATCGGACTGCCCGGCTGCTGCGGCCCGCCCTGACCCGGGGTGGGTGTCGGCGTGGTCTGGATCGGCGGGCGGATCGTGTCGTTCTGACCGCCGGGAAGCTGCCGCACCGAGGTTCCGAACTCGCCGTTACGGCCGGTCACCGGATTGGTCGGGGCCGGGTTTGCCATCTGCTGCAGCGGGTAATTGGGATTGCGCAGCAGGTCGGTCAGCATCGTCGATCCAACCGGCGAGAGCAGGAACGGTCCGATCGGCGGCTGGCCATCGGCGGGGATGAACACCGCATAGCCCGGGGACTCGATCGGGACGGTTGCGCCGCCCGCGGTGACGTCGATTGCGCCTGCGGTCTCGCCGCCCTGTGCCGCGGCGCCGGGGCCGCGCAGCAGGATCAGCGTCGCCGTCTCCGGATCGGCGGTATAAGGCGGCAGGCCGGGCTGGGCCGCGGCGATGGCGATGGCGTCCTCGCCCACTACGCCCTCGACGATGGTGCCGCGGATGCCGATCGATGCGGTCGGGGTGCGGATGTTCGACGTGCCCGGCGCATTATGGGTCGGGCGGCCGGACATGAAGCGGAACGCGCCGCGCGTCACGGTGACGCCGACCGAGCTGGACTTGCGATTGGGATCGTAGACGAAGCGATCGACCTTGATCCGCGCGTTCGATCCGACCGTGAAGGTGGTGCGATCGAGCAGCAGCACCTGCAGGCGGCTGGCCTTGCCGGTCATGATGTCGTTGCCCAGCGATACGCGCTCGCGCAGCACCGCCTTGTGCGGCACGCGGTTCGCGTCGGTGGTCATGCGGACGTCATTCACCACTG
Source organism: Sphingomonas sp. AOB5 (assembly GCF_029433115.1). Classification (GTDB taxonomy): domain Bacteria; phylum Pseudomonadota; class Alphaproteobacteria; order Sphingomonadales; family Sphingomonadaceae; genus Sphingomonas. Next base: position 2,083 of record NZ_JARNTV010000034.1, on the reverse strand, counting down.
CGGAGGTGACGCCGACATTCTGCGCGGCCGCCGGGGTGGCGATCACCGCGGTTCCGGCGAGCAGCAGGGTGAGGAGGGAGCGATGAGCCATGGTCCGTTCCTTAGTTGCCGAAGTTCCACACGAGGCGCAGTTCGCCTCCGACGCTCTTGTAGTTCTGGAAGCCACTCGCCTGATTATAGACGCGCCAGCTATAGCTGGCACCGGCTTCGAGGTTCAGGCCGTTGGTAAGCACCGGAATGCCGATCGCGGCGCGGCTGTACCAGCGGACTTCGTTGACCGGCACGAACCCGGCCTCGTCCTCATATTCGACATAGCGCAGCGTGCCGTACAGCGAGACATAGGTGCCCGGTTCGGCGATCACGCTGCGCAACGATCCGAAGCCGCGCAGGCCGCGATAGCCGGTGCGCGCGGTCTCCGACGTCTTCTTCTCGAACGAAGCGCCGAACCAGTAGCTCGTCAGCCCGTCGCGGCGCTGATAGTCGAGGCCCGCATCGATCCGCGTGCCGTCGCGCGAGAAGATCGCGGTCGATCCCATATAGTCCTGATGGACGATCTCGCCGCGCACCGAGAGGCGCGCGTCGCCTGCCAGTACCACCGCCAGCTCCGCCTCGCCGCCATATTCGGTGAGGAAGGGATCGGACGAGATCAGCGAATGGCCGCCGGTGAAGCCTGCCGAAAGTTCGAACCCGTCGCCTTCGAAGCCGAAGCCAACCTGGCCGTCGAAGGTCTGGAAGCTCAGGTCCGGCCCCGCGATGCTGTTCTTGGTCGCGCCGCCAAGGCCGGCATAGGCGAAGCCGCGCCGTCCGATCAGCGTGCGGCCCAGGACATAGGCCGATCCATAGACCGACGCGCCATCCTCGCGCACCACCGCGCCGGGCAGGTCGAAATTGACGAGCAGCGCGTTGGCAAGGTCGCTGTCATATGCGAGGCCGATCGCGACTTCGCCGGTCAGCCCCTGACGCTCGCGGCGCGGGGTGACGGGCGGGCGGGGCAGGTCGCCACAGGCCGATTGGATCGCCGACCATTCGCCGTTACCGATGCTCAGGCCGTTGATCTTGCCCAGCTCGCTCCGCGCGGTCTGCTTGTCGTCGAGACGGCAGAGCAGGGCGACGTAATAGAGCCGCACCTTCGACGTGGTGCCCTCGGGATTGGTCAGCAGCGCGCGTTCGATCGTCGCGGCGGCGCCGAGCAGATCGCCTTCGCCTTCCTGCTTGCGCGCAAGGTCGAGTGCGTCGCCCGGCGTGAGCGAGCGTTCGATCAGCACGTCGAGTTCAGCTTCGGAACTGTCCTGCGCGAAGGCCGGGGCGGCGGCGAAGATCGCCATTCCCAGTGCGGCGGTCGACAGGATGCGGAGTGAACGGCCAGAGTTCATGCATACCCCCATGGCGCACGGCGCGCGGCCAATGTGTGTCTGCAACGTTTCCGCAGGTCAACCTGCCGAAATGGTTTATTGCGTGGACGTGCAACTATAGACGAGTTTCTCGTTATAGACAGCGGGCAGCGCCGCCTTGATCTCCTGCTGGCGGGTGACCAGCGTGCCGCGCGCGGCCTGATCGTTCGAGCAGTTCTTCAGCGTGACGCCGGAGCGAAGCTGGCGCGCGCGGGTCATCTGGTCGGACGAGAGCAAATAGCGGGTGTTGGTATAGGTGCGGCTGGCCGGATCGAAGTCCAGCACCGACACGGTCGCTTCCTCGTTCGGCACCAGGATGCGCTGCCAGTGGGTGCCGTTCTCGGCATACTGCGTCTTGCCGTTGATGCAGCCGTCCTCGCCCAGATCGAGATTGACCGTGGTCGTGGTCGAAACGGTCACGCGGCTGCGCTTGGGATCGAGCGTGCAGACCAGCTTGCCGCTCAGTGCCGGATCGGGCAGCGTTGATCCGCTGCCCTCGGCCTTGGCCGGGACGGCGACCACCTTCGATGCGTCGAACTGCGGCCGGGTGAAGAACAGGGTGGCCGATGCGACGAACAGCACGCCGCCGCCCACCGCGACCCAGATCGCCTCGCGCTGCTGGCCGCGCGACATCAGCATGCCCGCGCCGCCCAGGCACAGGCCGCCGAGCACGAGCAGGACGGCGGCGGCCG
>NZ_JARNTV010000033.1 GCF_029433115.1 Sphingomonas sp. AOB5 | reverse complement strand
GGCCAGCCCAATCCCTCGACCTGCGCCGGTCACCAGTGCGCGGCGGCCATCGAGCCGGAAGCTGGGCGTGCGGGGCAGGGCGTCAGGCATCGACGCGGGTCAGATCCGAAGGCTCGACCGCGCCGGCATAGGGCACGTTGCGCCCGCCATAGCGGCGCACGCGGATATTGGCCTGCTCGCCATGTCCGGCGAACCCTTCGAGCGCGCACAACCGGCTGCAATATTCGCCGATCAGCGTGGTCGCCTCGTCGGTGGTCACGCGCTGATAGGTGCAGGTCTTGAGGAACTTGCCGACCCACAGCCCGCCGGTATAGCGCGCCGCCTTCTTCGTCGGCAGCGTGTGGTTGGTGCCGATCACCTTGTCGCCGTACGACACGTTGGTGCGCGGCCCCAGGAACAGCGCGCCGTAATTGGTCATGTTCTTCAGGAAATAATCCGGGTCGCGGGTCATCACCTGCACATGCTCGTTGGCATAGAAATCGGCGACCTGCAGCATCTCCTCATAGGAGTCGCACACGATCACCTCGCCGTAATTCTCCCATGCCTTTGCCGCGATGCTGGCGGTTGGCAGGATGGTCAGCAGCCGCTCGACTTCGCGGATCGTATCCTCGGCCAGCTTGCGGCTGTTGGTGATCAGGATCGCAGGGCTTTCCGGCCCATGCTCGGCCTGACCCAGCAGGTCGGTGGCGCACAGTTCGCCATCGACGGTCTCGTCGGCGATCACCATCGTCTCAGTGGGTCCGGCGAACAGATCGATGCCGACGCGGCCGAACAGCTGGCGTTTGGCTTCGGCGACGAAGGCGTTGCCGGGGCCGACCAGCATGTCGACCGGATCGATGCTCTGCGTCCCCAGCGCCATCGCGCCGATCGCCTGGATGCCGCCCAGCGCATAGATCGCATCGGCACCGGCCATCGCCTGCGCCGCGACGATCGCGCGCGCGGGCTTGCCGTCGAACGGCGGCGCGCAGGTGATGACGCGCGGTACGCCCGCCACCTTGGCGGTGATCACGCTCATATGCGCGCTGGCCAGCAGCGGATATTTGCCGCCGGGGACGTAGCAGCCCGCAGCATTCACCGGGATGTTCTTGTGGCCCAGGATCACGCCGGGCAGCGTCTCGACCTCGACGTCCTTCATCGAATCACGCTGGATCTGCGCGAAGTTGCGTACCTGTGCCTGCGCGAACTCGATGTCCTTGATGTCCTGACGCGTCAGCGAATTGAGGCAGTCGTCGATCTCGCGCTGGCTCAGGCGGTAATCCTCGCGGTCCCAGCCGTCGAACTTGATGCTCAGCTCGCGCACCGCAGCGTCGCCGCGCTTCTCGATATCGGCGAGAATCGCCTCGACCGTATCGCGAACCTTGCGGTCCATGTCCGCGCGAACTTCCGCGGTCACCGCGCGCTTCAACCACTCAGCCACATTACCTCTCCCACCGGATCCTGGCTCGCCTTAGGAACCGGCCGATGCGGCGACAAACCGCTTTGATCGAACCCAGCTATCGCTTCCGCACGCGGGTCATCCGCAGGAGCACCGTGTCACGGTCGACAAAATGGTGCTTCAGCGCCGCGCCGATATGCAGCAGCGCGAGCGCCACCATCACCCAGCCGAGATTGACGTGCAGCGCATGCGCCGGTCCCGCCGATGCCCAGCTCTGCGCGATCGGCAGGAAAGGCAACTCGATCACGCCCTCGAACCCGATCGGATGGCGCTTGGGCACCGCCGAACTCATCCACCAGCCGGTCAGCGGCAGGATGACGAGCAGGGCGTAGATGGCGCTATGGACGATCTTCGCGGCAAGGCGCACGCGCGGACCGATCGCGTCGGGATAGGGCGGCGGACGATGCGCGATCCGCCAGCCGATCCGCGCGAGCGTCAGCGCCAGGATCGCCATGCCGATCAGCTTGTGCGCATTGGTCGCGGTCTGCGCCGCGGCACTTTCGAAGCTTGCGCCGAACCAGCCGAGCGGGATCGTCGACAGCACCAATGCTGCGGTGATCCAGTGCAGCATGATCGCGCCGCGCGAGTAGCTGTCCGGTTCCTCCGCGGGAAACTCTATCGGTGCTTCGACCGGAAGTTCGGCTTCCTCGCTCATTCGAAATAGCGCTGCGGCGATTCGGAACTCCACAGGTCCATCTGCGCATGGTGCACATCGTGATTGCCTGCCGCGTGCCCGGCATTGACCATGTCGGTGTCCGAAAAGGTCTCGAAACGATAGCCGTCCGGATCGAACCACACATCGAACACATGGCTGCCCAGCGGGTGGCGTCCCACGCCCCAATTGGGTGTCCAGCCACGGCTTTCCAGCCAGCGATGCGCCATGAACTGCGCTTCGAAATCGGCGACTTCGAACGAGATATGATGGCAATCGGTCTTGCCGAACTGCGCGAGGAACAGCGTATGGTGATCGACATAATCGTCGCCGCGATCCAGCCGGAGAAAGCCGACGATGCGCTGTTCGGGATCGCCATTATGGATCGTGTCGCTGATCTTCAGCCCCAGCACGCGCTGGAACCATTCGGCGCAGGTGGCGAAGCTCTGCACATACATGCCGATATGCCCCAGCCGGAACAGCTTGGGCGGCGCCATTTCGCGGCCATGCTGCGGGTCCTTCAGCCGCACGATGCTGCCGGGAAAGTTCAGCCGCATCTCGGGCGGCGAGGGCTGAGCGGCCGCTTCGGTAATGCCATGAACCAGATCGACGCGGATGCCTTCGGGCCCTTCCAGCGTCACGGCGCTGCCGCCTCCCGGACCCTCGAGCGCACGGATCGGGCCGGCACCATGCAGGCGCACGGCTTCGTCGAGATCGTCCATGCTCTCGACGAGGAAGCCCAGCCCGGTGAACGCGCGCGCGCCGGTTTCGGCATAGTAGCAGAACGCGTCGCCGCCGCCGCTCCGCATCCACAGCCGGTCGCCGTCGCGCCGGGCGAGGTGCAGCCCGAAATCGCTTGCGAACGACTGGGTGCGGTCGAGATCGGTCACGCCGAAGCGGACATGGTGGAACGCCTTGATCCGCATCCTAGAACACGCCCTCGGCAGTGCCGCCGATCGCTTCGATCGTATCCCAATGCTCGACGATCTTGCCGTTCCGGATGCGATAGATGTCGACCACTTCGTCGCCCACCTTGGGCCTGGGTTCGACGCCGGGCTGCGGGCTTTTCACCAGCTCGCCGGTTCCCGGCACGCCGGTCAGCAGCGAATGGACGATCACATAATCGCCATCGGTGAACACCCGCTTCACATTGTAGCGGAAGTTGGGAAAGCCCTTCAGGAAGCGCGCCAGCCCCTCGGGGTTCGATCCGCCGGGCTTGCCGGGATAGTGGATCGACTTGGCGTCGACATAGCGGGAAAAGCCTTCGACGGGCCTATGCTGCACCCACACCATGTCGATATAGCCGAGCGCCACCGCCTTGTTTGCGGCTTCCTTGCGCGTCGGCGTTTCGGCGCCGGGCGGCGTGTCGGCGGCAAGCGGTGCGGCTGCAGCGAGCAGCAGGGCCAGGCGAATGGACATGGGGTTCTCCTCAAGCCGTAGCGGGCGCCGCGCGCCCTTCGATGATGTCGACTTCGCGGCGGGCCTGTTCGTAATGACGCAGGCCCAGCGACGAGAGCAGGATGCCGCCCAGTGCCAGCGGCACGCCGACGGTCAGCAGCGACCAGGGCAAGGCGGCTTCGTTGGCGAAGATCTTGTCGGTGGTCAGCGCCACCGCCATCGGGCCGAAGCCCTGACCCAGCACGCCGGTCAGCAGCAGCCACACTGCCGAAGCGCGGCCGCGCATGCTCGACGGCACGATATCCTGGATCACCGCGGACGCGCTGACATAGCCGATCGCGTTCATCATGAAGTAGGCGCCGTAGAAGACCGACGCGATCGCGACATTGTCGATCAGCACGAAACCGATCAGCGCGGGCAGGCTACCCAGCCACCAGACCAGCGTCAGGCGGAACTTGCCGCCGAACGCTTGCGTTCGCGTCCAGCGATCGCCCAGCCATCCGCCGATCAGGCATCCTGCGATCCCGCCGATCAGGCTGGAAAGCCCGATCGCGAAACCCGCATCGCCCATCGCCAGTCCGAACTTGCGCACCAGCATCGTCGCCGACCAGGCGCCCATGCCGAACGAGACGACCGAGAGCAGGGTATAGGCCCCCCAGATGCAGAACAGCGCGCCGAGATGCGTGCGGAAATAGCCGATCATCGAATCGTTCAGATCGTCCTTCGCCTTGGCGGCGTTGACGCGCACCGGCTCGGGAATGGTGAGCAGCAGCAGCGCGACGAGCAGACCCGGCGCGCCGACGATCACGAACGCGGCCTTCCACACCAGCAGCTCGCCGAAGATCGGCAGGGTGATGCTGGGCACGTCGCGGAACTGGTTGAGGATCGCCCCGCCGACGATGAAGGCCAGCCCCGCGCCTGCGAACAGCCCGATCGAGAAGACGCCCAGTGCGCGGCCGCGACGGTTCGGTTCGTACAGGTCGGCGATGATCGAGAAGGCCGCCGGGATCAGCGCCGCTTCGCCGATGCCCACCACCATCCGCGCGACCAGCAACTGTTCGTAGCTGGTGGCGAGGCCGCAGGCGATGGTCGCCATGCTCCACGCCACGATCCCGCCGATGATCAGGTTGCGCCGGTTCATTCGGTCCGCTGCCCAGCCCATCGGGATGCTGACGGTGCCGTAGAAGGCCGCGAAGGCGAAGCCCTGCAACAGGCTCACCTGCGTATCGGTGATATGCAGATACGCCTTGATCGCGGGTACGGTCAGCGAAAGGATGTGCCGGTCGAGATAGGAAAAGAGCGACGCCAGCAGCAGCACGAAGACGACATAGGCGGCCAACCCTCGGGTCGTTCTCGTCTCGCTGGTCATACGCATACCCCTCCCGGCCGCATTCGGCGCAGCTCGCATTCCCGCTAGCCATTCGCGCCCCGCGCCTCAAACGCGGAGCGTGGATGCAAGCTATCGGCAATATCCATGCGCCTCGTGCCCGATGCGCCGTTAGGACCGCGCCGAAACGGATCGGGAGAGCGGAATGAAGGTCGCAGTCATCGGGGCAACCGGCAATGCGGGGCAGCGTATCGTGACCGAGCTTCGCGCGCGCGGTCATGACGTGACGCGGATCGCCCGCGGAATCGACGATGGCGACGGGGTGGCAGTGGACGCCACCGATACCGCCGCGCTTGCCGAAGCGCTGCGCGGTCACGACGCGGTGGTCAGCTCGGTCAAATTCAAGTTCTTCGATACGCAATTGCTGATCGACGCGGTCCGTGCCTCGGGGGTGAGCCGCTATGTCGTGGTCGGCGGCGCGGGCACTTTGTGGTTCGCACCGGGCGTGCGCGAAGGCGAGCGGCCCGACTTCCCCGAAATGGCGAAGGAGGAGGTCGGCAAGGGTGCGCGCTTCCTCGGCCAGCTGCGCGAGGTCGAGGATCTCGACTGGACCTTCCTCTCGCCCTCGCGCGAATTCGTCCCCGGCGAGCGTACCGGCAAGTTCCGCACCGGCAAGGACGATCTGCTGTTCTGGGCCGAGGGCCGCAGCGGCATCAGCTATGAGGATTACGCCATCGCGATCGCCGATGAGCTCGAGCATCCCGCGCATGTCCGTACCCGCTTCACCGTCGGCTACTGACATGGCGGCGCCCGCGATCACGCTCTATTTCGCGCCGGGTTCCTGCTCGCGCGTGCCGATGCTGGCGCTCGAGGAAGCGGGCGTGCCGTACGAGCGCCACCTCGTGAAGTTCATGGCCGGGGAGCATCGCGCGCCCGATTATCTGGCGATCAATCCCAAGGGGAAGGTGCCCGCAATCACCGTCGACGGCACGCCGGTGACCGAGAATGCGGCGATTCAGTGGACGCTCGCCCGGCTGCTTCCGGAAGCGGACCTGCTGCCGATCACCGGCGATCCGATGGCCGATGCGCCGATCCTCTCCGATCTGCTGTGGTGCGCATCGGGCATGCATCCGATCATCACCCGGATGCGCCTGCCGCAATTCTTCGTGGGCGACGCCAGCGACGCCAAGGCACAGGTCAGCGAGATCGCGCGTCAGGCGATGCTGCCCAATTTCGCGCTGATCGAACAGCGCCTGTCCGCCCAGCCATGGATGCTGGGTGATCGCTGGTCGACGCTCGATGCCTATATCTACTGGATCTGGTTCCGGGTCGGCGATGCGCTCGACAGATCGCCTTATCCGGCCTTCGCTGATCACCATGCGCGGATAAACGAACGCCCCGCGACGCAGCGGATGCTGGAGCATGAGGCCGAGGCGTTGGCATGGCTCGAAGCGAACGGTCTGGTCGTCCCGGCCGCGCCGCCTGCCAGCCATGGTCCGGGCGGAAGCTTCCGGTGAGCGGCCTCGATCACCGGATCGCGATGGACATCTGCGCCGCGACACTCGCCGAGGCAGGCCGCCGCGGCTTCGCGCCCTTGTGCGCGGTGGTGCTCGATGCCGGTGGCCATCCACTCGCCCTGCTGCGCGATTCGCGTGCGTCGATCGGGCGGAGCGATATCGCGGGGGCGAAGGCGGCCGGCTGCCTCGCAATGGGGTTCGGCGGGCGCGAGCTTGCCCGGCGCGCATCGGCGATGCCGGGCTTCTTGGCGGCGCTGACCGGCGTGCTGGAAAGGGGGATCGTGCCCGTTCCCGGCGGCGTGCTGATCCGCGATGCGGCGGGGGTGCTGCTCGGCGCGCTCGGTGTCAGTGGAGACAGCTCGGACAATGACGAAATCTGTGCCATCGGCGCGATCCTGGCGGCGGGACTGAAGGCGGATACCGGGGCGTGAGCGCCACGCTCTTCACCGGCGTCAACATCTTCGACGGCAGCGATACGCCGCTGTTCCCCGGCGAAGTGCTGGTGCGCGGCGATCGGATCGCGGCGGTCGCGCGCGGCGACGAACGGCTGGATCGCAGCGGCGCGACGGTGATCGAAGGCAAGGGCCGCACGCTGATGCCCGGGCTGGTCGAGGCACATGCGCACCTCACCTGGCCAAGCTCGGTCGAACGCGTGATCAACAGCATGAAGCTGCCCGAGGACGAGCATCGCCGCGTCACCGCGGACAATGCCCGGATCACGCTCGATCACGGCTTCACCAGCGCCTATTCCGCCGGATCGCTCGGCGAGCGCTTCGAACCGGAATTGCGCGACCGGATCGATACCGGCGAATTGCCCGGCCCGCGCTTGCGCGCCTCGGCGCTCGAAAAGGGCATGGAAGGCGTGGTCGGCGTGCCCGAGGGGCATGACCCCACCCATGACCGCAGCATCCAGGGCCTGCGCGCCTATGTCCACCGGATGAAGGCGATCGGCTGCGACACGATCAAGTTCCTGATGTCGAGCGACGAAGGCTTCGCGCCCGGCGGATCGCAGGTGCTGATGTACTCCGAGGACGAGGCACAGGCGATCGGCGAAGCGGCGCGCGAGGCGGGGATCTGGCTCGCCTGTCACGCCCAGGCTGCCGAAGCGGTGAAGCGCGCCACGCGGGCGGGCTTCCGCGCGATCTTCCACTGCACCTATGCCGATGAGGAAGCGCTAGACCTGATGGAGGCGCGCCGCGATCATCTCTTCACCGCGCCCGCGCCGGGCCTGCTCTGGGCGCGATGTCATGAAGCAGAGGCGTTCGGCATCGGCTGGGCCGAAGCGGAGCGGATGGGCGCAGTCTCCGGCCTGGAACTGATGGCCGATGTCATCCCGAAGATGCGCAAGCGCGGTATCCGCGTGCTGCCCGGCGGGGATTATGGTTTCCCCTACAACCCCATCGGCCGCAACGCCCGCGATCTGCAGCTGTTCGTCGATTTGTTCGGCTTCACGCAGGCGCAGGCGCTGTCGGCGGCGACGCGCGATGGCGGTGCGCTGATGGATCTGCCCGTCGGCGAGGTGCGCGCGGGGTTGCTTGCGGACCTGCTGCTGGTCGATGGCGATCCGCTGGGCGACATCGCGATCCTTCAGGACAAGGCGCGGCTACACGCGATCATGAAAGGCGGGCGCTTCCACAAGCAGGCGCCCCGCGATGCAGACTAGCCTATGGACCCGTTTCCGCCTCGGGCCGATAAGGGTGCCAAGGAGATCAGGATGCGGTTCGGAAGGCTCGACCTCAATTTGCTCGTGGCGCTCGATGCGCTGATTGCCGAGCGCAACGTATCGATCGCGGCGGAGCGGCTGTTCCTCAGCCAGTCGGCGATGAGCGGCGCGCTGGGGCGGCTGCGCGAATTCTTCGACGACGAACTGCTCGTCAACACCGGCCGCAAGATGGTGCTGACCCCGCGCGCCGAACAGCTTGCCGAGCCGGTGCGTGCGGTGCTCCTCCAGATCAAGTCACAGATCGCGACGCCGCCTTCCTTCGATCCGGCGACGTCGGACCGGACCTTCGTCATCGCCGCGTCGGATTATGCGATCATGGTTCGGCTTCCCGCAGCGCTGCGCGCGATCGCGGCACAGGCGCCCCATATCCGCCTCGAATTCCAGGCCCTCGACGAACGGCTGCAGGAGCGGATCGAACGGCGCGAGATCGACCTGCTGCTCACCATCGATACCGCCATGTCGCCCAACCACCCGTTCAAGCAGGTGTTCGAGGACGATTTCGTGGTGATCGGCTGGAGCGGCAATCCGCATCTCGCCAATGGCCTCGATCTGGAAATCTTCCAGCAGCTCGGCCATGTCGCGGTCCAGTTCGGCAAGGCGCGCGTGCCTTCGGTCGAGGACTTCCTGCTCCATTCGCAGCAGGTGCGCCGCCGGGTCGAGATCTGGTCGCCGTCCTTCACCTTGGTGCCGTCGATGGTGATCGGGACCAACCGTATCGCGACCGTCCATCGCCACATGGCGGAGATGCTGGCCGAGGTGCTGCCGCTGTCGATCTTCCCGGTTCCGGTGGAGATCCCGCCGATCCGCCAGACGATTCAGTGGCACCGTTCCTGCGATGACGACATGGCGTTGCGCTGGATTGTCGAGCAATTCCAAAGCCATGCGGGCGAACCCCAGACGCTCGAGGCTCTCGCCGATAGCTGATATCCGCCGAAACACGAACCACTCCGTTCTGGCGCGACTATAGGTGCGCCAACGAAACGAGGAGAGGTTCCATTTCGGCGAGGCGCAATCCGCTGATCGACTGGCAACCCGATCGCAATGCGATCGGAACGATCGGTCATGATCTCGAGCGTCCGGAATGCATCCTCGCCGAGCGCGACGGCACGATCTGGTCTGCGGATGCCCGCGGCGGCGTGGTCCGCATCGCGCCGGACGGCAGCCAGCGGCTGATCCTTCAGGATATCGATCGCGCCGAAGGCGGCAGTTCCTTCGTCGATCGCTACGTCAACACCCAGGGCTCGCTGCCCAACGGCCTCGCCTTCGATGCCGATGGCAATTTCCTGATCGCCAATTTCGGCACCGACACGCTCGAGCTGATGACGCGCGACGGGCGGACCCGGACGCTGCTCGATTCGATCGATGGCCGTCCGCTCGGCAAGGCCAATTTCGTCACCCGCGACAGCAAGGGCCGGCTGTGGCTCACCGTCACGACGCAGATGGTGCCATGGACGCGCCACGTCGAGACGATGAGCACCGACGGCTATATCGCGCTGATCGACGATCGCGGCGTCCGCATCGTCGCCGACGGGCTGTGCGGCACCAACGAACTGCGCTTCGATCCCGCGGAGGAATGGCTCTACGTCGCGGAGACCACCGCGCGGAAGATCACCCGCTTCCGCGTCGGCGCCGATGGCGATCTCACCCATCGCGAAACCTATGGCCCCAGCAATGTCGGCGGCTTCTGCGACGGCATCGCGTTCGATGCCTATGGCAATCTCTGGTCGACCCTGATCATGGCCGACCGGCTGATCGCGATCACGCCCGAAGGCGATCTGCTGACCCTCATCGACGATGGCGATCCCGTCGGTAATGCCGCGCTCGACAAGGCATGGGAGGAAGGCTGCGTCACGCCCGAACTGATGGCCGGCGCCACCGGCACGCTCGCGCCGTGGATGGCCAGCATCACCTTTGGCGGACCCGATCTGCAGACCGTCTATCTCGGGTCGCTGCGCGGCTCGACCATTCCCTTCTTCCGCTCGCCGGTCGCCGGCCAGCCGCTGATCTACTGGTGAGCGCGATGGCGGGACGCACCATCACCGTCACCGGAGCGGGCGGCTTTGTCGGGCGGCGCCTCGTCGACCGGCTGCTCGCATCGGGCGATATCGCCGCGATCCGCGCGGTCGATGCGCATCTGCCCGAGTATAGCGACCCGCGCGTCCACCCGATCGCAGGCGATCTGACCGATCCCGGCGTACGCGGCGCGGCGACTGCGGGTGGCGTGGATGTCCTATATCACCTCGCGGCCGTTCCCGGCGGCGCGGCGGAGGGCAATTACGAGCTGTCGCGCGCGGTGAATGTCGATGCGACTCTGGCGCTGTTCGAATCCGCCGCCGCGCGGTCGCAGCGTCCCCGCATCGTCTATACCAGCACCATCGCGGTGTTCGGCGCGGACCTGCCGGCGCGGGTCGACGACGCCACGCCGCTAGCGCCGGGCATGACCTATGGCGCGCACAAGCTGATGATGGAGATCGCGCTGGCCGATCTCCATCGCCGCGGGATGGTCGATGCGGTGACCTTGCGCCTGCCCGGCATTCTCGCGCGGCCGATGGGGCCTTCGGGCATGAAGTCGGCCTTCATGAGCGAGCTGTTCCACCATCTCGCCGCGCACCGCCCGTTCGTGGTGCCGGTGTCGCCCGGCGGCACGATCTGGGCGATGTCGGTCGATCGCTGCGCCGCCAATCTCGATTATGCCGGAAGCTTCGACGGGCATGCCATGCCCGCGGGCCGCGCGGTGACCTTGCCTGCGCTGCGCATCCGCCTCGACGAACTCGTGGCGGCCGTCGCCGACTGGGCGGGCGCGGATACCGATCTGATCAGCTACGCGCCCGACGCCCCGTTGGAAGCGATGTTCGCGGCCAATCCGCCGCTGGAGACCGCAGCCGCGGACCGGGCGGGTTTCAAGCACGACGGCGACGTCGCGACGCTGGTCGCCGCTGCTTTCGCGGCGCTCGGCATCGAACGCGAAACACTCAAGGACGGACTTTTCACCAACAGCTGACCGGAAACATCCGGCGCTCAAACGACTAACCCAAATGAGGGAGGGGAATATGAAGATCACCAGACTGCTTATTTCGGCAGCCGCCTGCGCGCTGTTCGCGGGGACTGCGCATGCGCAGAGCGACACCGCCGGGCAGAGCGAAGAAACCGCCACGGCGGGCGGCATCGTCGACATCGTCGTCACGGCCCAGCGCCGCGAGGAGAATCTCCAGCGTGCCGCGGTGCCGGTAAGTGCCGTCACCGGCGACGACCTGATCAACGCCGGCGTCAGCGACACCAACAACCTGACCAAGCTCGTCCCGTCGCTGGTGATCCAGCCGATCGGCGGCTCGGCGACCAGCATCTATCTGCGCGGCGTCGGCACGCTTCAGGGCAACGCGTTCGGCGAAAACCCGGTCGCGTTCAACTTTGCCGGCGTCAACGTCGCCCGCCCGAACGCCCCGGTCGGCACCTTCTACGACCTCGAGCGCGTCGAAGTGGTCAAGGGACCGCAGGGCACCCTGTACGGCCGCAACGCCACCGGCGGCGCGATCAACATCCTGCCCAAGAAGCCCGAGCTGGGTACCTTCGGCGGCAACCTGACCGCCGAGTACGGCAACTACAACACGATCAAGGCCAGCGGCGCGATCAATGTCGGCTTCAGCGACACGGTCGGCTTCCGCTTCGCCGGTCAGGTGGTCAGCCGCGACGGCTATTCGTCGCAGGGTTATGACGACGAAGTCGGCCAGGCGTTCCGCGCCTCGCTGCTGATCCAGCCGAGCAGCACCTGGTCGATCTATTTCGTCGGCGACTATTTCCATCAGGGCGGCAAGGGTCAGGCCTCCTATCTCGCGCCCGGCGTGTTCGTGCCCAACGCGCCGGCGCTCGATCGCCGCATCGACGGTTCGGATCCGATCAGCATCGCTGTGCTGACCGCCAAGACCGCGACGCTGACGGCACCGCCCTTCTGCGGCGGCAATTTCGTCACCACGCCCTATGCCACCAGCTGCGTCACCCCGCCCTCGACCGATGGCTTCAACGACAGCACCTTCTATGGCCTGAGCGCCACGGTCGAAGGCGATCTCGGCTTCGCCACGCTCACCGTCATCCCGGCATGGCGCAAGAGCAAGCCGCACTTCCGTTTCTACCACACCGGCTTCCGCGGCGACGTGACCGAGGACAGCGATCAGATGTCGGTCGAGGCGCGCCTGACCTCGAACGGCAACAACCTGATCAACTATGTGATCGGCGCGTATATCTTCCACGAAAATCAGGACGCGACCCAGCAGACCTTCTTCCAGGGCCGCATCTCCGACACGCGCTACCAGCCGCATCTGGTTGCGGACAGCCAGGCGGTGTTCGGCCAGCTGACCCTCAACGCCAGCGACCGGTTCCGCGTCGTCGCCGGTGCGCGCTACACCACCGACAAGCGCACGATGCAGTCGCCGGTCCAGCTGATCGGTCCGTTCGGCCTGACCACGCCGGTCGGCTATACCGTCAATGGCAGCCTGTCGAACGACAAGGTGACGTGGAAGGCGGGCGTCGAGTTCGACGCGGGTCCGCAGTCCTTGCTCTTTGCGAACGTCGCGACCGGCTTCAAGGCGGGCGGCTTCTTCGCCGCGGCGAACGGCGCCAACACCTACAAGCCCGAAACGCTGACCGCCTATACGATCGGATCGAAGAACCGCTTCCTCGACAACCGGCTGCAGTTCAACGTCGAGGCCTTCTACTGGAAGTATAAGGACCAGCAGATCAGCTTCGTCGGCCCGGTCCAGATCATCTCGGGCACCTATACCGCGGGCGGCACGACGGTGAATGCGGGTCAGGGCCATATGTACGGCGCCGAAGCCGAGCTGGTGTTCGCGCCGACGCCGAACGACACCTTCACCGCCAACGTCCAGTATCTGCGCGCGCGCTACGACTCGCTGAAGTTCGTCGCGATCGCGGCGGGCGGCGGCACGATCCGCTCGGGTTGCGCCTCCGCGCTCAACACCTCGGTTCCGGTCGCGGCGCCTGCGTTGCTCTATCAAATCGACTGTTCGGGCATGCAGCAGATCAACGCGCCCGAATGGACCGCGAACATCTCGTACGAGCATGTGTTCGATCTGGGCGGCGATTATCAGCTGGTCGCGGGTGCCCGTACCCGTCTCGAGACGTCGCGCTTCATCAGCCTCGAATATCTGCCCGAGCTGCATCAGGGCGGCTACATGATGAGCGATGCGTCGCTGACGCTGCAGGCGCCGGACAATCGCTGGTCGCTGACGGCCTTCATCAACAATATCGAGGATGTCGAGGTTCTCTCCTCGGGCATTTCGCGTCCGGTGGTGCAGACCGTCTATGTCTCGCTCCGCCCGCCGCGGACCTATGGCGTGCGCGCCAGCTTCAAGTTCTGACACTCCCCCTACGGCCGGGCGGCGCAAACCGCCCGGCCCTTTCTTTCGAGGTTCCAGCGTGAGCGAAGCGGAAACACTGGCGACGAAGCTGCGCAGCCAGACCAGTATCGACGATCCCTTCACCGGCCCCGTGGCCCCGGCCGAAGTCGAGGCGCGCAGCCGCGCCTGGCCGACCAGCGACGAATGGGCATCCGTGCGCCTCGTCGCAGTCACCGAGGGCGATGGACGCCGGATCGAGGAATATGCCTACACACCGGCCGAAGGCGGACAGGAACAGCCGGTCGGCATCGTGTTCCTCGAACGCGACGGCCAGCCGCATGCGCGGCTCTATGCCCAGCATCAATGGATCGAGGATCGCGGCCCGATCCTCCCGGTCGACGAGACGCTGGTCCCGTCGCGCGAACCCGGCGACATCATCGCCCGCTATTTCCCCACCATCGCTTCGGCCGATCTCGAGGCGACGCTCGATCTGTGGGAAGCCGATGGCTATCTGCAGCATTCCAATGGTGACACCTTTCAGGGCCGCGAGCGGCTGCGCGAGGATTTCACCAAATTCTTCCAGACCGGCGGCATCAAGCTCAAATATTGTAACATGGCCGATGACGGCCGCATCTGCGCGCTGGAGGCCTATATGCCCTCGGGCCGCCCGGCGCTGGCGGTCTATGAGCGCGGCGCGACCGGCAAGATGGCGGCGGCGCGGCTGTATCTCTGATCCTCTGACGGCCTGATCGATCCACCGCATCGCCGTCAGAAACGGCTTGCATCAATCATCTGATAAATGTTGTAATTACCTGTCTCGCAATCAGCAGGGATCGGGAGAGGCATGATCGGCCAGCCGCGATGAATCGCCGCCAGTTTCTGAACTCGGCGATGCTGACCGCGGCGACGGCGAACGGGCTGGTCCCGGTCGCCTCGCGCTTCGGCAAGCGCAAGCATCCGAACATCCTGATGATCCTGGTCGACGATCTGAAACCGGCCTTGCACGGCTATGGCGATCCTGTCGCGATCTCGCCCAATATCGATCGGCTGATGGCGCGCGGCACGTCGTTCCGCGCGGCCTATGCCAATCAGGCGGTGTGTGCGCCCAGCCGCTTCAACCTGATGACCGGATCGCGCTCGACCTCCACCGGCATCTATGATTTCGGCGTGAACCTGCGCGACGTGCTGCCGAACGCGGTCACCCTGCCGCAGCATTTCCTTGCCGCGGGCTATCACACCGAAAGCATGGGCAAGGTCTATCATATCGGCCATGGCACCCATGACGACAAAGCCGGCTGGTCGGTCCCGCATCACCGCGACAAGCTGATCGAATATAACGACCCCGGCAGCACCGGCGGCGTGCCGACGCGCGAAGAGGCACTGTTCGAGGAAGTGCCCGGCGGCGAAGGCGATCCGTTCGTTTATGCCCGCACTTTGGCCAAGGGCGCGGCATGGGAAGCGACCGACCTGCCGGACACCGCCTATGCCGATGGCCGGGTCTCGGCCTATGCGGCGGGGCGGCTAAATGCGCTGAAGGGGCAGGCGCAACCCTTCTTCCTCGCGGTTGGCTTTGCGCGGCCGCACATGCCCTTTTCGGTGCCCCGCAAATATTGGGACCTGTACGATTCGGCGAAGCTGCCGATGCCTCAGTTCGAGCAACTGCCCGCCGGTGCCCCCGCCTATGCCGGCAAGAAGGGCGGCGAGATCGAGGCATGGCGCGAAGTGCCGGTCGGCGTGCCGGGTGCCGAGTTCGATCCCGAACTCAAGCGCAAGCTGATCCACGGCTATTATGCCAGCGTCTCCTATGTCGATGCGCAGATCGGGAAGCTGCTCGACGCGCTGGATCGCGACGGCCTCGCCGATGACACGGTCGTGGTGCTGTGGGGCGATCACGGCTTCCATCTGGGCGATCACGGCCTGTGGACCAAACACACCAATTTCGAGCAGGCGACGCATATCCCGCTGATCTTTGCGGGCCCGGGCGTGGCCGCGGGCAAGACCACCGGCCAGCTTGCCGAGACGGTGGACATCTACCCCACGCTCGCCGCGCTGGCGGGCATCGCCGCGCCGATGGGGCCGCAGCCGATCGACGGGGTCAGCCTGGCCCCGGTGCTGCGCGATCCGGTGAAGCGCGTGCGCGACCATGCCTATCACGCCTATCCGCGCGGCGACTGGTTGGGGCAGGCGATCCGCACCGAACGCTACCGGCTGGTGCGCTGGACCAACCAGAAGACCGGCGCGCGGTCATGGGAACTCTACGATCTCGCAACCGATCCGCTGGAAACCCGAAACATCGCGGACTCGGCGCACGATACGCGCGCGCATCTGGACGCCATTCTCGATCGCCATCCGGCGCCGAAGCCGCAGGTCCGCCGGACCGGCTGAGCCGCTTAGTTACTTCAGCCCGCGGATGAACGCCTTGGCATTGGCATAGACATCGTCCGCGCTTGCGCCGGGCTTGTAGAGCGCCGAGCCCAGCCCGAATCCTGCCGCGCCCGCGTCCAGCCAGGGCTGCATATTGTCCGGATTGATCCCGCCCACCAGCAGCACGCGCATCGCCTTGGGCAGCACCGCGCGCATCGCCTTCAGCACGACGGGCGAGGCGGCTTCCGCGGGGAACAGCTTCAGCGCGGTCGCGCCGGCATCGATCGCGGCAAAGGCTTCGGTGGGCGTCGCGATGCCGGGCAGCGAGACAAGGCCGCGCGCGGCAGTGGCGGCGATCACCTGTGTGTTGGCGTTGGGCGAGATGATCAGCGTGCCGCCTGCTGCGGCAACCGCGGCAACCTCGGCCTCGCGCAGCACGGTGCCCGCGCCGACCATCGCGCGGCCTTCCGTGGCGCGAGCAAGCCGGGCGATGCTCTCGACCGGATCGGGCGAGTTGAGCGGGATCTCGATCAGCGTGAAGCCTGCGTCGATCAGCGCCTCGCCGACGGGCAGGATCTCGTCGGGCGTGATCCCGCGCAGGATCGCGATCAGAGGGCAGCGTTCGAACGCGGCGTTGAAGGCAGGCAGATGAGGCATCAGGTCTGGCTTTCGATGGCGATGATCCCGGCGACGAATGCGGCGTGGCTGTCGATCAGCGTGGCGGCGCGGCCATGGGCTTCGATCGCCGCGACGTAAAGCAACCCGAGTTCGGGGCCGGACAGGATATGGGCGGTCTCATGCGGCGAGGCTTCGAGCCGCGCCGCGACATCGCTGCCGATCAGCAACCCGCTGGCATAGGCAGCAGCATCACTGTCGTCGCGTGTGCCCAGCAGCTTGGCGGCGCGGATGCCGAACAGCGATGCGGCCAGATCGCGGCGCTTCGCTTCCTCGACGCCTTCCAGAAAGGCCGGGTTGGCGGAAACCTCGCCCTGAAGCTGCCCCGCGAGCAGGCTGTGCCCGCGCAGCAGCGCGAACAGCTCGCCGGTCATCGCAGTGGTGAAGCCGGTGATGCGTCCGCCCGCCATCGTCGCCCATTTGCAATGTGTGCCGGGTTGCACCAGCAGCGCATCGCCCGGCGCAAGGCCTGCGGCGACCGCGCCGACCAGCTGAACTTCCTCGCCGCGCATCACGTCCGCCCGGCCATCGGCGAGCGTCGAGACGCCGGGGATGATCGCGGTGCGCGCGTCGATCCGCATCAGGCCGGCGGCAAGCTCGGCGATACCGGCCGGCGCGGCGACATAGGGTGCCGCCCGCCAGCCGATATTGGAACCGACCATGCCCGCCAGCAGCATCGGCAGATCGCCGAACCGCGCGCGGATCCCGGTCACCGACGCCGCGAAATCGGAGACGGCGGTCACCCCCTGATCGTCGCGCTCGGTACACGCGACCACGCCGTCCTCGATCAGGAACACCCGGCGGTTGGTGGTCCCCCAGTCAACCGCCAGAAACGCATCAGCCATGCATCACCACCAGGTCGCGTACAGCGCGATCAGGATCGCGATCACGATTCCCCCGGCGATGTTGAAGCCGGTGGTGGTGCCGAACGACACGCCCTGCATCGTGATCCTGTTGCTGTCCGCCCTGGCCGGCTTCGCCAGCGACACGATCACTGCCAGCGCCAGGCTGACGAAGAACACGATCATCATCCGGTTCATGAACGGCACCGCGTTCAGCGTAGCCGAAATCTCCGCCAGATCGACGGACACATATTTCGCGACCCACTCGGCCGGGCACCAATAGAGGAAGCTGAGGATCACCGATGCGACGGCACCCACGAGCGCGCCTGTTTCCGTCGCACGCGGCCAGAACAGGCCGAGCAGGAAGATCACGGTGATGCCCGGCGTCACAAAGCCCGAGAATTCCTGGATATACTGGAATGCCCCTTCGAGGTTGCCGAGCAGCGGGCGGGCGGTGAAGATCGCGAGCAGGGTCGCGACGACGGCGGCAATGCGGCCGACCAGCACCAGATGAGTTTCGCTCGCCGCGGCTCCGTCACCGGCTGCGCTGTTTTTCCCGCCACGGAATTGGGCATAGAGATCGAGCGTGAAGATGGTCGAGATCGAATTGATCTTGGACGCGGTCGACGCGATGATCGCCGCCACCAGCGCCGCGAAGACGAGGCCGAGCAGGCCGACCGGCAGCAGGGTCATCATCGTAGGATAGGCTTGGTCGCCCTTTTCAAGATTCGGCGCGAGCAGCACCGCGGCGATGCCCGGCAGCACGATGATGACCGGCATCAGCAGCTTCAGAAACGCAGCGAACACGACGCCTTTCTGCGCCTCGGGCAGGCTCTTGGCCGCCAGCGCGCGCTGGATGATGTATTGGTTGAAGCCCCAATAGCTCAGGTTCGCGATCCACATGCCGCCGATCAGGACGGCGAGACCCGGCAGGTCCTTGTAATAGGGGCTGTCGGGCGAAAGGATCATGTCGAACTTCTCGGGCAATTCGGTCGTCAGGCGGGTGAAGCCGCCAAGGATACCGGCATCGCCACCGATCTTGCTGAGCGTCAGATACGAGATGACCAGGCCGCCCAGCACCAGCAGCGTCACCTGCACGATATCGGTCAGCGCCACTGCCTTGAGGCCACCGCGGAGCTGATAGACCAGTGCAAACACGCCAAGGCCGAACAGCGCGACATCCTGATTGACGCCCGCCACCTGCGTGACCGCGATCGAGCCTAGCCACAGGATCGAGGTGAGGTTCACGAACACGTAGAGCGCCAGCCAGAACACCGCCATCACGGTGCGGATGGTCGGCCCGAACCGCTGCTCCAGGAACTGGGGCATCGTGTAGATTTCGTTCTTCAGGAAGATCGGCAGGAAATATTTGCCGACGATCAGCAGGGTGAGCGCCGCCATCCATTCATAGGACGCGATGGCCAGGCCGATCGTATAGCCTGCGCCGGACATGCCGACGATCTGTTCGGCCGAGATGTTCGCCGCGATCAGCGACGCGCCGATCGCCCACCAGGGCAGCGATTTGGAGGCAAGGAAATAGTCCGACGTGTCCTTGGCATGACCCGCCTTTTCGCGGCTGACCCATTGCGCCAGCCCGAAGATGCCGATGGCGTAGACGACCACGACGATCAGATCGATTTGCGACAGGCTTGTCATCGCCTCACTCCCCTCCTCCATCCGGCCTCACTCGACCGGCACCAAGCACATTTATCGTATAAATTAGTCTTGTCTAGCGACAGGTTCGGCATAAGTGTAAGCGTCGATGACGCGTTGCGCGTGACAGGGAAGGTTGAGAATTGACGACGCTGATGGAGGGGGGGCAGCCCGAGCTGGGGCGCAATCTTACCTATGGCCTGCTCGACAGTCTGGGACGTGCGATCGTTACCGGGCGGTTCGAGCGTGAGCCGTTCCCGACCGAGGCCGAACTGGCCAAGCAGCATGGCGTGAGCCGGTCGGTAACGCGTGAGGCGGTGAAGATGCTGACGGCCAAGGGCCTGCTCAGCGCCCGGCCGCGCCAGGGCACGATCGTTCAGCCCACCTCGTCGTGGAACCTGTTTGACACCGATGTCCTGCGCTGGCTGCTCGAACGCCAATTCTCGGTCGAGCTGCTCAAGCAGTTCAACCAGCTGCGCGTCGCGATCGAGCCCGAAGCGGCGGCGCTCGCCGCGCAGTTCGCGGGCGAGGAGGATCTGCAGCGGATCAATCGCGGGCTTGAGCGGATGAAGGCCGCGGACAAGGGGCTGGACGATACGCTGGAAGCCGACATCGCCTTCCACGTCGCGATCTTGCACGCCTCGCGCAATCCGTTCTACGCGCAGTTCCGCGATGTCGTCGGCACGGCGCTGCGCACCTCGATCCGGTTTACCAACCGGGTGAAGGGGCGCACCGCAAGCGTGGCCGATCACGCCGCGGTCCGCAACGCGATCGCTGCGCGCGATGCCGATGCGGCACGGGCAGCGATGCGCACGCTGATCAGCGATGTGCTCGACCTGATCGAGAAGAAGGGCAAGGGCATGTCCGCGGGCCTGTGACCCGCGGAAGCATGCCCTGACCGCTTACTTCTTCTTGCGCGCGGGCTGGCCCGAGCTGAGGCGAAAGGTCATCACGTTGCGATAGGTCTCGCCCGGGTTCAGCCGTGCGTTCGGGAAGCCCTTCTGGTTGGGCGCGTCCGGGAAGATCTGCGGCTCGAGCACGATCGTGTCGCCCATGCGATAGACGCGCTTCGACTTGCCGTGGCTGGTGCCGTCGAGGAAGTTGCCCGAATAGAATTGCACGCCCGGCTGGTTCGACCACAGCTCGAAGCTGCGGCCCGATGCCGGGTCCTGCACGCGCGCCATCAACTGCTCGCCGGGGATCACTTCGCGGCTGATCACCCAGTTGTGATCGTAACCGCGGCCGAACACGATCTGCTGGTCGCGCGCATCGCGGACGCGATCGCCCACTGCGCGGGCCCGGCGGAAATCGAACACGGTGCCGGCGACGGGGCGGAACTCGCCGGTCGGAATTGCACCGGCATCGGTCGGCAGATAGGTCTGCGCCGGGATCGTCAGCAGATGCCCCATCGCGCCGCCCGGCGATCCTTCGCCCGACAGGTTCCAATAGGCATGATTGGTGATGTTGACGACCGTCGCCTTGTCGGTGGTCGCGGTATACTCGATCTTCAGATGGTTGCGCTCGTCCAGCGAATAGGTGGCCAGCACGGTCATCTTGCCCGGATAGCCCTGATCGCCATCGGGGCTGACGAGCTTCAGCGTGACCGACGCAGTCGGGCCTTCCTTCACCGACACGATATCCCACAACAGCTTGTCGAAGCCGGTGGTGCCGCCGTGCAGTGCGTTCTTCCCGTTGTTGACCGGGGTCTGATAGGTCTTGCCGTCGAGCTGGAAGCGGCCGAGCGCGAGGCGATTGGCGAAGCGGCCGACCGCCATGCCGAAATATTGCGGCTGGGCGAGATAGTCGGCCATGTTGTCATAGCCGAGCGCGACATCCGCGCGCTTGCCGTTGCGATCCGGCATCACCACCGATTGCAGCGTCGCGCCATAGGCGAGCACCGTGGCCGAGACGCCGCGGCCGTTGGAGAGGGTGACCGCGCCGACGCTGCGGCCATCGGGAAGCTGGCCGAAGACCGAGCGCTTTGCCGTCGCCGCATCGGCGCTGCCCGCGGCAAGGCATGCCGCTGCGGCGGTCGCCAGAAGGAATATGCTGTTCCGTGCCATCTCGAACCTCTCTCTTCTCTGATTATCCGCGATACAGTTCCGGTGCCCGGCCGCGAACGCCGGGATCGATTTCGAACAGGGCGCCGCCAAGCGGCTCGTCCACGCCATCCGACGCTGACGTTACGAACATGCGATCCAGTGCCGGTCCGGCGAAGGTGCAGCTCGTGATCTGGCTGGCGGGCAGGGCGATCGAACGCTCGCGTGCGCCTTCCGGTGTGAAGCGGGTGACGCATGAGGCGCCCCAGCAGGCGACCCACAGGCTGCCCTCGGCATCGAAGGTCATCCCGTCCGGATTGCCCCAGTCGCGCTCGAAGGCGATGAACGGCTGACGCTTGCCGAGACTCCCATCGTCCTGGATGTCGAAGCGGAAGATGGTGCGCAGCGCCGTGTCCGTATGGAGCAGGAAGCTGCCGTCCGCATCGATCGCCGGGCCGTTGGCGATCGTATAAGGACCGTCGGCATAGGCGATCATGCCGTCGGGATCGATGCGGTAGAATGCGCCGCTCGGCTTGTCGCAATTCTCCGGCATGGTGCCCGCCCAGATGTTTCCCCGGGCATCCGCCTTGGCATCGTTGAGCCGGTTTCCGGCGATTGCCTTGTCGACCGAACCGATCGTTTCGCGCGTGTTGGCAGGCAGATCGAGCCGGACGATGTCGAGACCGATCCCGGCGACGAAGCCGCCCTTCTCGCGCTCGATGATCCATGCCGCATAGGCTGGCTGCTCGAAGCTGGTGACCGCGCCGTCAGCGAGCGACAGGCGGTTGATGCGGTGACCGAGAATGTCCGTCCAGTAGAGTGCATTCTCGCGCACCGACCAGAGCGGGCCTTCGCCCAGCCGGTCGCGGCGGTCGCGCTCGATGACGGCGATATCGGTCATCAATGGCTGTCGCGGGGTAGTCCGCGGGACTGGGCGATACGCTGATACTTCACCGCGGATTCGATCACCGCGCCGCCTTCGAACTGACCGGTGATGTTGCGGTGGATCTCCTGCCACGGCGTCTGCGAGGCGGGCACATAGTCGGGCATCGCGGCAAGTGCGGCGCGGCGGCGCGCCAGTTCCTCTGGCGGCACCAGCATGTCGGCGGTGCGCTTGCCCAGGTCGATGCGCAGGCGATCCCCGGTCTGTACGAGCGCGAGGCCGCCGCCCACCGCGGCTTCGGGCGCGGCATTCAGGATCGACGGGCTGCCGCTGGTCCCCGACTGGCGGCCGTCGCCGAGGCAGGGCAGGGCGTGGATGCCGGCCTGGATCAGCGCGACCGGCGGGCGCATGTTCACCACTTCGGCGCCGCCGGGATAGCCGATCGGCCCCGCGCCACGCATGATCAGGATCGAGCGCTCGTCGGCGCCGAGTGACGGATCGTCGATGCGCGCATGATAATCCTCCGGCCCGTCGAACACGATTGCAGGGCCTTCGAATGCTTCGGGATCGTCGGGGTTGGAAAGATAGCGCGCGCGGAATTCGGGCGAGATGACGCTGAGCTTCATCACCGCATTGTCGAACAGATTGCCCGACAGGACGGTGAGGCCCGCGGCAGGCTTTAGCGGATCGGCGAGCGTGCGGATCACGTCGGTATCGACGGTGTCGGCGGTGCCGATATTCTCCGCGACGCTCCTGCCATTGGCGCCGATCACATCGCCGTCGATCATGCCCGCGCGGAGCAGCTGGCCCATCACCGCGGGCACGCCGCCGGCGCGGTAGAAATCCTCGCCAAGATAGGTGCCGGCCGGCTGGAGGTTGACGATCAGCGGCACGTCCGCGCCATGCCCTTCCCAATCCGCCAGCGTCAGCTCGACGCCGATATGGCGGGCGATCGCGTTGAGATGGATCGGCGCGTTGGTCGAACCGCCGATGGCGCTGTTGACGCGGATCGCATTGAGAAAGGCCTGACGCGTCAGAATGTCCGACGGTTTCCTGTCAGCGTTGACCATTTCCACGATCTGCAAGCCGGTGCGATAGGCATTCTCCTGCCGGTCGCGATAGGGCGCGGGGATCGCCGCCGATCCGGGCAGCGACATGCCGAGCGCTTCGCACAGCGAGTTCATCGTCGTCGCGGTGCCCATCGTGTTGCACCATCCGGTCGACGGGGCCGACGAGGCGACCAGTTCGATGAAGCCCTTATAGTCGATCTCGCCCGCCGCGAGCATTTCGCGCGCCTTCCATACGATCGTGCCGCTGCCGGTGCGCTCGCCCTTGAACCAGCCGTTGAGCATCGGGCCGACCGACAGGGCGATGGCGGGGATGTTCACCGTGGCCGCGGCCATCAGGCAGGCCGGCGTGGTCTTGTCGCAGCCGATGGTCAGGACGACGCCGTCCATCGGATAGCCGTAGATCGATTCGACCAGGCTCAGATAGGCGAGGTTGCGGTCCAGCCCCGCGGTGGGGCGCTTGCCGGTTTCCTGGATCGGGTGCGCGGGGAATTCGATGGCGATGCCGCCAGCGTCGCGAATGCCGTCGCGCACGCGCTTGGCCAGTTCGATATGGTGGCGATTGCAGGGGACGAGATCGCTGCCGGTCTGGGCGATGCCGATGATCGGGCGGCCCGACTGCAGCTCCTCAAGGCTGATGCCGTAATTCAGGTAACGCTCGACATAGAGCGCCGTCATGTCCGGATTCTCGGGATTGTCGAACCAGGCGCGCGAACGAAGGCTCCGCGGTCCGTTGCTGTCCTGCCCCAAGATCGTCACCTCTCCACTTCGATCGTCCGATTCAAACGTGGCGATCGTTGCCTACACGCGCTTGATATAGACGTTCGCGGGCGATAGGAAGCATATATATCGTATAAAAGAGCGAATGGGGACGGGATGAGGATCGGACTGGTCGGAATCGGCAAGATCGCGCGCGACCAGCACCTGCCGGCGCTGGCCGCGGACGCGGGCTATGAACTCGTTGCCACGGCGAGCCGGCATGGCCGGGTAGATGGCGTGGACGGCTATGGCTCGGTCGCGGAAATGCTGGCGGCCCGGCCCGAGATCGATGCGGTATCGCTGTGCACCCCGCCCGACGGCCGGTTCGAACAGGCGATGACGGTGTTGCAGGCGGGCAAGCATCTGATGCTGGAAAAGCCGCCGGCCGCGACCGTCTCGGAGATCGAGGCGCTGGCGCAGATGGCGCGTGCGGCGGGCGTGACCCTGTTCACCACCTGGCATTCGCGCGAGGCGGCGGAAGTCGATGCAGCGCGCGACTGGCTGGCGGACAAGCGTATCGATGCGGTCCACATTCGCTGGAAGGAAGACATCAGGCAATGGCACCCGGGGCAGGACTGGATCCTGGCAGTGGGCGGCTTCGGCGTGTTCGATCCGGGCATCAACGCGCTGTCGATCGCGACTCGCATCCTGCCCGAGCCGTTGATCCTCGTCGGTGCGCGGCTGGCGGTGCCGTCCAACCGTGCCTGCCCGATCGCCGCGTCGATCGCGCTGCGGACGGGCGCCGCGCCGGTCGATGCCAAGTTCGATTTCCTCCAGACCGGCGAGCAGACCTGGGACATCGAAGTCGAGACCGATTGCGGCGCGCTCTACCTGAGCCAGGGCGGCAGCCGGCTGGAACTGCCGGGCGCCCCGCCGATGAGCGGACCCAATGCGGAATATCCGCGGCTGTATCGCCACTTCGCCGGACTGGTCGCGCGCGGCGAGAGCGATGTCGATCTGCGGCCGCTGCAACTGGTGGCGGACGCGTTCCTGATCGCCGAGCGGCAGATGGTCGAACCGTTCGAGTTCTGAGCGCCCGCGCTATCCGCGGATGATGCAGCGAAGCCAATATGGCTGGTCGGGCTGTCCACTGCCTGCGGGTGGCGCGCGGCGGGGCGATAGCGCTGGCAATAGTTGGGCGCGCAGAGATGCGATCCGCCCTTGATCACCTTGCGTCCGGTGCGGCCGGTGCAGGCGGGGTCGCCGGGATCGACGCTCTGGTTGCGCGTGGCGCCGCGCGGATTGTCGATCGCGCAACAGGCCTTGCCGGGTTTTCCCGCGGGCGCGCCATACCAGTCGCGGGTCCATTCCCAGACATTGCCGATCATGTCGTGGAGGCCATAGCCATTGGCCGGGAAGGCATCGACCGGAGTGGTGCGATACGTGCCACCGGGCTTCTGGCTGGCAAAGGGGAACAGCCCCTGCCAGGTGTTCGCCAGGATCGCGCCGTTCGGCGACAGCTCGTCGCCCCAGGCATATTCGCTTGCCTCCAGTCCGCCGCGTGCTGCGAATTCCCATTCGGCTTCGGTTGGCAGCGCCTTGCCCGCCCAAGCCGCATAGGCCTCCGCATCGGCATAGGCGATCTGGACGACGGGATGATCCTCGATCCCTTCGATGCCGCTGTCCGGTCCGGTCGGGTGCCGCCAGTCGGCGCCGGGTACGAACGCCCACCACTGGCTGAAGTCGTCGAGCGGAACCGGCGTCGCGGTCCGCTGGAACACCGCCGATCCGGGAACCAGCATCGCGGGATCGGCGCCGGGATAGTGCTTCGGATCGGGCGGTAGCTCGGCGAAGCTGCGATAGCCGGTGTCCGCCACGAACGCGGCGAACTGGGCGTTGGTGACCGGGCCGGTATCGATCCAGAATGCGCCGACCTTCACCTCACGGCACGGCGCTTCCTCGGGGTAGAATTGCTCCGAGCCCATGCGGAACGTGCCGCCGGGAACGTGCGTCATGCCGGGGAAGATTGCGTCGGCCATCACCGGGTCATGTCCAATGACTCCCCTCCCTGCAAGGGAGGGGCTGGGGGTGGGTGGCGAGCGTAGCGAGCTTAGCTAACGGCTGGTTGAAAGAAATGCCGGGGCATCGAGCCCCTGCATTTCTCACCCACCCCTAACCCCTCCCTTGCAGGGAGGGGAATAATCGGGGCGTCAGTCGCGTTCGCCGAGCAGCTCGCGTGCGCAGATCGCTTCGAAGCGGTGCTGCTCGCGCGCTTCCTCGCGGGCAGCCTCGTCGAGCGTGGTGAGCGCGGTGTGGGTGATGCTGCAGAGCAGTGCCATCACCTCCGGCTTACCGGCCCGGTCGAAGCCGCCTTGGGGGATCATCTTCACTTGCGCGGGCCGTTGGCTTCGGTGGTCAGGCGCTTGATCAGATCGACCTCGGCCTTGCGATAGGGCGTGCCGTCGGCGCGCAGCACGTCGTGGAACCACACCGTCGGCGGCTGATCCGCATTGTACGGGCGGCGCCAGCTATCCCACGGAATGCGCGTCTGCGACTTGCCGTCGACAAAGCCCCAATGGATCATCGCCATATTATGCTTCCGGCCAAGCGGCAGGATCGTGTCGAACAGCGATCCGTTGCCGCGCGCCATATATTCGGTGACCAGCACCGGGCGGCCCCAGGTCATGATCTGGCGGGTGCGTTCCTCGAAATGCTCGGGCCAGCGATAGTCGTGGAAGCTCATCACGTCGGACTGGGTGACCTGGATCTTCTCGACCGCATCGAGCTTGTCGATCTGGTCCCAGCGGCCGCCGGTCCACAATCCGCTGGTCAGCGGCTGGGTGGGATCGACGCTGCGCGCCCATTCGAATGCGGGGCCGAGCAGACCGGCCACTAGCGCGGTCTTGTTGGGCGTGAGCGGATAATAGCCCATGCCGCCGCCGGTATTGTTCGGCTCGTTCCAGATATCCCAGACCGCGATACGCTTGTCGTTGGCGAAGCTGCCGACGATGTCCTTCACATAGGCTTCGAGCTTGCCATACTGGCTCTTGTCGGCCAGCCGCGCCGCGCCCGGCGCCTGCATCCAGCCCGAATTGTGGACGCCGGGGATCGGCGGACGCTGCGGTCCGGACTTGGGGTTGGGATCCCAGCAACTGTCGAACAGCACGAACATGATGCGGATCTTGTGCTTGTCCGCGATCTGCAGGAACTGCTCCATCCGCTTCTTCAGGCCCGGCGCATCCTCTTCCCACAGCAGATTGTGGAGATAGACGCGCATGATGTTCATGCCCATGCCCGCGGCCCAGCCGAACTCCTGATCGATCTCGGCGGGGTTGAAGGTATCGGCCTGCCACATCTCGAACTGGTTGATCGCGCTGCGATTGTTGTAATTGGCGCCGACCATCCAGGGTTGCTTGGCGTACCAGCTGTTTGCCCGTTCCTTGGTCCACATGTCGCGGGCGTCGGCGGGCAGCGCGGCGCAGGCGAACAGGGCGGTGCCGGCGAGCAGGAGCAGATTCTTCATTGCGGTTTCCCTGATCATTTCGCGATGGTTTCGGGCGGGGCCATGTAGGCGGTGGCGAGGCCGCCAAAGTCGAGGATCACCGAATCCAGCATGAGCGCGGGATCGAGCGCGTAGATGCGCAGCACATGGTCGCCGGGCTTCTCCAGCGTCCATTCGGTGACCGAAGTGATCGTGTTGCGCTCCACCCCGTCCGACCAGTCGCGCTTGTCGCCATCGACGATGCGGATCGGGCCGCCATCGATCGACACGGCATAGCGCAGCTTGTGATCGGCGCTGAGCGCGAAGCTGGGCAGCAGCGAGACGCGCAGCTTCGCGGTGCCGGTGCTGGTGGTGCGGAAGCGATACTCGGCATGCGGCGCGTTGGTCGCATCGGGCAGGCTGGGCAGATCGACGCTGCTGGCGATCGCAGCCCCGGACCGGCCGAGATCGGGCATGGGCTTCCATCCCTTGCCGCCGACCGGCTTGAGCGCGGTGTAGCGGCTGGCGTTGAACGCAACGATGCGATTGTCCTCGACCAGCAGCCCGCGCGGCGCGGTGACGTTGCGTGCGCTGATCGCAATGCTGCGGGTGCCGCCTGCAGCGGAAACGGTCACCGATCCGGTCGCGGTCTCGCTGCTCTTCAGCTTGCTCCAGTCGACCGAGACCCATAGCCGCTGATCGCCGCCCAGCTTGCTCTCGCGTTCGATCCGGATCCAGGGCGAGGAGCCCGTGGCGGTGATGTCGAGCGTGCCGGTGCCGATGTTGAAGGCATCGATGAACTGGCGGCGATCGGTGGCGCGTTCGAACATCGGCAGCCGGTCGTTCGGTGCGCCTGCGGTGCGCCAGCGCTTGATGCGCAGCGCGGTTTCGGCGGCTTCGAACGTGTTGACCGGACGCTGGGTCCAGGCATCGACCGACCCTTCCACTGCGACGCCCAAGCCCGGCGCATCCAGCGGCTTCACCCGGCCGACCGGCGGCATGTTGAACACCGACTGGTAGCGCGGCTCGTCGTGCATGAACTCCTTCCACTTGCCGTCGCCGACCGCATTATAGGCGTCGGTCGCCTTGCGGATGCCGCGATAGGAGACGGCGGCGCGCTCGGCATAGAGATTGGCGCTGGCGCGGCCCTGATAGGCGTAGAGGAAGCTGCGATCGGCATCGAGGATCTTGCCGTTCTGCAGCGCGCTGCCGCGGACCGGATAGATCACCAGATGATAGAAGCCGTCGCGCTTTTCCGCGGGCAACCGCGCGGCGATCGCCTCGGCACGCTGGTCGAGCGCGCGATATTCTTCGGCGCGGATGCCGGCTTCATCGCCATAGGCGACCGGCGAGAATTCGGTCGGCCGCGGCGCGGTCTCGGCGTCGTTCCAGCCCATATGCTCGGGCTTGCGGGCGAAGCCCAGGCGGTAATAGTCGCGCAGCAGCGCTGCGATATCGTCGGCCTGTTCGGGGCCGAACGTGTCGGTGGCCCAGCGCTTCAGCCAGCCCTGCTGGCCCAGTTTCGACGTGCCCTCGAAATCATAGGCGAGGTCCATGAAATAGGTCAGGCCCTTCTCACCCGGCTTGATGTCGCCGACATTGACCACCCACAGGCGGCGGGCATTGGTGGCATAGGCCTTGCCCATCTCTTCGCCGATCAGCGCGGGCGGGGTGGAATCGAGCCACAGATAGTCGTTCGGCACGCCCCAATAGGAGATGTGGTAATAGACGCCCGCGCCGCCCGAGCGCTTCTGCTCGGCCGGGGTCGAGAGCTGGCGGATATAGCCGTAATTGTCATCGACCCAGCCCAGGGTGACGTCGTCGGGCACCTTCATGCCCTTGCGATAGACGTCGAGCACTTCCTTGTAGGGGACGAAAACCTGCGGGACCTTCGCCGGATCGAGGCCGACTTCGGTGAACAGGCCGCGCTGGTCGGATACGACGCGTTCGAGCAGCTTGACGCCATCGACTTCGCGGCCGGAAACGACCGCACTGTCATGGATGCCGCGCATGCCGACGGTGTAGACATTCTCGTAGCGGTGATTGGCCTTCACCCGCTCGCGCCAATAGTCGAGCACCTGCGAGCCGTTCTTGTAATAGTTGTACTCGCCGCGCTGCTCGAAATTCCATTCCGCGACATTGTTGCGCAGCATCGGCTCGGCATGGCTGGCGCCCATGACGATGGCATAGCGGTCCGCCATCTCGGCATTGCCCTCGACCTGGTTGAAGGCGGAGGTGACCTTGTGCATCGCCGGCCACAGATAATTGGCGCGCAGGCGCAGCAGCAGCTCGAAGATATGGGCATGGGTGGTCGGGCCGATATCGCCCGAGGGATCGATGGTGCGCGCCGCCCAGGGACGGATCGACCAGTCCTCGTCGTTGATGAAGATGCCGCGATAGCGGACCGAGGGCGAACCCTGCACGATGGTGTCGCTATCGAGCGTCAGGCGGGTGCGGCGGGTGGGGTGGACGTCCGCCCACCAGACCCAGGGCGATACGCCGATCCGTTCGGACAGGCGGAACACGCCATAGGCGGTGCCGCGCCGGTCGGTGCCCGCTACGACCAGCGCGCGCGACACGCCGGGGACCGGATTGTCGACCACCGCGATGGTATAGGCTTCGCTCTCGCCCTTGAGCTTGTCGACCGCGATGCGGTTGCCCGCGATCAGCCCGTCGATCAGCGGCGAGCTGCCGATCGTGCCGACCAGGATGGCGAGGCGGCCGGAGGGTTCGCCCGAAGAGACCTGCGGCTTCACGCCCGAGACGCGTTCGACGTCCCCGGCAAAGGCGCGCGCGGCGATCTCGACCACCGGCGCATCGCCCGCGCTGTAATAGATGGCCGGTGCCTTGCCGTCGGCGACCAGATCGAACGCCTTGGCTGCGGCGGGTGCCTGTTGCGCCAGCGCTTCGGCCGGGGTCAGGCACGGGATCGCGGCGGCAAGGCTCAGCGCAGCCAGAATTCGGGCGAGGGCCATCCTGTTCTCCTAAGATTATTGTGCGCAGCGATGCGGGATTATTTCAGATAGGGACCGTTCCGGTTCCAGCCGATCTCGGTGGCGGCGAGCGTCCAGGTCTTGCCGCGATCGGGATTGCCCTGGAAGAACAGCAGCGATCGGCCGCCATGTTCGAAAATGTCGGGATGGCCCGATTCCGAATCGTTCCAGCTGCCCGCGGGGCCGTCCGCCAGGAACGGCTTGTCGGAAAGGCGCGTCCAGCGCACGCCATCGGTGCTGACTGCCACGCCCACCTGCTGCGGCTGGTTATTATAGCCGCCGGCATAGAACATGTAGAGCTTGCCGTTCTTGCGGATGATGCTCGCCGCCTCGATGCACTCGCGCTCCCAGGGCAGCTCGGGCTTGAGGATCGGGCCGTCCTTGCTGAGATTGGTCCAGTCGCCCGCGCCGAACTTCGAATTGAGCGGGGCGGAGGCGACGCCGAGCATCTGGATCTTCATGTCCGGATCGCGCGTCGCCCAGTAGAGCAGCAGCTTGCCGTTATGGACAAAGGCCTCGGCATCGATGGCGCGGCCGGCACTCCACGGGGAGTCGGTGGGGCGGAAGACCGGGTTGCCGGGATCGCGGTCGAAATTCACGCCGTCCGACGACCAGGCATGGTTGATCGCGTCGCGGCGGCCATTGCCATAGGTCTGGTAGAACAGGTGGACCTTGCCGCGGATCACCACCGCGCCGGGCGCCGCGATGCCGTTGCGCTCGACTTCCTGCTTGGGCAGCACTTCGCCGACCTTGGTCCAGGTCTTCATGTCGCGGCTTTCGGCGATGCCGATCGCCCAGCCGGTGGGGAAGCCGTCGCCGCCCGCCTTGTTGTCGCGCGCGGGCGGGACCGAATAATACATCAGGTAACGGCCGCCGAAGCGGATGACCGACGGGTCCTTGGCATAGGGCACGCCCATCCGGCTGGTGTCCGAATAGGTCATGAAGAGCTTGGCTTCGCGCGGCTTGGCGGCGGGCGCATCCTGCGACGATGCGGAGAGCGGCGCGGCGATCGCGAATCCTGCCAGCGTCAACAGCGCCATGCCTCGTGCGGCAGTCATGCGATCCCTCCCGAAATTTATGTTGGTCAGGCCACCGTAGTATGATTTGTCATACCAGTCTAGACAAAATCCCTCTCAGGCGGCACCGTGCTTCCGACGAAAAAAGCGAATGGGAGACGAACGATGCCGCGACCGACCGCCGGGTGGAGAGGGCCTTTCCGGGTGGCGATTCTGGGCGCGATTGCGGCCGGTCTGGTGAGCGGCGGCGCGCTCGCACAGATACCCGAAGAAGTGCCGCCGGGCGCGCCGGAGACGCCCTATGTCGATCCGGCCAAGGCCTATCTGTTCGCGCATATGACGAGCGAGCGATACGGCGTGCTGTTCTATTCGGTCAGCCTGGATGGGCTGCACTGGCGGCGGCTGAACGGCGGCAAGCCGGTGTCGGAGGACTATCACGGCCACCCCTCGATCACGCGTGCGCCAGACGGGCGCTACATCCTGGTCGGCAACAAGAGCGACAGCGATCCGTTCGTCCGTTTCTGGAGTTCGCGCGACCTGATCACCTGGACGCCCGCGGGCAGCTATCAGCCGGACCTGTCGAGTGTGCGTGGCCTGCCCAATCCGCTGCAGCGGCTGGGCGCGCCGAAGCTGTTCTACGACAAGGCATCAGGCCAGTATCTGCTGACCTGGCACACACCCAATGTGCCGCACACGCCCGCCGACCCGGAACGCTACTGGGCGAGCCAGCGCACGCTGTATGTGACGTCGAAGGACCTGAAGACGTTCGACGGTCCGCCCAAGCTGCTGTTCGACTGGGACATCGCGACGATCGACACGATCATCATGCCCGGCGACGACGGCAAGGGTTACTGCGCGGTCATCAAGGACGAGCGCTATCCGTCGTATAACTGGACAACGGGCAAGACCGTGCGGATCAGCTGCGCGGCCTCGCTGCTCGGTCCCTATCCGATGCCGGGACCCGCGATCAGCCCCAATTTCCGCGAGGCGCCGACCATCATCCGCGCGCCCAATAATCGCGACTGGCTGGCCTATTACGAACAATATGCCGGGCAGAGTTACGGTGTGTCGAAGGCGCCGCGGCTGGAAGGTCCCTGGTATCAGTTGCAGGGCAATAGCGGGGTGAAGCGCTGGAACCGGTTCGAGATGCCCGAGGGCACGCGGCACGGCTTCATGATCGAGATCAGCCGCAAGGAATATGACGGGCTGGTTGCTGCGTTTCCGGAGGGGACGGCGGCTAAGCCCTGAGCGGCAAGGCTGGTCAGCACTTGCAATGTTGGATTTCGGCGGCTGAGCTGGGACGCTTGCTCTTTGAACCGTCGATACCCGATCCGCATGGCGCTGCTCGCGCCGGGCGAAATGACCATTTCCCCTCCGCCAAAGGTCACGAATGCGCAGACTTCCCGGACTTTAGGCGGTGTGGACATTCGGCTTATTCCCCTCCCTGCAAGCAGAGAGGGAAATAAGGAAGGAAGCTTCTACATCTTGAAGTAGCGGACCAGCTCGACGCGGGGGTTGGGGGTGTAGGCCGCACCCCAGACGCGGTTGGCGCGGTACATCAGGTCGTCGATGTCGGTGCGGTTCTTGTCGCTTTCCGGGAAGGGCCAGCCGGCGGTGTTGCCGTGATACTTCGCGATGAAGTCCGTCGACTTGTGGATGCCGCGGCCGCCTTCCTCGAGATTCCACAGGTCGATATCGACGCATGCCGCGATCTCCGCGACATTGTACGCCGCGCCGAGCGAGGCGATCGAGAAGAACAGGCTGCGCGAGCGGCTGCTCTCGATCGCCATCGATCCGTCGGCGCCGAAATGCACCGGCAGGCGGCGCTTCGAGAAGTCCTGGGCCACCGATTTCACCACGTCCGTGCGGCGGGCGTAGAGCGCGAAATGGGTGATCTGGGAATCATACCACATGGCGTTGATGTTGCGCTGGATGCTCGCGCCCTTGCCATGGGTCGAATTGCGCAGCCAGTCGACATAGTCGGAGAACCATTTCTCCAGTCCCTTGCCTTCGTCGGCGGTGAAGAAGCCCGAGGGGCCGATCAGCCCGACCGCATCGATCACGCGCTGCACGCGCTGGGTTTCGAACACGCCGTCCGCGCGGCCATTCTCGCGGCCGGGCACGGTGTGGGCGAAGTTCATATTGGGGTTCATCCGGCTCTTCGGGTCGAGGAACCAGGTGCGCACGATGCTGGCGACGCGCGTCGCATAGCGGGGATTGTCCGAGAAATAATAGGCAAGGGCTAGGATCTCCACGTCCGCGCTCATCCGGTCGAGATCGGCGATGTCGAACTTGTTGCTCATGCGATCGGGGTTGGTGCCCTCGCCGCGGATCCACGGGCCGTTCGGCTTGGCGGGATCGGGGAAGTAATTGGGCACGATGCTGAGATAGTCGTTGCGGCTGCCCGAGGGCGGGACCGTCAGCTTGTCCGCCACGGTGAACAGGGTGCGGCCCATCGCGATGTTGGCCTTGCCGATCAGCCCCTCATAGGCCGCCTTGATCGCCGGATCGCTGTCGCGATTGGCCTTGAGCCGGATCATCACATCGGGCGCCAGCAGGAAGACGCGACGGCCGCCAAATGCGGCCGCATAGCCCTCCACACCCTTGCAGACGGGCAGCGTATCGGATGCGATGGCGGGGGCGAAAGCAGCGGCGGGCACGCCGGCCGGCGCGAGCAGGGCGGCCAAGGCGGCGGCACCCGTCAGCCGGCGCAGAATGGTACGCTTGGCTCGAAACTGGGTCATTCAGGCTCTCCACAAAAAAGACGCCGCACGGGAAGGAAACCGTGCGGCGTCATATCGTATTCAGTCACTCATCCGGCGTGCGGGTTCAGAACCGGAACCGCATGCCGAGGCGATAGACGGTTTCGAGATAGCGAACCTGCAACGCATAGGTATCACCCTTGGCGTTGAACGCGCGGCTGGTGCGCTGTTCGGCGCCCAGCACGTTCGACACGTTGAACGTAAAGCTGATATTGTCGGTCGGATTGACCGAGGCCGAAAGATCGAGCTGGCCGCGGCCTTCCTCCACCGTCGGCAGCGTGAGCTGCGGCAGTGCCACCGGCACCGCCGGCGTATTTAGCGCCGGATCGGTCACCACGCTGTAGGTCGACACGAAGCTCGAGCGGTAATTGTACGAAGCGCGCAGCGAGATCGCCTTGGTTTCGTAGAAGACCTGCGCGTTGACCAGATGATCCGACACGCCGCTGAGCCGCTGGAGACCGGGCAGCGTCGCGCGGGCGGTGGGTGAGAGTTCGGACGCGTGGTCGAGATAGGTGTAGTTACCCAACACGCCGAAATTCTGCGCCCATTGCGGCAGCCACGACAGCTTGAAGAAGGTGCGGAAGCCGACTTCGACACCCTGGATATAGCCCTTCTCGCCATTCTCCGGACGCGTGATGTTCAGTTCGCCGAAATCGGGATCGGTGATGATCTGCGTGCCGTTGTTGATGAAGCCGGTCACGTCGCGGCGGAAGATCTGGACCGTCGCCGAGCCCGAACGCGAGAAGTAGTATTCCAGCGACGCGTCATAGTTGGTCGACTTGATCGGCTGGAGGTCCGGATTGCCGCCGCTCGCATTGCGATAGCAATAGGTCGGCCGCGCCGGATCGGGGCAGATGAAGCTGGCGTTGATCGTCAGCGTCGGATTGAGCGAGCCGAACCCTGGGCGAGTGCGCGTTTGCGTGAACGACGCGCGGGCCTGGACGTTGGAGCCCAGCTTGATGCGTGCGCTGACGTTGGGCAGGAAGTCGGTATATTCGGCGGTGCGCGAGAAGGGCTGCCCCGCCGCGGTTCCGATGGTCACCGTACCGCGCAGATTGTTGGTCGTGCGGACGACGCGAAGGCCCAGCTGGCCATCGATCTCGAACGAGCCGATCGGGATCTTGTAGTGGGTCTGCGCATAGCCGGCATAAGCGTCTTCCTTCGCGGCATAGACGAAGGGCAATGCGGGATCGCTGGTCGGCTGGCCGACGAGCGAGCGCAGATAGGGGACGTTGTTCAGGATATCTTCGCGCGTGGGCGTGATCCAGGTGCGCGGATGGACGGTATCGTCACCGCGGAAGGCCGGCGGCGCGAAGATGAAGCCGAACGGCAGGTTGATATACTGAATGCGCGGATCGGTGGCGCCCAGCGTCGGCGTGCGGTTCACCGCGGCCAGATTGTAGGATTCGGTATCGCGCGTGCTGAAGCGGACGCCCGCCTGAAACTTGTCGAAGATGCCGATATTGATCGGCAGGTCGAGGTCGAGGCGGCCCTGATAGCTGCGACCATGATTGTCGGCGCCGTTCTCGGCGAAGTTCAGCATGCGGAACGACGCGGCCTGCGACAGATCGACATTGGTCACATAGGCCGAACCGCTGCCGTTGCCGGCCGCATCGTCGAAGTTGAAGACCCGGTTACCCAGCGTGTTGGTGAAGATGTTGAACTGGTAATTGCGGTTGAAGTTGCGCGAGTCGGTGAGCGCAACGTCACCGGTGATGCGGCCACCGCCGGCGAGCTTCCACACGAAGCCGGTGCCCGCCTGATAGGTGTTGGTCGTGTTCCACTGGCCAACCTGATAGCCGGTGATGCCGTTGCCGACATTGTTCATCGACATCTGACAGATCAGATCGGTGCTGCCCGGGCACAGCACGGCGCCGGTCACCGCCGCGGTGCTGCTGGTGTCGAAGTGCAGCGCGCGCGATTCACCGCGGGCGCGGAAGCCCTGGAACAGGAAGTCGGCATAGATTTCGAGATTGTGCGCCGGGCGCCACTGGAACGCGGCCGCAGCCGACGGACGGAAGCGGTTCGAGCTCGGATACTGGAAGCTGACGCGCTGCGGATAGCGGGCGTTCGCAACCGTCACCGTCGTGCCGGTATCGGGGTTGAGCGCCGTGATCGCCGCAGTGCGGCGGAAGATGTTGATGTTGTTCTCACGATAGGAATCGATGAAGTTGTTGTCGGTGTAGGATCCCTCGACCAGGATGCCGATCTCGCCGATGCCGGTCTCCCAGCGATTGCTGATCAGGATGTTGGCGTCGAGGCCGAACTCCTGGCTCTGGCGCCAGTGCAGGCCGGTGAAGCCGCCCGCGATGCGCAGGCCCTTGAAGTCGAACGGACGACGCGACTTCACGTCGATCTCGCCGGCGATGCCCGCTTCGACCAGATTGGCGGATGCGGTCTTGTACACGTCGAAGCGCGCGATCGATGCGGCCGGGAAATCCTGCAGCGCGACGCTGCGGCCTTCGGCGGTGAAGATCTCGCGGCCGTTATAGGTGGTGGTCAGATCGGGAAGGCCGCGCACGCGTACGCCGCCGGCTTCGCCGTTCAGGCGATCGACCTGCACGCCGGGCACGCGCGCCAGCGTTTCGGCGCCGGTCACGTCGGGCAGCTTGCCGATATCCTCGGCGACGATCGAGTCGACGATGTCGTTCGAGTTCTGCTTGACCGTCTGCGCGGTTTCGAAGCTGGCGCGGATGCCGGTGACGGTGATTTCCTGCGGCTCTTCCTCTTCCTGCGAGGTGGCCGGCGCGTTCTGCGCAAAGGCGACATTCGGGATCGCCATCAGCGCGAAACCCGACGCGCCGATCAGAAGCAGTGAACGCTGTAGACTCATTTAGTCCTCCCCTGTGACTCACCGCGCTATATGGGCGGTTTCTGTCTTAATTATCATACCACGATTGGCCTGACAACCGCACTGTCCGGGCCAGACCCCGAAAGCCGTAGATTTCCGATAAGTTACTATAATTGCCCAGTATATCTGGTAATCTGACCAGCGTTGTCGGAGGCGTGACGCAGAAAGTTGCGTTGATCCCGTTCGTTAAATAACATATTTGTCAGACCAATAGGAGGGCGTGCATGCACTGGATTCGGAATGCGGCGTTGGCCGCGGCAACCTTGCTACTCACCGTTGCTGCGGCGGCTCCGCCGAAATGGACCGCGGCCTGGACTGCGAGCATGTGGAAGGCAGGCACCAACGCACAGCATGTCGCGGTCGCCAATGCGACCTTGCGCTTCTCGGTGCGGGTCGGCGCCGATGGCAGCCAGATCCGGCTGAACCTCTCCAACGAATATGGCGATGCGCTGCGGATCGGCGCGGCGAGCGTGAGCGTGGCCGGGGGCAGGCCGGTCGCGGTGACGTTCGGGCGGCAGGGTGCGACGACGATTCCCGGCCAGGCGCGCATCGCCACCGATCCCGTCCGGCTGAAGGTCAAGCAGTTCGATGTGGTCCAGGTCTCGCTCTATCTGCCCGAGACGATCCGGCTGAACACGGTGCATGGCGCGGGCGGTGACAAGACGTCGCTGTCGGTTCCCGGCAATTATGTGATGGAGCTCTCGTTCGGGGTTGCGGCGCGCTATGACTTCCGTCCGCTTCTGGCCGGGGTGGATGTGCTGGGCGCGAAGCCGCGACCGGTGATCGTCGCCTATGGCGATTCGATCACCGACAATACCGGCTGCGCGATGGATGCGGTGCCGATGTGCCGTTGGGGCGATGTGCTGGGCCGGCGGCTGGCAGCGGCGGGCAAGCCGCATGTGGTGGTGACCCAGGCGATCTCGGGCAATCGCGTGCTGAGCCGTGGCAGCGGCCCGCCCGCGGTAGAGCGGTTCGAACGCGATGTGCTGTCGCTGCCGGGGATCACCCATGTCGTGCTGCTCGAAGGGATCAACGATATCGGCGGGTCGGGGCGCAAGCGCGGGGACGGCACCTTCGAACCCACCATCACCGCGGAGCAGCTGATCGCCGGCTATCGCCAGATGATCGCCAAGGCGCATGCGCGGGGGATCAAGGTGATGGGCCTGACCATCCTGCCCTATCAGGGTGCGGGCTATTACACCGATGCGGGCGAGGAGATCCGCGTGCGGGTCAACCAATGGATCCTGACCTCGGGCGAGTTCGACGGGGTGTTCGATCTGGCGGCGGTGGTGGCGGACCCGGCCAATCCGAAGCGGCTGAATCCCGCGCTGCACCGGGGCGACTTCCTCCATCCCGATGCGAATGGCGAGACGAAGATGGGCGAGGCGATCCCGCTCGATTGGTTCCGCTGAACGATGCCGGCGCGGCGGGGGCGGATGCCCTCGCCGCGTCATGCGGTTCTAGACTGCGACCCGTGTCTTCACATGCCGGCGCTGCGCAGCGAAATCCGACTGCGCCTTCTGGATCATGCCCAGCCGGGTCGCCTCGAGCAGATCGTCGGTGACGCGCTTCAGGTGACAGCGGGTTGCCTCACGGGCCTGTTGCGGATCGCGTGCGGCGAGCGCGTCGACGATCGCCTGATGCTCGTTCACCCGCGGCGTGACGCCGCCGTCACGCGCGCGGGCGAACATATGCTCGCACAGCCGCGATTGCTGGCGGACCGCCCATAGCATCTCGACGATCGACACGATCAGCGTGTTGCCGGTCGCTTCGGCCACCGCGACATGGAAGCGCTTGTCGGCGTCGAGCGCCTGGCCGATCTCGTCCGAGCGGTCCATCTCGTCGAGCAGCGCGCGCAGGTCGGAAAGCTGCTCCGGGCTGATCGCGGTGGCCGCCAGCGCAGCCGCTTCGCTTTCGAACAGGGTACGCGCCTCGATCAGCTCGAATGCGCCGACATCGAGTTCGGGCGGCGGCGGGAAGCTGTCGGGCATGGTCGCGTTGACGTAGATGCCCGATCCCCTGCGCGCGCCGACAAGCCCGCGAATCTCGAGTGCGATCATCGCTTCGCGGATGGTCGGACGGCTGACGTCGAACTCGCACGCCAGGTCGCGTTCCGGCGGCAGGCGGCTGCCCGGCAGATAGCGTCCGCCCGCGATCTGGGACGCGATCGAATCCGCAACGCGCTGGTACAGTTTCTGGGTGCCGGTCATGTCGCGATTTCACCGTTAGATATGACTAATATGATCCATCGGGATCATCCGGGTCAATGCTCTAATGGACGTCGGACAATTATCGGCTTTATTGTCAGGCCAATTTCGATATGGTCGTCGCGGCACGCAGCGGCGATGCAATGAGAGGAATGCGAGGCATGGGAGTAAGTGGTATGTCGCGTCGAGCGGCAGTGGCGATGACTGCGGTTTCGCTCGCGCTGGCGGCCCTGTACGCGAGCGCGCCGACCATCGCCGGTGCTGCCGCGGCGCAACCCGTGCCCGAGAGGCCGCTCCCCCGCCCGGCGAAGCAGCCGAACATCCTGTTCATCCTGGTCGACGATATGGGGTTCGGTGACCTGTCGATCACCGGCAACAAGCTGGTCGAGACGCCCAATATCGACGCGCTGGCGCGCGAGGGCCTAATGATGACCCAGTTTTACGACGCGGCGCCGATCTGCTCGCCGTCGCGTGCGGCGTTCATGACCGGGCAGTTTCCGGCCGAGCTGGGGTTCGTGACCTATCTGGGGCCGCGCAAGCGCAACAGCGATTACGGCCAGCCCAACTGGCTCGATCCGCGCCACGCCACCCTGCCGCGTGCGCTGCATGGCGTTGGCTATGCCACCGGCCATTTCGGCAAATGGCATCTGGGCGGCGGCCGCGACGTTGGCGATGCGCCGCTGCCTGCAGCCTATGGCTTCGACGAGAGCGTGACCCAGTTCGAGGGGCTGGGACCACGCCTGCTGGAGAATGCGCCGGTCACCGATCTCGCAAAACGCAGCGCCGCGCTGGGCGGCGGACCGATCGAATGGATGCCGCGCCATCAGGTGACCAGGGGCTTCGTCAGCAAGGCGATCGACTTCGTCCGCCGTAACAAGGACCGGCCCTGGTATGTCCAGCTCTGGCCGGAGGATGTGCACACGCCATGGGAGCCGAGTCCCGAGCAGCTTGCGGCGGTGAAGGGCAAGGGGCGCAACCCGGCCGAGGATCGCTATCTGGCGACACTGGTCGCGCTGGATGCCGAGATCGGCCGACTGGTGCAGGCGCTGCGCGAGGCCGGCGAGCTGGACGATACGATCATCCTGTTCACCTCCGACAACGGACCCACGCGCGGCAATGCGCAGACGCCCGGATCGGCCGGACCGTGGCGCGGCCGCAAGAGCAGCCTGTACGAAGGCGGGGTGCGCCAGCCGCTGATCGTGCGCTGGCCGGGCCATGTCCGTCCGGGCAGCCGCGACGCGGACAGCATTGCCCACGCGACCGACTTGTTCCC
>NZ_JARNTV010000032.1 GCF_029433115.1 Sphingomonas sp. AOB5 | reverse complement strand
GTCCGCCCCAGACGCAAGGTCAGCCACAGGGCCAGCCACAAGGTCAGGGCCAGCCGCAATCGATGCCCTCGCCGACGTCGACACCGCCCAGCTTCCGCTCGCCCGCGCCCAATCGCGATCCGGTGCCCGCCCCGACCCCCGCGCCGACTTCGACACCCCGCCCGGTGCTGACCGACGGCCCGCCCCCGGGCCAGTCGCCCACGCCGTCTCCCAGCCCGACACCTACGCCGACACAGGGATACAAGCCGCCGAAGTGATCACAGGTTGATAGGCGGCGCGCGCTCGGCTAGGCACCTGCGCTCGCTGCCCCTGTGGCGAAATTGGTAGACGCATTCGACTCAAAATCGAACGCCGCAAGGCATGCTGGTTCGAGTCCGGCCAGGGGCACCATTTTCCGGTTCGCTAGAGCAGGCGGATGGCTGGGGAAGCGCGCAGAGGATGGCGCGCGGCCCGCGATCTGTTCCATGCCGTCATAGAAGAAGCGCTGCCCGACCGAGCTGACCTCGATCTTGTACAGGCGGCCCAGCGGATCATAGGACAGCGTCGAGCTGGTCGCGCCCACCGTTGCGCTGGTGAGCAGGTTTTCCGAGCTGTAGGTGAAGCTGTCGCTGCCCGACGCGTTCAGATTGCCACGGGCGTCATAGCCCAGGCTCGTGCCGCCCGCCGCGGTCAACTGGTTCAGCCCGTTCGAGCTATAGTTGCGGCCGACATTGTAGTGGCCGCCCCAGGCGTAGCTGTCATTGGTTCTGGTCTGGCCCGCGATCTGGCTGGCCGGGGTATAGCTGAAGCTGGTGGTGACGTCGTCGCCCGAGCCCGACAGATTGTGGCTCAGTGATGCAAAGCCCTAATTGGTGTATTCAGTAAACTGTCACCGTAATCTTAAATCATAAAAATGTATAAAAAATCCACACTTCCGTCTTAATGTAAGTCTTATTTTTTGAATCAAATTTCAATATAATTGAAATCTTTCTGTTCAATAGAAATTTATCAAGAGATGATTGTTTAGCAATTCCGGTGAATTGGTGCTGATATTGATCATCAACGGAATATTTTTCTGTATGCCTCCG
Organism: Sphingomonas sp. AOB5; assembly: GCF_029433115.1. Classification (GTDB taxonomy): domain Bacteria; phylum Pseudomonadota; class Alphaproteobacteria; order Sphingomonadales; family Sphingomonadaceae; genus Sphingomonas. The sequence goes on along the minus strand of NZ_JARNTV010000032.1, from coordinate 39,348 downwards.
CATGAATTGGTTCATTATGGGCATTTTAGATTTTGGTGGCACTTCGCTTTCGTCTAGAGTCATTATATGATTTCTAGTTCGTCCATCATAGATTGATAGAAAAATGGCTGGAACTAAGTAGAGGGATATTAAATAGCCTAAGATTATCAGGATTATTCTCATTTTTGACTTGCCTATGTGCATTTCATCGATGGATCGACATGGTGATATTTGTATCCTGGGGAGAACATTGCCGGTTCTGGAGGCTTGAATCCCATTCCGGAGAGAAGAGCCGCCGCGTAAGAATTGCTATTCTGAAAGAATCCTAGGTACGCGAGCTTGTTGTCATTTGTTACTTCTGCAAATGAAGTCATATACTGTGCGGCTTCATTGAAAGAAACATCCAGATATTCGACGGTTTGGATTCCCTTTACTGCCCCAAAATCCGGAAATCCAGCTTCAAACGGTCCGGACACTGCTATGAGCTGAAACGCAATTCCACCTCCGGGCCCTGACCCGGGTCCTCCGCGGGATGCAAATTTTTTACCGGTAGCTGGGTCAATCGCGACTATGAAAGCGTGACTGGTTCCATTTTTTACCGGGGTGTCTGTGAATCCCATTTGTATTATCAGGCCTTTACCTGATTGATTTGCGGCGGAGCAAGGGATGTTATTATTCTGGCCGTTGAACCAGCTATTTCCGAAAAACTCGGGTATGCAAAAAAGTATTTCAGTTGTAGTTGATAGCTCTCTAATTTGAGGGTCTTCGGGCCCGTATGATCTTTCAATCCAGCTTACTTCGATAGTTCTATTTATTCGTGAGGCACACTGCGAACTAAAGCCGGTAGGATCTCTACGATTGACTGAATCGTTGCCTGCATAAGCATACCAATTCATCCCATCGCTGTACCCGATCGGATCGGTCTGAACGAACCGCCCGAGCGTCGGCGAGTACATCCGGGCCTTGTAGTAATACATGCCCAGCTCAGGGATCCATGCCTGGCCGGTATATTGGAACCGTCCGGCATTGCTGCTGCCCGGGATGCCATATTCGTCATGGCTGTTGATCGCGGTCCTTGCACCGCTCGAGTCGCTGCGGGCGACGACCGAGCCGCGCTCGTCGGTCTGGAGGAAGGTGCGGTTGTTCGTGCCCGCGCCGGTATATTCCACCAGCACTTCGTCGGCGCCGGGGCCGCGGACATAACGGCGCTGCATGACGCCGGCATCGTTCATCTGGGCGATTTGCGCCATGCCATCATAGAAGAAGCGCTGTCCCACCGAGCTGACCTCGATCTTGTACAGGCGGCCCAGCGGGTCATAGGACAGGGTCGAACTGGTGGCCCCCACCGTCGCGCTGGTGAGCAGGTTTTCCGAGCTGTAGGTGAAGCTGTCGCTGCCCGACGCGTTCAGATTGCCGCGGGCGTCATAGCCAAGGCTCGTGCCGCCTGCGGCGGTCAGCTGGTTCAGGCCGTTCGAGCTATAGTTGCGGCCGACATTGTAATGGCCGCCCCAGGCATAGCTGTCATTGGTACGGGTCTGGCCCGCGATCTGGCTCGCGGGCGTGTAGCTGAAGCTGGTGGTGACGTCGTCGCCCGAACCCGACAGATTGTGGCTCAGCGATGCCAGCCGCGACACATTGTCCACCGTATAGGTGGTGACCACGCCATTGCCATAGGTCAGGCTCGTACGGCGGCCCAGATCGTCATAGGCATAGGTGGCAAGCACGCCCACGCCCGAACCCGCGCCATTCTCGCGGATCACGCTCGTCTCGCCGGTGACCAGATATTCGTAGGTGATGTACTGGCCATTCGGCCAGGTCATCTTCGTCCGCCGTCCCGCAATGTCATATTCGTAGGAGACGGTGCCGTCATAGCCGGAGGTATCGAACGCGTCGCTGTTGACGCTGAGCACACGATCCAGCGGGTCATAGGTGTAGGTCAGGGCGTTGCCGCTATGGCTGGCCCCGGTCATGCGGCCGAGCAGGTCATAGGTATAGGCGACGTCCGGCTCGCTGCCCGACAGGTTCTTCGCGGTCGGGCGGTTCAGCGTGTCATAGGTCGTCTTCTGTGCCCGGCGCACCAGCGCGCCTGCGCCATCGGGATCGGCGGAGATCACGCCGACCCGCCGGCGCGCGGCGTCGTAGCGGAAGGTGGTGGTGTCGTCCGACGGAGTGGCGGGAAATCTCGCGGCTGTTCCAGTGCGCGCTCGACGCTGTGGCGCGGCTGTTCTAGTCAGGTCGCATGGCTCGAAAGCGCAGCATCATGGTGGTCGGCGGGGGAACCGCGGGATGGCTGACCGCGGCCTATCTCGCGCGCTTCCTCGACATCGCCGACCGCGCGCAGATCGAGATCACCCTGCTCGAATCCCCGGAGGTGGGGATCATCGGCGTGGGCGAGGGGGCCTTTCCCACGATCCGGTCCACACTGAAATTCCTGGGCGTCGACGAGACCCGGTTCATTCGTGAGACTTCGGCGACGTTCAAGCAGGGCATCCGCTTCAACGACTGGCTGCATGCGCCCGAGGACGGCAAGCGGCACCGGTATCTCCACCCGTTCGAGCCGCCTTTCTATACCGAGGGGACCAGTCTGGTTCCCTATTGGCTGTTGCAGGACGAAGCGACGCGGCCCTCTTTCGCCGAAGCGGTGACGATCCAGAACCGCGTGGCGGAATCGCGCCGCGCGCCCAAGCGACCGGGCGAGGGAGCGTTCGCGGGGCCGCTCAACTATGCCTATCATTTCGATGCCGCGCGGCTGGCGCAAATCCTCGAGGAGCGCGCGCTCGAACTGGGCGTGACCCATCTGACCGGGCTGGTGACCGATGTGGTGCTGGCCGAGGACGGCAGCATCGACCATGTCGTCACCCGCGAGCAGGGCGAGCTGCGCGCCGATCTGTATATCGATTGCTCAGGCTTCCGCGCCGAGCTGATCGGGAAGGCGCTGGGCGCGCCGTTCAAATCGGTGAAGCACCAGCTGTTCACCGATAGGGCGCTGGCCTGCAAGATTCCGTACGACCGGCCCGACGCGCCGATCGAAAGCTATACCATTGCCGCGGCACATGCGGCGGGCTGGACCTGGGACATCGGGCTGGAAGGCGCGCGTGGGATCGGCTGCGTCTATTCGTCGGCGCATATGAGCGACGACGAAGCTGCGGACGTGCTGCGAACCTATATCGGGCATGACGATTATTCGGCGCGGATCATCCCGTTCGAGCCGGGCTATCGCGAGCGGCAATGGGTGAAGAATTGCGTCGCAGTCGGTCTGTCGGGCGGGTTCCTCGAGCCGCTGGAATCGACCGGGCTGGTGCTGATCGAGGCTGCGGCCGGGATGATCGCCGAGTTCTTCCCGCATAACGGGCCCGTCGATGCGCCCGCGAAGCGCTTCAACGAGCTGATCGTCGCCCGTTACGAGAACATCATAAACTTCCTGAAGCTGCATTACTGTCTCAGCCGGCGGACCGAGCCCTTCTGGCGAGACAATGCCGATCCGGCATCGATCCCCGAACGGCTTCAGGAACTGCTCGACGCATGGCGGCACCGGCCGCCCAACCGGTTCGACTTCATCCTCGATCTCGAGACCTTCGCCTTCTTCAACTATCAGTACATCCTCTACGGGATGGAATTCCGTACCGACCTGTCGTCGGGCCGGGGCGATTTCCCCAATGTGCGCGAAGCGGAGAAGCTTTTCGCGCGCATCCAGGCTTTCGGCCAGCGCGCGACCGAGGATCTGCCGGCGCATCGCGACATGATCCGGGCGATCCACGCGGCGGCGTGAGCGCCCTTACAGCGTCCAGTCGAACTGCAGCCAGAACTTGTCGGTGTCGGTCGCGAACGCGTCCGCGCGGTAGCGGCCATAGCGTGCGGTCAGCGTATAGTGCCCACGCTTCAGGCTGGCGCTCATGTCGATTTCGCTGCCGTAATGCAGGCTCAGCCGGTCGCTGGTGAAATCGTGATACGCCGCCGACAGCGTGATCGCGTCGAACGGGCCGACCTTCTTCCAGCCATAGCCCGCGCCCGCATAGGCGTCGCGCAAGCCGTTGGGCGGGGTGGGGTTGAACTTGCCGGTCCAGCCCTGCCACTTGAAGAAGGAGGCGAGCGGCGTCTGAACGCTGGTGAAGGCCGCACCGTTGCTGGCACCGAGGACTTCATAGCCGCCGGTCAGCGTCAGGCCCTTCGTGGCGAGCGTCGCTTCGCCGAGCCAATAGGTCGCGGCATAATTGTTGGGATTGCGGTGCCAGTCGCTCTGACGCGCCACGCTGGCGGTGTAGCCTAGCGTCACGCCCGGCGCGACCGGCGTGGTGCCCGCGAAGCGCAGGCCATAGGTCTGGCTGGACAGGCGGTAGCCCTGCACCGCGGCTTCGTCCTGATCGACCAGATAGGCGAAGGCGGTCAGCTTGCCGGGCTTCGCGGCATAGCCAAGCAGCGCGAAGACATTGTCGCCGCCCACCGCCTGCTGACGCGCGCCGGTGCCGTCGCGGCCGTTCACGGTCAGGTTGTTCCATGAATAGGTCAGATCGGCGCTGAACCCGAGCGGTTTGCCCCACTGGAAGCGAACCGCATCGAAGGTCTGCTCGTTCTGGCGGAAGGGTGCCGAACCGACGAAGCGCTGGTCGGCGAGTTCGATCCGCTGGCGGCCCAGCGTGACGCCGAGGCCATCGGCGCCGGTGTAGCGGATATGCGCGCGGTTCAGCTCGAGATTGGCGGGGTCGACCACCAGCGGATAGCCGGACCGGCCATTGGTGCCGCTATTGTAGTCCTCGACGATGGCGAGCGTCGCCTCGCCTTCGACCAGCACCGACCAGCCGCCCGACTTCGCCTCGACGCCCGGGCGCAGGCGCAGGGTCAGCGCATCGGCGGGCAGTGCGATCCCGTCCTGATCGACATGCTCATAGCGCAGGCGCGCATCGAGCGTCGGTTTCACAGTCACATCCTGTGCGCAGGCGGCACTGCTCGACAGCAGCGCGGCCAGGATCGCCAGCGTCCGTTTCATGCATCGCTCCATGATGTCGTCCGGCCCGTTCCGTGGGGGTGGAACGGGCCGGGTCCTGGCGGGGTGCCGCCGGGGGTGGGTGTCAGGCCGGGTTCGCCGACAGGCCGCCAAGCTCGCCGCTGGCGCGGGCCTTGCGGCCATAGACCAGCTCGAACAGCGGGCCGGCCATCACGGTGGTGACGATCGCCATCAGCACCATCATCGCGAACAGCGTGGGGCCGATAATGCCCTTTTGCAGGCCGATATTGATGATGATCAGCTCCATCAGGCCGCGCGAGTTCATGAGCGCACCGATGCCCAGCGCGGTGCGATTGTCCTCGCCCGCCAGCCGCGCCGCCGCCCAGCAAGCGCCGAACTTGGCGAGGATCGAGACCAGCAGGATGCCCAGCGCGATCGCCAGCAGTTCGAGCGAGTTCACCATGTCGAGCCGCGTGTTCAGGCCCGAATAGGTGAAGAACATCGGCAGCAGGAACACCACCGCCATCGGCTCGACCTTGCGCTTCAGCTCCTCGACGAACAGGCCGCGCGGCATGAAGGCGCCGAGCAGGAAGCCGCCGAACACCGCATGGATGCCGATCGCGTCCATCAGGAAGGCCGACATGGCATAGAGCATCAGGGTGATGGCGAGCACCGTGTGGCTCATTTCGCCGGCCTTCTCGACTGCGCGGCCCAGCGGGGCGAGCAGGCGCTTGCCGAAGATCAGCATGAAGACGGCATAGAGCACGCCCCCGCCGATCGCGAGGACCGCAACGCCCGGACCGCCGCCGAACGTCGCCAGTACGACTGCGAGCACGCACCACGACACCGCGTCGTCGAACGCGCCTGCGGTCAGCGACAGCGTGCCGAGCGAGGTGTTCGCCAGGCCGCGCTCATTGATGATCCGCGCCAGCATCGGGAAGGCGGTGAGCGCGATGCATGCGCCCATGAACAGGGTCGCGTTGAACTGGCTGATGCCCGGCGTGAACAGGCCCGGCACGCTCAGCAGCAGCGGCGTGATCAGGATCGCGAACACGAACGGCGCGCCAATGCCCGCCGCCGACACGCCGACCGCACTCTTCGCCTTGGACTGGAAGTGATCCAGCTTCAGCGTGGTGCCGACGAGGAACATGTAGAGCCCGACGCCGAACTGTGCGCCGACATAGAGGACGCTCTTGGTTTCCTTGGGAAACAGTGCCGTCTGGAATTCGGGGAACAGCAGGCCGAACAGCGAGGGACCGAGGATCACGCCCGCGATCATTTCGCCCACCACCTGCGGCTGGCCGAGGAACTTCTGGCCGAGCCAGCCGACCACGCGGCAGGCCAGGATGATGATCGCGATCTGCAGGAAGAAGTGGATGCTGTAGTCGCTGGGCGCGAATGATTTCGCGGCCTGAATCGCGGGGCCGTGCGGCGCCATGATATCGCTCAGCGCACGCCAGGCGTCGTTCAACAAATCGGTCAGCAACAGACATCTCCCCCTTATTTCTTCCCTCAGGGAGCGCGGACCGGCGGTGACGCGCAACCAGGAAATGCGCCGTTCGGCTTTCGGTCCCGCATTTTTCCGGCTGCTGCGGGCTTTTTGTTGCGCGCGCATCACACAGTAGTATTGTACCTACATGGTAGCGCAAACAATATAGCGATGTAGGTACAAAAATGAGGGTGATCAGCAGCCGCGATTTCAACCAGGATGTGAGCAACGCGAAGCGAATCGCGCGACTCGAACCGGTGTTCGTGACCGATCGCGGCAAGCCCACCCATGTGCTGATGAGTATCTCCGCCTTCCGCCAGCTGACCGGCGAACGGGAGAGCATCGCGGACCTGCTGGCGATGCCCGGTGCGGTGGCGGATATCGATCCGCCGGTGGTGGAAAGCTGGGGCCGGATCGGGGAGATCGGCTGATGTTCCTGCTCGATACGCCAATCGTCTTCGAGCTGCGCCACGCGCGCGCCGGGCGCAGCGATTCCGGCTTTACGCTGTGGGCTTCGGGCGTATCCGCGCAGACATTGTTCGTGTCGGCGATCGCGCTTCTCGAACTGGGCAGCGCGGTGGTGCGGGCAGAGCGGCGCGACAAGGCGGCGGCCAAGGCGCTGGAAAGCTGGATCGACGAACAGGTGATCCCGGCGTTCGGGGGACGCATCCTGCCGGTGGATACTGCCGTGGTGCGGCGGCGCGCGCAGCTGCCCTATCCCGAGACGCGCGACGGGCTGATCGCTGCAACCGCTCTGGAACATGGGCTGACTCTGGTGACGCGCAACACCGCGGCGTTCCGCGCCGGGCGGGTGAAGGTCTTCAATCCCTGGGGCTACACCCCCGACAGCGCCGACGAGGAACTCGACTGGCGCGAAGCCGCACGCGGCGGCCCGCAATGGCTGAAGAACCTGTTCGTGCGCGCGTGATTATTTCGCGCCACCACCGATGATCCGCTGCCACGGATTGAGGTCCGGTTCGCCGATCTTGGTCAGCGTGTTGCGGTCGCGGTGCAGGAACAGCTCGTCGCGGCCGCGGACCATCAGGCTGGTGTCCGACACATAGCTCCACGTCCCGTCATCGTGGAAATCGACGGTGATCTGGTAGGAATCGGTGCGGAAGGCCAGTTCGAGGAAGGTCGTCGAGCAGATGCCATACTCGGTCTGGCCGCGGGTGGCGGTGAGCACCAGTTGCTTCGCATCGGCTTCTGCATGGCCGGCGGCGATGGCGACCTGTCCGCGCGGGATCGACACGGTCTGCAGGATCAGTCCGGTCGCGGGTTCCCACAGCCAATAGCCGACCTGATCGTGGAAGGTGATGTCTTCCTCGGGCGTGTTCACATGGACGTGATAGCGCAGGCCGTAGAAGAGCTGCGGGCCATTGGCCTGCGGATCGATCGGCTGCATCTCGATCCGCTCATAATAGTCGCGCTGTTCCGGACCGTCGGCCTTCGGGTTCACATCGACGCCGCGCATCCCTTCCCAGATACCGGCAAGACGGGCGAGCGGGCCGAGATTGACCAGCGTGTTGGGATCGACGTCCTCGGGTTCGGTGAAGATGTCGTCCGGAATATCCACGCTGCCGTCCCCATGATCGATTCGATATCGTCACGGATGCCCCCGGCGCGGCGGAGCCGTAAAGGGCTTTTGTGCGGTGCGTCAGGCGAGCGTGGCGGCGAGTTCGCGGATCAGCTGCTCGATGGCGGCGAAGGAGGGGCCCGCGGGCGCATCGACGCGGCGGCACAGGTTGATCGTGCGGCGCAGCGGCTCGGGCGTCATCGGCCATGCCGCAAGCTGTCCCTCGGCGACCCCGGCGGCGACCGCGGAGGCGGGCAGCAGGCTGACTCCGCGGCCGCGCGCGACCAGCGCCAGTACGGTCGGGAGCGAGTTGACCTCGGCGATCACCCGCGGTTCGCGCTCGGCCTGAAGGAACCAGGCCGACAGGACGCCGCGGAGGATGTTCGGATAACGGGTGACGATCCATGGCAGTGCGGCCAGTGCGGCAGGCTCGGAGGGGGGCGGTGGCGCGCCCGCGGCGGTGACGATCACCATCTCCTCGCGCGCGATAGGCTCCGCGACGATCTCGGGGCCCGCGGGCGCGGAAGGGATCACCGCCATGTCGAGCAGGCCCGCGGCAAGATTGCCGACCAGATCGATCGCCGATGCCTCGGTCACATGGATGCGGATGCGCGGGTGATCGGCCAGCACCCGCTCGATCAGCGGCAGCCCGATCGGCATGACGAGCGTAGGCGGGATGCCGACGGTGACGAAGGTGATCGACTGGCCATCGGCATCGCCCATGGTCAGCGCCTCGAAATGGCGCAGCAGGGTCTGGGCGCGGGGATAGAGGCGGCGGCCAGCCTCGGTCAGCGAGACGCCGCTGTGCGAACGGACGAACAGCTCGGCCTTCAGCTCGGATTCGAGGATCGCGAGCTGCTGGCTGAGCGCGGGCTGGGCGATGCCGAGCGCCTGCGCGGCGCGATTGATGCTGCCCGCATCGGCGATCCGCACGAAATATTCGAGGCGTCTGGTCTCCATGTCCTGTCCTGCTAGGATTGTTTCATGATGCAACCAAGCCCGGCCTTCTCCAAGTGAGCGTTCCCAAGCTGGAGGATGTGGCGGCGCGGGCGGGCGTTTCCCCGGCGACGGTCTCGCGCTTCCTCAACAAGCCCGAGGTGGTGGCCAAGGCCACCGGCGAGCGCATTCAGGCGGCGATCGTCGAGACCGGCTATATCCCGAACCTGATGGCGGGCGGGCTGGCATCGTCGAAGAGCCGGCTGGTCGCGGTGCTGATCCCGTACATCTCCAACTCGATCTTCGATGCGACGATCGAGGCGATGGTGGAGGAACTCTCGGCGGGCGACACCAATGTGATGCTGGGCCTGACTGGCGTCGATCCGGCGCGGACCGACAAGCTGATCCGCGCCGCGCTCAGCCGCCGGGTCGATGCGATCATCACCACCGGCGAGATGACCGCCGAGCATCAGGCGCTGCTGCGCGCATCGAAGACGACCGTGCTGCAGATCTGGGATTTTCCCGCCGATCCGATCGACATCGCTATCGGCTTCTCGCACGTCGATCTGGGCCGCGACATTGCGCGCTTCCTCCATACGCGCGGCTATCGCCGGCCGCATGTGATCACCGCGGCGGGCAGCCGCGCCCGGCTGCGCCGCGACGGCATCGTCTCCGAATGGAAGGCGCTGGGTGGCGAGGGGATGACCGAGGGGACCGTGCCGATCCCGTCGCGCTTCGGCTATGCCCGTGGCGCGTTCGCCGACATGCGCCGCCTCGACGAGCGGCCCGATGTGGCGGTGTGCGGATCGGACTTCCTCGCCATGGGCCTGATCGTCGAGGCGCAGGCGGCGGGGCTGAAAGTGCCCGAGGATCTCGCGATAATGGGCTTCGGCAACAGCTCGAACGCAGGCGAGATGCGCCCGACGATCACGTCGGTCGACATCGACGGCAGCCGGATCGCGCGCGAAGCGATCTCGGTGATCCGCCGCCGGCTGAAGGGCGAGGACGTGCCCGAACGGCGAATCGATGTCGGCTTCCGCCTGATCGCGCGAGAGAGCGCTTAGCTTCCAAAATCCTCCCCCGGAGGGGGAGGGGGATCGCCGAAGGCGGTGGAGGGGTAGTCTCCGCAAGCGACCGGCTCGCTGGTGGAGACTACCCCTCCGTCATGCTTCGCATGCCACCTCCCCCTCCGGGGGAGGATTTGATGCCAGTGATCCCGTTGGTTGTCTCCACAAAAGGTTTTTCGATAAAACAGTTGCAACATTCCACTAAAAATGGTTTCTTCCATAACAAGCGCTGCCGAGGCTCCGACAGATGAGTCCCGGGCGCTGTGTGGAGGATGCCCGTCATGGCGTTGCCAGAACCCTGTTCGCGTCTGCGCGTTGCGCTGGACCAGGCTATCGGCCGCGCTGCCGCGCAACCCTCCACAACCAATCCGGCGCTCCATGGGAGCGACAACGGGAAAGGGAGGGACTGAATGAAGCCGATCCGTATTGCCGCACTGTGCGGTACCGCCTTGCTTTCGCTCGGCTGGAGCGTCGCCGCCCAGGCGCAGGACGCGCCCGCGAGCGATGACACCAGCGTCGAGCAGCCTGCCGAGAATACCGAGCTGGTCGTGACCGGCAGCCGCCTGCGCGGCGCCGCGCCGGTCGGTTCCTCGGTCACTGCGCTCGGCCGCGAGGATGTCGAGATGTCGGGCGCGGTCACCACCGATCGCCTCGTCCAGCAGCTTCCCCAGGTGTTCGACCTTGGCGTGTCCGAGAATTCGCGCGGCCAGGGCGGCGGCAGCGGCAACATCGCCTATGGCAACACGATCAACCTGCGCGGCATCGGGCCCTACGCCACGCTGATCCTGGTCGACGGCCACCGCGCGGTGAACAACAGCCGCGCGTTCGAGCCTTCGGTGATCCCGACGCTCGGCCTCGAGCGTGTCGAAGTCGTCGCGGACGGCGCATCGGCCATTTACGGTTCGGATGCGATCGCGGGCGTGGTCAACCTGATCCCGCGCCGCTCGCTCGACGGGGTGGAGGCGACTGCGCGTTACGGCGCCGGTGCCAACTTCAACGAATCGCAGATGGGCATCGCCATCGGCAAGAAGTGGGACAGCGGTCAGGTGATGCTGGCCTATGAGCGCGTCTATCGTTCGAACCTCAACGGCGACGACCGCGACTTCTTCCGTTCGGATCAGCGCCCGTTTGGCGGCAACAATTATCTCGTCACCCGCTGCGCACCGGGCACGCTGCGTGCCGGCGGCGTCGCCTATGCGATGCCGTCGCAACTGACCACGGCCAATGTCGGTTCGCTGGTGGCGGGCACCACCAACACCTGTAACGATCTGATCGGGCAGGACCTGTTCCCGCAGCAGAAATACAACTCGGTCAACGGCACCTTCACCCAGGAGATCACCCCTTGGCTGACCGTGTTCGCCGACGGCTTCTATTCGAAACGCGAATATGAGCGGCTGCCGGCCTATTTCAGCTCGACGCTGACGGTGCCGCAGACCAACGCCTTCTTCGTGCGGCCCACCGGCTTTGCGGGGACGAGCTATACGATCGACTATAACTTCATCAACGATCTGCCGCGCGACGTGTCGATCGGTTCGGCGACCAACTGGCAGGTGACGCCGGGCGTCCGCGTGAAGCTGCCGCACGACTGGCAGTTCGAAGCGCTGGTCACGTACGGCAAGGGCAACGACCAGTCGGATCAGGTTCGCGGCCTGAACGCGACCGCGCTGAACGCCGCGCTGGCGAGCAACAACCCGGCGACCGCCTTCGATCCCTATGGTCTTGGCCGCACTTCCGCCGCGACCCTGCTGGCAATCAGCAATTTCGTGACCCTTTCGCCCACGCTGAACGAGTTCGTCGGCTATGAAGCGCGCCTCAACGGCACGTTGTTCAGCCTGCCGGGCGGCGATGTGAAGCTGGCCGCCGGCTATGAAGGGCAGGAGATCAACACCCATCTGGGCAGCGCGCGTGGTGCCGCGGGTACGCCGATCACCTTCCGCCATTTCAAGCGCCGGGTGGACTCGGGCTATGCCGAACTGCTGGTGCCGATCTTCACCGGGCTGAACGCCATTCCGGGCTTCCAGAAGCTCGAGGTCAATCTGGCCGTCCGTTACGACAAATATAGCGATGTGGGCGACACGACGAACCCGAAGTTCGGGGTGAACTGGTCGCCGGTGCGGGGCCTGACCCTGCGCGGCAGCTATGGCACCTCGTTCCGTGCGCCCTTGATCTCGCAGATCTATGGCAACTCGAACAATCTGTTCGGCCAGACCTATCAGAACCCGGCGGGCGGCTCGCCGCTGACCGGCTTCGCCTATTCGGGGCCGAACCTGCAACTGGCGCCGGAAGAAGCGACCACCTGGTCGGTCGGCGGCGACTGGGACGTGACGCCGAACCTGCGGGTCAGCGCGACCTATTGGAACGTCGAGTACATCAACCAGGTCGACAGCTATCTCTCCGACCTCGCGATCCTGACGCGCGAGGCGCAGTTCGCGGGCACCGGCATCATCCTGACGGGCACGGCGGCGCGCGATCGCGTGCTGGCACTGCTGGCGTCGGGCGTGACGCTGGCGCGCGGCACCTTCCCGGGCGGCGATCCGAATAACGTCACCTTGTTCATCGATGGCCGGAACAACAATCTGGGCCAGTCGAACACCAGCGGCATCGACGCCAGCATCAACTGGCGGATCGAGACGGCCAATCTGGGCACGTTCAACCTGAACGCCAGCGGCACCTATCTCACCAACTTCAAGACCGCGGTGTCGCCGGCGGGCACGCCGATCGACCGGCGCAACACCATCTTCTACCCGCTGACCTTCAAGGCGCGCGGCAGTGTGGCGTGGAGCATCGATGCGCTGCTGGCGCAGGTGACGGTCACCCATGTCGGCGGCTATCGCAACACTGCGGTGACGCCGAACCAGAATGTGAAGAGCTTCACCCCGGTCGACCTGATCTTCGCCTTCGATCTGGGCAAGATGGGCGCGCCCAGCGCGGTGAGCGGCATCACTTTGGGCTTCGAAGTGCGCAACCTGTTCGACTCCGGTCCGCCCTATGTGAACCTGGCGCCGGGCGTGAACGGCGGCGGCGGTTACGATCCGTCGGCGGCAAGCCCGATCGGGCGGGTGATCGCAGCGTCGATCCGCGCCAAATTCTAAGGTCTCCCCCTCGCGAGGCGCGTCTCCCTATGGGCGCGCCTCGTTTCTTTTGTGGAGTAGCGTGACGTGAGCGTCGAGCAGGCAGACTGGGACCCCAACCTCAACAAGACCGTCGAGGATCGCGCGGCGGAATATGCCCGGCTGCGCGGCGGGTGCCCGGTGGCGCTGGGCTATGACGCATGGGGTGCGGACCGGTTCTGGGGCATGATGCGATATCAGGACATCGTCAGCGTGGTGCGGAACCCGAAAGCCTTTGCCAACGGCACCGCGCGGCTGGGCATTCGCCGCATGCCGCTGGAGAGCGATCCGCCCGAACACAGCCAGATCCGGAGACTGCTGAACCCGCTCTTCTCGCCCAAGGCGATGGCCGAGCGCGAGCCGCTGACGCGCGGCGTGGCGGCGGAATATGTCGATGCGTTCGTGAAGGCGGGCGGCGGTGATGCCATCGCCGAGATCGCCCGGCCGGTGCCGACCCAGGTGCTGCTGATGTGGCTGGGCCAGCCGCGCGAGGACTGGGAGCAGATCAAGGCATGGGCCGATGCCGCGCGCCCGCAACAGGTGCTGAGCGAGGAACAGGGCAAGCGCATCCACGACGCAGAACAGGCGCTGTGGGACTATAGCTGGGCGATGGCGCGCGACCGGCAGGCGAACCCGCGCGATCCCGCGGTCGATCCGGTCACCGCGATCCTGAGCGGCACGCTGGACGGCGGTCCGATGCCCGAGGAGCATGCGGTGGGCATGGTGCGGCTGGTGCTGGCGGCAGGGCATGACTCCACCTCGCAATCGGTGGGCATCGTGCTGCACTTCCTCGCGACCCACCCGGAGATTCAGGCGCAGCTTCGCACCGATCGCTCGCTGGTGCTGAAGGCTTCCGAGGAAATCCTGCGGCTCAACAGCCCGGTGGTGGCGATGCCGCGCACCGTGGCCGAGGATACCGAGTTCGGCGGGCGGCAGATGTGCAGCGGCGAGCGGATGATGCTGTTCTGGGCCTCGGCCAATCGCGATCCGGAAGTGTTCGAGGATGCGGAGGCGTTCCGCCTCGACCGCAGCGGCAAGCCGCACATGGTGTTCGGCAACGGCATCCATAGCTGCGCCGGCGCGCCGCTGGCCAAGCAGGAAATCGTCGCGGTGGTGAACGAGATGTTCGACCGGACGACCGGGTACGAGCTGGCTGGCGAGCCGACCTTGCAGCCGATGCAGCAATATGGGTTTGCGACCTTGCCGTTGCGGGTGACCCGCTGAGCGGTTCGCGGGTCCTGCGGCGCGGAACTTCACACTAGCTCCACACCGATCCGCCCGTTCCGGCGAAGGTGGATTTGCGGGTTCAAAGAGCGGCTTCGGGGTGCGGAGCGCCTTGAGCCGAGCAGGTGAAATCCAACATTTCAAGCTTTCAAATCCTACCCCGGAGGGGGAGGTGGCAGCGTAGCTGACGGAGGGGGAGTGCCACGGGCGATGTCGCTTGAGGCGTTCCCCCTCCACCGCCTTCGGCGGCCCCCCCCTTCCGGGGTAGGATTTTTTAGGCCGGAACGCCGAGCCGCTTCGCGCTCGCCTCGGCAGCGGGGCCTTCGAGAAACGCCACCACGCGGCGGTTGAGATCCTCTTCCGCACCGGGATCGCGGACATAATTGTCCATATCCAGTTCCAGCACCGGTATCCCCGCTTCGCGCAGCGCGCGCAGGACCAGCGGGTCGGCGTCGGACAGGGCCATGGCGCCGTCGACCTGATGTAGCAGCGCTTCCTTGACGTTCCATGCCCCAGCCCAGGTGGCCATGCGCAGTTCGTCGCCCATCGTCACAAAGCGGGCGGCGAGGGCACGCAAAGGATCGCGGCCGCGGTCGTGGCGGCGGATATAGCCATCGGCAGCGAGGCTGAGATACATCGAGCAGACGAACACCGCGCCATGGCTTTCCTCCCAGCGCTGGTAGAAGCCCATGTCGCCCCACACACCGCGGCCGACGAACATCAGGCGGATGCGCTCGGTGGGGCAGGCGGCGTCGCCATCGGCGGCGCGCTGGACGACTTCCTCATAGAAGTCCTTTGCCGCGTCGCGACCCCATTCGGTGCCGCGATGCCATTGCGGCACCATGGTCGCCGGCATCTGATCGACCACGCTGATCGGCGCGGGGACGGTACGGGCGACGAGATCGCGGGTCTCGCGGTAATAATCCTCCTGCTCGTTCACCAGATCCATGACCTCGGCGAGGCGAGCGGGATCGAAGGCCTTGCCGCTGATCTGCTCCAGCTCGGCGATGGCGATCTTCAGTTCGGCTTCGAACAGGTCGAGCCGCTCGGCTTCGATGAAATGATCCCAGTCCTCGGCAAGGCCGTCCCACCAGTCGATCGGGATTTCCCAGCGACAATCGACGGTGCGCTGGAAACATTGCAGCTTGGCGCCGGTCAGGTCGGACCATGCCTCGAACAGCTTCGGCCCCGCATCGGTGTGGAGGACGACGCCCAGCACATCCGGTTTTGGCAGGCCGCCCCAGGGCGCCTGTTCGGCATCGTGATCGAGCGCGGCGGCGGCACCCTGTGCGCTATAGGCTTCGGCGGCGGGGGGCAGGCCGGCGGCGGCGAGCAAGGTGGCATAGCGCGCGCTCTGCTGCTTGGCGGCGACGATCGAGGCCCACCATTGGTTGACCACGAACGGGATGCCGAGTGCGCGGAGCATTTCCTGCGGTGCGTTGGCGTTGACCGCGGCGAAGGTGTCGCCCGCGGCGGCCTGGGCGCGGATTTCGGCGAACCAGTCGCGCTGGTACGCGCCGAAGCGGGCGATGGCCTTCAATGACTTGCGGCTGCGCGGCGGCGGAGCGGGGCGGGGACCTTTGGGCGCTTCCGGTGCGGGCGCGGGCGGCTCGGGGGAGACGGCGAAGATCGTGCCGTGCGGGACGGCGCTGCTGATCGCCTTGGTTTCCCATGCGGCGGTGTCGGCATTGTCGCCGTGATAGTGGACGACCTTGTCGGGCCGGGTCTCGGCGATGCGGGCGGCGAGGCGTTCGCCGCGCTCGCGAGCCGAGGCGAAGCAGCCGGCGGTGGGGGATAGCGTCCAGCGGGTCAGGTCGGTGAGGGGGGCGAGGCGGGTTTCGCCCCAGCCATGGTCTTCGCCGATCACGGTGCCGTGTTCGCCTTCGAGCGCTTGGATCGGGCCGAGCGTTTCGATCTCGACGCCGCTCAGCAGCACGGTCGATCCGGTGGCGGGTGCGCGCGCTTCGATTTCGCTGCGGAACTGCGGGAGCAGGGTGAGAAGTTCGGCAGGCGAGAGCGTCGCGGCGGCGGCGAACAGGGCGTGCGCTTCGGTGCCGGTCAGGCGCGGACGCAGGGCGTTGAGCGTGCGGAGTTCGGCGCGGATCACCTCGCCGGTGGCCAGCGCGTCGGGGGCGTGCGTGCCGCCGAGACCGGCGAGCCAGTCCTGCGTCTGGGCGAGGCGGATCGCGTTGTAGCGGTGGGTCGGCTCGCGATCGATCACCAGAAGGTCGAGGAACGCGACCGGCGGCAGCGTCATCGCGCCGCAGCGGCCGAGTTCGCGCAGGGTGGCGAAGATCTGGGGCTGATCGGCATCGGCGTGCGAGATCAGCAGCGCGTCGCCTTGCGGGATCGCGGCGATGGCGGCGAGCAAAGCGAGGCCGCGTTCGGCCATGTCCGCCTTGCCGACCAGCGCGTCGATGGCGGTGCGGTCATGGCTGCCGGGGACGAGGCGGACGGGGGCGAGGCCATGGGCGTCGACCAGTTCGCGCGGGATATCCCAGCCGAGCGTCCACACGACGCGCTTCCCCGCGGCGCGATGTTCGGCGGCGATGGCTTCGGGATCGCGCACGGCGGCGAGGATGCGATTCAGCGCGCTCATGCGACCACGCCGGCGCGGGTCAGTTCGGCGAGCTTCTCGTCGTCATAGCCGAGGATATCACCATAGACCGATCCGTTATGCTCGCCGATCGCGACCGGCAGGACATCGTCGAATCCGGTGCGGGCGCCGGAGAAGCGGATCGGGATGCCCGCGGTGCGCAACTCGTCGCCCGAAGGATAGGCCGGGTGGGAGACCGCGTTGGTCTCTTCGCGTGCAACCACGCGAGGATCGACCAGCGCATCTTCCGGGTGGCGGACCTCGGCGACGGGGACGCCCTCGGCTTCGAGTTTCGCGACGACTTCGGCCAGGGGAAGCGTGCGCGACCAGGCGTTGATGCGAGCCTCCAACTGGTTGGCATTGGCGACGCGGCTGTCGCGGGTGGCATAAGCGGGATCGTCGATCAGGCCCGGCTCACCCATCGCGCGGAACAGGCCGGCGGCGAGCTTCTGGTGGACCGCGACCACCGCGACATAGCCGTCCGCGCATTCGAACACGCCGAACGGGGACAGACGCTGGACCGTCAGGCCGGTGCGCGCCGGCATATCGACTGCGCGCATCGCCGCCCAGTTCTCGATCGCGACGAACGAGGTGAGAGCGCCGAGCATTGACACGTCGACATGCTGGCCCTCGCCGGTGCGGTGACGCTGTTCGAGAGCGGAGAGGATGCCGATCACCGCGAAGACGGGCGCGAGCATATCGGCCATCGGGATGCCGATGCGGACAGGGGGATGGTCATGCTCGCCGCTGGTGTACATCGCGCCGGAGAGTGCCTGGATGACGATATCCATCGCCTTGCCGTCGGGCGCATCGGCGCCGAAGCCGCTGAGCGAAGCATAGACGATGCGCGGGTTCACTTCGCGGGCAAAGGCATAGCCGACACCGAGGCGGTCGGCAGTGCCGGCGGTGAAATTCTCGACCACGATATCGGCGGTGCGGACCAGATCGGCGAACACGTCCTTCGCCTGGGGGTGCTTGAGGTTCAGCGCCACGCCGCGCTTGCCGCGGGCGCGGGTGAGGTGGGAGATCGAGATGTCGTCCTCGTGCCGCCGCTCGATCACCACGCCGTCGCGGCCGACATAGGGGCTGTTCTCGCGCGCAAGGTCGCCGCCCTTGGGATCCTCGACCTTGATGACTTCGGCGCCGAGGCCTGCGAGCAGCAGCGTCGCATAGGGGCCGGCGAGCGCGCGAGTGAGGTCGATGACGCGGAGGCCTTCGAGCGGGCGGGGGTTGGTGGGGTCGATCATTGGAGGCCCAGTTCTTTCAGGATGGCGTCATTGTCGGCGCCCGCGATGCGTGCCGCGCGGGGCGGGACGGGGGGCGTATCGGAGAGGTGGATCGGCGAGCCGATCTGGCGGACCGGGCCGCCTTCGGACTCGACCGTGATCGCCATGCCGCGGGCGATATTGTGCGGATCGGCTAGCGCTTCCTCGATGGAGGATACCGGCGCGAACTGCGTGTCGGCGGCGGCGAGCAGCGCGAGCCAATGGGCGAGGGGCTTTTCGGCGAAGGCGGCTTCTAGGAAGGCGCGGATGCCGGGGCGGGCGGCCTTATCGTTCTGGAGCGGGGCATAGTCCGGGCGGCCCATGGCTTCGCAGAAACGCTGCCAGTAGCGCGGCTCCATGTCGGTGGTGACGAGGAAGCGATCGTCGGCGGTACGGTAGATGCCGATATCGGCGCGGTGGCGGCCGCGTGGCGGGGCCTTGGATAGGTCCGGGTTGCGCGAGATGACGTTGCCGATCAGCGCCATCGCGCTGTCCGACATGGCGATGTCGACGGCCTGGCCGCGGCCGGTGGTGGCGCGGGCGATCAGCGCGGCGAGGATGCCGATGACGGCGTTCGATCCGGTCAGCAGGTCGGCGGCGGGAACGCCGGCGAAGCCGGGTGCGTCGGGGTCTTCGCCGATCCGCGACAGGGCGCCGGCTACGGCGAGGGCGACCGGATCGTGGCCAGGCTTGTCGCGATAGGGGCCGGTCTGGCCGCACAGGGTGACCGAGGCATAGACGAGGCGCGGGTTGAGCGCGGCCATCGGCTCGTAGCCATAGCCCATGCTGGCCAGCACGCCGGGGCGGTAATCCTCGACCAGCACATCGGCGCGGCGGACGAGTTCCTCCAGCACCGGGCGCGAGGCATCGGCGCCGGGATCGATCAGCAGGCTGCGCTTGCCGCGGGCGAACACGTCCTGCGCGCGGATGCGGGCGCGCTCGGCTTCGGGGAGCTTGTCCCATCCGAACACCTGCGCCTGCTTGGCCAGCTCGCGCGGATGCTCGATGCGGATCACTTCGGCGCCCAGATCGGCGAGCAGCCAGGTGCAATAGGGGCCGGGGAGGAACTTCGAGAAGTCGACCACCCGGATGCCTTCGAGGGGACCCTTCATGGTCCGACCTCCCGGAACAGCATGCCCGGCACCTTGACGGTCTTTCCGGCGACGATGGTTTCCTCCCACAGGCCGCGCGCGGCGAGGTGGTCGCTGGCGAGGACGTCCTCGACTTCGCTGATCGCACTGAGGCCCATGCCGTGCTTGTTGGAAAGCACGGTGAGCGTCGCACGGTCTTTGGTCGCGAGCCAGGCTTCGACGATCCCTTCCCAGCGCTGGAGCACGTCCTGCGGCATGTCGGCGACGAGGATCGCGTCCCAGTCGACCTCGGCGAGTTCGCCGGCCATGCCGTCCTCGGCCATGCGCGCGACGGTGGCGCGCATCATCGGCTGGTTGTCGACCAAGGCCCAAGTGACCCAGCCATCCTTCGCGCGCCACACCTGACGCACGCCGGACTTGCCGCGGATCAGCAGGTTGCCGGTGCGCGTGCCGACCTTGCCGACCCATTCCCAGGTCAGCGGCTCGCGGTAATTGGCGAGCACGGCGGAGCGATAGGCCGAGACCTGCGCCTGCTGGCCCATGCCATCGGCGGCACGGGCGTTGAGCGCGGTGAGCGCGGCGATGGCGCCCTGGATCCCTGCGAGTGCCCATGCCTGACGGCCGGGCAGGGTCAGCGGCGGGCGGCCCGGATCGCCGACGATGGTCATCAGGCCGGAGCGGGCCATCAGCGTCAGGTCGGTCGCCGGGCGTCCGTCATTGGCGCGGCCCGCGTCGAAGGGCAGGATCGCCACGTCGATCAGCTTCGGGTTGCGCTTGGCCAGAGCCTCGGGGCTGAGTTCGGGCGGGCAGTCTTCGGGGCCGCGGAACACGATGTCGGCGGCGTCGATCAGGTCGAGCAACGGGGTGTCGCTGGTCGTCTTGCCATACTGGTCCATCGCCAGTTCGGCGGCATCGCGTTCGGTGGTGCCGGTCGTGACGACCTGCGCGCCCATCCGCGCGAGCAGCGTTCCGGCATAGGCGCCGAGATCGCGGGTCAGGTCGACCACCTTGATGTGGGAGAGCATCATGCGAGCACTCCCTCCGCGGCCAGCGTTGCGACCTCGTCGGCGCTCATGCCCAGAAAGCCTTCGAATACATGTGAATTATGCTCGCCCAGCTTGGGGGGCGGGGTGACCCTGATCTCGGAGCGCGAGAAGTGCGCGGGCGGGGCGGGCATTTCGCAACTGCCCAGCACCGCATCGTCGATACGGACATAATGGCCGCCCTCGGCCAGTTCGGGATCGGTGAAGACGTCGCGGCCGTCGAACACCGCTTCGGCGGGAATACCCGCGGCGGCGAGGCGGTTGGCGACGGCGTGCTTGTCCTGTGTGGCAGTCCAGCTTGCGAGGTCGGTGCCGCCGGTCAGCTGGGCCAGCGCGGCGGCGTCGGCATCGTCGCGAATGGCAACCGCGACCCACTGGTCATGCCCGCGGGTGGGATAGACGCCCTGACGGATGGTGGGGGAATCATTGCCGCGCTTGGGCGAGGGCGAAAGCTGTTCCTGCACCAGCACGTCGCCCAGCACATGCACCAGCGGCTCGACCTGCGAGACGTCGATATGGCGGCCCATGCCAGTGACGCGGCAATGCTCCAGCGCGGCGAGCACGCCCATCGTCGCGAACATCGGCGCGATCACATCGCCATATGCGAAGGGCGGCATGTGCGGCGGCGTTTCGGGCCAGCCCGACAGTGCTGCAAGGCCGGACAAGGCGGCGGCGCTGTTGCCGTAGCCGCGCAGGTCCGACATCGGCCCGGTGCGGCCCGCGACGCTGACCGAGAGCATGATGATCTCGGGCCGCTTGGCGCTCAGCGTCGCGTAATCGAGGCCGAGGCGCTCCATGAAGCCCTTGCCGAAATTCTCGACCACCACATCGGCCCAGTCGGTCAGGCGCTTCGCGATCTCGACGCCGCGCGGATCGCCCAGGTTGATCGTCACGCCCAGCTTGCTGGTGTTGGTGATGCCGAAAAAGGCCGAACCGTTCGGGTTGCGCTTGCCGTCCTTGAACGGCGGGCTCATCCGGCCGAGGTCGAGCCGCTTGGCGCTTTCGACCTTCACCACCACTGCGCCATGATCGGCGAGATCCTTGGTAGCGCGGGGGCCGGCGCCGACCCAGCTGAAATCGGCGATCTTCACGCCTTCGAGTGCCTGGCTCATTTGGGCGCTCCACAACCGGCGGGGACGCCGTTCCGGATCAGCTCCTCCGCGCGCTTGGCCATGGCCGGGCCATCGACGCCGAACGGCTCGAGATGCTTGGCGATGCGGAAGGCATTCTCGCGATAGAGGCCATCGAACCGTGCCTGCTCGGCGGCGGGCATCGGGATGATGTTCAGCCCGGCCTCGCGGGCATAGGCGAAGCCGTCGATCAGCCCCTTGTCGATCGAGGCGACCATGGCGTCTTCCCACACCTTTTCGCTTTCGATGAAGATCGCCTTGTCGGCGTCGCTCAGCCGGTTCCACACCTGCATCGACAGCGCACGGCCCGGATAGGCGCCGCGCGGGATCTTGATGGTGGAATAATATTTGCCGACGTCGGCGAGGTGCATCGAACGCAGCGCGTCGGCGGGGGCGACCACGCCGTCGATCACGCCCTTGGCCATGGCTGGATAGACTTCGGCCATCGACATGTTGACCACGTCCACGCCGAATGAGCGCAGCACGTCCGCCGTATCTGCCTGGGCACGCAGGCGCAGGCCCTGCAGGTCGGCGAGGCTGCGGATCGGCTTGTTTCTCGTCAGGATGCCGGGGAAGTTGCCCCCCTGCACCGCGATCACGCGCAGGCCGTTCAACTCGCCGTTCATCACCGGGAATTCGTCGGCCAGACAGCGATAGACCGCGATCTGCTGGCCGATATCGGTGACGCCCGAATAGAAGCTGGGCTGGATCCGCTGGATATGCGCACTGCGGGCATACATCGGCGTAACCATGCCGATATCGGCGACGCCGTGGCGGATCTCGAGCATGTTCTCGTTCGACGAGAGCAGATGCCCGCCCCAGTGCGGGTGGATCTTGATCCGGCCTTCGGTCTTTTCCTCGATCCATTTCATCCACACGATATCGGCGCGGCTGAAGGGATGGTTGGCGATGTAGGGGCTGGCATAGCTCAGCACCATCACGTTCGGATCGGGCTTGCCGCAGGCCGACAGGGCCAGCGCGGCGGCGAGGATGAGAAGGCGCTTCATCTGCATCACCCCTGGATCGACGGCAGCCACAGAACGACCGCCGGGAAGGCGATCAGCATGGCGAGGTGGAGGAAATCGCTGACGAGGAACGGGATCACGCCGCGGAAGATCGACCCCAGCGGAATGTCCCTCGCGCCGGCGTGGATCACATAGACGTTGAAGCCGAGCGGCGGGTGGACGAACCCGATCTCCATCGTGCGGACCAGGAAGATGCCGAACCAGATCGGGCTGAGGCCCAGGCTGTGCACCACCGGGAGCAGGATCGGCGTCATCAGCAGCATCAGCGCCAGACCATCGAGGAAGGAGCCCAGCAGCAGCAGGATGATCGCCATCACGATCACTGCCACGGTGGGCGATGCGCCAACCGATTCGACCAGTCCGGTCATGTGATCGGGGATCTCGGTCACGCTGACGAAGGTCGAGAAGATGATCGCGCCGATCACGATCGCATAGATCATGCCGGTGGTGCGCAGCGTCTCGAACAGCGCATGGGTCAGCGCTTCGCGGGTGAACTTGCGGCGTACGGCGAGGATGACGAGCGCACCGACGCAGCCGACCGACGCGGCCTCGGTCGGCGTGAACCAGCCGAGCACCAGCCCGCCGATCACGAACAGCACCAGCAGCGAGATATCGGCGATGCGGATCGCCGCCGCACCACGCTCGCGCCAGGTCGCGCGGGGTCCAGGCGGGGCCAGCTCGGGCTTCCAGCGGACCATGATCAGGATCACGGCGACGTAGAACAGCGCCTGAGTGAGGCCGGGAATGACGGCGGCGGCGAACAGTTTGCCGATCGACTGTTCGGCGATGATGCCGAACACGATCAGCGCGCCACTGGGCGGGATCAGCGAGCCGAGGGTGCCGCCCGCCGCGAGTGCACCGGCTGCGAAGCCGGGATGGTATCCCTGACGCCGCATTTCCGGGAGGGCGACGGCGCTGACGGTGGCGACGGTCGCGAGGCTCGATCCGCTGATCGCGCCGAAGCCCGCACAGCCGCCGATCGACGCGACGCCAAGGCCGCCGCGCTTGTGGCCGACCAGCTTGGCGGCGAGGCCGAAGAAATCGCCGCTGGCGCCCGCCGCGAAGCAGATCTGCGCCATCAGCATGAAGAGGGGAAGGACGCCCAGCTCATAGCGCGAGACCGTGTCGAACGCGATCACGCCGACCTTAATCAGCGCAGCCTCGGGCGAGAGCAGCATGGCGAGGCCGAGCGTGCCGATCAGCGCGAGCGAGGCGCCGATGGGAATGCCGGCCATCAGGATGATCAGCAGGATCACGAACGCGATCAGGCCGATGGTTTCGGGAAGCAGCATCACTTGCGTGTTCCCTTCACGAACTCGACCGCGAAATGGATCGCGGCGATGGTGCAGGCGGCGATCCAGATCAGGCGGAACGGCGCGATGCGGATGGCGAGCAGCTCGGTCATCTCGGTCGTCGGCCACAGGTCCATCGCGACCCATGCCGAACCGAAGGCGACCAGCCCGAAGGTGAGGGCGAGCGCGGCCCGGCCGATCTGGGCGAGGACCTTTTTCGTGCCGTCGGACGCGCGGCCGACGATCAGATCGACCGTGGCGTGGCGGTTCATCAGGCTGACCATCAGCACGCAGGAGGACAGGGCGACGACGATCGATACCTGGAAGATCTCGATCGATCCGATCACCGCGAACCCGGCATGGCGGCCCAGCACCGCGACCGCATCGGTCGCCATTGCCAGCAGCAATCCGGCGGAACCGGTGATAATCAGGAACCGCTGTACGCGACTTGGCGCCTCTGGCGGTCCGGCCGTATCGTCCATGACCCTCTCCCTGCGCGGACTCGTTCCGACCAGATTCGGATGTCCGTCTGGCAAATAAGTTTGCAGATATAACGATAGTTGTCATCAACTATCTTGAGTCGGGATTGTTTGCGAGACTCCATTTTCTGCGTTAGCGCTTTCCGCGACAGGGAAAAGTGACGCGAGCGCGATGGCGGACAAGACCGAAGACGATCTGGAACATGTCGGCCTGGGGCGGCTGGGCACGGCGCTGGGGTTCCGTTTCCGCCGCGTGCAGAACAAGCTGGCGCGCGATTTCGCGACCAACACCGCGGCATGGAAGCTGCGCTCAGGCATGTTCTCGTCGCTGGAGATCATCGCGACCAATCCGGGAATCTCCCAGGCGATGCTGAGCACCGAAGTCGGCCTCGACAAATCGGCGGTCGTTCCGCTGGTCGATGATCTGGAGCGGCGCGGCTGGGTGATCCGCACGCGATCGCTGGAGGACCGGCGGCGCAATCATCTGTCGATCACCGAAGCGGGCAAAACCGAACTGGATTCGCTCGCCCGGCTGATGGTCGAGACCGAATCGAAGGCGCTGGCGGTGCTCACCGATGCCGAGCGCGAGATGATCAGCGACGCGCTCGACAAGGTCTATAACGCGCATATCCGCACCTCGCGGAACGGCTGAACCGGCCAATAATCCAGCTTTGCAGACTTTTGCGCGGAGGCCTTGTGCTGTCCGGAGCAATAAGCTATGCAACATAACAATTCAGGAGCAGGAGAGGCTGAAATGTCCGATACGCTGGTCGCCGAAAAGGCAGCCACCTTCGATCGCATCAATCCGGTGACGGGGCAGGTCGCGACGACCGCCGCCGCATTCACCGTCGCCGATGCCGATGCCGCGTGCGAAACCGCCGCCGCCGCTTTCCCCGCATGGTCCGCCATGGGTCCGAACGCCCGCCGCGCGCTGCTCAACAAAGCGGCCGATGCGCTGGCCGGCAAGGCGGACCAGTTCGTTGACGCGATGATGGGCGAGATCGGCGCGACCGAGGGCTGGGCGCGCTTCAACCTGATGCTGGCGGTCGGCATGGTCCGCGAAGCCGCGGCGCTCACCACCCAGATCGGCGGCGAAGTGATCCCGTCGGACAAGCCGGGCTGCATTGCCATGGCGCTGCGCGAGCCGGTGGGCGTGATGCTGGGCATCGCTCCGTGGAATGCGCCGATCATCCTGGGCGTCCGCGCCGTCGCGGTGCCGCTGGCCTGCGGCAACACCGTCGTCCTCAAGGCGAGCGAACAGTGCCCGCGCACCCATTCGCTGATCGCCGAAGCGTTCGACGAGGCGCTGCCCAAGGGCGCGGTCACCATCGTCACCAATGCGCCGAAGGATGCGCCGGAGATCGTCGGCGCGCTGATCGACAATCCGAACGTCCGCCGCATCAACTTCACCGGATCGACCGGCGTCGGCCGGATCATCGCCAAGCGCGCGGCCGAGCATCTGAAGCCGGTGCTGCTCGAACTGGGCGGCAAGGCGCCGATGGTCATCCTCGACGATGCGGACCTCGACGAAGCGGTGAAGGCCGCGGCGTTCGGTGCGTTCATGAACCAGGGCCAGATCTGCATGTCGACCGAGCGGATCATCGTGGTCGAGAGCGTCGCCGATGCGTTCGTCCAGAAGTTCGCGGCCAAGGTTTCGTCGATGCCGGTCGGCGATCCGCGCGAGGGCAAGACTCCGCTGGGCGCGGTAGTCGACCAGAAGACCGTGGATCATGTGAAGTCGCTGATCGACGACGCGGTCTCGGCCGGTGCGGTGCAGGTCAATGGCGGCGCAGCGAACGGCGTGCTGATGCCGGCGCATGTGATCGACAAGGTGACGCCGGGCATGAAGCTGTTCCGCGACGAGAGCTTCGGCCCCGTCGTCGGCGTGATCCGCGCGCGGGACGAGGCGCATGCGATCGAATTGGCCAACGACACCGAATATGGCCTGTCGGCTTCGGTGTTCACCAAGGACACCGCTCGCGGCCTGAAGGTCGCCCGCCAGATCAAGTCGGGCATCTGCCACGTCAACGGACCGACGGTTCATGACGAGGCGCAGATGCCGTTCGGCGGCACCAAGTCCTCCGGCTACGGCCGCTTCGGCGGCAAGGCCGGGATCGACAGCTTCACCGAGCTTCGCTGGATCACGATCGAGACCGAAGCCGGACATTATCCGATCTGACCTTGCTCCCCTCCCGCAAGCGGGAGGGGCCGGGGGTGGGCGGTCGCTCTCCTCCAACGCATTCGCCCGCCGATACCGGGCGCCCACCCCTGGCCCCTCCCGCAAGCGGGAGGGGGATGAGAGAGAATTGCCATGACCGAATACAGCTCGAACGGCACCGTCGCCTATGATGTGGAAGACCGCATCGCCTGGGTGCGCTTCAATCGTCCCGACAAGCGCAACTGCATGTCGCCGACGCTCAACCAGGACATGATGGAAGTCCTGCACCTGCTCGAATATCGCGACGATGTCGGCGTGCTGGTGCTGTCGGGTGAAGGCACCGCATTCTCGGCCGGCATGGATCTGAAGGAATATTTCCGCGAGACCGAAGCCAAGGGTCTGGGCGCGACGCGTCAGGCGCAGCGCGAGAGCTATGGCTGGTGGCGCCGCCTGCGCTGGTATCAGAAGCCGACCATCGCGATGGTCAATGGCTGGTGCTTCGGCGGCGCCTATGGCCCGCTGTTCGCCTGCGACCTGGCCTTTGCCGCGGACGATGCGCAGTTCGGCCTTTCCGAGATCAACTGGGGCATCCTGCCTGGCGGCGGCGCGACCAAGATCGCGGTCGAGCTGCTCCCGTTCCGCAAGGCGATGTACCACGCCATCATGGGCGAGAATGTCGACGGCAAGACCGCGGCCGACTGGGGTCTGGTCAATGAATCGCACCCGCTCGATGCGCTGAAGGACCGCGTGACCGAAGTGGCGAACGTGCTGCTCAAGAAGAACCCGGTTGCGCTCAAGGCCACCAAGGACGCGATCCGCCGCGTCTCGGTGCTCAGCTATGACGATGCCGAGGATTACCTGATCCGCGCGCAGGAAGCGGCGAACAGCTACGACAATGACGGCCGCAAGGAAGGCATCAAGCAGTTCATCGACGACAAGACCTACAAGCCGGGCCTCGGCGCGTACGACAAGTCGAAGCAGGGCGCCTGAACGATGGTGGATACGCTGGAAAAGCCGCGTGCGAAGTCGCTCGAACGCCTGCTCAAGGCCCGATCGGTCGCCATTGTCGGCGCATCCGAGAAGCAGGGCGCGCTCGGCAATTCGGTGCTTCAGAATCTGGAGCGGCACGGCTTTTCCGGCCCGATCCACCTGATCAATCCCAAGCGTGACGAGATTGCCGGGCGTCCGTGCCTGAAGTCGGTCGCGGACCTGCCCGAGGGCGTCGACGCGGCGGTGCTGGCGATCCCGGGCGCGGCGGTGCTGGATACCGTGCGCGCGCTCGCGGCGCGTGGCGTGGGCGCGGCGGTGATCTTCTCGGCCGGCTTTGCCGAGGGCGGCGAGGAAGGCATGGCAGCGCAGCGCGAAGTCGCGCGGATCGCCGCCGAAACCGGCATGGTGATCGAGGGGCCGAACTGCCTTGGCATGACCAACTATGTCGAAGGCATTCCGCTGACCTTCGTCGAGACGCCGGTGATCGAACTGAGCGGGCCGGGCGTGGGCATCGTGTCGCAGTCCGGCGCGATGGCGGTGGTGCTGGGCACGACGCTGATGTCGAAGGGGCTGGGCATCTCGATCTCGGTCTCGACCGGCAACGAGGCCGCGTCGGGCGTCGAGGATTACGTCGAATATCTGCTGGACGATCCGAACACCGCGGTGATCGGCATGATCGTCGAGCAGTTCCGCAAGCCGGCCGTGTTCCTCGCCTTGGCCGATCGCGCGCGGGCGGCGGGCAAGACCATCGCATTGCTCCATCCGGGCAAGTCGAGCGCGGCGCGTGAGTCCGCCGCGACGCATACCGGCGCGATGGCGGGCGACTGGCAGGTGATGAAGACTTTGGTCGAGCGTGCCGGCGTGGTGCTGGTCGACGGGCTGGAGGAACTGGGCGATGTGATCGACCTGGCCAGCCGTTGCGGTTCGATCCCGGCGGGCGGTACTGCGGTGCTGACCGAGAGCGGAGCGTTCAAGGCGCTGACGCTGGACCTGTGCGAAGCGATCGGCCTCGATCTGCCCGCGCCGGGCGAGAAGACCAGCGCGACGCTGCGCGCGGCGATGCCGGATTTCATCCCGGTCTCGAACCCGATGGACCTGACCGCGCAGGCGCTGGTCGACCCCGATTTGTATCGCCGTACGCTGGCGCCGCTGCTCGATGACGACGCCTATGCCGCGGTCGTGCTGGGCATCATCCAGACCGACCAGACCACGGCGCGGCTCAAGCTGGTGCCGATCATCGACGCAGTGAAGTCGCTGAACCCCGCCAAGCCGGTGATCTTCGCGGGCCTCGATGAAGGCGCGCCGGTGGAGGCGCAGTATATTGCGGGTCTGCGCGAGCTGAACGTGCCGTACTTCCCCTCGCCCGACCGCGCCTTCCGCGCCATCGCGCTGCTGGGCAAGGCGCGCGACTTCGCCAAGTCCGACGCGGAAGCGGTTTCGGTCGAGGTGCCGTCGGGCGTGATCCCCGAATATCGTTCGAAGGAATTGCTCGCGCCGCTTGGCATCCCGTTCCCCAAGGGCGGGTTCGCCGCCACGGTGGAGGAAGCGAAGGCCGTCGCGGCGAAGATCGGCTATCCGGTCGCCCTCAAGGCGCAGTCGGCCGAGCTTTCGCACAAGAGCGATGCGGGCGGTGTGATCCTGAACCTTGCCGACGAAGCCGCGCTCGAGGCGGGCTGGGCGAAGCTGTACAGTAACGTTGCGGCCTATGCGCCGGGTCTGGCGCTGGACGGCGCGCTGATCGAGGCGATGGGCAAACGTGGCGCGGAACTGATCGTCGGCGCGCGCAACGATCCCGAATGGGGGCCGGTGATCCTCGCCGGGTTCGGCGGGGTGCAGGCCGAGATTCTTCAGGACGTGCGGCTGATGCCCGCCGACCTGACCCGCGAAGCGATCGTCGCCGAACTGCGCAAGCTCAAGAGCGGCGCGCTGCTCGACGGGTGGCGCGGCTCGCCTGCGCTGGACGTGGACGCGGTGGCGGAGATCATCGAAGGCGTGGGACGCCTGCTGCGCGGCACGCCGTCGATCCGTGAGATCGACCTGAATCCGGTGGTGGTGTTCCCCAAGGGCGAAGGTGCGGTGGCGCTCGACGCGCTGATGCTGGCGGAGTGACGGCGATGGACGTGGGCCATGATTGGGATGATCTCATCGCGATCGATATCCACGTCCATGCCGAGCATAGCTGCCGCCAGCCGCTCGACCCGATCCAGGCCGAGTTCGAGGAAGCCGCCAGCGTCTATTTCAAGACCGACGCGAAGCGGCCCTCGATCCCCGAGACCATCGCTTATTATCGTGAGCGGAAAATCGGCTTCGTGCTGTTCACGGTCGATATGGAGGCCGGGACCGGGATCAAGCGGATCGCCAACGAGGAGATCGCTGAGGCCGCGGCCGAAAACCGCGACATCATGCGCGCCTTCGCGTCGATCGATCCGCACAAGGGCAAGGCGGGTGCGCTCGAGGCGCGCAAGCTGATCGAGGACTATGGCGTCGCGGGGTTCAAGTTCCACCCGCCGCTCCAGAATTTCGATCCGGGCGACCGGATGGCGTGGCCGCTCTACGAAGTGATCGACCATTACGGTTTGCCCGCGATCTTCCACACCGGCCATTCGGGCATGGGCACCGGCATGCCGGGCGGCGGCGGCATCCGCCTGAAATATGGCCAGCCGATTCTGGTCGACGATGTCGCGGTCGATTTCCCCAACATCAAGATCATCCTGGCGCATCCCAGCTGGCCCTGGACCGACGAGGCGCTGTCGATGGCGCTGCACAAGCCGAACGTGTTCATCGACCTGAGTGGCTGGTCGCCCAAATATTTCCCGCCCCAGATCGTGCGCTATGCCAACTCGCAACTGGGCGGCAAATTCCTGTTCGGCAGCGATTTCCCGCTGATCCCGCCCGACAAGTGGATCGCGGCGTTCGATTCCGCCGGGTTCAAGCCCGAACTGCGCGAGCCGATCCTGAAGGGCAACGCGGCGAAGCTGCTGTTCGGGGACGCCTGATGCGGCTGGGCGTGCTTGCGCTGGCGGTTGCCGTTCTCGGCCTCGGGCTGACCACCGCGGCCAAGGACAAGCCCGATCGCTGGTGGGAACCGGGCGAAGGGCGGACCTTCCCCGCGAAGCTCGAGTACGAGAATGCCGGCGGCACGCTGCGGCTGCTGCTCGAAGGCGGGCCGATGGAGACGAAGGGGCATCCCTTCTTCGAACCGATCGGGCCGAACGGACGCGCCTGCGTCACCTGTCACCAGCCCGCCGATGCGATGAGCCTCGCGGTCGAGGATGTGCAGCGGCAATGGGATCGCAACGGCGCCAAGGATCCGTTGTTCGCTGCGGTGGACGGCTCCAACTGCCCCAGCCTGCCGCAGCAGGAGCGGGCATCGCATTCGCTGCTGATCGATCACGGCCTGATCCGCATCGCGCGGCCATGGCCCATCAAGGGCGCGGACTTCACCATCGAGGTGGTCCGCGATCCCTCGACCTGCAACCTCGACCCGGTCTGGGGCATCAAGTCGAAACACCCGCATATCTCGGTGTTCCGCCGTCCGCGTCCGGTGGCGAACTTCAAGTTCATCGAGGCGATGGGCTTTGCCTATGATCCCAAGGCGGGGATGCCGCTGGCGCTCGATCCCGAGACGGGCAAGCCGGTCGCGGGCAATCTGATGGCCGATGGCCGCGTGCCCAGCCTGACCGCGCAGATGCGCGACGCGGCGGCGACGCACCTGACCTTCACCGGCCAGCTCGACGCCGGCGACATCGCCCGCATCCTCGATTTCGAGCGGCGGCTGTTCGTGGCGCAGCAGCGCGACAGCAGCGGGACGATGCTCGATGCCGATGGCGCGGAGGGCGGTCCGCTCAAGCTGCTCCAGTCCGCCCCCGGCCGCCTCGGCAGTCAGGGTACGCCGGTGTGGAGCGAGTTCGAGGCTTGGGAGAAGCTGCCCGAGGCCGAGAAGGCCAAGCTGCCGAAGGATGTCCGCGAGTTCCGGGATTCGGTCGCGCGCGGCGCGCGGGTGTTCCGCGACAAGACCTTCCTGATCACCGACAGCGCCGGGATCAACTCTCCCGTCGGCTTCGGCAATCCGGTGCGCAACAGCTGCGTCTTCTGCCACAACATGTCTTACATGGGCATGGACGTGGCGCCGGGGCAGGTCGATCTGGGCACGACGAACCTGCCCTTCGCCGATCCGCTGCCGCACCTTCCACTGTTCAAGGTCACCTGCACGGGCAAGCCGCATCCGCATTATGGGCGCGTCATCTACACCCATGATCCGGGCTATGCGCTGACCACCGGAAAATGCGCCGATGTCGGCCGCATCACGCTGCAGACGCTGCGGGGCCTTTCCGCCCGCGCGCCCTATTTCTCCAACGGCAGCGCGAAGGATCTGCGCGGGGTGATCGACTATTACGACCGGCGCTACGCCATCGGCTATACCGAGCAGGAGAAGCGCGATCTGGTGAACCTGATGCGGGCGCTGTGATGAAGGCGGCGTTGCTCCTGTTCGCGCTGGTCGCGGGCGATGCGCAGCAGGCGGTGCGCTTCGTCGCCTGCCCGATCTATCGCGACACCGATGCCGGCAAAAAATCGGGCTGCTGGCTGGCCGAGGATCCGGCGAGCGGCGTGCGCTACGACATCACTTCCTCGCCGACCAAGGCGGACTGGAACCACGCGGTGCTGGTCGAAGGCTTCGTGGCGCAGGGGCAGGGCGATCCGTGCGGTGGCGTGGTGCTCGATCCGGTGCGCGTGTCGGTGCTGGAGGAAGGCTGCACGCGGCACATGCTGCCCGCCGAAGGCTATCCCGGCCGCCGCTTCGCCTTGCCCAAGCGCAACGTGCGGCCGCTCTACGAGGAACGGGTGAAGCCCGCGCAGCCCTTCGCGGCGCGGACCTTCACCATCCCGTTCGACTTCGGCAGCAGCTTCGTCACCTATCAGCTGAGCGACTATTATCTCGACGCGGCGATCAACTATGCGCTCGACGTCCAGCCCGCGACGGTGACGATCACCGGATTCGCGGCGACGGGCAGCGAGCGGATCTCGGAGCGCGACCTTAAGGAGCCGCGCGCGCTGGCGCGGACGCGGGCCGAGGCGATGGCGCGGGCGTTCGAGCTGCGCGGGGTACCGGTGGCAAGGGTTGCGACCGGCCGGCCCGGACCCAGCCGCGACGAAGCGTTCGATGGATTGAATGGCCCCTCGCTTCGGCGCGTCGAAATTAGTATTGAGCCAAAACAATAAGAATCCCCGGGGGAGCAGATGCCGTCCAACGACCCACAGGCCATTGTCGATAACGAGCCGATGTCGCGCTTCCAGTGGGGCGTGGTGGCGATCATGATCGGCCTCAACGCGCTGGACGGGTTCGACGTGCTCTCGATCAGCTTCGCCTCGCCCGGCATCGCCAAGGATTGGGGGATCGACCGCGCTGCGCTGGGCATCGTGCTGTCGATGGAGTTGATCGGCATGGCGATCGGATCGCTGCTGCTGGGCGGCATCGCCGACCGGATCGGGCGGCGCAACACCATCCTGCTGTGCCTGGTGGTGATGGCCGCGGGCATGTTCGGCGCCTCCACTTCGATGGACGTGTACCAGCTTTCCGGCTGGCGCGTGCTGACCGGGCTTGGCGTCGGCGGCATGCTGGCGGCGACCAATGCGGCGGTGGCTGAGGTCTCGAACCTCCAGCGGCGCAACCTGGCGGTGGTGCTGATGGCGGGCGGCTATCCGGTCGGCGCGATCATCGGCGGATCGATCTCGGCCTGGCTGCTGGCGCATTACAGCTGGCATGCGGTGTTCCAGTTCGGCGCGGTGGCGACGCTGGCGTTCATCCCGATCGTGCTGTGGCGCTCGCCCGAAAGCATCTCGTTCCTGCTGACCCGCCGCCCGGCCAATGCGCTGGAGCGGATCAACGCCACGCTGGCGCGCATGGGCCATGCCACTGTCGAGGCGCTGCCGCCGGTCGTTGCCGCGGCGAAGGCGGCCAAGGTGCCGATCGCGCGGCTCTTCTCCGGACCGAATCTGGCGCCGACCGTGCTGCTGACCATCGCCTATCTGGCGCACATCATGACCTTCTACTTCATCCTGAAATGGGTGCCGAAGATCGTGGTCGACATGGGCTTCGCGCCCGCTGCCGCCGCAGGCGTGCTGGTCTGGGCCAATGTCGGCGGCGCGACCGGATCGCTGCTGCTCGGCCTGCTCACCGCCCGCGTGAAGCTGGTGGCGCTGACCGTCGCGGCGATGCTCGCGTCGACGGTGATGATCACCCTGTTCGGCCGCGGACAGGCGACGCTGAGCGAGCTGGCGACCATCGCCGCGATTGCGGGCTTCTTCACCAATGCCGGCGTGGTCGGCCTCTATGCGCTGGTGGCGCGCTCGTTCGGGACCGAGGTACGCGCGAGCGCAACCGGCTTCGTTATCGGCATCGGCCGCGGCGGATCGGCGGCGGCACCGGCCATTGCCGGCTTCCTGTTCGCCGCGGGCTATGGCCTGCCGGTGGTGGCGATGATGATGGCCTGCGGATCGCTGGTCGCGGCGATTGCGCTGATCGTGCTGGCGCGGGTCCAGAAGGCTGCGGCTTGAGCGGCGCGCCGATCCTGACTATCCCCGAGGCATGGGGACGAACGGGGACTTGGGCATAGCGGATTCAGCCAGTGGCGAAGCGGTGACGCTTGGCCCGCTTTCGACGCTGGTCGGCTATCATTTGCGGCGCGCATCGAATGCGTTCGGAGCGGATTTCGCGCGGGCGCTTACCGGCACCGGGATGCGGCAGGTGTTGCTCGCGATCCTGTCGGTCGTGGCGAGCAATCCGCGCGCGAACCAGGGATCGGTCGGCCGGGTGCTGGGCATCCAGCGGGCGAACATGGTCGCGCTGATCAACGATCTGGTCGAACGCGGCCTGATCGACCGCCAGGTCGCCAAGGGCGACCGCCGCGCCTTCGCGCTGACCATCACTGCCGAGGGCCGCAAGCTGCTCGACGAATGCCTGTCGCGCATCGCCGCGCATGAGGCGGAGATGCTGTCCGACCTGTCCGAAGCCGAGCGCGACACGCTGATCGACCTGCTGGGCCGGATCGAGGCGAAGGAGCGGTAAGGGCGCGCAAGCCCCATACCCCTTCTTGCCTCCCCCAGCGAAGGCTGGGGCCCAGTTGCCAATGATGATGTAACGAAGCGATACGCGCGCCATCTGCCGTCCCGCACCCGGGCCACAGCCTTCGCTGGGGAAGACAGAATTTTTGTCTGTGTAACGCCATAAAAGAAAAGAGCGGCGAACCTCTCGGCTCGCCGCTCTCTTTCCAGCCATGGCCGGCGGATTACTCCCCGCCGAACTTCGCCACGAAGCGCACGCCGAACTGGCGAGGCGCGCCGAAGATGATGCCGCCCGCGGCGCTCGACGAGTTCTGGACCTGCGAGGCGATGTAGACCTTGTCGGTGACGTTGGTGACATAGCCTTCGATGCGGTAGCGATCGCCCAGGTTGAAGGTGATGCGCGCGTCGATGATGTCGCGGCCGGGCACGATCGACGAGATGCTGGGGAAGGGCGTCGCGATCTGTTCGCTCAGGTGCGACCACTGGACGCGCGGGGTGACCGAGATGTCGCCGCCCAGCGGGATCTCGTACTGGACGCCGGCATTGATCGTCCATTCGGGCGAGAAGGGCAGGCGGTCGCCCTTGGTGATCGCCTGAAGGGCGTTGGTCACCGTGTTCTGGATCATCGCGTTCGACGCGAATTCGGCGTTGAGATAGCTCAGGCCGCCATTGAAGCTGAGACCGCCGAACTGGCCGGTGATTTCCAGCTCGCCGCCATAGGCGCGGCCGCTGGCGGCGTTCTGGGTCAGCGGCGATCCGTTCTGCAGGCTCTGCAGCTGGATGTCCTTGTAATCCGAATAGAAGACGTCGCCGTTCACGCGCAGGTGGCGATCGAGGATCTCGGTCTTGAAGCCGACTTCGTAGACGAAGTTCTTTTCCGGCAGGAAGCCGGGGACCGGAACCGCGGGCGCGCCGGTGACGAGCGCGAGGTTGTTGCCGCCCGCCTTGTAGCCCTTCGACGCGGTGGCATAGAGCATCGTGTCGTCGGTGACGTGGAAGTTGACGCCCAGCTTGCCGGTCCATTCGCGGCTCGACTGGCTGGTGACGCCCACGGTCGGGCCGGTGGTCACGCCCTGGCCCGCGCCGATGCGGATGCGGTCATAGACCTGCTTGTCCCAGCTGTGACGCGCGCCGGCGATCAGCTCGAGCTGCGGCGTGACGAAGAAATTGACCTGGCCGAACAGCGACTTCGAATTGTTGTCGGCATGGGTGATGCTGGTGTTGGCCGGGGTCAGATAGACCACGGTGTTGGTCTGGTCGCGCTGGAGGCGGACCGGGATGCTTTCGTCCATCAGGAAGCCGCCGACCACCCAGTTCAGCGGGCCGTTGCCGCTGGAGAGGATGTTCACCTCGTGCGTCCAGGTGCGGAAGTCCGAACGGTTGCTGGTCGCGCGGCCGACGCCGTTGTTCGGGTTGTTGGCCGCTGCCGCGCCCGCGGGCGAGACCGAGGTGCGGTCGCCGTCCGCCTGATCGGCGACATAGGCGTCCTGCCACGACGAGATGGCGCGCAGGCGGATGCCGTCGGTGATGTCGGCGCGAACCTCGGCATTGACGCGATAGCCCTCGATCCGCTGACGCGAGACCGCGTCTTCGGAGATCAGGAAGGGATTGGTGCCGGTGCGGACGTTCAGCGTGTAATCGTTGCGGTTCTTGATCGCGTTATTGTCGGTGTCGTTGACGAAATATTCGGCGCGGACATTGATCTTCAGGCGATCGTCGCTGGTGCGGAACGCCATGTTGCCGCGGATCGCGAACAGATCGAGATTGCCCGGCTTGCTCGGGCTGGGGCCGGCATTGGTGCTGAAGCTGTCGCGCGTCTCGGTGATCGCGGCGATGCGCATCGCGAAATTGTCGCTGAACGGCAGGTTCGCGGCGCCCATCACGCGGATCAGGTTGTAATCGCCATAGCTGGCGTCGACCACGCCGCCGAACTGGTCGAAGCGCGGCTCGGGCGTGCGGACGAACACCGCGCCGCCGGTTGAGTTCTGGCCCGTCAGCGTGCCCTGCGGGCCGCGCAGCACTTCGATCGTGCCGATGTCGTAGAAGCTCTGGCCGATGAAGAACTCATGGGTGATCGACTGGCCGTCGATATAATAGGCAACGCCGGGGTTCGAGGTCGGCGCCGACTGGGCGATGCCGACGCCGCGGATGTTGATATAGGTCGAGCGGTTATAGGTGTTGATCGCGACCGACGGGGCGACCTGCTGGATGTCGTTGAGGTTGGTGATGCCCTTCTGGCCCAGATCGTCGCCGGTCAGCACGGTGGCCGAGATCGGCACGTCCTGCAGATTCTGATTGCGGCGCTCGGCGGTGACGACGATTTCGGTCAGCTTGCCGTCGTCGTCGCGGGCCTGATCGGCATCCTGTGCGAAGGCCGGTGCGGCGTGGAATGCCATGACGGCGGTGGCGCAAGCGGCGCCATGAAGCACAGCACGAATCTGCGAACGATTGATCATCGAACCCCTCCTGGAACGTTTCTGGGTGTAATTGTTATGACGCATATCTACCAATATGGGCCGGTTCGTGCAATCGCTTTCATTCGGTCGAGGCAGAACCGAAACGTTTCGCCGGTCAGTGCGGCAAATCGGCCACATCCGGGAGAGTGCGGAGGCCGCGCAGGGCGGCGAGCAGCCCCTCGATGTCCGGCGGAACCAGTGCCAGCGCGGCACACATGCGGAATTTCTCGTCCAGCGCGGCGTCGGTCAGCGGATTGCTCGGATGGCCGAGCGGATGGACGATTCGATGCGTGGCGGCGGTGCCGTCGGCGAAGCGCAGGTCGATGGTCGCCGCGGTCAGATCGGCGCTGCCTGCTTCCGGCACGAAGCTGACGCGCTCCGCAAGCGCATGCAGGCGCGGATCGGCGAGCGCCTCGGGCGTGAAGCTGTCCAGCGTCACTTCGCCATGGATCGCGGCGGTGGCGACGGTGAAGGGCAGGCTGAACTTGGCGTCGATCGCGGTTTGGGGGCGCTGCTTCTGCGCCGCGGGCTCGAACAGCATTTCGAGGAACGGCGCGGCGGTGATGGTGACCGATTCGATCGAGTCGGGATCGGGCGCGTGGGCGATGATCGCCTCGATCGCCGAATGGGTGCCGCGGCAGCTGGGCCAGGGTTTGAAGCTGAGCTGCTCGCCATAGAAGCGGGTGCCAAGGCCATCGAGGATCGGCGCGGGATCGTAGCCGCCGCGCGCATACAGGGCATAGAAGCCGGCCTTGCCCTCGATCGGCGCATCGAAGCCGCGCACGCCGCGCTTTGCCAGCAACACCGCCTGCACCGCCGCCTGCGCCGCGAAACTGTCGCGCACCGCGCGGACGGTGGAATGCGGGCTGTATTTCAGCTCGGCGCTGCAATTGTGCGAGCAGAGCAGCAGGGAGAAGGCGTCGACCGTCTGGGCGCTGGTGAGGCCCGCGATGCGCGCGCAGGCGGCGACCGCGCCGAATGCGCCGAGCAGGGGCGGCGGGTAGAATCCGAACTTGTCCGGACTGTCGATCAGCGCCAGCCCCATGCGGCAGACCAGATCGCAGCCGACCGCGATGGCGGTTATGAAATCCTGTCCCGAAACACCGCCCAGCGTTTCCGCCAGCGCAAGTGCGGCGGGAACCTGCGCGGCGTTGGGATGGGTCGGGGCGCCGTCGAACGCGTCCTCGAAATCCACGGCATGGGCGAGCGCGCCATTGGCCAGCGCGGCGGCGAGCAGCGGGGCGTGACCGGCGCGGCCGATGAGACGCGCCTGTGCCGGGCCGCCGTTTTCCAGCGCGAGATCGGCGAACGCCGCGGTGCCTTCGCCCAGCGACGAGGCCGCGAGCATCACCCCCATCGCATCGACCAGCGAGCGAATCGTCGCCTCGACCGTAGCCGGCGGCAAATCCTCATAGCGGATGCCAGTGACGTGATCGGCGATGCGGGCGGATAGGTTGGTCATGCGGGTTCCCGGGCGGGTGCGAACAGGACAGCGGCAAGTCCGGCGACGGAAATGCCCGCTGCCAGTGAGGCGAGCGTGGGTGCGGCGAAGGCGCTCATCAATGCGGTGACGGCGGCGGTGGTGATCATCTGGATCGCCCCGGCAAGGCTGGAGGCAGTGCCGGCAATGCCGTCCTCCGCATGCATCGCCCCGGCGATCCCGGTGGGCGCCGCGATGCCGCCGCCGGTGCCGACCAGCAGCATCGGCCCGATCAGTGCGATCGGGTTCGATGCGCCGAGCAGGGCGATGACCAGCATCAGCCCGCCGCCGCTGGCAATGGCGATCAGGCCGATGCGGAAGGCGTCGTGCCGCCGGTTGAGGCTGCGCACCATGAAGGTGCCGAGAATGCCGCACGCTGCCACGACCAGATAGCAAAGGCCGGCCTGCGCCGGCGACAGGTGCCATTGCCCGATCAGCAGGAAGGGCGAGCCGCCGAGGAAGATATAGAGCGCGCTGCTGGCCAGCGAATTGCCTGCGACATAGCCGCGGAATCGTCCGTTGCGGGCGAGCCGGGCATAGGCGTGCTGCAGGCGGGGCCGCTCGGCATGCGGAGCGTGACGCGGGATCAGGAACAGCGATAGCGCGGCGATTACCCCGCCGGTCAGCGCAAGCGCGACGAAGACGAAGCGCCAGCCCGCGAGCGAGACCAAGGCGCCGCCGATGGTGGGGGCGAGCGTCGGCGAGAGCAGGATCGCGCTGGTGAGCAGGGGAAGGTTCGCGGCGGCATCGGCGCGGGGCGAAAGGTCGGACACGATGGTGCGCGCTGCGACCACGGCTGCTGCCGCGCCGCACGCCTCGACGAAGCGAGCGACGAGCAGGATCTCGGGGCCGGGGGCCAGTGCCGCTGCTATCGATCCGGTGACGAAGATTGCGGTGCCCGCCAGCAGCACCGGGCGGCGGCCTATCGCGTCGGATACCGGGCCGGCGATCAGCTGTC
>NZ_JARNTV010000031.1 GCF_029433115.1 Sphingomonas sp. AOB5 | reverse complement strand
CGGGCACTGCGCCGGGATGGCGCCGCGCCGCGCTGCTGCTGAGCGTGGACGATGGCGCGCGCTGGACGCAGATCGGCGGGACTGCGGCGCCGGCGGTGTTGGGGGAGATTCTGGTGGCGCCCGGTGCAGGGGGCTCCGCGCTGGTCGACCGGGTCAATATGATCGAGGTCGAGTTGGCGCATGACGGCATGGTGTTGGGCGATGCCGATTCGGCGGCGATGGATGCCGGGGCGAATCTGGCGATGGTCGGGGATGAGCTGATCCAGTTCGCCCGGGCCGAATCGCTCGGTGCGAATCGGTGGCGGTTGAGCGAGCTGTGGCGTGGGCGGCGCGGGACCGAATCGGCAGCCGGGCTGCAGGTCGCAGCGGATCGATTCGTGCTGGTGAATGCAGCAACGCTGACGATGACCGAGTTGCCCGGCGAAGCGATGGGCGTAACGGCGCGAATCCTTGCCGAGGGCGCGGGCGATGACGAAGCCGCGGAGGCGCAGGCGGCGATCACCGGGCTTTCGGTCGTGCCGCCGGGGCCGGTGCATCTTTCCGCCATCGCCGAACCCGAAGGGGTGACCCGAGTCCGCTGGGTGCGGCGCAGCAGGTCGGGGTGGCGCTGGATCGATGGAATCGACGCCCCGCTGGGCGAGGAAAGCGAGCGCTACAGCGTCACGATCGCGCCGGTGGGCGGGATCGCGCGGATCGTGGAAACCGGGGAACCCTGGATAGCCGTGCCCGGGGCCGATCGCGCGGATGGCGCATGGGTGACGATCCGCCAGATCGGCTCGCTCGGTCTCTCCGCTTCGGCCGCCATGTTTTTGCCAGCGCTGGATTAATCTGGAGAAAGAGAATCATGACCGACATGTTGACGTCGCGACTTGCGCTGCCGCTGCTCCAGCCGGGGCAGGCGCAGAAGGAGATGTATCATAATGAAGCGCTGGCCCGCCTCGATCTGGCCGCGCAATGCGCCGTTATCGCCTCCGGAACGAATATTTCGCCGTCCGAACCAGCCTTTGGCGACGCATGGATCGTCGGTGCGGAGCCGGCGGGCGACTGGGCCGGGCGGGCGCATGCCGTGGCAGGCTGGACCGCGGGCGGATGGCGTTTCCTCGACCCGTTCGAGGGCCTGCGCGCATGGGTGGTGGAAGACGGTGGATTCGCCCTGTTTACGGAGGGGGAATGGGTTTTCGGGCGGGCGCATGGGCGGTTGATCGTGGACGGCGAGCAGGTTGTCGGCCCGCGTGCGGATGCGATCGAAAACCCGGCCGGCGGGGCGACCGTGGACAGCGAGGCGCGAACCGCGATTTCGGCGATTCTCCTTGCGCTTCGGGAACATGGCTTGGTCGATAGCGGATAAACTGTGCTGTTCCGGCAACAGTTCCCTGATTTGTGCGCTTGCGTGGAAACCTTCGTTTCGGTAGTGAGTTTGCGCTGTCCGTAGTGACAACACTGAAAGGGGATTATGATGCGGAAGCTTGCCGTCACTCTGGCACTTGCGACCACCGCGCTTAGCACGCCTGCTCTCGCCCGCGACGATGCGTGGTACGTGGGTGTCGAAGGTGGCGCGATGCTGGTCGAAGATGTCAACTTCGATATCGGTGCCGTTCCGAAGGCCGCTTCTGCGGACCTGCGCGCTGGCTGGGATGTGGATGCCACTGTCGGTTACGACTTTGGTGGTTTCCGTCTGGAAGCCGAAGTCGGTTATCGTGAAGCCAACGTCACGGGCTGGCGCTCGACGCTGACGACCCCGGTCGTCAACCCGAACCCGCCGGGCCAGCTGCAGAACGCACCTGCCGGTTCGTATCCGGTTGCCGGTGGTTCGATCTCGGCGCTGTCGTTCATGGTCAACGGCATGCTGGACTTCGGCGATGATGAGACCCTCAGCGGCTTCATCGGCGGCGGTGTCGGCGTTGCTCGCATCGACACGAACATCGGCCTGAACACCCGTCGCGACTTCCTCGACGACTCGGACACGGTCTTCGCCTGGCAGGCGATTGCGGGCATCCGCGCTCCGCTGACCGACTCGATCGATGTCACGCTGAAGTATCGCTTCTTCAACGCCGACGATTTCCGCCTGGTGGACATCACCGGCCGTAACTTCGAGGGCCGCTTCCGGTCGCACTCGATCCTCGGCGGTCTGACCTTCAACTTCGGCGCGCCGGCTCCGGCCCCGACGCCGGAACCGACCCCGGAACCGACCCCGACCCCGACCTGGACGCCGACTCCCGAGCCGACGCCGACCCCGGAAGTCGTGCGTTGCACCCCGGGACCGTACATCGTGTTCTTCGACTGGGATAAGTCGGACATCACTCCGGAAGCCGCTGGCATCCTGGATAACGCGATCAGCAACTACCAGAACTGCGGCAACGCTTCGGTGATGCTGGCAGGTCACGCTGACCGTTCGGGTTCGGCGAGCTACAACGTCGGCCTCTCGCAGCGTCGTGCAGACGCGGTGAAGGGCTACCTCACCTCGCGCGGTATCCCGGGCGGCGTGATCGGCACCGAAGCGTTCGGCGAAAGCCAGCCGCGCGTTGCCACTGCCGACGGCGTTCGCGAACTGCAGAACCGCCGCGTGGAAGTCATGTACGGTCCGGGTTCGGGCAACTAAGCCCATCCGGTTCCGCACAGGGACTGAACAGAATTGGGGAGGCCGGGCGACCGGCCTCCCTTTTTCTTTGTGTGCTTTCGAAGCGGCGAGCGACGTCTCACGGCAATCGGCGCTCGCCATGCCTGCGGTGTTGGCGGCGCGGGAGACAGGGAGCGAAAATGCTGCCCGATCAATTTCCGATCGAACTTGACGAAACAGGCTTTTCCGGAATCGTCCGGCGTGGCTCGGTCCCCGGTGCGGATCTACCCGACCTGATCGCGCATCGCCCGGAACGGTCGCGATTCGTGCGACTGGCAAGGATCGTCGCTTTGGCGAAGGAAACTGCCACCGCTGCACTTGGCGCGAATGCCGCCGATGCGATGATCGACGCCCTGGTCTCGGTTGCCGATTATAAGGGCGACTTCGCGATCCTGTGGCGCGGCTCGGCCCATCGGCAAGCCTATGAAGAGATCGTGACCCGCGCCGTGGCGTCGGAGGGCGAAGAGGAAGTCGTCCACGAGATCGATACCGGGCAATAGCCGGTAGCCGCGAAATCCGGGCCTCGCCTTCAGGAGAAGTGACCGGGCGCGCGTTGTGCACGAGGTGCGTTCCCGCCGTGCAACGTTCTTCAGATGCAGTCGATCACGACCGCAGTGTCGTCAGCCTTACTCCGGCAGCACGAACGCAATCCGCACCTCGACATCGCGGCCCACCACCGGATCGCCCTTCTTGCTGAGCGGCTCGAGGCGGATGCCGTCGAGTACCTGATAGGTGGCCAGCTCGAACTGCAGGGTCAGTTCCGGGGTCAGCTTCGAATCGGGTGCGGTCGGTTCTGCGTCGCGGCAGAACAGCTTGCGATCGGGGCCGATGCGGCACAGCGCCTTCATCCGGACCTCGACATTATCCTTGAGCGCCAGCGTGGGATAATAGCTGGTCAGCAGTTCGGCGGTGGGACGCTCGAGCATCTCCATGTCGCCCGAGGCAATCACACCCGCGGGCGCGCCGGGCACCAGCACGTCGCCGGTGCTGACCGTTTCGGTGAAGATCATCGGTACGAGGACCGGCGTGGCTCCGGCGGGCGCGTGCGAACCGCTCGGGCGGGTGCGGGTGAAGCGGATGCGGGCCAGCGCGACGCGCGCGGCGGGCGTCAGTGTCTGTGCGGCGAGGCGGCGATCATATTCGGTGCGGCGCGCGGCCGGCTGAGCGGCGCCATCGAGCAGCAGGCAGCTTTGCGGGATACCGGCGCCGTCATCGACGAGGCACTGGAAGCGTAGCGTCACCGGCGTGGCGGGCAGGCCGGTCTCTGCCGCAGCCGTGGCGGACCTGAGCGAGCGCGACGGTGCGTAGAGAATCGCAGCGCCTTCCGCAGCCACCGGCGCGGCGAGCTTGTCGGCATCCTGTGCGACGAGAGTGAGCAGCAGCGGCAAGATGATCGACATGACGGACCCCAATCTCTGTATACGCCCGACTAGCATAATCGCATCGCCCCGCCAGTGAGTCTTTCGCGCCACACCCCCCACCCGTTGCGCCTGTGGATAACTTTGGGACTCAATATCTGGAGGGTGCCAAAATGTTCTGCATGGTTAACGATTTAGCGAGCTTTTTCGTTAACCAATGTTTCCTTGACGAAGCGCCGTAACCAACGCGAAACCGGGAATTCCGGGCAAGGGGACAGTTAATCATGGGCGTATTGGAGAAGGTCGGCACGCGCGGCCGCAAGGCGGTTGCGAGCGTCGAACAG
Source organism: Sphingomonas sp. AOB5 (assembly GCF_029433115.1). Classification (GTDB taxonomy): domain Bacteria; phylum Pseudomonadota; class Alphaproteobacteria; order Sphingomonadales; family Sphingomonadaceae; genus Sphingomonas. The sequence continues at coordinate 36,498 of NZ_JARNTV010000031.1, read as the reverse complement.
GCAGCGGTGCTGCCGCTCGACACGATCCTGATGCAGGATTGCATCGAGGCGATGCGCTCGCTTCCGGCGAAGTCGATCGACTGCATCTTCGCCGATCCCCCCTATAATCTCCAGCTGGGCGGCGATCTGGCGCGTCCCGATGGCAGCCATGTCGACGCTGTGACCAACGATTGGGACAAGTTCGCCAGCCTGAGCGTCTATGAGCAGTTCACGCGCGCCTGGCTGGCCGAGGCGCGGCGCATCCTGAAGGACGATGGCACGATCTGGGTGATCGGCAGCTATCACAACATCTTCAAGGTCGGCTCGGCGATCCAGGATCTGGGCTTCTGGATCCTCAACGACATCATCTGGCGCAAGGCCAATCCGATGCCCAATTTCAAGGGCACCCGCTTCACCAACGCGCACGAGACCATGATCTGGGCGTCGATGGGCGAAAAGGCGCGCTACACGTTCAACTATCGCACGATGAAGACGCTCAACGACGAGCTTCAGATGCGTTCGGATTGGGAATTCCCGATCTGCGGCGGGCCGGAGCGGCTGAAGGCGAACGGCGTGAAGGTGCATCCGACGCAGAAGCCCGAGGCACTGCTGTACCGCGTGCTGCTGGCCAGCACCCAGCCGGGCGATGTGGTGCTCGATCCGTTCTTCGGCACGGGCACAACCGGCGCAGTGGCCAAGCGTCTGGGCCGGCGCTGGATCGGGATCGAGCGCGAGAATGTCTATGTCGATGCGGCATGGGAGCGGATCAACGCCGCGCTGCCGCTCGACGAATCGGCGCTGCGCACGATGCAGGCACCCAAGGGCGCGCCGCGGGTGGCGTTCGGCGCGCTGGTCGAGAATGACTATATCGCGCCGGGCACGGTGCTGATGGATGCGAAGCGCAAGTTCCGCGTGACCGTAGCCGCGGACGGGTCGCTGCGTTCGGGCGAACTGGTGGGTTCGATCCACAAGCTGGGCGCGACCTTGCAGGGTGCGCCGTCGTGCAATGGCTGGACCTTCTGGCACTATGAAGCCGCGGACGGGCTGAAGCCGATCGACGACATTCGCCAGACCTATTTGCTGGCGACGCAGCCTTAACGCATAGGGCGGTATGCCCTTCGACCTTCCCGCATCGGCCAAACTCTATCTGCGACCCGTCCAGTTCGCCGACACGCCGATCGGGCGCGATGGCGAAGCGGCGCGGCTGGCGGGTGGGCTGATCTGGTTCGCGGCGTATGAGCTGATCGCGGTCGAGGGCGGCAAGCGTGTCCTTCAGCGGACTATTCCCGTTGCCGACCTGCCCGATGACCCGCGGTTGCAGGCGATTGCAGCGCGGATTTCTGCCCCGCGCGCGGCGCTGACACTGGGCGAGCGGGTGCTGCGGATGGACCAGCCGCTGGTGATGGGCATCCTCAACATGACGCCCGACAGCTTCTCCGATGGTGGCGCGCATGTCGGGAATGCCGAGGGCGCGGCAGCGGCGGGCGTCGATATGGGCGTGGCCGGGGCTGCAATCGTCGATGTCGGCGGCGAATCGACGCGGCCGGGCGCCGAGACCGTGTGGGAAGGCGAGGAGATCAAGCGCGTGGTGCCCGTCGTCGAGCGGCTGGCGCGCAGCGGCGCTGCGGTATCGATCGACACGCGCAAGGCCGGGGTGATGGAAGCGGCGCTGGCGGCCGGCGCGCATATCGTCAACGACGTCGCGGCGCTGCTGTGGGACGACCGCGCGCTCGAGGTGGTGGTGAAGGCCGGCTGCCCGGTGGTGCTGATGCACTCGCCCGATCCGAAAAAGGGTGCGCATGGCGGGGTGCTGGGCGGCACTTACTCGGACGTGCTGATCGAGACCTATGACTGGCTGGAACGGCGAGTCGAGGCGGTGGTCGCGGCGGGGGTGGACCGGGCGAAGATCGTGATCGATCCGGGCATCGGCTTCGGCAAGTCGCTGTCGGATAATCTGGCGCTGCTCAACGGGCTGGCGCTGTTCCACGGGATCGGGTGCCCGGTGCTGCTGGGCGCCAGCCGCAAGCGGATCGTGGGGGCGCTGAGCAACGAAGCGAAGGCGGCGGATCGGCTGGGCGGATCGCTGGCGCTGGCGCTGAAGGGCGCGGAACTCGGCGCGCAGATATTGCGGGTGCACGATGTGTTCGAGACCGCCCAGGCGCTGCGCGTGTGGCGCGGGATGCGCGATCAGGCGCTGGTCGGGCGCTAGGAACCCAGCCAGCCGGCCTCGCGAAGTTCGGCCACGCGATCGCGGGCGACGGGTGCCTCGGTGTCGTTGGTCAGCACGAGCCGGTAGCTACGGCCGTCGCGGCGATCGCGGACCACGGCGCTGCGTGCGACCCACCAGCTGCGATGGACCTGCGCGCCTTCGATCCCCTCCAGTTCGGCAACCGCGTCGCGGATGCGCATCAGGATCAGTGCCGAGCCGAGCGATGTATGCGCGCGGACATAATGGTCCTCCATCTCCAGCGCGATCAGGTCGCGGCCGAGATGCGGGGGCAGGCGATCGAGGAACAGCGGGCGCGGTGCGGGCGGCTCCGGTAGCGATGCTGGCTCTGGTGGATCGGCGGGCGGGCGCGCCGCGGCCCGGCTGCGTTGCGTTATCCAGAACACCGCGCAGACGATCGCGCCCATCACCAGCACGTTGAAATAATGCACCACTGCGACGCCGGGCGATGGCCAGCGCAACGTGCCACCCAGCGAATTGACCAGCCATACGACGACGCTCATCGGCAGCGTTGCGATCAGGCAGGCCGGTATCCACAGCGCGGGTTCGGGCAGGTCGAGCCGCGGGGCCAGTCGCGTCGCCCATCGGCAGGCGGGCATGTAAAGGAAATAGCCCGCGAAACCGAGCGCCAGCCAATAGACCAGCCGCAGTTCGAACGGCAGCGCAAAGGTGCCGAAGGGGCCGAGCAGCGCGACCAGCACGCCGATCGCGGCCATTGCCGCCGAATCGACGATCAGCTTGCGTGCGCTCAACATGGCCCTTGCCCCATGGCGCGGTGACTAGCGCCGATTGGCGAAGCGCGAAATGGCAAAGCCCCGGAGAAACACACCATTGGCGCGATAATCGCGCGCTCCGCGAAGGCGCGATTGCGGGCGATCCGGCCCGCGCCAGTCTGGCTCCGACACCCAATCGGAGCCTGCCCCATGACCGCCACGACCATCCGCCCGAACGACCTTTCCCCGGCCATCCGCGCTGCGATGATTGCGGGCGGTGGGGCGATGACCATCGCCGCCGCTATCGCGCTGGGCCGCGCCTTTGCTGGTCTCGCCCCGTCGATTCCCCAGGCGAAGGATCTGGCGGTGATCGTCCATGTCGCGACGGTGATCCCGGCGGTGCCGCTCGGCCTTTATGTGATGCTGACGCGCAAGGGCGATGCGCGGCACCGGATGCTGGGCAAGATCTGGATGCTGATGATGCTGGTCACCGCGCTTTCGGCGATCTTCATCCGGCACATCAACCATGGCGGGTTCAGCTTCATCCACCTGTTCGTGCCGCTGACCATCGTCGGGATGGTGCGCGCGATCGCCGCTGCGCGGGCCGGACGGATCGACCGGCACCGCCGGATGCTGATCACCTTGTATCTCGGCGGGCTGCTGATCCCCGGCGCCTTTGCCTTCCTGCCGAGCCGGATCATGGGCCTGTGGCTGTTCGGGTGAGCCGGAACCGGCATATCGGGGCAGGCGTTCGTCGGGCGAGACCATGAGAGAGGTGCTGCCATGCGTGTTTCCGTCCTGATCGCTCTGCTGGGCGCGCCTGCGCTAGTCTCGGCGGCGCCATTGCAGTCGGTCGGCAGCCCGGCGGCGGCGAAGCAGACCGTCGAGCGCTATTATGCGGCCATCGACCGGGGCGATTTCCGCGCCGCCTATCAGACATGGGACGGGAACGGCGCGGCGAGCGGCAAGAGCTATGCCGCGTTCCGTCAGGGCTTTGCCGCGACTGCGCGCAGCCGGGTGGTGACGGGCACCCCGGTCAATGGTGATGCGGGGATGAGCCAGCGCTGGATCGATGTGCCGGTGGATGTCTATGCCACGCTGAAGAACGGCACGCGCCAGCATTTCCGCGGCCGCTATACGCTGCACCGTGTGGTCGAGGGCACAGGCGCGCCGGTGGCGAAGACGCGCTGGCACATCGCCTCGGCGAAACTGGTGGCGGTGCGCTGAGCCGGCTGCTAGTTAACGAGCCGTCGAAAAGGACCTCGGCCGGCAACCGGTAAGCCCGGCCCCTTCCAGAAGCGGAAGGCTCCGTTCCCGCACCGCGCGGGCACCCGCGGCAGGCAATGGCCTGCGCGCGGAGAAGATCGCTCCTCGTCAGGCCGCAACGCGAGGAGAAGACCTGTGCCCATCATCCTGAGCGCCACTGGCGTCGTTACCCAGATCAACCTGTTCACTGTGCCCGAAGGCGGGCAGGCAGCGATGATCGAACAGCTTGCGCGCGGCGTCGCAGTCGCGCGCGAAGTACCGGGCTGGCGATCGGCCAGCCTGCACCGCAGCCTCGATGGCACGCGGGTGGTCAACTATGCGCAGAGCGACAGCCTGGATGCGGCATTGGCCGTGATCGAACGGCTGAAGGCGACGGGCATGATCGGGCGCAATCGCGATTTCGGCGACGCGCATCCCGGCCTGTATGAAGTCGTGCGGACCTTAGAATAAGCTACATGGCGGGCCGGGATCAGGCCGCGCTCTGGTCGATCCCCAGTTCGCCCAGCTTGCGGTAGAGCGTCGAGCGGCCGATGCCGAGGCGGCGGGCGACTTCGGTCATGCGGCCGCGATAATGGCCGATGGCGAGGCGGATGACATCGGCTTCGATCTCGTCCAGCGCGCGCAGATTGCCGTCCGGGCGGAACAAGGTGACCCCGGCATTGCCCGAGGATTGCGATCCGGCGCCCTGTCCCGCGGGCTTGCCGAGCGCGAGCTGGGCGATCTGCGGGAAATCGGCACGCGTCAGGCCGTCACCGTCGCAGAGCACCGCGGCGCGGAACAGCGCGTTCTGAAGCTGGCGGACATTGCCCGGCCAGTCATAGGTGCCGAGCAGCGCGAGCGCATCGTCGGTGATGCCCAGCGGGCGAAGGCCCGGCTGTTCGGCGATGCGGCCGAGCAAGTGGCGGGCGAGACCCGGAATATCGCCGGTACGCTCGCGCAGCGGCGGGATCGTCACCTGTACGACGTTGAGCCGGTAATAGAGGTCCTCGCGGAAGCGGCCTGCCTCGACTTCGGCGAGAAGGGTCTTGTTGGTCGCCGCGATCACGCGGACATCCACTTCCTTGGGATGGCGCGCGCCGATCGGCTGGATCTCACCCGACTGGAGCACGCGGAGCAGCTTCACTTGCGCCTCGAGCGGCATTTCGCCGACTTCGTCGAGGAACAAGGTGCCGCCATCGGCTTCCTGAAACCGGCCGATCTTGCGTTCGAACGCGCCGGTAAAGGCACCTTTCTCGTGCCCGAACAGCTCGGATTCGACGAGGTTGGCGGGGATCGCGCCGCAATTGACCGCGACGATATCCTTGCGGTTGCGCGGGGAGGCGGCGTGGATCGCTTCCGCGACCACTTCCTTGCCAACGCCCGATTCGCCTTCGATCAGCACCGGAACCCGGGCACGGGCTGCCTTGGCGGCGATGGCGAGCGCAGCGCGGAACTGCGGTGCGGAACCCACGATCTCGTCGAACGCCAGCGGCGCGGAGAGCTTTTCGGTGAGCGGACGGAGTTCGCCCGAGGTCTTGCCGCCGACCGCGGCTTCTAGCGCGGCGAGCAGGCGTTCCGATGCGAGCGGCTTGACCAGAAAATCGGTGGCGCCGGCGCGCATCGCCGAAACGGCGGCAGCGACCGAGCCATTGGCGGTGAGCATCAGGATCGGCAGTTGCGGGCGGCGCATGCGCAGCTCGGCAATCAGCTCCGAAGCATCGGCATCTGGCGACGAATGATCGAGGATCACCGCATCGAGCGCCATGCCATCCGGCGTGCCGAGCGTGGCGATGGCCACTTCGCCTTCATTGGCGAAAACGGTGCGCCAGCCGCGGCGCGCAGCGATCGCCGCGACGAGACGGCGTTGGGCCGGCTCATCGTCGATCAGCATCAGTAGGCGTTGCCCGTTTCGCGTCATCGCGCCTTTTCCGTCCCCACTGTCTCGTTTCAGCGCATCAGGGATAATCAGAATGGGTAAAGGTCAGCTTAAGCCTGAATTTGGCGTCTTCGCGCTGCGCTGAAGCGGTGCCGACCCGCACCCCCACCCGACCGCCCAACGGAAGTATATTCTATGGGCGGCCGGGTGGGGGTGCGGGCCGGCGCCGTAGCCGTTTCAGCCCTGCTGAAACAAACTCTTGGCCGCTCGCTCTTGAGGCTGGCCGCGTGCGTCGTTAGGGAAGTCTCCAACAAACATGAGGGGACGATCACATGGCCGACGACAGCAACGCGACGCATGAGATCAAGACGCACACGCAGACGTTCAACGGGTTCGTCTCGATGATGACCTGGGGCACCGTGGCGTGTTTCGCGGTGGGTGCGCTCGTCGTCGTTCTGATCGCCAAGTAAGTGAAGATCGCCGTCCTCAAGGAGGGCGCCACCGGTGAACGACGCGTTTCGGCCACGGCCGAGACGGTGAAGAAGTTCGTCGCGCTCGGCGCCGAGGTCGCGGTCGAGGCAGGTGCGGGCGATGCCGCGTCGTTCGACGATGCGGGCTATGCCGCAGCGGGCGCGACGGTCACCGACCGGGCGGCAGCGATCAAGGATGCCGACATCCTGCTGGGCGTGCAGGGTCCCGATCCGAAGAGCCTAGGCGGGCTGAAGTCCGGCGCATGGATCGTCGCGGGCCTCAATCCGTTCGGCGATCGCGCACGCGTGGACGACTATGCCGCGCTGGGCGCCGAGGCGCTGGCGATGGAGTTCATGCCGCGAATCACCCGCGCGCAGTCGATGGACATCCTCTCGTCCCAGTCGAACCTGGCCGGATACAAGGCGGTGCTCGACGCTGCCGCCGAATATGGCCGGGCCTTTCCGATGATGATGACCGCGGCCGGCACCGTCTCCGCCGCTAAGGTCTTCGTGATGGGCGTGGGCGTTGCGGGGCTGCAGGCGATTGCGACCGCGCGGCGCCTCGGCGCACAGGTCTCGGCGACCGACGTGCGTTCGGCGACCAAGGAGCAGATCCAGTCGCTCGGCGCCAAGCCGATCTTCGTCGAGAATGTCGCGGGGATCGAAGGCGAAGGCTCGGGCGGCTATGCCACCGAGATGAGCGAGGAATATCAGAAGGCCCAGGCCGAACTGGTATCGTCGCATATTGCCAAGCAGGATATCGTGATCACCACCGCACTGATCCCCGGGCGCCCCGCGCCGCGGCTGATCAGCGATGCACAGATCGCGACGATGCGGCCGGGCAGCGTGATCGTCGATCTCGCGGTCGAAAGCGGCGGCAATGTCGAAGGCGCGGTCGCAGGCGAAGTCGTCGAGAAGCATGGCGTGAAGATCGTGGGCCACAAGAATGTCGCCGGACGACTCGCCGCGGACGCGTCGGCGCTGTTCTCGCGCAATCTGTTCAACTTCCTCTCGGCCTTCTGGGACAAGGAAGGCGGCAAGGTCGTGCTCGACGAGGAGATCGGCGACGCGGTGCGGCTGACGAAGGATGGCAAGGTCGTGAACGCGAGGCTGCTCGGTTGATCCGTGCGGCCGTCTCGGCAGCATCCATGCTGTTGCTGACCGGGCAGGCAGCCGCAGCGCAGGAACGGCCGCGCTATCTCCTCACCTGGATTGCCGAACCGCAGGCCGATGACGGCGCGCCGAAGCTCGTCGCCAAGGGCGATGTCGTGAGCAGGACCCGCCTGCTGCCGCGCGAACTCTATGCGACCAGCGAAGAGCTCCGTGCGCCCGACGGGCGGCCGGTGCTCGAGGCCGGTGTGCATCTGGCGCGGCTTGAATCGCCGGTCTTCGTCGCCTGTACGCTGAAGCCGCCCAAGATGGCGGGCGCGGGATCGGTCGTCTGGGCCGGGACGGTGCGCTTCATGTGCCTGGTCGACGCCGATGGCGACGGCAAGGTGGAAGGCTATTTCCGCATCACCAACGATGTGCCCGACTTTCTCTATGGCCGCGGCCGGATTCCCGCCAAGCTGCTCGAGATCGTGCCCGCGCGATACGAGAAGCGCGATCCGGTCGAGACGAAGGACGCGCCGACGCTGTTCCTGACCTATGTCGGACCCAGCGGGCCGGACGTCGAGCGGTTCGAGGTTTGCGTCGGCCAATATGGGCCGCGCTACTGCCTGAGCGACGAGCGGCCGCGGGCGAGCAGCGGATCGGGTCCGGCATCGTTCGCGACGATGGGCGGCAAATTCACCGTGCATGAACGGGTGGGGGAGAAATCGGTGCGGATCAGCATGGACGCACCGTTCGAAGCCAAGCCGATCATCCTGTATTGATTGCGCAAAGGGGGCGCGCACAGTCATGAACTTCATTTCGATCGCATTGCTGGCCGTCATGGCACCCGCGCAATCGGCCTATACCGCCGAGCATGCGCGCGACGATCTCGGCCAGATCGCGCTGGCACAGGCCACGCTGATGAAGTGCGAGCGCGGCAGCGAGGAACGCAAGAAGGAGATGGTCGATCGATCCGCGCCGCGGGTGGCGGCACTCACCGAACGGTTCCGTGCGGCGTTCGGATCGGCGATCCCGACCAGCTTCAAGCCGAAGGTCGACATGAGCACCTGCAACAGCCGCCGGCGCTATGATCGCGATCTCGAATATCTGATCACCCGGGTCGAGGGCCGCGCTGCAGGTCTGCCGCCCCTTACCGCGCCGGCCGCCGCGGCACCCGCCGCTGCGCCGAAGAAGACCGGAGAATAGGCCATGGACTTCATCTCGATCCTGTCGATCTTCGTGCTGGCCTGCTTCGTCGGCTATTATGTCGTCTGGTCGGTCACCCCGGCGCTGCACACGCCGTTGATGGCGGTGACCAACGCGATCTCGTCGGTGATTATCGTCGGCGCGCTGATCGCCAGCGTGGCGCCGGCGATCGGCGTGCAGGGCGAAGTCTCGAAATGGCTGGGACTGGTCGCGGTGGCATTTGCCAGCGTGAACATCTTTGGTGGCTTCGCGGTCACTGCGCGGATGCTCGCCATGTACAAGAAAAAGACGAAGTAAGGGGGAGCGCGGACAATGCATGAGGTGGCTCCCGTAAATCCGTGGGTGGCGCTGGCCTATCTGGTCTCCGGCATCTGTTTCATCCTCGCGCTGCGCGGGCTTTCGAGCCCGTCGACCAGCCGCGCGGGCAATCGTTACGGCATGCTGGGCATGCTGCTGGCGGTCGGCGTGACGCTCTATACACACCCGGTGCCCAACTGGACGATGCCGTTCAGCTGGGCCGAGGTTGGCGGTGCGGTAGCGATCGGCGGCCTGATCGGCTTCGTGATCGCGCGGATGATCTCGATGACTGCGATGCCGCAGCTGGTGGCGGCGTTCCACAGCCTTGTCGGCATGGCCGCGGTGCTGGTGGCGGCAGCGGCATTCCTCAATCCGGTTCCGTTCGGCATCACCGATGCGGCGGGCGAGATCCTGGCCGTCAGCCGGATCGAGATGGGGCTGGGCATCGCGATCGGCGCGATCACCTTCTCCGGATCGGTGATCGCGTTCCTGAAGCTCAACGGAAACATGAGCGGCAAGCCGATCATGCTGCCGGGGCGCCACATCATCAATCTGGGCACGCTGGCCGCGATCCTGGGCCTGATCGCCTATTTCGTGACCGACCAGAGCCCCTGGGTGTTCTGGACCGTGACGGGCCTCAGCTTCCTGATCGGCTTCTTGCTGATCATCCCGATCGGCGGCGCGGACATGCCGGTCGTCGTGTCGATGCTGAACAGCTATTCGGGCTGGGCGGCGGCGGCGATGGGCTTCACGCTGCACAACAGCGCGATGATCATCACCGGCGCGCTGGTCGGCTCGTCGGGCGCGATCCTGAGCTACATCATGTGCCGCGCGATGAATCGCAGCTTCATCAGCGTGATCGCGGGCGGTTTCGGCGGCGACAGCGGCGGCGGATCGGGTGAAGCGAAGGAACAGCGGCCGTGGAAGCGGGGCAGCGCCGAGGATGCCGCCTTCCTGATGCAGCAGGCCGAACAGGTCATCATCGTTCCCGGTTACGGCATGGCTGTCGCCCAGGCACAGCACGTGCTGCGCGAAATGGGCGACAAGCTGAAGGAACATGGCGTCCGCGTGAAATACGCCATCCATCCGGTCGCCGGGCGCATGCCGGGGCATATGAACGTGCTGCTGGCCGAAGCGAACGTGCCCTATGACGAGGTGTTCGAACTGGAGGACATCAACTCCGAGTTCGCGCAGACTGACGTGGCGTTCATCATCGGTGCCAATGACGTGGTCAATCCCGCGGCCAAGACCGACAAGTCCTCGCCCATCTATGGCATGCCGGTGTTCGATGTGGGCAAGGCCAAGACGGTGCTGTTCATCAAGCGCAGCATGGGCGGCGTTGGCTATGCCGGCGTCGACAACGACGTCTTCTATGCCGACAACACCATGATGTTGCTGGCGGACGCCAAGAAGATGGTCGAAGAGATCGTGAAGTCGCTGGACTAATCGCGGCGTTTCCGCGCACTATTCCCCGGGTGGCAAGCCGGAGGGGGATGGCATGGCTAGCGTGGGATCGATTATCGGCGGCGGCTTCGGACTGATCCGCGATCGGCCGGTGGCGGTAGCCATCTGGTTCGTGGTGCAGTTCGTCGTGGCGCTGGCGACCCAGCTCATGCTGATCCGGATGATGAACGCCCAGATCGACACGCTGGGCGTTCCGGACCCGAGCGCATTGGGCTTTATCGGGATCGGCATGAGCCTGCTGGCCGGACTGGTCACGCTGGCGCTGTTGAACGCCAGTTATCGCGCGGTGCTGCGGCCGAGCGAGTCCGCGTTCGGCTATCTGCGGCTGGGCATGGACGAGCTGCGGATCTTCGGGCTGTTTCTGATTCTGGTCATCGTCGGCGGTATCGGCGCGTTCATCCTCGTGCTGCTTCTCGGTTTCGTCGCGGCCGGATTCGCCGCTGCGTTCTCGGGCTCGCCGGGCATGGCGATGGGCGTGGTGGTGCTTCTCTATCTCGCGCTGGTCGCAGGTCTGGTGTTCCTGTGGGTTCGCCTGTCGCTCGTCCTGCCGCTCACCCTGCTGCGCCGGAAGATCGTGATCGATGGTTCGTGGGAGCTGACGAGCGGCCGCTTCTGGACGCTGTTCGCGGCATATCTGGTGATCTGGCTGGTCAGCATCGTGATCTATGCCGCGTTCACTCTGCCGTTCGTCGGGCCCTATTTCTCCGAACTGATGCAGGCGATGGGCAATCCCGAGGCGCTGAAACAGGTCGAGGAAGCGCAGGCACTGCGCACGATTTCGATGTCGACGCCGATGATGGTGCTGATGGTCCTGCTGAGCGCGCTGGCGCAGACGATCACCATGGCGCTGTCTTCGGGCGCGAGCGCCACAGCGGCGCGTGAGCTGCTCTACGAACGCGGTGAAGTCACCGAAGACGATGTGCAGCGTACCGCGGAAATCTTCGAATAAACCGGAACGGAGCATTCTGTACTCCCGCTACGGGCGGGTCGCACCATAACCTCCGAAATGGAGGAACTCGGACTCAAGCGTTGCGGAGCCTTGCGGCATTCCGGAACAGAAGACGAACTGAGAAGTGAATGGCGCATGTGCAGATGATGGGGGCGGCGCGATCCGCCTATGAGAGCGGCGAACCTGTCGCGCTGGTGATTGCAGGCGATGACGAAGGGTTGCGGCTGGGGCGCGAGGCGCTGGCGCTATCGGGCGTGCGCGCGGGCGGTGAAACCGGTTTCGAGGGTGCGGCGGCCGCGCTGGCGGGCCGGGCGACGATCGACCTGATCCTGGTCGAAGCGGCAGGTGCGCCGGAGGCTTTGCTCGACACGGTGCTGGCGCGGGTCGACGCTGTGGCGCGCGAGCGGGAATGCCGGGTGGTGGCTGCGATCGGAGAGGCACAGATCGACATCGCCGCCGCACACCTGATGGGCCGCCATGTGCAATTGCTGTGCGCGCCGGGCATGGCGGATCGTGTCGGTGCGCTGATGCTGGCCAAGGCGGCGGCGAAGGGCGACCAGTTGCACGAAGGGCACCGCGAGACCGAAGCCGAAGCGGCGCGGCTGCGGCGGCTGAACGACGAGGTGGCGCGGATCGCCGACACGCTGGCGCGGCTCACCCGCGAGGAAGAGGAAGTGTCGCGGCGCGGCGGCGTGCGCGACCGGGGGAATGAGTATCGCGGCCCGGACAGCGCCGACCAGACCGACGCGAGCGCGCAGGAAATCCGCGCGACGATCCGCTCGCGCCGGCTGCGCGCGCAATATTTCGACAGCGAGCTGTTCGCCGATCCCGCCTGGGACATGCTGCTCGATCTCTATGCCGCCGAGCTGGAGAAGCGGCAGGTCTCGGTATCGAGCCTGTGCATCGCCGCCGCCGTGCCGCCCACCACCGCGCTTCGCTGGATCGGCACGCTGCACGATGCGGGCCTGTTCGAGCGCCATGCCGATCCGAGCGACCGGCGGAGGGCCTATGTCGGGCTGAGCGCGAAGGGCATGGCGGGAATGCGCGGCTATATCGCTGCGGTGAAGCGGCAGGGGCTGGCGATTATCTAGGGTTGATCCGCTTACGCGGATGCGGCACCGGCCTGCTCCAGGAAACCGGCGGTGCGAACCCGTCATTGACGGGCGCGCAAACCGCCGTAAAAGCCCTGCTTCCGGCTGGATGGGCGCTTAGCTCAGTTGGTAGAGCATCTCGTTTACACCGAGAGGGTCGGCGGTTCGAGCCCGTCAGCGCCCACCATCATCCAGCGGATCTCAGTTCGAGGTGAAGACCGGCGCGCCCGCGGCGTTGAGCTTGATCGTCACATAGGCGTTGTCGCACACGTTGATATTGGTCCACACCAGCGACGTGTCGTCCGAGAAGGTCGCCTTCAGATCGTATTTGCAGCCATCGCCCTTGTCGAAATGGATCGTGGTGCGGCCGCCATTCTTGACCTCGGCATCGCGCTTGATCTCGGGATCGACCTTGTTGGGTTCCCACTTCGCGGCGCCAGCGGCCGAAATCTCGAACGTCTTGATCGACTTGCCGCTGTTGTTGATCAGGATGAAATCCCAATCCTCGGCAAGCGCGGGAGCGGCCGCAAGGAAGGCGGCGGCGGCGAAGGCAGCGATCTTGTAGCGCATCAGTTACCCCTCCTGATTGTCCTGTCCGAATGCGCCTGTTTGCGCGCGGGAGCAAGCGTCTAAAGTCGTTTTCAGCGATGCTGAATCGGCACCAGCCCGCTCCCCCACCCGGCCTCCCACAGAGTATGCTGAAAGGGTGGCCGGGTGGGGGAGCGGGCTGGTGCCGTCTTTCTGAAAAAGCCTTTAAAGCGGTCGCACCAGACGGACCGCGCAGGCGATCCAGGCAGGGTCGGTCACGACCTGCTGGCGGGTGCCGGCGCCGAGTGGGAGCAGGTGCAGCTTGCCACCATTCTCACCGCTGCCTTCGCGCCCGATCAGGCGGCCGAACAGGAAACGGCCGGCGGGGCGGGGAACCAGCACGTCCCGGTTCATCGCGGTGGCGAACGCATCGGGCGCGAGTCGCTCGCACCAGATCTCGTCGCCCGCGCGATAGTCGCCGATCCCGCCCGAGACGGCGATCGCCACCATGCCGGGCGCAGCACGCGGTGGCGCGACATTGGCCTCGCGGCGCGGTGCCTGTGCTCCGCTGCCGTCTAGCAAGGCCGCCACCGGAATATCCGGCCGTTCGGGCAGTTTCACCAGATGCGCGGCATCGACTTCCAGCGCATCGGCGATACGATTGAGCCAGGCGACCGATACGGTGCGCGTGCCGGTCTCGAGGCGGCCGATCGTCTGGGCGGTGGTGGGCGGTACGCAGCGGCGGGCGACATCGTCGAGGGTCAGTCCCTTGGCACGGCGCACTTCGCGGATGGCGGTGATCATGACGGGCCGCTCCTAACCTTTTTGGTTTTTTCTCTGTCCTACAGATTTGCCTGTGTGGCAACCCGTTCGCGACTCGGAAAACTGCAGGAGGATGCGATGCGCGAACTGGCGGAACGGGAAATCGAAGGCGGACGGATCGTATCGGGAAGCGGTCCGCGCGGATCGCGGCGCGTGACGGTGAACCTGGCCGAGTCGCCACTCGGCTGGCTGCGCGCGCGGGGGCATGTCGATGCGCGGCAATTCGAGGCTGGCGAGCGGCTCCGCGCAGATTACGAGACCGCGGCGCTTGGCCCGCGGGTGACGATGCATTGGGACGCGGGTCCCCGATCGCGCGGCGCGCCGGAAGCGCTCGATCCGACATTGGCGCAGATCGCGGCGAAGCGGCGGTTCGATGCGGCGATCGCGGCGGCCGGGCCTAGACTGGTGGACATATTGTGGCGGGTGGTCTGCGCCTGCGAAGGCCTGCCGGTTGCGGAGAAAGCGCTGGGCTGGCCGGCGCGGGCGGGCAAGCTGGTGCTGGGCATCGCGCTCGATCGGGTGGCGGACCATTACGGCCTGCGATGAGGCCGGTAATCGTCAGACGCTGCCGCGCAGGCGCGCCGGATTCCAGTCCGGCGTGCCGAAGCAATCGGTTCGCAGATCGCCGGGTTCGGTCCAGGCATCGAAGCCGAGCGCGGCGGTGAGGCGTGGAATGATGACGGATATCTCGTCGCGGACACGAGCCGCGCTGGCCAGCAACTGCGCGCGGTCGACCTCTAGATTCGCATATTCCTCCCCATCGTCGGGATCGGCTTGGTACAGGTGAAACCGCTCCCCACGCCGGACCATCTTGCTCATCCAGCCTTGATCGATATCGAACCATTCCTCACCGCCGTCACCGGCCTGTTTCAGCCAGTCAAAGACGCGCTCCATTTCCCGCCACGTATCGTACCAAGGGAAGGAGCAAGCCTCCGCGCCTCCGGCCGAGATCCACAACCGCATCCAGAAATAGGTGTCGAGGCCCGGTTCGTCGCAGTCGAGCAGGACCGCGCGTTCGACGATGTCGCGATAATGGGCTGCGAGCGCTGACTCGTGTCCAAGGACCGATCGCGTATCGAACCGGTCGATGCCCTCCGGCGGCGCGAGCGGCTGACGATAGGCGGGGTCGTCCAGCTGCTTCCAGTCGTTCGGATCGCCGATGTAGAAATGATCGCTTACCATGAAGCAGATACGGAGTTCGGGGTCCGCCGCCGGAACCGATCGTCCGATCCAGCTGTCGTCATTCAGGTCGATCATTTGGCCGGCTCCGTACCGATGAACAACGGTACACCACAATCTTGCACAGCGGGCGCGGCGTGTCCCACTGAATCCAGTTGCTTAATGCAACTTAAGTGATAGGATCGCCACCAATCAAACCAGAGAGGATGCGGCCATGATCGTCTTCGGATCGACTTTATCTCCCTATGTTCGCAAGGTGATGGTGTTCGGCGCCGAAAAAGGGCTGTCACTGGAACTGCAGGCTGCCGGCCTTGGCCGTGGCGGGCCGGAGTTCGCGGTGGCGAGCCCGTTCGGCAAGATGCCGGGGTTTCAGGACGATGACTTCCTGATCTCCGATTCGACGGCGATCGTGACCTATCTCGAAGCCAAATATCCCGATCCGAACCTGATCCCCACGGATCCGCGGGCGCGGGCGCGGACGATCTGGTTCGACGAGCTTTCCGATACGATCATGATGGCGGCGAGCGGCGCGATCTTCGGCAATCGCTTCGTGCGGCCGCGCGTGCTGAAGATGCCGTGCGATCTCGCCGCGGCCGATGCCGCCGAGCGGGACCAACTGCCACCGATTTTCGACTATCTCGAGACGCAGATGAGCGCGAGCGGCTTCCTGGTCGAGGACCGGCTGACGCTGGCCGATATCTCGATCGCCAGCCCCTTTGCGACGCTGGGTTGCATCGATTGCAAGGTCGATCCGGCGCGCTGGCCGAAGACCGCGGCCTATATCGATGCGATCCATGCGCGGCCCAGCTTCGCACCGATCATCGCGCAGGATCAGGCGATCGTGACCGCGATGGGCGGGCCGATGCTGGAAATGGTGATCGCGGAATAGCAATGTTCGCATGCTGCTCCTAAGTGGGCGGCATGCGCTTCGCTTTCGTCAAATGCCATGGATCGGGGAACGACTTCCCGCTGATCGACGCCCGCGACCTCGCTCTGTCCGATGCGGACTGGGCGGTGGTGGCGCGCGCGCTGGCGGATCGCGAGGGGCCGGTGGGTGGCGACGGACTCCTTCTGCTGACCGCGGGCGATGACGCGCATGCGTTCGGCATGCGGATGTTCAATTCGGACGGCTCGGAAGCCGAGACCTGTCTCAACGGCTTGCGCTGCGTGGCGCGCGCCGGTTTCGAGGCGTTGGGGCTGGACGCCGCGCGGGTGAAGCTGAAGACCAGCAGTGCCGATGTCGCGCGAGAAGCACCACTGGCGCCCGGCGTGGTGACGGTGCGCACGGTGGCGGCAGCGACGACCGATCCCGCCGATGTCGGGCTGACCGGGCCGGTGAGCGAATTGCCGAGCGCACGAGCGTTCACCGCGGTTGCCATCCCCAATCCGCATCTGGTGACCTTCGTCGACAAGGTCGACGAAGCCGAGCTGGTGACGCTTGGCGAATGGTGCGAGGCGGGACCGGCACTGATCCCGGGCCGGGCGAACGTGTCGTTCGTCGAGTTGCGCGGGCAGGACCTCTATGTCCGCACCTTCGAGCGCGGGGTCGGACTGACCGACAGCTGCGGCTCTGCGATGGCGTCCTCGGTGTTCGCAGCGGGGCTGACCGGGCGGGTGCCGTTCGGGACTTCGACCACCGTGTTCAACAAGGGCGGGCTGGTGCGCGGATCGGCGACGGCGGACGGCATCGTGACGATCTCGGGCAACGCCACCTTCCTCTACGACGCCACCGTCGAGATCTTGGATGGCCGCGCTTTGCCGCCGGTGGTGCATGCCCGGCGAGAGGACGAAGCGCAGGCATGGCACGACGCGCTGGCCGGTCTGGTATAAGTTACGGAAACGTCACGGCTTTATTTCGCATGGCGTGGAGCGCGGCGGCATCCGGCACGTTCTGACTGCATCCCGAAAACGGGCGCGGCGAAGGCCCCTTCGCCGAAGCGCATAGGAGCGGACAATGGCCGACAACCAGAACGAGCAGGACCGGAACCCCGGCGGACAGCAGCAGCAGGACCGCCAGCAGGGCGTGGACCAGCAGCAGAACCAGCAGAATCGTCAGCAGGATGGCGGCGAAGGTGCCGAGATCAGCGACGAGGACGATCAGGACAATTCGGGCGGCCAGGGCAACCAGGCCGGCGGCGGTGGCAACGACCAGAGCCGCTGATCCCCGATCGATGTCACGCGGAGAGGGCCGCCCCATGCCGGGGCGGCCCTTTTCGTGTCGGTGCCGGATGCCGGCCGGAAATGGCCCTGCATCGAATCTGCATAAATTCAGCACCGGCATCGCCGGAGCGTCTCGATCCGCGCCCGCCACAGCTCTGCGCGACAGCGATGGAGACGCGCATGACCATTGGACGCAAATCGAGACCTGCCAGCTTTGCGGCCAAGCTGGTGGCGGCGCTGGCGTTGGCCGCGCTGGCCGACTGGCTGTTCTACCGGCAATATTCGGGTGCGACGGTCGGGCTGTTCGCCTTCGCATGGGCGGCGGCGATGCTGATCGTGGTCAAGCCGGTGCGGCGGCGCTGGGGGGCATTCGTCGCGATGCTGGCGGCCTTGTATTTCGCCGCGACGCTGATCGATTATCCGGGGCTGCTCGGCTGGAGCCTGTTCTGGGTTTCGCTGTCGAGCGCGGCGTTGCTCACCCGGTTGCGGTTCGACGATGCGTGGCGCTGGGCACAGCGGCTGCTGCTCCATGTCTCGCTCGGGATCATCCGCCCATTCGGCGATGCGGTGCGGCGCCTTCGCGTGCGCGGGCCGAGCGGGATGCCGAGCATCGGGCGGCTGGCGTCGATCCTGGCGCTGCCGGTGATCGGCGGCGCGGTGTTCGTCGCGCTGTTCGCCGGGGCCAATCCGCTGATCGGCGATCTGTTCGCCCGCATCCATGTCGACTCGCCGTTCTCGGCGATCCCGCATCTGTTCGTGACGGCGGCGGTGTTCATGGCGATCTGGCCGAGCTTCCGCCCGCATCCGCGCGCGACCAGCACCCGGGTCGGCGCGGCGTCGCTCGATGGGTTGATGCCGCGCGTGCCGCTGGCTTCGATCATCTTGTCGCTGATCACCTTCAACCTGATCTTCGCGGTGCAGAATGCGCTCGACGCGGTGTTCCTGTGGAGCGGGGCGCCACTGCCGGGCACGATCACCATGGCCGATTATGCCCATCGCGGCGCCTATTCGCTGATCGCGACCGCGCTGCTCGCCGGCCTGTTCGTGCTGACCGTGCTGCGGCCGGACAGCGAGAGCGCGAAGCGGCCGGCGATCCGGCTGCTGGTGGCATTGTGGGTCGCGCAGAATCTGATGCTGGTCGCGTCCAGCATCCTGCGCACGCTCGACTATATCGGCTCCTATTCGCTGACCGAGCTGCGCATCGCCGCGCTGGCATGGATGGTGCTGGTCGGGATCGGGCTGGTGCTGATCCTGTGGCGGCTGCTGACCGGGCGGACCGCGGCCTGGCTCATCAACGCCAATGCGCTGATGGCCGGGCTGGTGCTGGCGGTCTCCTGCGCAGTCGATTTCGGGGCGATCGCGGCACAGTGGAATGTGCGCCACGCCCGCGAAGTCGGCGGCAAGGGGATCGAGATCGATCTTTGCTATCTGCGCCTGCAGGGTCCCCCCGCACTGCTGCCGTTGATCGAGCTGGAGGGCCGGGTCGCGGGCCAGCCGCTGCTGCTCGACCGGGTCCGCGCGATCCGCGCCCAGGCGCTGGACGACATGATACTGGCCCAGTCCGACTGGCACAGCTGGACCTGGCGCAATGCGCGGCGGCTCGATCTGGCGCTGCGTCAGCTGGGGCCGAACCCGGCCGCGCCGCGCCCGGTACAGGCGCGCAATTGCGACGGCAGCGAGATCTATGTGCCCGAGGCGGAGGCGCGCGAGATGATGCCCGGCGCATCCGCCAACATGCAGACGCCGTTGACGCAGGAGGGCCGATAATGGTCAGTACGCCCATGCCCCGCACGATCCTGGTCGTCGACGACGATCCCCATATCCGGCAGCTGCTGGTCTTCGCGCTCGCCAAGGCCGGGCTGGAGTCGATCGAGGCCGGGGACGGCGAGGAAGCGCTGGCGCTTGCCGCGTCGCATGCGCCCGATCTGGTGGTGCTCGACATCAACATGCCGAAGATGGACGGGCTGGAAGTGTGCCGTCGCCTGCGCGCCGAAGGTGAGATGCCGATCCTGTTCCTCTCCTCGCGCGACGACGAGATCGACCGGGTTCTGGGGATCGAGCTGGGCGCCGACGATTATGTGGTGAAGCCCTTTTCGCCGCGCGAAGTGGTGGCGCGGGTGGTGGCGATCCTGCGCCGCGCCGCTGCCCGCGCGCCCGAGGGCGACAAGGCGGCGCCGGCGATACGCCACGCCAAGCTGGCGCTCGATCTGGACGGGTGGCGTGCCGAATGGGCCGGGACCGAAGTGGCGCTGACCGTCACCGAATTCTCGATCCTGCGCGTGCTGGCAACGACCCCGGCCAAGGTGTTCAGCCGCGATGCGATCATCGACCGGCTGCACGGCCCGAGCTTCGCTGTGACCGACCGGACGATCGACAGCCATATCCGCAACCTGCGCGGCAAGTTCACTGCGGTGGGCGGGCATGACGTGGTCGAGACCCGGGCGGGCGTGGGCTACCGGCTGGGGCCGTGTAGCGGCGCATCGTGACCGCTTCGCCGTGATCACCGCGCTGAAGGATCGGATCAAGCGGCACTGGCCGCCCCTGAAGCTGCGCACGATCCTGTTCGCCACCCTGTTCTTCGTCGCGGCGCTGCCGGGGATCGGCGCGGTGTTCCTGCGCGTCTATGAGAACACGCTGGTGCGGCAGACCGAGTCCGAGCTGATCGCGCAAGGGTCCGCGCTGGCCGCGACCGCGCGAGCGATGTGGCCGGGCGCGACCCTGGCCGATCCGGACCCCAATCTCTTCTATCCCGAACTGCCGCGGATCGACCTCAATTCCACGCCGGTACTGCCCGAACGCCCGGCGCCATCGGGTCCGGCAAGACCGCTCGATCCCGCGGCGGCGCAGGCTTTTGCGAAGCTGCATCCGGTGATGGGCGTCACCCGCCAGACCACGCTCGCCTCGATCCTGCTGCTCGACCGGACCGGGCGGATCACCAGCGACGGAATGAGCTATGCCGATCTGCCCGAGGTGCGCGCGGCGTTGGCCGGGCGGCCCGATACGGTGCTGCGGCGCAATGGCGATTACCGACCGGTCTATGCGCTGGAATGGCTGTCGCGCGCAGCGGCGATCCGGGTGCATCATGCGCGGCCGGTGATAGTCGATGGCAAGGTGGTCGGCGTGCTGCTGTTCTCGCGGTCGGCACGGACCCTGTTCAAGGGGCTGTACGATGATCGCGGCAAGATCGCGTTCGGCATCCTGGCGATCTTCGCGATGCTGGTGCTTCTTAGCGGGTTGCTCTCGCGCGGTATCGCCCGGCCGATCGAAGCGCTGAGCGCGGCGACGCGGCAGATGGCGGCGGGGCGGGGCAGTGCACCGCAGGTATCGCCGACCGCTGCAATCGAGATCCAGGGGCTTTACCGCGACTTCGGCGTGATGGCCTCGGCGATCGACCGGCGCTCGCGCTACCTGCGCGATTTCGCCCATGCGGTGAGCCATGAGTTCAAGACGCCGCTGGCGGGCATTCGCGGCGCGATCGAACTGCTCGAGGATCATGACGAGACGATGAGCGAAGCCGACCGGCGGCGCTTCCTCGCCAATGCCGGCGCGGATGCGGCGCGGCTTTCGGCACTGGTGACGCGGTTGCTCGAACTGGCGAGGGCGGACATGACGCCGCACGATCTGGATGCAGTGACCTTGCTCGCCCCCGTGATTGCGCGGGTGGCCGACGCAATGCGTGGCGAGGACTTCGGGGTCGAACTGGACTTGGCGGACACTCTGCCCGCAGTATCGGTGCCCGAGGGGACGCTGGAGACGATCCTGACCACGATGATCGGCAACAGCCGTCAGGCGGGGGCATCGCTGGTAAGGGTGAGCGCGACCGGCGGCGATAGGGTGGCGCTGACCATCGGCGACGATGGCGCGGGCATTTCGGAAGCGGACCGGATCCGGATCTTCGAACCCTTCTTCACCACCAGGCGCGCCGAGGGCGGCACTGGCCTCGGCCTGTCGATCGTCGCGTCGCTGCTGGAGGCGGCAGGCGGGGCGATCCGGCTGGAGGCGGCGGACGGGCCGGGGACGTGCTTCACGCTGGATTTGCCGATCGCCGAACCGGAGCGCATGATCCCGTGATGCGCGCGGCGATCCTCTTTGCAACGGCCCTGCTGGCGGCCAGCCCGGTATCGGCGCAGGGCATGCGGCATTGGGCGCTGGGCAGGCCGTTGTTCGACACGGTGTTCGATCCCGAGCGCAACTTTCCCGATCTGGAGAAGGGCGGGGACGATCAGATGATCCTGACCGTTCAGACCAGCGCGCGCGACGATATGGCGCCCGCGATCAGCCTGGCCATCGCCTATCGCTGCATCACCATTTCGCCGACCAGTTGCCAGCCGACCTACACCGCGCGGATGCTGCGCGTGGCACCGGAGGCGAGCCAGTTCGAGGCGAGCGTGGCGATGCTCGTCCGGCTATCGAAAGCGAGCAATGACGGCGAAGCGCGTAGTGCGCTGGACGCAAGCAACCTCGAATGGGTCGAGGCGGATGTGCTGAAATGCGATGGCGGGCTCGATGCGCTGGAAGGCGTGCGCAAGGCGGACTGGTCGCCCGACCTGCACTACAAACTGCGCGCGGAACCCGAGATCATCATGCACCCGGCGATGATCCGGGTGACGATGCGCGGCGACGTCACCACGAGCAGCTACCGCGGCTGGGTGCTCGCGCCGGGCGTTCCGGCGGCCGTCCGCACGCTGATCGCCACGCTCGACAAATGCTGGAAGCCGTCGAGCGCGCCGAAGCCATGGGCGAGCGGCCCGATCATTCGCTGATCGTCACCGCCTCGCCCTGTTTCGCGGCGGCGACTTCCGCCGGGGTGAAGGGCAGGCGGATCCACTGTTTCTGCGCATAGGCACGCGTGCCGTCAGCATAATAGGGCGAATCCGAATTGGTCGATTGCGAATAGGCCAGCATCGATTCCGCCTCGGGCCCCTTCTCACCGAAGCTCACCACCTGGACATAGCTGGTGCCGTGATAGGGGGTGAGGGTGAAGGGCTTGTCCTTGTCGCTCGGCACGCTGCCCATCGCGTTGAGCACGCCGGCGCTGCCCGGGCCGCCATGGACCGGGATGCGCTCGCCGTTGCGCTCGACGAACTGGATGCTGCCCCAGGGGGCATCGAGCGCGACGCCGCGATCGCGCAGCTGCTGGGTCGCGGTTTCCAGCGCGGTGAGGATCGCGGCTTCGGCGGCGGGGTTGATCGTGTTCGGGGTGGTCGCCGGATGGGCCTTGTCGAACGGCACCGCGAACAGGTTCGGGATGCGGGCGGCAAGCTGCCAGAAGGAGAAGAACAACCAGGCGCCCTTGCTGTCGGCATTGGCGGTGCGATCCCAGCCCGCGAGCGCAGTGCAGGTTTCGGCCAGCGTCGCGCGGGTCGAGCAGATCTTCAGGATATCGGGCAGATATTGCGCGGCATACACGCCGTTCGCCATGGCCAGCGCCTTGGCCTTGTCCGGCCCGATCGACCCGGCCGCACGCGCTGCCTCGAGTTCGGCAATGCCTGAACGGGTACGCAGATTCTGCCGCACGCCCCATGGCCCCAGCATCGGCGACAGTTCGGCATGCGGCGCATTGGGGTTCGCCAGCCAATAGCTGTCGTTCGAGTTCTGGACATAGTCGCGGCGGATAACGACCGCCTGGGCCGAGAGCGGGAGCAGGCCGGGCGCCGGGGTGGTGGCGTCGACTTCCCAGTCGCAGGCGGCGCGGGTGCCGTCGAGCAGTGCGACGCCCTGCCCGCGCGCCAGCGGCGACTTGCCCGAGGGTGCCGGGCATTCGGCGGCTTTCGCGGCGGAGATGTTGGGTACCGCGGTGACGTCGGCATACATCGCATTGCCCTCGGCATCGGCGGCAATGGTGTTGACCCAGGGAATGCCGAGCGTCTTGCCGATCGCGTCGCGCACTTGGCCGACATTGCGCGCGCGGGCCACCGCCAGCCAAGCATCGCCCGAACGCAGATTGCCCTGATTGGCGTCGCGCAGCGCATAGGCGGTGGTCGCCGACCAGCCGAAGCCGACGCTGGGCATCGCGGCGACCGGGCCATAGCGGGTGGCGTAGAGCGTGCGGGTGACCGGCGGGCCGTCCTTCACCTCAATGGTGACGGTGCGCGAGGTCATCTTCTCCGGCTTGCCGTCGATCAGGTAGCTGGTCGGATCTGCGGAATCGAGCTTCAGTTCGTGCAGGGTGAAGTGGCTGGCGGTGGTGACGGTGTGTGTCCAGGCGATCGACTTGTTGAAGCCGATGCCGACGGTGGGCATGAACACCAGCCCGCCGCCCATCACGTCGAACTTGCCGGGAATGGTCAGATGCAGGCGACGGAAGCGGTTCTGCCCCGCCCATGGGAAGTGCGGATTGCCAACGACCATGCCGCGCTTGTTCGCGGTCACATCCGCGCCGAACGCCCAGCCGTTGCTGCCCAGACCGATATTCTGCGCGGTGTCGGGGAAAGAGAGATCGTTGCTCGCGGTCTTCGGCGCATTGGGCGGCGCGGCGGTCGCGATCTGGCGTGCCATCGTCGCCGAGCTGATCAGCGTCATCGCCGAATTGACCATCAACAGCATGTCGTCGCTTGAGATCGGCTTCAGCCAGGGCTTGCCGCGGCACTCGGGTCCAAAGCCCTCGGGATGGTCGCGCAGATAGCGGTTATAGCCGAGCCGGAACCCCTCCATGATCGCGCGATTGTCGGCGCTGGTCTTCGCCTGAGCAGCGCGCAGGGCGGGCAGATCGGCGATGGCGGCGCGATAGAGATCGCTTTCCAGATTGGGGGCATCGCTGAAGCCCACCACCGTGGTCGCGGTCGCGCCGAAATATTTGGAACGCTCACCGCGGACCGAGACGAGCGTGTCAGCGATGACGCAGCCATTGTCCTGCGCGGCGGCATAGCCAGAGCCATAGCCGAGGCCCGCCATGTTGCGCGCGGTGATGTGCGGCACGCCCTGCTCGGTGCGGACGATGGTCGCCTTGTAGCGCTGGGCGAGGGCCGGAGTGGTGGCGCAGCTTGCGGCAAGCGTGGCGAGCAACAGGTGGCGCGGCTTCATGGCATGTCTCCCCGGCGATTTTGCCGGGGAAGGTAACGGGCGGGCGGGCGCTGTCTAGGTGTTGCGGCCGCGCGCATGGATCGGCCAGCGGTCGATCACATGGTCGCCTTCGATGATATGATAGGCGTCGTGGAGATTGACCGTCGGATCGCAATGCGGCGGCTGGAGCGTGACGCGCTCGCCGAGCGCCGGCAGGGTGTCCGCGACCAGCGCGCCGTGTTCGTCGCCCATGAAGCGATAGGTTGCGCCGGGCCAGAGCGGGCGCGGTGGTCCCGCATCGGTGGCCATCGCCTTCAGCCCGGCGTCGATGGTGACATGGGTGGTGTGGTTGGCGCTGATGACGGTCGCGTCGAGGAACAGCGCGCGTTCGAAGGCAGGGGCGCCGCCGCCGCTCAGCTCGCAATCCTCATATTCGCGGTCGAGGAAGATGTAGGAGCCGCACTGCAACTCGGTCAGCACGCCGAGTTCGGCGTCGATGGCGAAACTGCCGGTGCCCGCGCCGGTAACGACCGGGATTTCGTGCCCCGCTGCCCGCAATGCTTCGAGGATGGTGGAGAGATAGCCGGTCAGGTCGCGGACGGCGGCGAAACGGTCTTCGCGGCGCGCGATATGCTGTTGCGAGCCGCAATAGAATTGGACGCCGCCCAGCCGGAGATTGGGTAACTCCGCGATCGTTGCGGCCAGTGCCAGCGCGGCTTCGGGGCTGGCCACGCCGGTGCGGTGCACGCCGGGATCGACATCGATGAAGACGGTCAGCGGGCGCGTGGCGGCGCTCGCCAGCATCGCGGCATTGGCCGGATGATCGACGACGACCGACAATGCGATCCGCGCTTCGAGCGCGATCAGCCGGGCGATGGCGTCGGGGCGCACCACCGGCGAGGTCAGGTGGATATCGTCGATGCCCTCGGCCGCCAGCGCCTCGGCTTCGGCGAGCTTGGCGCAGCAGATACCGGCCGCACCCGCGGCGATCTGGCGGCGGGCGATCTCGGCGCTCTTGTGGGTCTTGGCGTGCGGACGGAGCGCAAGGCCGCGTGCGGCGGCGAACCCGGCCATCGCCGCGATGTTGCGGTCCATCGCCGCGGCATCGAGGATGAGGGCGGGGGTGGGCAGATCGGTGCGCAGCATCGGTTCAGTCCTGTTCTACCAGGAAGACGCCGGCACGGGCCAGCACCGCCAACGCCTTGCGCAGATCGGCGGCGCGCTCGGGCTTCACCTGCGCGACCAGTTCCGAAACCGGTACGGCGGCCGTGTCGCTCAGCAGCGCCAGTGCCGGGACAAGATCGGCGGGCACGACATAGAGCTTCCCGCCCGCGACGAATTCGGCATTGGCGCCGATGGTGGCGAAGGCGAGTTTGTGCGCGCCGCCGAGACGGACCTTGCTGGCGTCGGTCAGGGCCGCGAGCTGCTGATAGGGACCGCCGGGCAGGTTCACGCGGGTGCGCGGGAAGCTTTCGGCTTCCCATTGGCGGCGGAAGGTGGCGATCAGGTCGTCGCTCAGGGCCTCGCTCATCAGCGTGCGCAGGCTTGCGATCCGCGCCGCCTGTCCGGCCGCATCGTCGAGCGCGGGCAGGTCCTCGCGCAGTTCGGCATGGCGGCGCAGGGTCGCGGCGACCCAGCGGGCCAGGTCGATGCCGTTGGGCTGGACGGTGGTGAAGGTCAGATGCAGGCTCGGTTCGTCGACCGGCCATGCCATGTGCCACCAGCCGCGCGGGATATAGAGCGCGTCGCCATCCTCGAGCATGCCGTCCCAGAGTGGCGGGCCGGTGGGGCGCGCGGGCGCTTCGACATCGTCCTGCAGCGGGTGCAGCCGGGTCGGCGCGAACACCTGCCAGCGCTTGCGGCCGCCGAGCTGGAGGATCATCGCTTCCTGACTGTCCCAGTGCAGGTCGAAGCCGTTCTGGGCGAACCAGCCGGCATAGAGATTGACGTAATTGCCGCTGCGGAAGACGTCGCGGAACGAGTCCGACAAAGCGCGGATGCGCGGGGCCAGCTCCTCCGCCGCGTCGAGGATCAGCGTCGCGCCGCCGGCCAGCGCGGTGGCGAATTTCGCGGAATCGAGCCGTGGCGTGCCGCCGAGACCTGCCGACAGATAGCGCGACGGATCGAGCGGCTGGCCGCCCTGCACCAGCTTGAAGCGCGGCGGGGCAAGGCGATGCTGCTCAAGGATCGCGCTCAACTCGTCCCAGCCGATCAGTCCGGCGAAGCGCCCCGGCGTGCCGGGGATGCGCAGGAACGACTTGCCGTGATGATCGGCGAGGAATTGCTCCCGGCTGAGCGGCGCGACGACCTGATCGAATTCCATGCGCGATCCTAACCCGGCATCCGGCCCCGGCAAGCGAATCCACTATGCATACATATTATCAATAATGTATACATTTGTTCGGCGACCGCGGCAGGAGCGCGCGGCGTCAGGAGAGGAGACGGAGATGATCCAGCGCAGATCCCTGCTGGGATTGCTGGCTGCCGCGCCTGCGGCTGCAGCACTTCCCCGGATGGCGGCGGCGAAGAACCGCCGCGATGTTTCGAACGTGAAGACGCGGCCCTCGGGGCCGATCGAGATCGTCTACAAGACGCCCCATGCCAAGCCCAACGGGCTGGACCTGACCAGCGAAGGGTTGTGGGTGATGGATCAGGGGCCGGACAACTGGATCTCGCTGATCGAGCCGGAGAGCGGCAAGCTGATCCGCGAGTTCAAGCCGCACAATGTCCGCGCCGCGAGCGGCATCTGTGTCGATGACGAGGACGGCACGATCTGGGTGGGTTCGACCTACAACCGGCTGATCGTGCATGTCGATCCGAAGACCAGCAACAGCATCGCCGCGTTCCAGACGCCGGGATCTGGGCTGCATTACCGGATGAAGGGCGATGCGCCCGGCCGCCGCTCGCCGCTGAAGCCCGCCTATCCCGAACAGGAGCCGCCGCCCTCGCCCGCTTTGCCCGGCAATGTGTCGCGGCTGGCCGATGGGCGCGTGCCGCTCGACTGGGAACAGGCGCCGCCGGGGACCGGCTCGCACTGCATCCTGCAAAAGGGCAAGCTGCTCTACATCACCGTGCCCAATGCCCGTACGGTGTTCGCGATCCACAAGGAAAGCTGGGAGGTGCAGAACTATTACTCGACCCCCGGCAACCGGCCGCATGACAAGACCTGGGCAGACAAGGACCGCAACTGGGTGTGGGCGTCGGATTCGAACATGAACTGCTTCTTCCTGACCAACATCAACACCGGGGAGGTGACCGAGCGCATCCAGCTGCCCGACAGCTCGCCGGTGATCCACGGCGCCAAGCTCTACAAGGGCTGGATGTATTGCTGCGACGATGTCGGCTGGATGTTCCGCTTCAAACTGTGAGGCGGACACATGAAGAAGGGGCCGGGAGCTGGGTTGCTCCCGGCCCCTTTTTGTTTGCCGGGGGGAGGCAAGGGGCCGGGAGGCGCTCAGGTCTCCGGGGGGGTGACCTAGAGCGGGATCTTCAGCGTGTTGACGATATAGTCGGCGGTGATCTTCGCGCTGTCCTTGGGCGCGCGCCACGGCGAGGCGTCCAATTCGACATTGAGGCAGCCGCGCCAGTCGATGCTTTCGAGATAGGCGACGATGCCGGGGAAATCGACGCCGCCATTGCCGAGCGGGAAGAAATAGGGATCGGCCATCTGGTCGTGGCCCATCTTCGGCACATTCTTGGTGCCGCCACGATCCTCGGGCTTGGTGTCCTTGAAGTGGAATTCATGGACGCGGTGGCCGAGCTTCTTCGCCAGCGCCAGCGGGTCCATGCCGGCCATGGTGATGTGGCCGGTATCGAGGATCAGGCCGACGAACTCGGGGTCGGTATTCTCCATCATGTACATCGTCTCATGCTCGTTCTGGAGCTGATTGCCGAGGTGCGGATGGATGCCGAAACGGATGCCGAGTTCGCCCTTGATGCGCTTGCCCAGCTCGTTGCAGGTGATCGCCATCTCCTTAAGGTCCGCATCGGTGGTGCCGGTGGGGCGGCGCGGGCCGAGATTGGTCTTCTGGTGCTCGCAGCCGAAACGGCGCGAGAAGCGGGTCATGTTGAAATGGCTGTCGATCACTTCCTTGCGTTTCGACGGATCGGCGAAGTCGGTCGACTTGCCGCCCTCGCCGCCGGTCACCGCAATGAACTGCGCGCCGATCGCCCACATGCGGTGCTGCAGCGCTTCCCATTCGTCGGGATAATACACGATGTGCGGCGGCGAATCCGGGCGGGTCCGCGCATTGGGTTGCAGCGGTCCGAAATAATTGCCGAAGATCTCGAAATAGCGGAAGCCGACTTCGCGGCCCTCCATGATCCCCTTCCACGGATCGCCTTCCCAGCCGCCGCGGGTGTTGGTGGTGTAGCCGATGCGGAACCGCTCCTGCAGCGGATAGATGGGGAAGCGCTTGAGTTCGTCGTGCGGGGCGGCAGCGGGCGCTGCCGAAGCCGCGAGCGGTGCCAGTGCTGCGCCGGCGGCGGCAACCGCGCCGGTACGGAAGAAGTCTCGTCTGTCCATGGTTCCGCTCCCGCTCAGCGCTTGCGCGACATGAAGGTGACCCGGCCGACACTGGTGTCGCCGGCCCACAGATTGTTGTTCACGTCGAACACCCAGTAGCTCGCCTCGATGAACTGGCCGGAGCCGATGCCCATGCCGTTGCCCACCGCGCCGATCACCTTTCCGGTGTTGCGGTCGAGCTTGAGGAACTGGCCGTCCTGGCCGCTGGCCATCCACGGATCGCCGTTGCGGTCGAACTGGATCGCGCAGACCAGATTCTCGGTCTGGAACGTGCGCAGATATTTGCCGTCGCCCGAATAGATGACGATGCGATAATCCTCACGGTCGCCGATCCACACGTCGCCGGTCCTGGGGTCGACGCCCAGTCCGTGCGCGTTGAGGAATTTGCCGCGGCCGACATTGTGGCCGAACCACTGGCGGATGAACTTGCCGTTCTTGTCGAGCTGAAGGATCCGCGCCGCGCCGATATTGTTGGTCGGATCGTCGGAATCGGTGACGTTGGGGCTTTCATTGCCATGGCCCTGCGCGATGTAGATGTCGCCGTTCTTGCCGAACGCGATCATCACCGGCTCCCACAAATAGCGCTGGCCCTTCTCCTCTACCCAGTCGCCCGGATGCCCGTCGGTGCCGATCGTCTGGAGCAGCTTGCCGTCGGGGCTGACCTTCTTGGCGGTGGCGCGGGCGGTGTCGAGGATCCAGACATTGTCCTGCGCATCCACCGCCATGCCATGCGCCTTGTCGGCATGTCCGATCACATCGTCGCCCACGGTCATGATGAGCTTGCCCGAGGGATCATATTTCAGCAGCTGCGGCTGGCCCGCGGGCTTGCGCTGGAAGACCCAGAGATTGTGCTTCGAATCGAGCGCCACAGCGGGCACGCCGCCAATGCCTTCGGGCAGGTGGATCGGATAGGTGAAGCGATAGCCGAGGGTCTGCGCCCACTGGACGCGCTGCATCTCGCCGCGCTTCGGGCCGTCGCGATTCTGGCAGACCACCGAACCGCGGCAGCCCATCATCGGGCGCGGCGCGGTGCTGGGCGGCGGCGCCGGACGCGGCAGCACGGTGACCACGCCATTGGCATCGACCGAAGTGCGCCCGCCCGGATCGGGGAAGGAGCCCTGCAGGAACCAGGCGGGCGTCTTGCCCACCGCCGGACCCTTGGTGGGCGGCACGCTTTGCGCGGCGGCGGTGCCCGCCATCAACATCGTTGCGGAGGCCAAAGCGGCCAGACCCAGATGCTTCATCTCACTCTCCCTGACGTTCTGAATCTTAGCGGCTGAAACGGGTGGTGATCGCGCCGGGGCGCGTATCGAACTGGATCTGCGCGGCCTTGTCCTCGACCAGCGACTTGCCGTCGAAGCGATAGACCTGGATCACCTTGGAGACGGCGCCTTGCAGCAGGATCGTGCGGCCATCCGGACTCCAGGTCGCGCCCTGGCCCCATTGGCCGGTCGTGGCTTCGGCGACCGGGGTGATCGACGCGCCGTTGACGCGATAGACCTTGATGACGCCGAACGGGCTGAACTGCGACGACGAAGGATTGGCCGAAGAGCCGTTGACCACCGTCACTTCGATATAGCGGCCGTCGGGCGACATCTCGACATGCTCGGGCGTGGGGCCGACCTGCACGGTGGTGACGATCTTGTTGGTGCGCAGGTCGATCGCGGTGATGGTGCCGATGCGCGCGCGGACCGGCTGGCCCGGCTCGGGGCGGGTCTGCGGCGCGTTCGGATCGATCGTGCCGAGCAGATTGGTGCTGTAGGCATAGCGGCTGTCGGGGCTGAACACCGATCCATAGGGGTTGCCGCCGGTCTGGAAGGTGATGCCGGTGTCGGTCACCTTGGTGCCATCGATCGCCAGCCGCCAGATATGGTTGCCGCGCCGCTGGGTGACCAGAGCGGTCTTGCCATCCGGTGAGATGGCGACGTCGCACGGCCCCAGTTCGGCGCTGAGCTGGACCTTGCCGACCAGCGTCAGGCGCCGGTTGGAGATCGAGAAGACCGAAACGGTACCGTCGCCGACCGAGGCGACCAGCGCCAGCGTGCCCTTGCGGTTGATCGCGACGCCGGTTGCGCCGGCACCTGCCTCGATCGTCTGGACCACCTTCGGATTCTTCGGATCGGTCAGGTCGATCACCGAGACCTTGCCGTCGGGCACGAACTTGGTGCCGTCGGCCGGATCGAGCTTCTGCGAGGCAGTGACGATCGCATAGCTGCCGTCGCGGGCCATCGCGATGCTGGTCGGCGGGCCGATCATGCTGACCGGCACCTCGACCGTAGCGATCACCCGCGGGTTGCGCGCGCTCAGGTCGATCACCGCGACGGTGTCCGGTTTCACATCGGTGGCGGGCTGGCCGAGACGCGGCTGCTTGCCGTCATTGGCCGAGACCGCGATCTGCGCATTCGCAGCGCCTCCGCACAGGCCCAGCACGGCACTCGCCATCGCGAGCGCACTCTTCGCGTTCCTCATCCCGTCCCTCCTTTGGCCCCGCGCTTATTTGCGCGGCGGCAGATTCGATCGCACCGCGAGGATGCGCGCCGGTTTTTTACCGGGCGTTGCGTCATTGTAGAAACCGACCGTGGCATTGGCCCGGTAGAAATAGGCATCGCCGGGCTTCGCCGGATATTTGCCCTCGATCCCGTTCATGCCGCTGCCCGCGACCATCTCGCCCGTCCCGTCGAGCAGGATGTAGATCTCCTCCTGCGTCTCGTGATGGTGCGGGAAGTTGGTGCCGCCAGGCTGGAACTCCATGACGAACAGGCTGATCATCACATGGCCGGTCGAGAGCCGGTCGCGCGTGCTGGTCGTGTCGCCCATCAGCAGGCGGTACAGCGTCGAGACCGGATGGCTGCCCACCGTCACCAGCGGCACATTGTCGATATTGTCGAGCTTGAGCGTATCCGGAACGGTCAGCTTCATCCCCTCGGGGATGGCGAAGCCCATCAGGATCGCGGTGACCGGTTCCTTGCCGCCGTTGAGGCCGAATTCGACCGTGGGCGGCAGGTACATGAAGTCGTTGGCCTTCACCGGATAGTCCTTGCCGCCGTACGAGACGGTGCCGGAGCCGGAGAGGATCACCAGCATATGCTCCTCACGGGCATAGCTGACCTTCGAACTGCGCCCGCCCGCGTCCACGCTGAGCTGGCCGAAGCGCGTCACGCCGCGCAGGATCTGGGAATTGTCGTCGCCTTCGCCGAACAGCGGCCGGTACTTCGCCGACGCGCTCGAGATGGGCACGGTCTTCACCGCCACATCGGGAACGAAGCGATGGAGGAAGGTGGGATCGACCTTGCGATCCGGATCGGATTGCGCTGCGGCGGGCATTGCGCCGAGCAGCATCAGGGGAACGGCCCAGGCCAGTTTCATATCACCCTCCACAAACGGAAATCGGCCCGCCTTCCCGGGGAGGGAGAAGGCGGGCCGAAACGGTCACCACTTGGCGCGGAGACCCACATTGACCACCCGGCCGAGCGGGTTCGATCCGAAGGGATCGTAGCCGTTGGCGTTGTTGAAGAAGGGCGGGTATTTGTTGAAGACGTTGTTCACGTCGAAATAGACTTCGGTGTCGCCGAGCGCGCCGCCCTTCGAGAAATTCCATCCGAAGTGCAGGTCGAACGTGGTCCAGGCCTTCACGATATCGCCGCCGCCCGAGACGTTGCCGTTCGCGTCGAGCACCAGCGGGTTGATCGTGCCGCTGCCCCAATTCTTGTACGAACCGACATGGTTCATGTAGAATTCGAGGCTGAAGCCGCCGTCGTTCTTCCACCCGATATTCGCGCGGCCCTGACGGGCGATCGACGGGAAGGTCGAGTTGATGCCGACCGAGTTCAGGATGTCGAACTTGGCACCGCCGACAAAGCCCTGATCGAACTTGATCAGCTCGGTGAGCGATCCGCCGATCTGGAACGTGCCGATGCCGGTGGTGAACTGATAGCCGACCGAGATGTCGAGGCCCTGGACGTCGAGGTCCAGCGCGTTCGACTGGGGACGGCGGAAGATATAATAGACCGTCGTCGGGAAGGCCGTGGTGATCGGCACGTCGTTGACCTGTGCGGCGATCTGCGCCTGGCTCGCCCCGGTCGGATAGATGGTCAGCAGATAGTTGAGCGCGCCGTTGTTCAGGATGCAGCTCGGTGCGCAAGGCGAGGTGATGCCGCCGCGAAGCTGGTTGTTGAACAGGGTCACCGAAGCGCGGAAGCCGGGCAGGAAACGCGGCGCGAAATCGACGCCGTACGACCAGGTGGTGCCGCGCTGCGGGCCGACATTCGGGTTGCCGGTGTCGACCACCAGGCCCTGAATGTTGTTGCCGATGGTGCAGAAGCCGCCCGAGCAGGAAATGCCCGGAATGTTGGCGACATCGGGGAAGCGGGCGATCGAGACCTGCGCGGTGGTGCTGGTCGAGGATGCGGTCGAGTTCGAATAGGTGCCGTAGAGCGGATCGCCGACCGAACGCATCGACGGCGCCACGAACGAGCGCGACCAGTTGGCGCGGAACTTCAGCCCCTCGACCACCTCGACATTCGCCGCGACCTTCGGATTGAAGGTGTCGCCGAAGTCGCTGTAATTGTCGAAACGGCCCTGGAAGTTGAGATCGACCTTGTGGAGGAAGGTCCCCATTTCGGGCGAGATCACCGGGATCAGGATTTCGCCGTACGCCGACTCCACATGCCGATCGAGCGGGAAGTAGCGCTGGGTCGACCCCAGGCTCGCCGGACCCGAATTGAGCGGACGGACCACGGTGGTGTTGAGCACCCATTGCTGGGCCTCGGCACCGATCGCGATGCGTACCGAACCGGCCGGCAGATCGAACAGCGCGCCGTCGATGCCGATGCGATACTGGCGCAGCTGGCTGACATGGCTGATCGAGGTGCGGCTGTCGGTCAGCATCGCGCGGACCGCAGCGGAGGTGCGGTTCGACGATGCCGGGTTCCACACGTCGAGCGCGTTGGCGGCGGTCAGCGGCAGGTTGAGCGGGATCAGGGTGGTGCCCGGAACCGGCTGGGTCGTGCTGCCGCCCGTCGTCGTCGTACCGTTCAGCGCCAGCGTCGCACAGCTGGTGCACAGTGCGCCTTCGGTGACGCTCGCGGTGCGATCCTCACCGGCCAGCGCCATGGCGGTCAGGCGGAAATTGTCGTTGATCCGCCATTCGAGGTTGGCGGTGGCGATCCAGGTCTGCGCGCCATTGTCGTTGAACGCGCCCGGCCCGAGCAGATCGTCGGCCTGCCAGCGGATCGTCTGGCGATCGCCCGCAGTAGTGCCGGCGACCACGCCCGGCGGGTTGACGTAGAAGGGGTTGGCCTGGGCGCCGGTGCGGAACACCGTCGCCTGAATGCCGCCGCGTGCCTGCTGCGTGATGGTGCGGCGATCCGAGTAAATGATGTCGCCCGACAGGGTCAGGCCCGGGGCCATTTCCTGCGAAACCTTGACCATCACATTGTAGCGGGTCTCGTCGCCGATGCGGTCGCCATAGGGCTGGTTGTCGCACGGTGCGTTCGCGGTGGTGTTGGCCACCGTCGAAGTCGCGGTCGGCGAGAGATAGATGCCCGACACGCCTTGCGGCTGGATCGTCGCGGGTGAGCAGTTGAAGCTCTGGAAGTTGGTGCCGCCCTCGTCGATATGGTTGGGCTGCAGATAGGGGCGGTTGGCATAGTCGTACGGCACCGCGTCGTTGTGCGAATAGCCGAAAGCGACCATTGCCGAGCCGCCTTCCCAGGTGGTTCCGCCCAGCAGGCCGGCGGCGCGGGTGCGGTAGCTTGAGCCGAAGCCGAACTGCGCGGTCGCCTGCACGCCTTCATAGCGCTTGCGGGTGATGAAGTTGACCACGCCCGCGACCGCGTCCGAGCCATAGGTGGCCGATGCACCCTCGGCGAGAACCTCGACGCGCTCCAGCGCGATCGGCGGCACGATGCTGGGATCGGGCAGCGCCAGCGAAGTGTGGCCGAGCGGGATGCGGTGGCCGTCGATCAGCACCAGCGTCGAGTTCGACGCCGACGAACCCAGGCTGTGGATGGTGGGGGCGTAATAGCTGTTGCCGGCATTCTGGCCGACGCCGGGGCTGCCCATGCCGGTGATGGCGGGCACGGCCTTCAGGATCTGCTGCGTGTTGATCGCGCCGGTGCTCTCGATCTCCTCACGGCCGACCGAGACGAGGTTGCCACCGACCGGCGGTGCGCCGCGAATGCTGGTGCCGGTAACGACGATTTCGCCGGTATCGTCCTGGTTCGCGCTGCCGTCGCTCGACGGCAGCGTGGCTTCGGCCGGATCCTGCTGTGCTGCAGTCTGTGCCAGCGCCATGCTTGGCCACGAAGCCGCCGCGATCAGCAAAAGCTTCGCCGCGCCCGTACGGCCGCTAAAGGATATCGCCATTTCCTCACCCTCCCAAACGGTTGTCTATTCCCGGGCGCCGGGGCCTTTTGACCCTTTTGACGCGGTCTGGATTCCTCCGTCCGCCCGATCCGTTTCAGTCCGTGCCGCCGCCTTCAACGATGAAATGCATACAACAGGCTGATTGTGTATGCATCTATCGATTCGGTTCGGCTGTCAACAGCCTGTAGCGTGATTGTATTGAAGATTCTGAAATTGTATGCAAGCTCGCAATGAGCCTTTGGAGAGGGGTTGGGCATAATGGGTATGCATGTTCTGCGGGTCGCGGCGATGGCCGCATCCTTGTGGCTGGCACAGGGGCTGGCGACGCCCGCCCAGGCCCAGATCCAGGCGAGCCGCGAAGAGATACTCTTCTATACCCAGCAATGGACCGGCGAGCGTTTCCCCGACGGGCGGCCCAAGGTTTCCGATGCGATTCTCGCGCGGCTGCTGGCGCTCAATACCGAGCAGGTGTGGGAGATATTGCGGCAGGAAGGCTATGCCAACCAGTTCGAGGGCGGCTTCCAGATGGTGCATGCCGACCGGCCGTTCGTCGGCCGCGCATTGACCGTGCAATATCTGCCCTCGCGTCCCGACATGGCCGGTGCGATCGGCGCGCAGGCGAAGAAGGAAGGGCGGGTCGGCAATCCCAACAGCTGGCCGATCGACATGCTGCAGGTCGGCGACGTCTATGTCGCGGACGGCAATGGCAAGGTGATCGACGGGACGCTGATGGGCGATAATCTGGGCAACACCATCTACGCGCGGTCGAGGACCGGCGTGGTGTTCGATGGCGGCGCGCGCGATATCGAGGGGCTGGCGGCGATCACCGGCTTCAACGCCTATGTCCGGGGCTTCGACCCCAGCTTCATCAAGGACCTGCAGATGGCGCGGATCAACGCGCCGGTGCGGATCGGGCGGGCGACGGTGCTGCCCGGCGATCTGGTGCTGGCGCGGCGCGAGGGGGTGATCTTCGTTCCCGCGGTAATCGCCGAGAAGGTGGTGCTGCGTGCCGAATATGTCGCGCTGCGCGATGCGTTCAGCCACGACATGCTGCGCCAGGGCCGGTTCAGCGCAGGCGCGATCGACCAGCGCTGGACGCCAGAGATCAATGCCGCCTTCCTCAAATGGGTCGACGAGCATCCCGAGGCGATGAAGATGTCGCGCGCCGACCTGACCCGCGTGATGCGCGAGATCGAGATCGATCATTGAGTTCGATCCGCTCACGCGGATGCGGCACCGGCCCGCTCCCCCACCCGGCCACCCATAGAATATACTTCCGTTGGGTGGCCGGGTGGGGGAGCGGGCCG
>NZ_JARNTV010000030.1 GCF_029433115.1 Sphingomonas sp. AOB5 | reverse complement strand
GGCGGCTGCGCGACGGCGACGCGATCGATTTCGGCGCAGGCGTGAGCGCAGTGGCCGGGGACCGCGGCGAGGATGGCAGCTTCGCGCTCGACTTCGCCGGGGATGAGCCGGTCGAGCTGCTGCTCGAACGCTGCGGCCGCATGCCGTTGCCGCCCTATATCGCGTCGAAGCGCGCCACCGACGAACGCGATGCCGACGATTACCAGACGATGTTCGCCGACCAGCCCGGCGCGGTCGCGGCGCCCACCGCGGCGCTGCACTTCACCCCCGGACTGATGGCCGCGCTCGACGCCGCCGGGATCGGCCATGCCACGCTGACGCTGCATGTCGGCGCGGGCACCTTCCTGCCGGTCAAGGCCGAGGATACCGACGCGCACAAGATGCACGCCGAATGGGGCCGCATCGATCCCGCCACCGCCGACCGCCTGAACGCCGTGCGCGCCGCGGGCGGCCGCGTGATTGCCGTCGGCACCACCAGCCTGCGCCTGATCGAGAGCGCGGCGGGCGACGACGATGTGATCCGCCCGTTCGAAGGCGACACCGCGATCTTCATCACGCCCGGCTATCGCTTCAAGGGCGTGGACGGCCTGATCACCAACTTCCACCTGCCACGCTCGACCCTGTTCATGCTGGTATCGGCGCTGATGGGGCTGGACGCGATGCAGGCGGCGTATGCGTATGCGATCGCGGAGGGGTATCGTTTTTACTCTTACGGGGATGCGTCGCTGCTGCTGCCAAAGGCCTAGGATCCACCCCGCGGCTAGTCGTTAACCTATAATTGTATTGACATTGTATATACGTCATGTGCATGGGTCGGCGACACAAGGGTAAGTTCCGATGAACAAGAATCGCGACATTCCGGAGTCCGCCCCGAAGCGGACCGTCTCCGATCAGACAATCAATCTTCGCGTCTCCAGCCAGATGCGCGATCTTATCGATCGCGCCGCGGCGGCGAGCGGAAAGACACGCACCGAGTTTGTTCTCGAAAGCGCTCGTAGCCGCGCGATCAATTTTTTCCTCGACGAGGTGGTGTTCAACCTCAATGAGGAGCAGACCGTCGAGCTCGACTCGCTGCTGGATAACCCGCCGCGACCCGTTCAGGCACTTCGCACCTTGATGGTCGCGAAGACGCCCTGGAAGTAGGGATGGTGCGACGATGGCCGACAGTTCCATCTATGCACGACCGACTCCGATCACCAGTCAACATCGGCTGGCCGAATTTTCGTGCGGAAATTCGTCGATGGATTCCTGGCTCAAGAAGCATGCGATCCATGACGAGGGCCGCGCATCACGAACCTATGTAGTCACGGTCCGCGCACAGGTTGTCGCGTACTACACGCTCGCGGTCGGCTGCATGACGTTGAGCGCCCTTCCCCGTAAAATCCGCCAGAACCTGCCGCAGCAAGTGCCGATCACGGTGCTGGGCCGGCTGGCGGTCGATATCGAACACGCCGGCAAGGGCATCGGTCGCGCCCTGCTATGCGAAGCGATGCAGCGCACGCTTGAGGTCGCCGAGCATGTCGGCGTCCGCGCACTGGTCGTCCATGCGATCGATAGCGACGCGGCACTATTCTACGAACAGTTCGGTTTCCTGCGTTTTCCCGCCGGCTCACTCATACTCCTGCTCCCGATCGAAACCATCGCACAGGCGATCGATGAAACATCCGGAAGCAAGGATTGAGCAATGCTCAGCGCTCGGATCCCCATCGATTCGGCCCTGATGCGCCAGAAACGACAAGACTATCGGGCACCTCGTACGACAATTCGTCGCACGAATTCGCGCATTCGTCGCAGTTTTAGCTACGCCGGTAATAATCGTGCGCGCTTCCGGCCAAATCGCTCCGTCTTGGGGCTAGACAATGGTTACGAAGTCTTTCACCTTTGCATTGAGCGGGGGCAGGAGTTCGCAATGGCGTTGCGAGATATCGCCAATGCGATACGAAAGGCGCCGGCTGCTCCCCGCGCCGAGGCGCAGCTTCGCTGGCGATTCCACCATCTGGCCGCCGGCCTCGCCAGCGGCCAAGTCTCGCTGGAAGCGGTCAAGCTTCGCCTGAAGCGCGTAATCGAATTGTTCGATGATCCGATGTTCGGCGCGCCCGACTGCAACAAGCTGCTGCGCGCCCACACTCAGGCAATGAACGATTTCAAGGAAGGGCAGCATTACCAGCGGCCCGAACAACTGGTTGAGCATCTCGACCAGCGCGCGCTGACCATTCAAGTCAATGCCGGGGGCGCCTTGGGTGCTCACTGGGGAATGGGCCGGCTCGCGAAGGCGCCGGACATCGTCACAGCCTTTCTGAGCGGCAAGCTCGATGGCGAGGTCGGGCCGCCCGACCGGCCATTGTGGATCACGCCATATGCAGGCGAGCTCCAACTGCTCTGTATCGAGGCAAGCAGTCGTTATGTCCCCGCGGCACGGCGCGCGGAGATCGCGCGAGCGGTAGTTGATATTCTGGGACTCGCCCAGGTTCGTCCCAGAAACGAGCTTATCGCCCTGGTGAGCCAACGGACGATTGGCGAGTTGACGTTCGTACGCCCGGATGACGATGCCCGGATGCTGCCGGTGGGTCCCACCGCCATCGAAGCACGGGGTAGCGAACGCTTCCGCTGCTGGCCCACGCCACCCGAAATCGATCCCTATGGGCGGACGTACAGCCTCGATCGGGCAAGCCGCGATCGATCCTTCCGTGGCAAGCATGGCGTACCCGAAGCGGTTCGCCCAAGGATGTCGATACGCGAATTCGGAGAATGCGTTTATCTTGGCCCGCTCGACAATCGGACATTCGACGACGCCGACGACGCATATCTCAAAGCGATTGGCGTGTCGGAGGGCTGCGCAGGCGTATTGCTGGCGCTGGCAGAGGTGACCGGTTTATGAGTGACACCACTCCCTATGTGCCTGGTCCAATCACCAGCGAGACCGATCTGATACACGGATCGATCGATGTGTGGTCGCCCTGGCTTCGCGCAGCGATCCGTAGCTTTACCCGCCCTGCCGCCCCGATGCGTGATGCAAGGGTGTTCGCGCCGCTCGATATCGATGCAGCGTCCCCCTCGCTCGCGGGCGACATCGCGCATCAGATTCAATTGCTCACTGCGAACGGCAATCCGGCAGCAGAACAGGCCGCCATTGACGTGCTGGCGCGCTGGTCGCTTGCATATGACGGCTGGGAAGGCGCGGCTTTATTGATACAGATCGCAACCGAGCTGGGCTGCGGCGGGCCGGGCGTGGCGCCGGCGATCAACCGGCTGCTCGGTATGGCTGAGACCCAGCCTGCCGAAGCGCGAAGTGCGTTGGCATTTCTGGCAATGGACGCCGCAAGCCAGCGTTTCAAACGTTTCGAAGTGGTTCAGTTGGCCGAGTTGCTCTGGCAGCTCGACCTGCTCGAGCCCCATCTCGCTGCGGATCTCGCGATCATCCTGGCCGGTTCGGATGCAAAGGGGTTACGCGAGCTACCGGTCGAGCTGATCACCGTGCTTCCGAATATCACCGATGAGCAGCGACAGCCCAACTATGTCGACGCCATCGCCGACCGGCTACGCGTCACCTTCGCCCCGGAACAACTCGCTATCGCGCTGCAACCCGATGACAGCGATAGCGACCGGCTTGCCGATTTCCGCAACGCACTGGCAGCGACCATCGTGGTCCCCAAGGATATGCCGGTGGTGTCGCAGGACACCATGAGCGAGTTCAGGGACCGAACCATGGATATCCGGAGGCCGGACGTCTTTATCGAGGCCTTTTTGATCGACACAGACAATCCCGATGAAGGCGGCCCGCCATGACGCCCGAATCCGCCTCTGCCGCGCTGCAGAACCTGGTCCGCAAGCTGGGCTATCTCATCGAGATTACCCGGATCGTCGATCGGAATGCCGAAGACGGCACGTTCCACAGCAATCTCGACGGTGAGATTATCTATGTGTTCGACACCAACGTCGTTCAGATGTTCCTGCAACCCGATCGGGTTCCGAGTTTCAGCGAGGTGTTC
The DNA here is from genome assembly GCF_029433115.1 of Sphingomonas sp. AOB5. GTDB lineage: Bacteria > Pseudomonadota > Alphaproteobacteria > Sphingomonadales > Sphingomonadaceae > Sphingomonas. The sequence continues at coordinate 37,580 of NZ_JARNTV010000030.1, read as the reverse complement.
CATACCGAGGTATTGCGTACGCACCCGTCGCAGCGCGATCATGATCGCGAAATAAACCAGCAGGGCTGCCTGCTCGCTGCAGAATATCTCATGTCCGGCGAACTCCCGGGGCAGCATGAAGACGGGCGCTGGTACATGAGCCGGCTGCACCACCGGGAAACACAGGCGCAGATCGAATATCTCCAGGAGCGGATTCGCGAGAACGGCGCGCGGATCGACACCGATTTGATCCTCAGGAAGCGTACCAGCGAAGACCTTGAACTGCTGAACGCGGCACTCAAGGTCGATCTGGGCGACCGGGACGGCATCATGGGCCTTGCACGGCAGTTGGACATGAGCATGGCGGCTCTCGACGAGCTCCGCCAGATGCCGCCCGACAAGTTCCGCGAACGCGCCGCGGGCATCCAGTCGCGCGCCGCATGCCGGATTCTGGCTCGCGAACAAGTGTTCCAGCCTCTCCGGCAGCTCAGGCGCTTCCACACGCCCCAGATCGCGGGCGCTGTACGCTCTCTCGAATCGCTGCTGAATGTGAACGCCGACGACATGATCACGATCAATCGCGAGGCCGAAAGCTGGCGAGCTACGCTTTCCACGGCGCTGCTCCGGCGCTCACGCTCGGCGAGCAGGACGCGGGATTCGGTGACCGCGGACTGCCAGACGCTGGCGCTCATCAGTTGGGCTAGCCGTCAGCCGCGGAACCAGCACCGCCGCTTCGTCTTCGTCACCGGCGACCGGGTTCTGCTCGATGCTTATCGGCACCATCACGTCACCGACAGCCAGCGCCGGCCATTTCTGCTTCGCCCGATCAACCACTTTGCGCCGATGTTCAACCCGCGCAGCGCAAAGAGCTTCCTGCCGAAACGGGATCTGGCGTTTCGCCGGCTGCGGCAGGCGCTCGAAGGCGCAATGGTCGCGCTCAATCTCGCGCTCCTTTCCGGCGACAAGTCCGAATACCGGCTGCGCGCGCGCGATCATTTTTCGGTCCAGGTCGAGCTGGAGATCGAGCAGATCAGCGAAATCCTGCAACGCTATTTCCCGATGTTCCGCGATGAGAACTGGGTGAGCCAGCAGAGTGCCGGCTTCAGCGTGCTGATCGACGAACTACGCGCGATCGAGCCGTTATTTCTCGAAGCCTATCCCGCCTTCATCGCCGCCCGCCTCGACCGGACGCGGGATAGCTTCAACAGCGCGCATGACGCCGACGTCGGTGAAGCGTTGGGCGACAAGGTGGCTCGCGGCCTGACCGAGGCGGTCAAGGCCGGCTTCCAGTTCTCTCTGCCGATGATGCAATATGCAATCGAGGATCAACTTGAGGAACTGCGTTCGCGCGAAAGGATCGATGGCGAACGGGCGGTGATCGCGACAAGACTGTCGTTCGTCACGGACGGCGACGAACTGCTCAATTTCAATCAGGAGATCGACAAGCTCCGCCACGCCCAGGCCGATGAGCTGCCGCGCATCCTGCAACCCTTGTCCAGCCGGATCTTCACGATCGCCGCCTTGCTCGCATTCCGGCTAGAAAGTTGGAAGGACGCAGCGCGATATGCCAGTCTGGCCGTCAGCGCATCAGAGCATCGCGTTCAGCAGGCGATCGAGCAATCGAATGCCGAATGGGATGACCGTTACGAACATCTCTATCTGGAGGCGGTGGCTATCCGCTTTCGGCTGGCAGCAACCAGTCCGGCGGCGGGGCGGGTCTATGGCGACCCCTGGGCCGAATGGCTGGCCTCTGCCGACGACCGGCTCAACAGCTGCGTACAGCACCATGGTGCCTATGATCACCGGTCACGGCTGATGCGTTCGCATTCGGAACGGGCATCGCTGCACGTGTCCTATTGCGAATGGTTTGCTTTCGGAGGGCTCGACAACCCATCCATCTACCCCGATGCGGCCAATCACGCGCTGAAATCCCTGCGCATCGTGGTGGAGAACCTTCACCGCTGCGACGACCTCGCCAAAGATGCCGAAGAACGCGCGGCCGAGGCCGATGGTGGACCGACCGGTGGCTCGCACTTCGTCCTTGACGCGGTTACCAAGCAGTTCCGTTTCAATGTGTTCGCGACCGTGCTGGTTGCTGCGCGCCTCAAGACGCTCTGGCAAGCGCGTGGCAGTGAAGTAGACGAGATCATGACCGACTTGCCCGAACCGTACGAGGTTCCCTGGGAAAAGAAGCCGACGATCGCCAAGGCGTATCTTGCCGCCGTCAAAGGACCCGTGTCGGATTTGCTCGATCTGGATACGTCCGGCCTGAGCTTGCCGCTCGATCAGGCCGTGATCGACGGCCTCAAGAACCAGTTCGCATCGCCGGTCCGCGCTGCATAAGCCTTTGCCATTTCAAGGGCAGGAGCAGGCGGCCGCAAACCAACGACGGTGTGGGGTGAGAGAATTGATCGCCCCTCACCGCGGCCCGCCACGCAATCGCCACACACTGGCGCTTCTAGGGAACATGCCGGCGCGCCGCCGCCATTGCCCGAGGAGTTGCCCGACATGCGCCTGATCCCGATGCTTGCGGGCCTGCTTCTCGCTTCGCCTGCGCTGGCGCAGAATGCGCCGGGTGCGCCAGCGGCAACTCCGGCAACAGGACAGCGCCCGGCCCAGCCGGTTGCGAACATCATTGTCGAGCCGGTCGCGATGATGATCGCGGCGTTCGATACCGACGGCGATGCGCGCGTGACCCGTGCGGAGTTCGATGCCGGGGTGACGCGCAGCTTTGCCAGTGCGGACCGCGAGAATAGCGGGTCGATCGGCTATATCCGCTATGCCGAATGGGCACTGACCTGGCTGGGCGACCGCAACGCCCTGCCCGGCCCGTTCGAAGTCGATACCAATGGCGACAACCGCATCACGCTGGACGAACTGCGCGCGCGGTTCGCGTTGCTCTTCACGCGCTTCGATGCAGACAAGGACGGCGTGCTGATCCGTTCGGAGCTGGTGACGATCCGCACCCCGCAGCTCCAGATGGAGCGCGGGCAGCGCCGCCGCGAGGATTCGCAGCGGCCGCCGCAATAATCCCCGCTATGTCCTAGCATCACCTGCGTCGGTACCGCTAAGAACGTCACAATGGGCGCACACCACGATCATCACCATCACGCGCCGGTCGATTTCGGCCGGGCGTTTGCGATCGGGACGATGCTCAACCTCGCCTTTGTCGCGGTGGAGGGCACGTTCGGCATCCTGACCGATTCGGTCGCGCTGCTGGCGGATGCCGGACACAATCTGTCGGACGTGCTGGGGCTGCTGATCGCCTGGGGCGGGGCGGAGCTTTCGAAACGGCCGCCGTCGAAGCGCTTCACCTATGGCCTGCGTGGCTCGTCGATCCTCGCGGCGCTGGCAAACGCCGTGCTGCTGCTGATCGCGGTGGCCGCCATCAGCATCGAGGCGTTCCACCGCATCGGCAATCCGCCGCAGGTGCCGGGTGGCACGGTGATGATCGTCGCCGGCATCGGCATCGTCATCAATCTGGGCACCGCAATGCTGTTTGCGCGCGGGCAGCAGGACGATGTGAATATCCGCGGCGCCTATATCCATATGGCGGCCGATGCGGCGGTCTCGGCGGGCGTGGTGATCGGCGGCGGGCTGATGCTGCTGACCGGCGCGGAGTGGATCGATCCGGCACTCAGCCTGATCATCGTCGTGGTGATCCTGTGGAGCACATGGGGTCTGGCACGCGATTCGCTGGTGATGGCGCTGAAGGGCGTGCCGCCGGGGATCGACGCGGAGAAAGTGGGCGCTGCACTGGCCGCCCTGCCCGGTGTCACGCGCGTGCACGATCTGCATATCTGGCCGATGAGCACCACCGAAGCCGCGCTGACCGCGCATCTGGTGATGCCCGGCGGCCATCCCGGCGACGATTTCCTGATCGATCTGCAGCACCGTCTCGATCATGACTTCAAGATCGACCATATCACCATCCAGATAGAGCTGGGCGACGGTGCGGAGTGCCGGATGCACGGCCATGGACACGGCCACGGCCCTTCGGATGGACACGACCACGATCATGGACATGATCACGACGATCGACATGGAAGTCACGCCGGACACGGCCATGGTCACGCCCATGGCTGAGCCGGTGCGCGAGCCGATCCGGCTGATCATCTTCGATTTCGACGGCACCCTGTCCGACAGCGGCGACTGGTTCCTGTCGGTGGTCGACGATCTGGCGAAGATGTTCCGCTTCCGCACGGTGAAGCCCGAGGAAGTCGAGATGCTGCGCAACCGCAGCTCGCGCGAGGTGATCGAGTTTCTCGGCATCTCGCGGTGGAAGCTGCCGTTCATCGCCTGGTATGTCCGACGGCTGGTGGGCCGCAATGTCGGCCAGATCGAGCTGTTCCCCGGCACGCCCGACATGCTCGAGCGATTGAAAGCGATGGGCCTGCAGATCGCGCTGGTCACCTCCAATTCGGAAGCCAATGCGCGCGGCATATTGGGGCCGCAGCATGCCGCGCAGATCGACTGGTTCGCCTGCGGATCATCGCTGTTCGGCAAGGCGCCGAAGTTCCGCAAGGTGCTCCGCAAGCTGGGCATCGCCGCCGGCGACACGCTGGCGATCGGCGACGAGACCCGCGACGTGGACGCTGCCCGCGAAGTCGGCATGCGCGCCGGATCGGTGCTGTGGGGCTATGCCGCCGAGGAACTGCTGGTGAAGATGCAGCCCGACGCGCTGTTCCGCTCGCCGCAGGACATCCTCGACTATGTCGCGGCGCGCCGGCCGGACGCCTGACCGGCAGGACGGCTCCCTCACCCATCGGAACCATCGCTGCCGCCGCACGCTTGTTCGCGCGGAGGTTCGCATATGGCGGCACGTGCATATTGGCAGGGTCAGATCAAACTGGCGCTCGTCTCGATTCCTGTCGAAATCTACCCCGCGACCAAATCCGGTGCTGCTGTCAGCTTTCGCCAGATCCACGAGCCCACCGGCAAGCCGATCCGCTACGAAAAGGTGGTCAGCGGCGTCGGCCCGGTCGATCCCGACGAGATCCTCAAGGGCTATGAGCTCTCCAAGGGCAATTACGTCCTGCTCGAACAGGATGAGATCGAAGCGGTGAAGATCGAGAGCCGCAAGACGCTCGATCTGGTCCAGTTCGTCGAGGCGGATGCGATCGACGTTCTCTATTACGAGAAGCCCTATTTCGTCGTTCCGGCCGACGATCTGGCGGAGGAAGCCTATGCGGTCCTGCGCGACGCGTTGCGCCAGACGAAGAAGGTTGGTCTGGGCCAACTATCCGTGCGCGGGCGCGAGCAGCTGGTGTCGCTCAAGCCGTGCGGGCGCGGGCTGGTGCTGGAGGTGCTGCGCTATGCCGACGAGGTGAACAAGGCGCAGAGCTATTTCCGCGGCCTGCCGGCCGACACGGCCGACGAGGACATGCTCGATCTCGCCACCAGCATCATCGACAAGCGCACCGCCCCGTTCAAGCCGGAGGAATTCCACGATCGCTATGTCGATGCGCTCCACCGCCTGATCGACAAGAAGAAAAAGGCGAAGGGCAAGCGCATCATCGAAGATGTCGACGACGAACCCAGTGGCCGCGGCAGCGGCAACGTCATCGACCTGATGGCCGCGCTCAAGAAATCCGCGGGCGGCACCGCACGCAAACCCGCCGCCAAAACCGCGCCGAAAAAGCCCGCCGCGAAGAAGGCGGCGCCCAGGCGCAAGAGCGCCTGATCATGGCCGCCACCGGCCTGCTCGACACCTACAACGCCAAGCGCGACTTCAGCCGCACGAAGGAACCAAAGGGCAAGCTCGCGAAGAAGGGCGGCAACAGCTTCGTCGTCCAGAAGCACGCCGCCACGCGGCTCCACTGGGATTTCCGGCTGGAGATCGATGGCGTCCTCAAGAGCTGGGCGGTCACCAAGGGGCCGAGCTGCGATCCCGCCGACAAGCGGCTGGCGGTGCGCACCGAGGATCATCCGCTCGATTACGGCGAGTTCGAAGGCAACATCCCCAAAGGCGAATATGGCGGCGGCACCGTGATGCTGTGGGATCATGGCAGCTGGGAGCCGATCCCCGGCAAGAGCGCCGACGACCTGAAGGACGGTCATCTCCATTTCATCCTCCATGGCGAGCGGATGAAGGGCGAATGGCTGCTCGTCCGGATGAAGGGCCGCCCGAGCGAGAAGCGCGAGAACTGGCTGTTGCGCAAGATCGACGACGATGCGGCGGGAACGGGCGACACGCTCGTCGAACGCGGCCTCACCAGCGTGCTGACCGGCCGCTCGCTCGCGCAGATCGAGGCGGACACCGCCGGCACGCAATCGCTGCAAGGTGCCAAGGGCAAGGCCTTCGCGCAGAAGATGCAGGCGGCCAGGACCCACAATGCCCGCGTCAAAGGCAAGGTGAAGGCCCGCGCCGCGCAACTTCCCCGCTTCGTGAAGCCGCAGCTTGCCACGCTGGTCGACGATGTCCCCACCGGCAACAACTGGCTGCACGAGATCAAATATGACGGCTATCGCGCGCTGATCGCGGTGCGTGGCGACGAGGTGAAGCTCCATACCCGCAATGGCCTCGACTGGACCGCCAAATTCGGCCCGCTGGTCGATGCGATCGCCGCGCTCGACCTGCCATCGGCATTGATCGACGGCGAGATCGTCGCCTTCGATGCGAACGGCAATCCCAGCTTCTCCGCGCTGCAATCGGTACTCAAGCGCGGCCATGGCGAACAGCGCGCCGACACGCCCTTCCACTTCTTCGCGTTCGATCTGCTCTCGCTGGATGGCATCGACCTGAAGTCGCTTCCCACGATTGAGCGCAAGGAGCGGCTGGAGGCGCTGCTCCACCACGCCGAACCCCCGATCCATGTCGCCGATCACCTGATCGGCGCGGGCGAGAAGCTCTATCGCTCGCTGTGCGGCGCGGGACAGGAAGGGATCATCGCCAAGCGCATCGACGCGCCCTATCGCAGCGGCCGCACGCGCGCCTGGGTCAAGGTCAAATGCACCCGCCGTCAGGAGTTCGTGCTTGTCGGCTGGACCGCGAGCAAGGCCAAGGGACGGCCCTTCGCTTCGCTGCTCCTTGCCCAGCAGGAAGGGAAAGTGCTGGTCTACAAGGGCAAGGTCGGCACCGGTTTCGATACCGCGACGATGGACGAACTCGCAAAGGCCATGAAACCGCTGACCGTGCCCGAAGCCGCGGTCGAGGTTCCGCGCACCGAGGCGCGCGGCGCGCACTGGATCAAGCCGAAGCTCGTCGCCGAAATCGCCTTCGCCGAATTCACCGGCGATGGCCGTGTCCGCCACGGCAGTTTCCTTGGCCTGCGCAGCGACAAGCCCGCAAAGGCGGTGAAGGCCGAACGCCCCTCCCCGGCGCCGGCGCCATCGTCGAGCGTGAAGATCAGCAATCGCGACCGCGTGATCTTCCCCGACAGCGGCCAGACCAAGGGCGAACTGGCCGACTATTATGCCCGCATCGCCCCGTTGATGCTCCCCTTCGCCGCCAACCGCCCGATCAGTCTGGTGCGCTGCCCGCAGGGGCGCGCGAAGAAATGCTTCTTCCAGAAGCACGACAGCGGCGCATTCGGCGAGAGCGTCCACCACGTCCCGATCCGCGAAAAGGGCGGCGGATCGGAGGACTATCTCTATGTCGAGGACGGCGACGGCCTGTTGACCTGCGTCCAGATGGGCACGATCGAATTCCATGGCTGGGCATCGCGCGCCGACGCGGTCGAACGGCCCGATCGCATGATCTTCGATCTCGATCCCGACGAGGGCATGGATTTCGCCCGCGTGCGGCAGGCCGCCGCCGACATCCGCGATCAACTGAGCGGTCTCGGCCTCGTGTCCTTCGCCATGCTCTCGGGCGGCAAGGGCGTCCATGTCGTCGTCCCCCTCACGCCCGGCCATGACTGGGAAACGCACAAGGACTTCGCCGCCCGCTTCGCCCAGGCTCTCAGCACCGCCGACCCCGATCGTTTCGTCGCGACGATGAGCAAGGCCAAACGCAAGGGTCGCATCTTCATCGACTGGCTGCGCAACCAGCGCGGCAGCACCGCCGTGCTGCCCTATTCCGCGCGGGCAAGGCCGGGTGCGCCGGTGGCAGTGCCGGTGGCATGGGAAGAGCTGGAAACCATGAAGGACGCGCACCCGTTCGGCATCGCCGATGCAGCGTTGCTGGTGGAACGGGCAAAGGCGCTGAAAGGCTGGGGATTTGCCGCGCAAACCTTGCCGGCGATCTGATGCATACGGTCAGGAAAGCGCCGGATATCGCAGCGGAATGTGCGGGAAGTGGCGGCTGGTGGAGCTGAGGGGAATCGAACCCCTGACCTCTGCAGTGCGATTGCAGCGCTCTCCCATCTGAGCTACAGCCCCGCCACCGTTCCCGGCGTGCCGGGAGGCGATGCATTACCCACAGCTTTGCCCGGATGCAACTGCGTTGAACGCGGGATTGCGACCCCATTGCGACATGCGGCGAATCGACTGATTTCGCGGCCAATTTTCAGGAACCATCACTCCCTTCATCCGCTGAAACGCACGGCGGGCGCACCGGCGCCCGAACCCTGTACAGTGATGGAGAGTGACATGGACGACCGCTATCCCGGCTATGACGATCGCAGCTATTTCGGTCCGCAGGATCAGGTGCAGGAGCGCAGCCCCCGCAGCTCCGGCGGCTATGGCTATTCCAGCGCGCGCGATTACGCCGCTTCGGGTGAGTTCGGCAGGTACGCGCCGCAGTATCGTGATCGCGACCATGGTGCCTACGGCCAGCGCGGCGACTATTCGCCCCAGCGCCTGCGCGCCGACTGGGATCGCCCGCGCTACGACCAGCCGCGCAGCCGCGATGGCTATGACAGCCATGACCGTGGCTTCTTCGACCGTGCCGGGGATGAGATCCGTTCCTGGTTCGGCGACGCCGAAGCCGAACGCCGACGCCAGCGCGACGCGCGCGAGGACGATCTGCGCATGCGCCAGAGCGATGCCCATTATGCCGGCTGGCGCACCGAACGCATCGCCGAGCTGGATCGCGACTATGACGAATATCGCCGCGAGAATGCCAAGCGCTTCCATGACGAGTTCAGCGGCTGGCGCACCGATCGCCAGGGCCAGCGCGACGGGCTGGGCCGCGTGACCGAGCATATGGAGGTGATCGGATCGGACGGTGCGCATATCGGCACGGTCGACAAGGTGCGCGGCGATCGGATCGTGCTGACCAAGAGCGACAGCGACGCTGGTGGCTACCATCATTCGATCCCGTCGCGCTGGATCCAGTCGGTCGACGACAAGGTGACGATCCGCAAGAGCGCCGACGAAGCCAAGGCAGCATGGAAGGACGAGGAGCGCGGCGCGTTCTTCGGTTCGGATCGCGACGAGGACCGCTCGTGGCGGACCGACCACAACCTCAACCGGGCTTTCCCCGGCACCTATTGAGGGCAGGACGGGGGCCCGGCGCCGAGCCGGGTCCCCTTTCCCTCATTCCGCGAGGAACTTCGCCAGCTCGGTCGCGAACAGCGCGGGCTGGTCCAGCATGATGAAGTGGTAACTGCCCGGGATCGCCACCAGCTTCGCCGTGGTTCCGGCATAGGCTGGCTCCCAGATCGCCTTCGCCATGGGTTCGCCCATGCCCGCCGCATAGAGGACGGTGAACGGCTTGGCCGCGATCTTCCCCATATGCGGGCGCATATCGGTCACCATGTCCTCGTACAGCGCCGTCGCCACGACGCGCATATCGGCCTGGAGCGCCCAGTTGGCGACCTTGATCCTGCCCTCGGCCGTGATCGACTGGTTGCCGCCGGGATCGCTGGTGACCGGCGTGCCCGCCGCGGCCTTGGCGCGTTCATGGCCGCCCGCGATCATGTCGCGCATCTGCACCGCGCGTGGCTCGATCGCCGCGACGTCCGCCGCGCCGAACATGGTGCCGATGAACGGGAAGGCATCGACCACCATCAGCCGGCCGACATCCTCGGGATGCCGCGCGGCCAGCATCATGCCGAGCAGCCCGCCCAGCGAGTGACCGACCACCGCCGAACCCTGTGCCTTGTTCTCGCGGATATAGGCGTGAAGCTCTGCGAGGACGCCTTCCAGAATGTCGGGCGTCAGGTTGTTGCGAGGATCGTCGCCGCCAAAGCCGTTGATCTGGACCAGATAGACGCGGTGCGTCTTCGCCAGCTCCGGCGCCACGCCGTCCCACACCGCGCGCGGGCTGGAGAGGCCGGGGATCAGGAACACCGGCTTGCCCTTGCCGATCGCGCGGATCGAGATGTGGCCCATCTGGGTGATCTGGTCGCCCGGCAGCGAGGCGGCGGCGGGCGTTGCGGCGGCAGGCGCGATCGCCAGCGGCGTGACCAGCAGCGCGGCGGCAAGCAGAGTGCGAGTGATCATCGACTGTTATCCTTGGAAGGGTTCTGGAAAATCTCTTCGATCGTCAGTTCGAACAGGTCGGCGATGCGGAAGGCGAGCGGGAGCGAGGGGTCGTAGCGCCCGGTCTCGATCGCGTTCACGCTCTGGCGCGACACTTCGAGACGTTCGGCGAGATCCTGCTGGCTCCAGGCACGTTCGGCGCGCAGGACGCGGAGGCGGTTGTTCATTCGGCCGATCCCTGCATGCGGTCGCGCACGGCCAGCGCCGTTTGCGCCATTCCCCAGGCGAAGCACCAGCCGGGGAAGGCCCAGAACACGTTGACCTGCCCGATGACCCGGTGGATCTGGAGAAAGCCCAGCACCGTCGAGAGCGCCAGGACCACACCCATCGCGAAGATCATGCAGGTCACCAGACGCTGGCGCACATATTCGTCGGTCTCTTCGGCGAGATAGAGGCCCATCACGATCAGCACGCCGATGATCGGCAGCGCAGGCAGGATCGAAAGTCCCGCCAGCACCGCGCCCGCCGGCCGGGCCGCATCGATGTACCAGGTCACGCCGGCGAGGATGGCGCAATAGGCAATCATCGTCGGAACGAATCGCTTCACATAGCGGCGAGCGGCGGCGGACTGGGCCATGATGTCAAGTTCCCTTTCGAATCAGTCAAGGACCCTTTACGTCGATCGCTGCAATCATGTCAATGACACTTTCCATTTCGTAAAGCGTGCTTTGAAAACCCCATTTTGGCGGAAACGTACAAGCTAATATGTGTTATTGCCTCCATGTGCATGTTGCAGATGCGAAATCGGGGGTGGCCGAATGAACATTCTACAGCTGGCGCAATGTGCCGTGGGCAAGCACAAGCGCGACCGCAAAAACGTGAGACGCGATGAATTCGATTATCATTCGAAGTGCGTCGGCTGTGGCAAGCCGATGATCCGCGGCGCGACCGGATGGCATGTGACAGAGAAGGAACCGGTCGGCGCCAAGCCAACCGGCAAGAATTCTAAGCCGGTAAGCCCGCCACCATCTCCGCCGCCAGCAGGCTGAGCGTATCGTCGCGGGCGCCCATCAAAACGATGCGATCCCCCGGCTGGGCCGCCTCGACCAGATAGTTCGCAGCTGCAGCACGATCGGCGATATGGATCGCTGTACCGCCGACGTCACCGACGATATCAGCGCTGGTCACTTCGCGGCTCGTCGTACCGCCATGATAGACCGGATCGGGCAGTACCAGCAGGTCGTCCGCACCCAGCTTCGTCCGGAACATCTCGACCAGCTCGCGCCGCATCACCTTCAGCGGGCCATAGCCGTGCGGCTGGAACATCACGAGCAGGCGACCGGGAAAGGCGTGCAGCGTATCGAGCGTGGCCGCGATCTTGTCCGGGTTGTGCCCGAAATCGTCGATCACCGCGACGCCACCGGACTCGCCGACCAGTTCGAACCGGCGCTTGAGCCCGACAAAGCCTTCGATGGCCTTTGAGGATTCGGCCAGGCTCAATCCTGCCGCCATGCCCGCGGCCAGCGCTGCCAGCGCGTTCGACACATTGTGCCGCCCGGGAACGCCCAGTCGCACCCGCCGCGTCGCGCCGTCCGCCTCGAGATCGAAACTGATCGCGAACGGCTCGGGCACCAGATTGGTCGCGCGCAGATCGGCGTCGTTGTCGATGCCGAAGGTCAGCAAGCTGCTTGCGCGGCTGGCCAGCGCGATCGCCTCGGGATCGTCGGCATTGATCACCGCCGTATCCGCCTTGGCGACGAAATCGCCGAACAGGATGCGCAGTTCCTCCATCGACTTGTGATCGAGGCTGACATTGTTGAGCACCGCCACCTGCGGCCGGTACAGCGCGATCGATCCGTCGCTCTCGTCCACTTCGCTAACGAAACTGCCGCCCTGCCCCACCAGAGCGCTGGCGAAGGGGGCGTCGGGGGACGCGAAATTCTTCATCACCGCGCCGTTCATCACCGTGGGATCGCGGCCACAGGCATGGAAGATCCAGCCGATCATACCGGTGACGGTGGATTTGCCGCTGGTGCCCGCAACGCCGACCGAAGTGGCGCTCTCGTTGAACAGGCTGGCGAGCAGTTCCGCGCGCGACATCCGCGCCGCGCCCACGCGCTCGGCCGCGATCATGTCCGGCACCGTCGCCTCGATCGCGGCGGACGCGACCACGATCTGATCGGCGCTCGTGATCCCGCTGCCGTCCTGCGGGAACAGCGCGATGCCGCGCTGCTTCAGGTCGTCGAACTTGGCGGGAAGCCGCCCGGAATCGAGGCTGCGGTCCGATCCGGCGACCGTCGCGCCCTGCCCGGCAAGGATCATCGCCAGCGGCATCATGCCCGAACCGCCGATGCCGACGAAGAAGTAAGGTTTGCGATGATCCATAGGCTCGCGCTATCGGCAATTCATACGGAAGGGGCAAGCCTGCACCGTTCCTTGGGGTGAGTGGGAATATGCGCATCGGAGTCGTCGCGCCGGCACGGACGGTCACCAGGGAAGCGGCAGCGCGCATGGCGGCGTTCATGGCGCTGACCTATCCCGCGCACGAGATCGTATTCCACCCGCAATGCTTCCTCGAACAGGGCCATTTCGCCGGGCCCGACGATGTCCGCGCCGCCGCCTTCCTCGAATTCGCCAACGACTCCGCATTCGACGCGATCTGGTTCGCGCGCGGCGGCTATGGCTCGAACCGCATCCTCCATACGATCATGCCGCAGATCGGTCTGGCGGCGCGCAACAAGACCTATATCGGCTATTCCGACATGGGCTTCATGCTCGGCGCGCTTTATGCCCGCCGCATCGGGCGGCAGGCGCATGGTTCGATGTCGAGCAGCATGGGCCGCAACGATACCGGCGAGGATGCCGGCTGGGTGCTCGACTGGCTGATCGACGGCGGCAAGAAGGGGCTGGAGCCGAGTCTGCTGACCGATCACCGGCCTGCGGCTGCATTCAACCTGTCGATCCTGGCCGCAATGATCGGCACGCCATGGCTACCCGACCTGACGGATCACGTCCTGATGATCGAGGAAGTCGACGAGCCGCTGTACCGGATCGACCGGATGCTGTTCCAGATGGCCCATTCGACCCAGTTGAAGGGCGTCGCCGGGATCCGCCTCGGCCAGGTCACCGCGGTGAAGGACAATGGCGAGGCCGAGGGCAATTACAATTTCGGCGAGACGCTGGAGCAGATGATCACCCGCTGGTGCGGCGAAATGGGCGTCCCCTATCTGGGCCGCGCCGAGATCGGCCATGTCCGGCTGAACCGCGTGGTGCCGTTCGGGGTGATTTGAGGGTTCAGCCGCTTCATTGCCGTTCGTGCTGAGCCTGTCGAAGCACCGTTCTTTTCTACTGACTGCGGTTCGAGAAGAAGTACGACCCTTCGACAAGCTCAGGGCGAACGGAAAAGGGTAGCTGGTCCGCGCCTATCCCGCAGCCCGCCCATCGAACGCCGCCCGCGCCGCTTCGATCGCGTCGAGATTGTTCTCAGCCCACATCCACACGCCGCAAAAGGCTTCGCTCAACGTGTTGCCCAGCGGGGTCAGGCGATATTCCACCCGCGGCGGCACCACCGGGTAGACGGTTCGCACCAGCAGCCCGTCGCGCTCCATCTGGCGCAGCGTCTGGGTCAGCATCTTCTGGCTGATACCGGGCACGCGCTTGCCGATCTGGGTGAAACGCAGCTCGCCGCCCTGCTCCAGCTCCTCCAGCACCAGCATAGTCCATTTGTCGGCTACGCGACCGATCACCTCGTTCACCAGCGCCTCGACGCGGGGATCGACCGGGATCGACGGATCATATCCGGGATGCGCCATCACACTCTCTTTCAGGTAAGTATAATTCTTTTGGGTGCCTACTTTCGATTAGAGAGTATAGCGCTATCTGGGCTGCGGACCAAGCCATGAAAGGAACCGCAGTCATGAAATCCACGGGCAACACCATCCTCATCACCGGCGGCGGGTCGGGCATCGGCCGCGAGCTGGCGCTGCGCTTCGCGGCACAGGGCAACAAGGTGATCGTCGCCGGCCGCCGCCGCGACGCGCTGGACGAAGTGGCCGCCGCTGCGCCGGGCATCTCGGTCGCCGTGCTCGACATCGCCGATGCCGCCGCGATCCCGGCCTTTGCCGAACAGCTTGTACGCGATCATCCCGAACTGAACGTCGTGATCCACAATGCAGGAATCATGGTCGCCGAGGACCTCTCCGGCGATTTCCTGACCACCGCCGAAGCGACCGTCGCCACCAACCTGCTCGGCCCGATCCGGCTGACCTCGGCGCTGCTGCCGCACCTGCGTGCCCGGGCAAACGCCGCGATCGTCACCGTCTCGTCGGGCCTCGCCTTCGTGCCGCTGGCCGCCACACCGACCTATTCGGCGACCAAGGCAGCGATCCACAGCTGGTCGCAATCGCTGCGCCACCGGCTGGCAGGCGACGGCATCGAGGTGATCGAACTCGCCCCTCCGGGCGTCCAGACCGACCTGATGCCCGGCCATGCCGCCGATCCCAACATGATGCCGCTCGACGCCTTCATGGACGAGACGATTGCGCTGTTCGCTCGCCAGCCGACCCCGGCCGAAATCACCGTCGAGCGCGTCGGCATCCTGCGCAATGCCGAGCGCAACGGCCAGTTCGATCAGGTGTTCGCGATGCTCAACGGCGCCCGCTGAATCTAGGCGGCTGATCTATTCCAGCTCGAGGATCCAGCGGCGGGTTTCCGTCGCAGGTGGCATCGGCGGCGTCGGCGCGATGCCCAGCCCCTTGAGCTTGTCGGCAAAGGAAATCACCAGCGCCCCGCGCCGTGCCGCCGCCTCCGGCGTCACGGCGCGGCGGCATGCGGCGAGTTCCTCGGCATAGCGGCGCTGATAATAGCGCCCCTGCGAAATGTTCATTGTCCCCGATTCCCGGATTTTCGCGTCCCCGAATCACCTTGTGCGACGGTTTTCGGACAACCGCGTGACTCGCCGCCCAGCCCGAGATCCGGATGAGCGAGACCCGCCCGACAGTCCTGACATACGGGGTCTGGCCGCTGAGCGGAATTCAACCTATATAACCCGGCATGCAGCGCCATCCGGCCCTTACGACTACCACCACCCCGGTTCTCCGGGCGGTCGTCGTGCGCATCTAGAACGCGCCGCGGCCTCACCCGGGAACGGGTGAGCCGGCGCTTCTCACTCGCTCCCGTTTCTCGTCGCAGCGCCAGCGAGCAACGCCATGCGCTATTACATCGATACCGAGTTCAACGGCAGCGGCGGCCAGCCGATCAGCATCGCGCTGGTGCGGCAGGACGGCGCCGAATTCTATGAAGTGCTGCACGCGCACGAACTGATCGTGCCGTGGGTCGGCGAGCATGTGATGCCGTTCCTCGACAAGGAGCCGGTCGACCGTGCAAACGCGACCAAACGGCTTCAGAAGTTCCTGCGCAAGGATGACGGTCCGCACAGCTTCATCGCCGACTGGCCAGAGGACCTCGTCCATTTCTTCAATCTGCTGATGCGCGGCCATGGGCGGCGCAACGATCCGCTGCAGTTTCGCTGCCTGCTGCTGGACCTGCCCGGTTTCGATACCGCGTCGGCCAGCGCGCGGCCGCACAACGCGCTGGCCGATGCGCACAGCCTGATGGCCTATGTCGAAGCGAACCTGCGCGGTGAGCGGGACGGGATGTGCGCAGCGGACCTCGCATTGCTGGCGGGTGTATAATGAGCGCCTTGCCTAACGCTCCCGCGCGCGGGCATAAGCCGCGCCATTCCCCCGAAGAGAAAGTCATTCCCGTGTCCGAGATGTTCCGCATTACGCTGCCCGACGGTTCCGTCCGCGAGGTAGCCCCGGGGACTACCCCGGCGGACATCGCCGCGGCGATCGGTCCGGGGCTGGCCAAGGCGGCAATCGCCGCGCGCGTCGATGGCGAGCTGCGCGACATCATGCGCCCGTTTGAGGGCGACTCCCAGCTCGCGCTGGTGACGTCGAAGGACGAGAAGGACGCGCTCGAGCTCGTCCGCCACGATTATGCGCATATCCTGGCCGAAGCGGTGCAGAGCCTTTTCCCCGGCACGCAGATCACCTTCGGCCCCTCGACCGACGACGGCTTCTATTACGACTTCGCGCCCAAGGACCGGCCCTTCACCGAGGAGGACCTGCCCGCGATCGAAGCCGAGATGCGCAAGATCATCGCTGCCGATCAGCCGCTGATCCGCGAAGTCTGGTCGCGCGCCGATCTGATCGCGCGCTGGCAGACCGAGGGCGAGAGCTTCAAGGCCGAATGGGCGCAGGAGCTTCCCGAGGGCGAGGAACTGACCGTCTATCGCGCCGGCAAGGGCGAGGACGCGTGGCTCGACATGTGCCGCGGCCCGCATCTGGCCTCCACCGGCAAGGTCGATCCCAACGCGTTCAAGCTGACGCGCGTGTCGGGCGCCTATTGGCGCGGCGATCAGAAGAACGCGATGCTCAGCCGCATCTATGGCACCGGCTGGCTGAACAAGAAGCAGCTGGAAGAGCATCTGACCCGGCTGGAGGAAGCCGCCAAGCGCGACCATCGCAAGCTGGGGCAGGAAATGGACCTGTTCCACCTGCAGCAGGAAGCGCATGGCAGCGTGTTCTGGCATCCGCAGGGCTTCGTCATCTGGCGCCAGCTCGAAGCCTATATGCGCCGCGCGATCGACGATGCCGGCTATCTCGAGGTGAAGACGCCGCAGGTGATGGACGCCCGCCAGTGGGAGCAGTCCGGCCATTGGGGCAAGTATCGCGAGAACATGTTCGTCATCCCCGACGAAGTGCCCAATACCGAGGATGAGGGTCCGATCGTCAGCGACGATGCGCAGTGGATGGCGCTGAAGCCGATGAACTGTCCCGCGCACGTCCTGATCTTCCGTCAGGGGATCAAGTCGTACCGCGATCTGCCGCTGCGCCTCTATGAGAATGGCTGCTGCCACCGCAACGAGCCGCACGGCGCGCTGCACGGGCTGATGCGCGTCCGCCAGTTCACGCAGGACGATGCGCATATCTTCTGCCGCGAGGACCAGATCGTCGAGGAGGTGCAGGCCTTCTGCAAGCTGGCTGACCGGATCTATCGCGACTTCGGCTTCAAATATTCGATCAAGCTGGCGCTGCGCCCAGAGAAGCGTTTCGGCTCCGAAGCGGACTGGGACAAGGCCGAGAACGAGCTGCGCGACGCGGTGGTCCGTGCGGGGCTGGCAACCGAGGAATATGGCTGGGAGGAGCTCCCCGGCGAAGGCGCCTTCTATGCGCCGAAGCTCGAATGGCACCTGACCGACGCCATCGGCCGCACCTGGCAGGTCGGCACGATCCAGTCCGACCGCGTGCTGCCCGAGCGCCTCGACGCGTCCTATGTCGGCGAGGATGGCGAGCGCCATCGCCCGGTGATGCTCCATCGCGCGATCTTCGGATCCTATGAGCGCTTCATCGGCATCCTGATCGAGCATTTCGCGGGCAAGCTGCCGGTCTGGCTCGCCCCGACCCAGGCCGTGGTCGCCACCATCGTCTCCGACGCCGACGACTATGCGAAGCAGGTTGCGGCGAAGCTGCAGGCCGCGGGCATCCGCGTCGAGACCGATCTGCGCAACGAGAAGATCAACTACAAGGTGCGCGAGCATTCGGTGGCCAAGGTCCCGAACCTGCTGGTGGTGGGCAAGCGCGAGGCCGAGGAAGGCACCGTGGCACTCCGCCAGCTCGGCAGCGAGCGGCAGCAGTTCATGCCGCTCGATGAAGCGGTTGCACTGCTGACCGGCGACGCGACCGCGCCCGATCTGAAATAAGCGAAGGCCCGCGGGCCGGTTCCCGGACCGGCTCGCGGGCCTTACGCCTCAGGCCGCTTCGCGCAGCGGCACTGCCTTCCCGCCGCGCCATGTCGCCAGCAGGCCGACAAAGACCGCGCCGGTGATCAGCGTCGAAGTGACCAGGTCGAGCCCGACCATCGGATCCTCGGCAAGGAAATCGCCCGCCGCCGTGCCGAAGGTCCGCGCGATCGCGACCACCAGCCAGTACAGCCAGAACCGGTGCCCCTTCAGGCCCGACCACAGGCCGATCGCGCCGAGCAGCAGGATGCCCAGCGCCAGCGACGCCGGCGCCATGCCGATCGCCTTCCATGCGACGTCGCCATAGAAGGTCCCGAGCACGCCTGCGGTCAGCATCGCACACCAATAGGCGGTGCCCGCCTGCGGCATGCCATGGCGTTCTGCTTCAGCTTCCTCGCTACTCGCGTTGTTCAGGCTTTGCAGCGACCAGAGCGCGGTGCCGATCATCAGCACCGCCAGGATCGCGCCGAAGACCGGCCATGAGATCACCTTCTTGAAATAGTCGGCGATATTGGTCGCCCCGGTGCGAATGATGGCGATCACCAGCCAGTAATAGAGTTCGCGCGGCGCCCGGTCGCGGCGCTCCAGCGCGAACACCACCGCCGCCAGCAGCGCGAGCGGGATGAGGCCGACCAGCTTGTGCAGGCCGCTATTGTGCGCCCACAGATCGCCCAGATTGGTGCCGAACAGGCTGGCCATGGCGATCGCGCACCAATAGCGCGCATTCACGTTCGGGATATGGATGCTCTTCATGAAACCCCTTGTCTGGCGCATGCTGCCGGGGAGTCGGATGCTTGCGTCGAACGGGTGGGGTAAGCCCGCTGCCTGACAGCGAACTGACGTTTGCCAAAGGTTGGGAAATGGTAATTTCCCGGCAATGCTTTCGTCGTACCGGGCTTGCCAGCCGCATGCCGCGTACCGATATACACGTCACCCCGGCGCCACAGTGCGCGGGATTTTCGCTCAATGACGCGGCCCGGGCTACCGGATCGCGCATTTCTGCGTTATCTGGCCGCCCAAGAATGTAAATTGCTACAGGAGCAAGTCTTATACGTCCTCCCATGACCCGGCGCCCGTTGGCGCCTCCGCCGATGAACGGCCCGCGCTTCAATGAATTCATCCAGTCGCCCAAGGTGCGGGTGATCGATCATGAAGGCGAGAATCTCGGCGTGATGTACACCCGCGAGGCGATCGAGCAGGCGGCCGAGCACGGCCTGGACCTGGTCGAGGTGTCGCCCAACGCGGATCCGCCCGTCGCGAAGTTCCTCGACGTCGGCAAGTTCAAGTACGAGGCCCAGAAAAAGGCCAACCTCGCCCGCAAGAGCCAGAAGACGCAGGAGATCAAGGAGATCAAGATGCGTCCGAACATCGACGATCATGACTATGATACGAAGATGAAGGCGATCCACAAATTCATCGGCGAAGGCGACAAGGTGAAGATCACCCTGCGCTTCCGCGGCCGCGAGCTTTCGCACGGCCAGCTCGGCATGGTGCTGCTCAAGCGCGTGCAGGACGACACGGTCGAGATCGCGAAGATCGAATCCTATCCGCGCATGGAAGGCCGTCAGATGCTGATGGTGATCTCGCCGAAGTAACGGCGGGACCATCCGTGAGGATATGAAGGGCGGGGCTGCGGCTCCGCCCTTTGCGTTTGGCTTATCCGCGCCGCTTGCCTCGCCTGAAATACCAGGCTCCGATCAGCGCTGCCACCGCGATGACCAGCAGTTCGCCGATCAGCTTGCTCACGCCGCCGGGGGCTCCCACAGCTCGATCGCATTGCCCTCGGGATCGTGGATCCGCGCAAAGCTGCCGGTTTCGGGCGAATTCCATTCGGGCTTCACGATGATGTCGATGCCCGCGGCGTTGAGCTGCTCCAGCAGGCTGTCGAGGTCGCTGACCCGCAGGTTGATCATGAACTGCTTGTCGGCGGCGAAATAGTCGGTGCTTTCCTTGAACGGCGCGAACACCATCGGGCCGCCCGTCACCTTCCAGAACCATTCGTCGGGCTCGCCCTCGCCGGTCGAGTTGCAGCCGGCGCCGACGTCCAGATGCTCGCGATACCAGGCGTTGAGCGCGTCGGGATCCTTCGCACGGAAGAACAGGCCACCCATTCCAACTACCGGCATCTTGTCTCTCCCGTCTCAGGCCGCCTGGGCAACGCTCCCGTCGCCCGCCGCGGCTTCGAGCAACCGTCGCTCGATCGTCTTGAGCCGCGAGGCCGAATCGATCTTATCGCCGATCAGGTCGGTCAGGTAGAAGGTATCGACCGCGCGTTCGCCATAGGTGGCGACATGCGCGGAGTGGATCGTCACCTTCGACTGGAACAGCGCATGCGCCAGCGTGTAGAGCAACGCCGGCCGGTCGCGGGCATTCACCTCGACCACGGTGAAACGGTTCGACGCCTTGTTGTCGATCAGCACGTTGGGTTCGATCGTGAACGCGTCGGCGCGCAGGCGCGGCAGCGGGCGTGACTTCAACCGGTCCGACAGTTTCGAACGGTTGGCCAGCGCATCGGCGATCGCGTCCTTGATCCGCTTCAGCTTCACATCCTCGTCGAACGGCCGGCCGAGCGGGTCCTGGACGAGGAAATTGTCGAGCGCCATGCCGTCGCGCGTGGTGTGGATGCGCGCGTCGATGATGTTGCCGCCCGCGACATGGATCGCCCCGGCAATGCGGTAGAACAGGCCCGGATGGTCCGACGCATAGACCGTAACCAGCGTCGCGCCGCGCTCGGGATAGACCTGCGCCTCGATCGACAGCTGCGACTTGCCAGCCGCATCGATCAGCCGCGCATTGCGTTCCAGCACGTCGAGCGGCTCGGCGATCCAGTATGGTTCGGTCAGCCGCTTGCGGAACGCGGCCATGCGCTTCTCGTCCCAGCCGAGCATCCCGGCCAGCGTTTCCTGCTTGGCCGCGACGCGCTCGCTCCGCCCCTTCTGCTTGTGGCCGAGCCGCAGCACTTCCTCGGCGGAATCATAGAGATTGGCGAGCAGCTGGCGCTTCCAGCTGTTCCACACGCCCGGCCCCACCGCGCGGATATCGACAACGGTCAGCAGCAGGAGCAGGCGAAGCCGCTCGGGACTCTGCACCATCTCGGCAAAGTCGAGGATCGTCTTGAAGTCGCTCAGGTCGCGCTTGAACGCAGTCGCCGACATCAGCAAATGGTGCCGCACCAGCCACGCCACCGTCTCGGTCTCGGCTGCGCTCAGCCCCAGCCGCGGGCACAGCCGCTCGGCCACCTGCGCGCCCAGGATCGAATGGTCGCCACCGCGCCCCTTGGCAATGTCGTGCAGCAGTACCGCCGCGAACAGCACTCGCCGCGACACGACCTGCGCGAAGATGCCGGAGGCGAGCGGATGATCCTCCTTCAGCTCGCCCTTCTCGATCTGGTTGAGCAGCCCGATCGCGCGGATCGAATGCTCGTCCACCGTATAATGGTGGTACATGTCGAACTGCATCTGCGCGACGACACGGCCAAAGTCGGGCACGAACCGGCCGAACACGCCCGCCTCGTTCATCCAGCGCAACACCGTCTCGGGATCGCGTGGGGACGTCAGCACGTCGAGGAACAGCGCGTTGGCGCGGGCATCGGTGCGCACATCGTCGACCAGCTTTGCATCCCGCGAGGCCGCACGCACCGTCAGCGGATGGATCTCGAGTCCGTGCAGATCGGCCAGCTGATACAGCTCGATCAGCCGGACGGGGTCCTCCTGGAAGAAGCTCTCCCGCGGGATCGCCAGCCGCCCGCGCTCCAGCGTGAAGCCCTTCAGCTTGCGCGGGCTTCGGAACAGCGTCGGCAAGCCGAAACGCCGGCCACGCGCGGCGAATTTCTCGTCCAGATGCGCCAGGAACACGCCGCTCAGGTCGCCCACCGTCTTCGCCTGGAGGAAGTAGAAGTGCATGAAGCGCTCGACCTTCGACTTCCCCGGCCGGTCCGAATAGCGCATCCGCTCGGCGATCTCGCGCTGCAGGTCGAAGGTCAGCCGGTCCTCGGCGCGCCCGGCAATGGCGTGGAGGTGACAGCGCACCGCCCACAGGAAATTCTCGGCGCGGTGGAACTGGCGGAATTCGAGCTTGGTCAGCAGCCCGGCCTCGACCAGTTCGGCCGGTTCGCGGACATTGTACGCGAACTTGCCGATCCAGAAGAGCGCATGCAGATCGCGCAGACCGCCCTTGCCTTCCTTCACATTGGGTTCGACGACATAGCGGCTGTCGCCCATCTTCTTGTGCCGCGCATCGCGCTCGGCGAGCTTCTGGGCGATGAAGGTGCGGGCGGTATCGTGCTGCACCTCGGCCTTAAAGCGCGCCGCGGCCTCGTCATACAGCGGCATGTCGCCCCAGACGTACCGCCCTTCGAGCAGCGCGGTGCAGACGGTCACATCGGCCTTGGCCTGACGCACCATCTCGTCGAGCGAGCGCGAGGAATGGCCGACCTTCAGCTGCATGTCCCACAGCGAATAGAGCATCGATTCGATCACCTGCTCGCACCAGCCGGTGACCTTCCACGGCGTCAGGAAGCCGATATCGATATCCGAATGCGGCGCCATTTCGCCGCGCCCGTATCCGCCGACCGCGATCAGCACCATGCGCTCGGCCGCGGTGGGATTGGGATTGCGGTGCAGCCGCTGGACGGTGAAATCCCACAGCAGCCGCAGCAACTGATCGGTCAGGAACGCACCTGCCGCCGCGCTCTCCAGCCCGCGGCCGGGATGCTCCAGCAGGCGCCGGTCGATTTCCGCCCAGCCCGCGGTCAGCGCATCCTTGAGCATCCGCGCGCCGGCCTGGCGCAGCGCGGTCGTATCCTTCGCCTCGAGCGTGGCAAGCGCATCCGCCAGCACGCGCCGGTCGATGATGGCACGGCGATTTGGGACGGAATCGAAGCGCGACATGCGGGGGGAGATAGGCGAGGGAATCGCCGTCCGCCACATCTTCCGCCTATCCGCCGCGATGGTTCCGTTTGGAGCGCGCCACGAAACGCTGATAGCGTCCGCGCGATGCGGCGCTCCCTGACACTTCTGCCATGGCTGCTGGTCTCGTGCGGCCCCGCCCCACTGCCCAGCGCGGCGGAGTGCCGCGCTCTGGCCGAACCAAAGGCGGTGATCGACCGCTGCTTCGGCGGCGATGTGAAACCAGGCAACTATGTCGGCGACCTGAAATGCTGGCCCTTCTCCGCCCCGGAACGCATGAGCGGTGTGTGGCAGACCGGCTTCGAGGTCTCGGATTTCTTTCCGGGAGCCTCGAAGCTTCCGGATGATAAAGACTATGAAATCAACATCTGGCTGACGGCGGCGCCCGGAACCCCGGAGCTGGCGTCGGGAAAATATCGCGGCGAATTCATCGGCCGCCGCGCACTGTGCGACGGCACGTTCGGCCATCTTGGCGCATACCCGCGTCAGGTGATCGTGGAGCGAATGCTCTCGATGACGAAGCTACCTGCTTCCGGGCTTTGATCCCCTAACGCAAAAGGGCCGGGATTGCGCCCGGCCCCTTACACATCAGCAGTCGGTCGGGTTACCCCGCCTTCGCCACGCCCACCAGCGCGGGACGCAGCAGGCGGTCCTTGATCATGTAGCCCGACTGGATTTCCTGCACGATCGTGCCCGGCGCCTTGTCCGACGGCACTTCCATCATCGCCTGGTGCCGGTTGGGGTCGAGCGTTTCGCCCAGCGCCTCGATCTTGGTGATGCCGTGGCGGCCGAACACCGAATCCAGCTCGCGGCCGGTCGCTTCCAGCCCGATAACGAGGCCCTTCAGCTTCTCGTCCTCGCGCAGCTCAGCGGGGATCGCAGCCAGCGCGCGGGCGACATTGTCGGCCACTGACAGGATGTCGCGCGCGAAATGGGTTGCGGCATAGGTGCGCGCGTCGGCGGCTTCCTTCTCGGCGCGGCGGCGGACATTCTGGGTCTCGGCCTGCGCGTACATCACTGCCGACTTGGCCTCGGCCAGTTCGGCTTCCAGCTCGCCGATGCGGTCATGCTCCGCAACTTCGGGTGCAGCCTCGGCGGTTTCCTCGCGCAGCGTTTCCGCTTCGTTGGTGTCCGCAGTATCCATCTTCGTGTCTTTCGCCATGTTGCTTCGTTACTATTACCTGAGAAGGCGCGCCATCGTCGCCGCCGTGAAATCCACCATGGGCACGACTCGCGCATAGTTCAACCGCGTCGGCCCGATCACGCCCACCACGCCGACCACGCGGCCGTCCATCGCCCGCACCGGCTTTGCGATCACCGACGATCCCGATAACGCGAACAGCTTGTTTTCCGATCCGATGAAAATGCGCGTCGCCTCGCCTTCGCGCGCGCTGTCGAGCAGCCGGGCAATCTCTTCCTTGCCCTCCAGCTCGTCGAGCAATTGCCGCACCCGGTCCAGATCCTCGGCCGCGCCCGAATCGATCAACTGCGCCTGGCCGCGCACGATCAGCACCGGGCGGTGGCCGCTATCCTCGCTCCACACCGCCAGTCCGCGCTCGACCAGCGTGGCACCTGCACTGTCCAGCGCCGCGCGGCCGTCGCGGATCTCGCGCTCGATCCGCGCCCGCGCCTCGCTCAAGGTCGATCCGGCCAGCGTCGCGCTCAGATAATTGGCCGCCTGCTGCAACGACGAGGGGTCCATGCCGCCGGGCAGGTCGACCACGCGGTTCTCGACCGATCCGTCGTCGCCCACCAGCACTGCCAGCGCGCGATCGGCAGCCAGCGGCACGAAGCCGAACTGGCGCAGCACCGGCTCGCGCTTGGGCACCAGCACCATGCCGGCACAGGCCGACAGGCCGGACAGCGCCGCCGCGGTGTTGGCCAAGGCCTCTTCGACCGGCCCGCCCAGTTCGGCCCGCGCCTCGATCGCCGCGCGTTCCTCGGGCGAAGGCTCGTTGGCCTGCATCATGCCGTCTACGAACAGGCGAAGACCGATGTCCGTGGGCATCCGCCCCGCGCTGGTATGCGGCGCGGCGAGCAGGCCCAGCTCCTCCAGATCCTGCATCACATTGCGGATCGACGCGGGAGAAAGGTTCAAACCGGAGATTTTGGAGATCGTCCGCGATCCGACCGGCGCGCCATTGTCGAGATAGGATTCGACCAGAATCCGGAACACGTCGCGCGCGCGGTCGGTCAGTTCATGGATCGGCGGCGAGATCATGCCGGGCATGTAGGGACGACGGTCACCCCCGGCAACGTTTCACGGCCGTTCGCCGATCAGCGCCTCCAGTGCGGGGATGTCGTCGGGGGCGCTGCCCAGCGCGTCGGCCATGGGGCGGTTCTTCTCGCCGACACAGCCATAATAGAAGTAAAGCCCCTGGCTGTCGCCGATCGCGCGGGTCCAGCGAATATCGACGCTGGGCATGTCGGTGACCGCCTGCTCGCAGCCCTTTTCGCCGTGCGAATAGCGCCGCTCGCCGGTTTCGGGGCGATAGGGCTGAAGCCGACCGGCAAAGGCCTGATATTCGGCGGGCGTCAGCTTGAACGCGCGCTCGCCGGTGACCGCAGTGAACTGCTTGCCGGTGAAGATGCCGCTGCCATCAGGCCGCACGGTGATCGTGAACACCGGGCAGCGGCCGAAACAGGGTCCGGTCGCATAGGTGATCGAATCGCTTTCGATCGGGATCGGCTTCGGGGCCTCGGTGCGCGAACACCCCGCCAGAGCCAGTGCCGCCACGCCCAGGATCATCCAACGCATCGTTCTTCTCCCACGGATCGCCCGCATAGACTGGCGCGTTCGATCTCTTGTTGTCTAGTGCGGCGCCAGCCCGCTCCCCCACCCGGCCACCCATAGAATACACTTCCGTTGGGTGGCCGGGTGGGGGAGCGGGCTGGCGCCGCAACCAACAAGCGCCTAGTTGCCCGGTCAAACCTTGCAGGAGACTGACTAAGATGCGCCCATCCGGCCGCGCCCCCGACGAAATGCGCACCATCACCATCGAACCCAACTTCACCCGCCATGCGGAAGGTTCGGTGCTGATCGGCTTCGGCGATACCAAGGTGCTGGTCACCGCCAGCATCGAAGAGCGGATTCCGCCCTGGCTGCGCGGCAAGGGCGAAGGCTGGGTTACCGCCGAATATGGCATGCTGCCCCGCGCGACCCATACCCGCGGCAGCCGCGAGGCGGCCAAGGGCAAGCAGTCGGGCCGCACCCAGGAAATCCAGCGCCTGATCGGCCGCTCGCTTCGCGCGGTCACCGATCTGAAGCTGCTGGGCGAGCGCCAGATCACGCTCGACTGCGACGTGATCCAGGCCGATGGCGGCACCCGCACCGCGTCGATCAGCGGCGCCTGGGTCGCGCTGCGCATCGCGGTGAACAAGCTGCTCGCCACCGGCCAGCTCGAAAAGGATCCGATCATCCAGCAGGTCGCAGCGGTCTCGTGCGGGATCTTCAAGGGAACTCCGGTGCTCGACCTCGATTATGACGAGGACTCGAACGCCGAGACCGACGGCAATTTCGTCCTGCTCGCCGATGGCAAGATCGCCGAGGCGCAGGCGACTGCCGAGGGCGCATGCTATGACGAGGAAGAGCTGCTCCGCCTGCTCCGCCTCGCCCGCATCGGCGCGAAGGACATTTTCGCCGCCCAGCTGAAGGCCGTTGCATGAACGACGAAAGCGATCAGGAAGAAACCGCCCCGCGCCAGGCAATCCGCAAGCTGGTGCCGGGCAAGCTGGTCATCGCCAGCCACAATCCCGGCAAGGTGCGCGAGATCCGCGCGCTGCTCGGTCCCTATGGGATCGAGCCGGTTTCGGCCGCCGAGCTGGACCTGCCCGAGCCGGAAGAGACGGGAACGACCTTCGTCGCCAATGCCGAGCTGAAGGCACTGCAGGCCGCCGACCTGTCCGGCTTGCCCGCACTGGCCGACGATAGCGGCCTGTGCGTCGAGGCGTTGGGCGACGAGCCGGGAATTTTTTCGGCGCGCTGGGCCGGCGAAAGCAAGGATTTTTCTGTTGCGATGCAGCGCATCGAAGACCGCCTCGCCGCTCTTCCGCCTGAAACCTCGCGCGATGCGCACTTTATCTGCGCGCTCGCGCTTGCCTGGCCCGACGGGCATATCGAATGGTTCGAAGGACGGGTCGATGGGTCGCTGGTGTGGCCGCCGCGCGGCGACCGCGGCTTCGGCTATGATCCGATGTTCCTGCCGCTCGAAGGCGAAGAGACGTTCGGCGAAATGGACCCGGATGCCAAGCACGCGATCAGTCATCGCGCTCGAGCTTTCCGGCAACTGGTCGATGCCGTTCTCTGAATCGTAATCGTTCTTTAGATCGCGTTAACTGTAAATTGGGAGGAACCACTGCGATTCGAACCTGTTATTCAGGCATAGTCCAAGAACTAGAGGCTATGGGACTAGCAGGGGGTCGCATGGGGTCGCTTCGACAATTCGCCACGATGATCGATCATCTTCACGCCTTGCCCGAAGAAGGTCCGGGCGAGCCGATCGCCGGGCCATGGCAGGTGGAACCTGCCGATGGCGACGCGCCGGAAGCAGGGTTTCGACTGGATAGCATCGACGGCATTCCAGCCGCGCTGGCCGCGCCGGAGCGGGTCATAAATGATGAGAGGAGTCCGGAGTAACCGTCCGATACCGCGTCTCTTCGCAACTGCAGTAGTTACGCCGCGAGAATAATTCGCTTTTGGCACGAAAGAGGCTTTGCGACGGGCCGTTGCTACAGTAGCCCTATGTCCGCGTTCGTTGCGGCTCCGGTTGCGGAGTCGCGGGCATGACGTTCTTGAACGGGGAGGCTATCGATGAGCCAGCAATTCCTAGGCGAAGTTCGCCTGTTTCCGTATAATTTCGCGCCGAAGACCTGGGCCTATTGCGCGGGCCAGCTCCTGTCGATCGCGCAGAACACGGCGTTGTTCTCGCTGCTCGGCACCACCTATGGCGGCAACGGCGTGAACACCTTCGCGTTGCCCGACCTGCGCGGCCGCGCGATCAAGGGCACTGCCCAGAACGGCACCTATGTTCAGGGCCAGGTCGCGGGCACCGAAACGGTCACGCTGCTCCAGAGCCAGATGCCGATGCATAACCACCAGTGGTTCGCGTCGGCGGATGGTGCCACCAACCCTCCGCCGACAAATAATTTCCTGGCAGCCGGCCGTTCGGCGGGCAATCCCGCCGGTCTCTACGCGCCGAACGCGAACCCGGTCGCGCTGGCGACGACGACGCTGGGCATCACCGGCGGATCGCAGCCGCACAACAATATGCAGCCCTATCTGGTGCTCGCCTATTGCATCGCGCTTCAGGGCATCTTCCCGTCGCGCAACTGAGCACGGCTCCGGAAACCGCAATTTCAAGGATCAGACGATGAGCAATCCTTATCTTGGAGAACTCCGGCCCTTCGCCGGCAATTTCGCGCCGCGTTTCTGGGCGCTGTGCAACGGCCAGTTGCTGTCGATCGCACAGAACAACGCACTGTTCGCGCTGCTCGGCACCACCTATGGCGGCGACGGCATCACCACCTTCGCCCTTCCCGACCTGCGCGGCCGGCTTGCGCTCAGTCAGGGCCAGGGTCCGGGCCTGACCAATCGCACCCTGGGTGAGCAGTCCGGTACGGAAACGGTTACGCTGACCATTCAGACCATGCCCGCCCATACCCATGTGGTGGTCGCATCGGCGAACGAGGCGGCGTCACCCGTCCCCACGGGTCGCGTTCCCGCCGCGCCGAAGAATGGCGGAAAATTCTATCTTCCGCCCAATGTCGGCACGCAGACGGACGCCCCGATCGGAACCGCTTCGATCGGAACCGCCGGCGGCAGCCAGCCGCACGAGAACCTCATGCCGATTCTCGCGATCAACTACATCATCGCGCTGCAAGGCATTTTCCCGTCCCAGAACTGAGACGCGAACTGGAGATAAGATATGGCTGATCCTTTCATTGCTGAGATCCGCGCCGTCGGATTCACCTTCGCTCCGCTCGGTTGGGCCGTCTGCAACGGCCAGTTGCTGTCGATCGCGCAGAACACCGCGCTGTTCTCGATCCTCGGCACGACCTATGGCGGGAACGGGCAAACCACCTTTGGTCTGCCGAACCTTCAGGGCGCGTCGATGATCTCTTCGGGCCAGGGGCCTGGCCTCAGCGATTATGTTCTGGGCGAGCAGATCGGCACGGCAACGGTGACGCTGATCAGCACCGAAATGCCGATCCACACCCACGCGCCGGACGCCAAGCTGGATACGACCGGCAACGACAATATGGTCACGACGCCGGTGGCCGGCGTGCAGATGACCCGTTTCGCACCCAGCGCCGCGATCGGTTCGGCCTGGAAGGTACCGCCGCTCACCAATCCGGTGGCGATGGATCCGCTGATGATCCAGGTCGCGGGCGGCAGCCAGCCGCACAACAACGAACAGCCCTATCTGGTGCTGCTCTATTGCATCGCGCTGCAAGGCATCTTCCCGTCGCGTAACTGACGCGACACCGGACGAGTACGCGCCCCGCCGGCCATGCCTGCGGGGCGTCGTGCGTTATGGATCCCGCGACACCGGCCGGCCTAAATCGGCCAGGCGACGCCAGCCTCAGCTGAAGCCGATATAATATTCGAAGGTGCCGTCGTCGCACTTCCCGATCGGCGACATGTCCAGCATCATCGTGCCCATCACGGGATGACGCAGCTCGAGGCTGCCCTGATTGATGTAGAGGTCCTTGCGGCTTCCCCGCAGCAGCAACCGGAACGGCTGACGAAACTCGGAAGAGGTTTCGTGCTTGCCCCCCTCGGCATCGACAAGGGTCAACACTTCGTCATAGCCCTGCACCGTCACGTCGAAGCTGGTGCCGACATGCGGCAGGAACGATTCCAGTGTGAGATGCTCGATCATGGAAATCCCCCTTGGGGCATCCTGCCGCATCGAAGGGCGGATGCGAAGCCCGAGCGGGCGGTGGTGGACAGGGCTGGATTCGAACCAGCGTACGCTCTCGCGGGCAGATTTACAGTCTGCTGCCATTAACCACTCGGCCACCTGTCCTTGAGGCGCCCGCTCGGGGAGCGGTGCCATTGCCGAAGCAGACCCATGCTGTCAACGCCTTGCGCGCGCTTCCATCGACGCATAGCGTCCCGCGCATCCTTTCATCTCAAGAATGTGGAGCCTCATGCGCGCTCTGATCTCATACGCCGTCGCCGCCTCGCTGATTCTTCCGGCCCCGCTCGCGGCACAGACCGCCCCTGCGGCGCAGCCTGCCGCCCAGACCCCGCTCGATCGAATCATCGACGAAGGCAGCAATCGCTCCAACGTCATGCCGATCGCCGCCTGGCTGACCGACCGGATCGGATCGCGCCTCACCAATTCGCCGGGCATGCGCGCGGCCGAGGCTTGGACGCTGGGCCAGTTCACTGGCTGGGGCCTCACCAATGTCCATCGCGAGGGATTCGATTTCGGCCGCGGCTGGTGGATCGAGCGTTCGAGCGTGCGCATGGTCAGCCCGCGCCCGATCCAGCTCACCGCGATTCCGATCACCTGGACCCCCGCCACCAACGGCACGATCACCGCGCCAGTGATCGTCGCCCCGATTCGCGAGGCGAGCGACTTCGAGGCATGGCGCGGCAAGCTGAAGGGCAAGGTTGTCCTGATCACCCGCCCCAATGAAGGCAGCGAGCCGCGTGAGGCGCCGTTCAAGCGCTGGACCGCGAACGAGCTGTCGACCTTCGATTCGTATCGCAAGCCCAGCTACAATCCCCGTTCGACCGAGCGCGAGATCGCCCGGCTGAGCTATCCCAGGCAGCTGAGCGACTTCCTCGTCTCCGAAGGCGCGGTCGCCTATGCCACCATGTCGCCGCGCGACGGCAAGCTGGTGCATGGCAGCGGCTATCAGTTCGGCGTGGGTGACACGATCGCCCTGCCGGGCATCGAGATCGCGGCGGAGGATTATCGCCGCCTCGCCCGTCTGGAGGCCGGCGGCGCCGCGCCGACGCTCGAGATCAATTCGGACGTGCGCTTCGACGACAGCGACACCAAGGCCTACAACATCATCGCCGACATCAAGGGCACCAGCCGGTCGGGCGAATATGTGATGGCCGGCGCGCATATGGACAGCTGGGCCGCGGGCGACGGCGCTGCCGACAATGCTGCGGGCGTCGCGATGGTGATGGAGGCCGCGCGCATCCTCTCCAAGATGCCCAAGCCCAAGCGCACCATCCGCTTCGCGCTGTGGGCGGGCGAGGAACAGGGCCTGCTCGGCTCGATCGACTATGTCGAGCGCCACATCGCCACCCGCGCCGCGCCCGCCACGCCGCAGACCGGCCTCGCGAAATATACCGGCTGGATGTACCGCTGGCCGATCACGCCCCTAGCCGGCCATTCGAAGCTGGCGGCCTATTTCAACCTCGACAATGGATCGGGCAGGATCCGCGGCATCAACGTGCAGGGCAATGCCGATGTCGTGCCGATCTTCAAGGAATGGTTCGCGCCGTTCCTGGCCGCGGATCCCTCGATGGGCGCGATGGTCGCGATGCGCGGCGTCGGCGGCACCGATCACGTCTTTTTCGACGCGGTCGGCATCCCCGCCTTCCAGTTCATCCAGGACCCGCTCGACTATGGCAGCCGCCTGCACCACACCAGCGTCGACACCTTCGATCACCTGAAGGCCGGCGACATGCGTCAGGGTGCCACCATCCTCGCCGTGTTCCTGTGGAACGCCGCCAATTCGGACAAGCCCTTGCCGCGCATGCCCATCCCCACCGAACCGAAGGCCGATTCCTGATGGCACGCCGCGGACACCGCCCCAGCGTTGCGGCCCCCGGCCGGCCGCGATTCTATGGCCGTCACCCGGTGCTCGCCGCG
This sequence comes from Sphingomonas sp. AOB5, assembly GCF_029433115.1. Lineage (GTDB taxonomy): Bacteria > Pseudomonadota > Alphaproteobacteria > Sphingomonadales > Sphingomonadaceae > Sphingomonas. The sequence continues at coordinate 5,742 of NZ_JARNTV010000030.1, read as the reverse complement.
CTGGAGAATCCCGAGCGCATGGTGCGCAAGATCTGGGGGACGCGGGAAGCGCTGGCGCATCTCGACATCCCGGCATCGATTCCGATCACCTTTGCCGATGCCGCCGATCTCGGCCGCCTCGTCCCCGGCGACGCGCCGCATCAGGGGCTGGTCGCCGAAGTCGATCCGCTCGAGGATATGTGGCTGGGCGATCTGCTGGCGCAGGGCGAAGGCGATCGCCGTCCGCTGCTGCTGCTCGATCAGGTAACCGATCCGCACAATGTCGGCGCGATCCTGCGTTCGGCCGCGGCGTTCGATGCGCTGGGCATCGTCACGCAGGACCGTCATTCCCCACCCGAATCGGGCACCGTCGCCCGAGCTGCATCGGGCGCCCTGGAAACCGTGCCCTGGGTGCGCGTGGTCAATCTGGCCCGCGCGATGGACGAGATCGCCGAGGCTGGTTTCTGGCGCGTCGGCCTGACCGGACACGCCAATGCCACGCTGGCCGACACGATCGGCGAGAACCGCATCGCGCTGGTGCTGGGTGCCGAGGGCGAAGGCATGCGCCAGAATACCGAGGCGCATTGCGATCAGCTTGCCAAGCTGCCGATCTCGCATAAGGTCGAGAGCCTGAACGTTTCGAACGCCGCGGCCATCGCGCTCTATGCGATCGCGGTGCGGGGCTGAACCGGGGGAGTGGAGAGATGAAGCATTGGGTTCGTGCCGTTGCGGCGGTGCTGATCGTGCCGATGGTGCTGGCGGGCTGCCTGTTCACGCCGGGCAAGTTCGTCTCGACACTGACGATCAACAAGGATCGCAGCTTCACCTACACTTATAAGGGCGAAGTCATCGCGCTCGATCCGGACAGTGCCAGCGGCATGGGGCCGGGCAGCGGCGACATGGCGATGGAGAATTCGGTCATCTATTCCGATGAGACCGGCAACGCGATCGAACCCGCGGAAGATTACAGCGCCGAGCAGGCCAAGACCAACGCCGAGAAGCAGGCGAAGCGCGACGCGCAGTTCCGCGAGCTGGCGGTCCAGCTCGCCAAGGAGCCTGGTTACAACAGCGTCGAATATCTGGGCAGCAACAAGTTCCGCGTCGACTATTCGATCTCGGGCATGCTGACGCACAATTTCGTCTATCCGTTCAATCAGGACGCGGCGATGGTCTTCCCGTGGCTCGCCATCGAACTTCGCGGCAAGGAGACGGTCCGCGTCAAGGCGCCGGGCTTCGCCAAGCAGGACATGTCGGGCATGGGCATGGCCGGCGCGGGCGGCGGCAGTGGGCTGGACAGCACCGCGGACGGCACCTTCACCCTCACCACCGATGCCGAGATCGTCAGCCAGAACAATGAGGATGGCGCGACCAAGACCGGTACCAAGTCGGTCATCACGTGGCGCGTAACCCCGCTGTCGAAGGATGCGCCGAGCGCGGTGCTGCGGCTGGCCCCGCGGTGATCAAATAGCCCCTCCCCTTCAGGGAGGGGCTTAACAGCGCCTCAATCCTCGGCGGCGATGGTCACGCGCAGGCCGTCCAGTTCGTCGGACATCTGGATTTGGCACGACAGGCGCGAATTCTCGTTGCGGTCCGACGAGCTGTCGAGCAGGTCGTCCTCGTCTTCGCTCATCGGCGGGAGTTTGGCAGCAAATTCCGGATCGACATGCACATGGCAGGTCGCGCACGAGCAGCAACCACCGCACAGGGCGAGCAGTTCGTCGAACCCGTTCTCGCGGATCACTTCCATCACCGAAAGGCCGGTTTCGCCCGTGACTTCGCGCTCTTCACCTTCTCTGGTCACGACGATAAGCTTCGGCATGATATTCTCCCTGTTCGGCCGCGTGCATGCCGCCGTTCCCGTTTCAGCGCAAGGCAGCGGTCCATGGGAATAAGTAAGGCCGCCATTAGAAAATCGATCGATTTGGTCGCAGCGGACGAACCCGCCTTTGCCCGTGCCATCGCGCGTGCAGGCTATCCGGAAGCGCGCATCCGCGACCGCGGGTACGAAACCTTGCTGCGCACCATCGTCGGTCAACAGGTCAGCGTGGCCGCGGCGCAATCGATCTGGAACAAGCTCGCCGCCGCGCTCGGTGACCTGACCCGGCCGGATATCGTCGCTGCCGCCAGCGACGAGGAACTGCGCACCGCGGGCCTGTCACGGCAAAAGGCAGCTTATGCGCGCAGCCTTGCCGACGAAGTCACCAGCGGGCGGCTCGATCTCGCCGCGCTGCCCGAGGATGACGAGGAAGCTATTGCCGCCCTCACCCGCATCAAGGGAATCGGCCGCTGGTCCGCGGAAATCTATCTGCTGTTCGCCGAAGGAAGACCCGACATCTGGCCCGCGGGCGATCTGGCCGTCCAGATCGAGATCGGCCGCATCCTCGGCCATCCCGAACGCCCCGGCGAAAAGCAGATCCGCGAATGGGCCGAAGCCTGGCGCCCGCATCGCGGCGCAGTGGCCATCTTTGCGTGGCACCATTACAAGGTCGATATGGACGTGATCTAGCCCTCCAGCGCCGCCAGCCCCATCGCGATCGCGCCCATCGGGCCGGCCATCGCGCCCAGCCCCGGCGGGCCGACCAGCGCATCCATGTCCAGCCCGGCGAACGATCCGTATCCGCCGATGCTCGCCGCCAATCGCGCGCGCAGCGGAACGAACAGGGCCTCGCGTGCGCTCATCACCCCGCCGCCGATCGCGATCCGCTCGGGCGCGAGCGCGGTGACCAGATTGTGGAGCAACCCGGCAAGGTCATGGACGAACAGATCCCATTCCGGCCCGTCGTCCGGCAGCGCTTCGCCCTTCACGCCGAACCGCGATGCCAGCGCAGGGCCCGCGATCAGCCCCTCGACACAATCGCCGTGAAAGGGGCACCAGCCCGCAAACGCATCGCCGGCCGCGCGCGCGATCCGCATATGCCCCGCCTCGCCATGCGCCATGCCCTGTACTGGCTGGCCGCCGGTGACGGTGCCGACGCCGACGCCGGTGCCGATGGTGATATAGACATGGCTCGACAGTCCCTGCGCCGCACCCCAGCGCCCCTCGGCCAGCGCCGCGCCATTGACGTCGGTCTGGATCGCGAGCGGCTTGCCAAAGCGCGCGGCGAACCGGCGCGAGACATCGGTGCCGGTCCAGCCCGGCTTGGTCGTCGCCGTGATCGCACCATAGTCGGATTTCGCAGGATCCAGTTCCAGCGGGCCGAAGCTCGCCACGCCCACCGCGTCGAATTCCCAGCGATCGAGCGCCGCTTCGAGCGCCGCCAGCGTGGTGGCGGGATCGGTGGTCGGCACGGTCACACGGTCGCGCACATCGTCCGGTCCGCTCGCGAGCAGCGCTACGCATTTGGTGCCGCCCAGTTCGAGGCCGGCGATCATCGGGGGATGGGTCATGGCCTCGGGCTAACCTGTCGCGCCGGATCGGGGAAGCCCGCCATTATGGCCGGATCGGTGCCAATGCCGCCCGGCATACTGGTAATATCGTCCGGCACGCGCCATGATCGCTGGCTCCCATGACCCGGCCGAACCTCATTACCCTCCGGTCTGCCGCATGAAGCGCGCAAGCGACGAAGCCGCGGCGCTCAGCCTGTTCGTCGAGACCGACACCGATCGGGCGCTGTTCCTGCTCGACGCAGACGGCCGGGTGAACACCTGGAACGCGGGCGCCGAACTGATGACCGGCTGGCGCGCCGCCGAGATCGTCGATCGCCCGGTGGCGTTGCTCTACCCCGATCACGATCGCGAGGAAGGACGCCCCGCCGCCGATATCGCCGTGGCAGAGGAAAAGGGCCGGCTGCGCGAGGACTGCTGGCGCGTGCGCAAGGACGGCACCGAATTCCTTGCCGACATGACCCTCACCGTCATTCCCGGCGCCTATGGCTCGCTGCCGCGTTTCGGCGTGGTGCTGAGCGACATCACCGATCGCAAGGCGTCCGAACGCGCGCTGGAGCGCAGCGCGCTACACCTCCGCTCGATCCTGGCGGCGGTGCCCGATGCGATGGTGGTGATCGATGAACGCGGCATGATCCTGTCGTTCAGCGCCGCCGCCGAGCGGCTGTTCGGCTATAGCGAGAGCGACACGGTCGGCCGCAACGTATCGATGCTGATGCCCGAGGCGGACAGCCAGCGGCACGACGGTTATCTCGAACGCTATCTCGTCACCGGCGAGCGCCACATCATCGGCACCGGGCGGATCGTGACCGGCCGCCGCCGCAACGGCAGCGATTTTCCGATGGAGCTGCAGGTCGGCGAGGCCAATACCGACGGGCACCGCGTCTTCACCGGCTTCATCCGCGACCTGACCGAGAAGCAACGCGGCGAGCTGAAGCTGCAGGAGCTTCAGTCGGAGCTGATCCATGTCTCGCGCCTGTCAGCCATGGGCACCATGGCCTCGACGCTGGCGCATGAGCTGAACCAGCCGCTGACCGCGATCGCCAATTATCTCGAGGCCGCGCGCGACCTGCTCAAGCGCGAAACCCGCTCGCCCGAGCTGGAATCGATGCTGCACGAGGCGGTCAGCGAATCTGCCAAGGAAGCGCTGCGCGCCGGGGGGCATCGTCCGCCGCCTGCGCGATTTCGTGTCGCGCGGCGATGTCGAGAAGCATGTCGAGGACCTGCCCAGGCTGATCGACGAATCCAGCCGCCTCGCGCTGATCGGCGCACGCGAACGCGGCGTCACTGCAGACTTCATCATCAGCGGCAAGGTGGGCATGGTGCTGGTCGACCGGATTCAGATCCAGCAGGTGCTGGTCAACCTGATCCGCAACGCGGTCGAAGCGATGGCCGACAGCCCGGTACGCGAACTGACCGTCGCCGCGCGGCCGGGCGGCAAGGGTCTGGTGCGCATCTCGGTTTCCGATACGGGACCCGGAATCGACCGGCAGATCGCATCGAGGCTCTTCCAGGCCTTTGCGAGCACGAAGGAACAAGGCATGGGTCTCGGGCTTTCGATCTGCCGCACGATCGTCGAAGCGCATGGCGGGCGTATCTGGACCGAACCACGGCCGGGCGGCGGCACGATATTCCAGTTCACGATCATGGGCGCGGATACAGAGGAGACGGCATGACCGGATTACGCACCATCCATATCGTCGACGACGAGGAAGCGATCCGCAAATCGGCCAGCTTCATGCTGCGCACCTCGGGCTTCGAAGTCGAAACCTATCAGGACGGCATCGCCTTTCTGGCCGCCGCGGCCGGCGCGGCGCCGGGCTGCATCCTGCTCGACGTGCGCATGCCCGGGATGGACGGGCTGGAGGTTCAGGCTGAGCTGAACAAGCGCGGCGTGGTGATGCCGGTGATCGTGCTGACCGGCCATGGCGACATCTCCACCGCAGTGGTGGCGATGAAGGGCGGCGCAGTGGATTTCATCGAGAAGCCGTTCGAGAAGGAAGTGCTGCTCGCCGCAATCGAGCGCGCGTTCGACCGGCTGAACGAGAATGTCGAGGCCGCGACTTCGGTGCAGGAGGCGCAGACCCGTCTCGGCGTGCTCACCCAGCGCGAGATCGAGGTGCTGCGCGGGTTGGTGCGCGGCCATCCGAACAAGACCATCGCCTATGATCTGGGCATCAGCCCGCGCACGGTGGAGGTCCACCGCGCGAACCTGATGGCCAAGCTGGGCGTGCGCAGCCTGTCCGACGCGCTGCGCATCGCATTCTCGGCGGGGCTCGAGGGCGACGGCTAGCAGGCCGCAGCCCGGCCCAGCAGGAACGCCCGCGCCCGCGTATTCTGCGTCATCCCCGCCGCCGCCTCGAACTCGGCGCGGGCCTC
>NZ_JARNTV010000003.1 GCF_029433115.1 Sphingomonas sp. AOB5 | reverse complement strand
CAGGGCGGCATGGCCGGCCACGCCCGCGAGCGCGAGCCGGGCTGGGGTGAGCGGCTCGCCCGCTTCGATCAGCGTGTCGCCTTCGGTAAAATCGAGACCGCGGCGGCGGATGTTGCGACCCTGATGGGGCGGTCCTTCGCCGGTAAGGTGGAGCGCGCCGCCGTAGCGGGTGGCTTCCTCCTGGACGAGGACGGTGTCCGCGCCCGCGGGGACATGGGCGCCGGTGAAGATGCGGACGGCCTGTCCGCGCGCAACCCGCCCCGCGAAGCTGCGTCCGGCGGCACTCTCACCGATCACCTGCCACGGCCCGGGCATGTCGGCGAAGCGGATCGCATAGCCGTCCATCGCCGAGAGATCGGCGGCAGGCTGGGTGCGCAGCGCGGCGATGGGGTCAGCGGCGTAGCGGTTTGCGGCTCGCGCCAGCGGCACGGTTTCGACCGGCAGTGGTTCGGTGAGCGCGAGCAGGCGCGACTGGGCTTCGGCTACGGGGAGGAGGGTGGCCATCGCGAAAGCGGTGGCACAGATCAGGTGGGTTGGAACAGGGGAATATTCGGCGACGCGGACCTAGAGATCCCGCGCTGCGATCCGGTCCAGTTCGTGCTGGCGCAGGGGGATGCGGAATTCGGCGAGGTAGCGGCCCTGATCGGCCTCGATCACCGTGCCGGGCCAGCCGGTGGTGCCGGGCAGGGTGATCCACAGCGCGGCGCCCTTTTCGATGGAGGCATCGGCTTCGAACTCGACCAGCCCCGAGGTGAGGCTGCGGACGCGGACATTCCACCAGCGGGCGCCTTCGCGGACGCTGCCGGGGGCATCGAGATGGAGCGCGGCCTTGTCCGCCTTCAGGCCGAAGCCCTTTTCCTCCTCATGGATGCCGAGATTGCGGATCGCGTGGATGCGCGACGGGCGGCCCTGGACCTGACGCAGCCATGGCATGAGGATCTGCCAGCCAAGCTCGCTTTCGAATGCGATGCCGGCGTGGCGGCCCTGCGACCAGCGGACCTGACCCTCGATCGGGCGGAGGCCGTCAAAGGCGATCTGGACGTCCTCGTCCGTTTCCAGCGCGAATTCGATATCGATGCCGACGCCCGCCTGAGAGACGTCGCGGGTACGGGCGAACTGGACCTTGTTGCCACGGCGGATCGAGACGGTCTGGTGCAACTCGACGCGGGGCACGCGGCGGCGTTCGGCGGGCAGATGGGCGAGGTTGCGAGCGAGCGCGCCGACCACGTCGATCGGCGTGTCGAACAGGAAACCGGCTTCGTCCTCGTCGGTCCAGCTGATCTCGCCTTCGATCGCTTGGCCATTGTCGAGCAGCAGGGTGAACCGGCTGCCCTCCTCGATCGGGGCGAGCGTGCGCAGCGTGGCGCCGGCGGCGCTGAGCTTGCGGACATGGCAGGCCTCGCGGCTGGTTTCGCCGACAAGCGTTGCGGGATCGAACTGATCGGCCGTTGCGGATGATGGAATCGATGCCGGAAGATCTGCGCTCAAGCAGAAAATCGTCGCAGACCTAAGCCCCTGCGTCATACACAAACCCCACCGAATCCCGCGGCGAGGGTGGGTCTCCGGGCCTGAAGAAAGTCTTAATCCTACAGCCCGTTAACCTCCTAATTTCGGTTAATCCCTAGTGGGTGCCCCAAGGGGGAAATAGTGGTGGTACGGGCGTCCGCCATCGACTGCGCGGGCGAAGGAGGGACGGGCGAGCAGGCGCGCGCGATAGGCCTTGAGATGGACGTGCGAGGCCGGGATCTCATAGGCCCAGTCGGCATAGAAGAGCGACGGCGCGGCGGCGCAATCGGCCAGGCCGAAGCTGTCGCCCGCGGCCCATTCTCGCCCGGCCATATGGGTGTCGAGCCAAGCATAGGCGCGGTCGAGCGCGCGGTGGACATAGGTTGCGATATGCGGATCGCGATGCTCCGTGGGGCGGAGCATGTTGTTCACCAGCGGCTGCATCGCATCCATAATGTAATTGTCGAACACGCGATCGAAGATGCGGGCGTCGAGCGCGGCATCGGGATCGGCGGGGATCAGCGCGACCGGGCCGGGATGGTGAATCGCGAGATATTCGATGATACCGGTCGATTCGATGATCGTGCGGCCGCGATCGAGCAGCACCGGGAATTTGCCCATCGGCGCAAGTGCTGCGAACTCGCGGCAATTGGCTTCCTCTTGCGGCTCGATCAGGCGGAAATCGAAGTCCACCGCATTCTCGTAAAGGGCGATCAGCGCCTTTTGTGTGTAGGAGGAGAAGGGGTGACCGAAGAGCTGGAGCTTCATGGGACGACTCATATTAGTTAGCCTAAGAGCTAAGTAATACGCTTTCCGATGGTGCGCAAGCGCGGTAGGTCATTGCGGGACGTGGATCGCATCATGGGAGGTTCTGAGTGACGGTTCGGTGCGCATGGGCTGAAGGCGATCCGGTGATGGCGGCCTATCACGACGCGGAATGGGGCGTGCCGGTTCGCGACGGGCGGATGCTGTGGGAAATGCTGATGCTCGAAGGCTTTCAGGCGGGGCTTTCGTGGCGGACGATCCTGTACCGGCGTGAAGGTTTCCGGCGCGCGTTCGCGGGGTTCGATCCGGCGAAGGTCGCGGCGTTCGATGACGCCGATGTCGAGCGGCTGATGGCGGACGAGGGCATCATCCGCGCGCGGGCGAAGATCGAGGCGACGATCGCTGCGGCGAAGATTTACCAGCAGATGCAGTCGGATGGCGAGAATTTCTCGGACTGGGTCTGGGGTCTGGCCGGGGGCGAGACGGTGATCCATGACGGGCTGCACATCCTGGCGAAGACTCCGGAATCCGAAGCAATGTCCAAGGCGCTGAAGGCCCGCGGGTTCAAGTTTGTGGGGCCGGTGATCGTCTATGCATGGATGCAGGCGGTGGGGATGGTGAACGACCATGCACCGGATTGCTTCCGGCGGAACGCGGTGTGACTTACCAGCGGTAGCAGGCCTCGATATTGTTGCCGTCGGGATCGAGGACGAACGCGCCATAATAGTTCCCGGCGCCTTCGCGAGGCCCCGGCGGGCCATTGTCCTCGCCGCCGGCCTCCAGCGCAGCCTTGTGGAAGGCATCGACCGCTGCCTTGCTGGCGGCCGAGAAGGCGAAGTGCATCTGGTTGATCCCTGCGCGCGACCCTTCGACCCAGTAGGACGGGCGGAGGATGCCGATCCACAGATAGGGATATTCCTCCGGGCCGCGGCCGAGCAGGAAGGCGCTGTCGCCATTGTCGACGGTGGCCAAGCCAAGCGGCCGGGCAATCGCGTCGTAGAAGGCGCGGGCCTTGGCGAGGTCGGTGACGACGAATCCGCTGTGATCGAGCATGGGGATTCAACCCGCCCGGGCTGGATCGGTTTCACCGTCCGGCAACGCGATGCGGCGTTCGACCGCAATTGCTTCGAGGAACGCGGTATCGTGGCTGACCACCAGCAGCGCCCCGTCATAGGCGATCAGGCCGGCCTCCACCGCTTCGATCGACTCGATATCGAGATGGTTGGTCGGTTCGTCGAGGATCAGGAGCCAGGGCGGGGTTTCGCCCCCCAGCGTGCAGGCGAGCGCGGCGCGGAGGCGCTGGCCGCCGGATAATGTGCCCGCGATCTGCAGCGCGGCGTCGGCGCGGAAGGCGAAGCGGGCGAGGGCGGCGCGGCAGGCATTTTCGGTCGCGCCGGGATTGAGACGGGTGAAATTGTCGCGGATCGACGCGGACGGATCGAGGATGTTTGCGTGCTGGTCGAGCATCGCCACGCGATCGGTGACGCGCACCGTACCGGACCATGGCTGGAGGCGGCCGGTGATCAGGGCCAGCAGCGTCGATTTGCCGCTGCCGTTCGGGCCGGTTACCGCGACGCGCTCCGGGCCGGTCAGGTCAAGCGAGAAGCCGGAGAGGATGGCGCGATCATAGCCGGTGGTGGCGTCACGGATTTCGAGCACGTTGCGGTTCGCGGGAAGGCCGCTGGGCGGCAGTGAGACGGTCAGCGGTTGCAGGATTTCGATCTTTTCGCGAGCGGTGCTGGCGGCATCGCGGGCTTCGCTGCGCTGACGTTCGGCGAGGCGAGCCGCTTCACCGCTACTGTTCTCGGCGCGGTTCTTCATCATGCCGAGGACGATCTTGGGGATGTCGCCCTTTGCGGCCTTGCGCTTGCCCGCGCCATCCTTGCGCGCCTTGCGTTCGGCCTGTTGCTGCGCGGTGCGCGCCGCTTCGGCCACCCGGCGTTCGGCATCGGCGAGATCGTGGCGGGCGGCGGCGAGTTCGAGCGCCTTGCGTTCGCGATAGGCCGACCAGTTGCCGCCATAGCGCGTTGCGCCGAGGCTGTTGAGCTCGACGATGGCGTCCATCGTATCGAGCAGTTCGCGGTCGTGGCTGACCACGATCGCGCCGGCACGCCAGCCGGCGAGCAGCGACAGCACCGCATCGCGGCCGTCACGGTCGAGATTGTTGGTCGGTTCGTCGAGCAGCAGGAAATCGGGATCGGCGAAGATCGCAGCGGCTAGCGCGGCGCGGGTACGCTGGCCGCCGGACAATGAAGCGAGCGGCGTATCGAGTGGCGTGTCGAGGCGAAGCTGGGCGAGCGCGGATTCGATGCGCGATTCGAGCGTCCAGTCCGCCTCGGCGAGTTCGTCCATTGTGGCTTCGCCGGATTCGGCACGGCGGAGCAGCGCGAGCGCATCCGCGACGCCGAACAGCGTCGCGACGGTCTCGCCCGATTGCGGGGCGAGCGACTGGCGCAGGGTTGCGATGGTGCCGGCGACGGTGACGCTGCCCGATTGCGGCTGAAGGTCGCCGGAAAGCAGGCGCAGCAGGCTGGTCTTGCCGGCGCCGTTGCGGCCGACAAGTCCGGTGCGCTCGGCAGCGAAGCCGAGGTTCAGATCGGAAAGAACCGGGACGCCATCGGGCGTGGACCAGCTGAGATTGGAAAGGGTGACGGCAGACAAGAGATTCCTCCCCGAGAGGCAAAGCGGCTGGGCGATGCTGTCGGGACGGGGATCACATTGTCGGTCGGGTCCAATCGGAACGAGGTGCGCTGCAGATAGGCGCGGGGGCCGTCGCGATCAAGTTCAGCTCAGGCACCCATCTGGCTGATATAGCCGAGCTTGCCCCAGAAGGAGCCGGGGCGGCGTAGTTTGGATGGCAGGCCGATGATCTCTTCGGCCTCGTCCTGTGTCGCTTCGTGCAAGGCGTCGAGCGGTGCGGACATCGTCAGTTCGTCGGTATAATGATCAACATAATCAAACATTTAAGTCACCAGAAAGCGTGTTAACCTTTTGTGACTGTTGCGATGACGAAACGGCGAAAGCAAGTCGCCGCTTTACCCGAAATGGCGAGTTCAGACGAAGGGTGCCGGGTCGGGACGGCCGCGGACATAGGCGCTTGCGGGATCGCCGAACGGGAAGCTGCGGCCCTGCAGCACGTTCAGGATACGGCGGATATTGCCATAGCTGGTGCGGCTGATCGCGACCGCGGCGGGGGTGTTCAGCCAGTCCTTGTCGACCAGCAGGCCGCCGCGCACGCGCCGCACCGATCCATATTGCAGCAGCGTGGCGACATGGCGCCGCAAGGTGCTGTCGGGCAGGCCCAGCGTGCGCGCGACGACACTGGCGCGGACCGCGCTGCGGATCGAATCGGGCGGCACCTGGGTCTGGTCGGAATAGCGCATCGCGAGGACCGGATCGTCCGAATAGGGGCGGGCATTGGCGCACAGGATCGTGGAGAAGATTACCAGATTGAGCCACTCGCGATGCGCCTGCATGTTCGAATCGACCACCGCGAGCATCATGTCCGCCGCGGCCTGAAGCCCGAATGCGGGGTCGTAGGGTGTGGCAGTGACGCGCGGCTCGGGAAGCTCGATGCCGAAGCGGGCCATCTCCTCGATCAGCCGGACCAGGCTGTCATGCGCGACGACCAGCAGTTCGCGGATATCGGTGCGGTCGAGTGCGCCTTCGGTGAGGACCACGCCGCCGGTGACGCGGCGGCACAATCCGGCCTCGATCAGCGCCTGCACATGGCGGCGCACCGTCTCGAACGGGCGGGAGAGCGAAGCGGCGAGCGAATGGGCGGAGATTGCGCCGGCGACCGCGGTGCCGCTTTCCCACTCCAGCGTGCCCTGGCGGACGATCAGCGTGTAGATGACGAACCGGTCGAGATCGCCCTTGAACGCCCGAATCCCGGCGGCCACGATCGATGTCTGCATTTCGGCGAGGCAGCGGGTCATCAGGCGGATCGGCGGGTGCGCTTCGGCACGAGCGTCGGTCATCGGCGGGCCTTGGTGGTTGGGGAGCGACCCTAGCAGTACCCCAAAGGGGGGGCGACTGCGGGCGGCGAAAAAATCGCCATTTTGGGTAATCGGCGAGATATTGAGGGGAGGCTCGGGCTGAGATACGACAGGGTCATGACCCGGAATCTCGCTATCTGGATGATCTGCGGCGGCTTTGCCGGCGGGTTCGTGGGCAAGGCGCTGGCCAACGGGCTGGATTCGCCGGGCGATGTGTTAGACGGCGTCTGCATGGGGCTGGCGATTGCCGCCGGAATGGCGATTGCAGCGGGGCTGCGCAGCCAACGGGTTCGACGCGGACGGGGCTAGACCCTAAGCCTTCCAGTCGCCCGACTTGCCGCCAGTCTTCGAGATCAGGCGGATCTCGCCGATGGTCATGCCCTTATCGATCGCTTTGGCCATGTCGTAGATGGTGAGCAGGGCGGTGCTGACTGCGGTCAGCGCTTCCATTTCGACGCCGGTCTTGCCGTCAGTCGCGGCGGTGGCGGTGGCGGTGACGCCGGTGGCGTCGGGGGCCAGATCGATCAAGACTTTGGTGAGCGGCAGCGGGTGGCACAGCGGGATCAGATCGCTGGTTTTCTTCGCGGCCATGATCCCGGCGATACGGGCGACGGCAAGGACGTCGCCTTTCTTGACCAGGCCCTGCGCGATTGCGGTGGCGGCCTCGGCAGACATGGTGATGCGGCCGGTGGCCACGGCTTCGCGGGCGGTGATAGCCTTACCGCCGACATCGACCATGCGCGCGGCACCGGTCTCGTCGAGGTGGGTGAGCTCGGTCACCCGATCAGTTCCCGCGTGGCGGCTTCGACGTCGCCTTGGCGCATCAGCGCTTCGCCGATCAGGAAGCAGCGCACGCCATGTTCGGCCATCGCGTCGAGATCGGCGCGGGTGGTGAGGCCCGATTCGGCGACGAAGGTACAGCCTTCGGGTGCGCGGCCGACCAGTTCGTAGGTGCGATCAAAAGAGACGGTGAAGTCTTTGAGATTACGGTTATTCACGCCGATCAGCCGCGACTTGAGCGCCAGCGCGCGATCCAGTTCGGACTCGTCATGGACCTCGACCAGCACGTCCATGCCCAGCTCGAACGCGGTCGCTTCGATCTCGGCCATCTGGCCGTCCTCGAGCGCGGCGACGATGATCAGGATCGCGTCGGCGCCGATGCTGCGCGCTTCGATCACTTGCCATGGATCGACCATGAAATCCTTGCGGATCACCGGGATCGATACGGCGGCGCGGGCGGCGATGAGGTAATCCTCATGCCCCTGAAAATAGGGCCCGTCGGTCAGGACCGAGAGGCAGGCGGCGCCGCCAGCTTCATAGGCGCGGGCATGGGCGGGCGGATCGAAATCGGCGCGGATCAGACCCTTGGACGGGCTGGCCTTCTTGACCTCGGCGATCAGGCCGTAACCCGTTGCCGCTTTCGCATCGAGCGCAGCGCGGAAGCCGCGTGGGGGCGTCTGGGCCAGCGCCAGCGCGCCGAGCTGGGCGACGGTGGTCGCGCGCTTGCGGGCGGCGACTTCCTCGCGCTTGGTGTCCAGAATCTTGTCGAGCATGTCGGCCATCAGAAGGCGATCCAGCAGTCGAGCAGCGTATTGGCAAGCCCGTTGTCAAGAAACTCGGCTGCTTCCTCGGCGCCTTCGCGTAGGTCATCGGCGCGGCCGGCGACCATAAGCGCGGCCGCTGCGTTGAGGATCACCGCATCGCGATAGGCGGATTTCTCGCCTTGCAGCAGGCGGCGTAGCGCCAGCGCGTTCTCCATCGGATCGCCGCCGCGGATCGCGCTGAGCGGATGGCGGGGCAGGCCGGCGTCCTCGGGCACGATGCGCGTGGGCAGGCTGGCGGTGCCGACATTGACCGCGACGCTGGCGCCTTCGGTGGAGAGTTCGTCCAGCCCTTCGTCGCCGGAGATCACTGCGGCGCTGTGCGTGCCGAGCTGGGCGAGTGCCTCGGCATAGACCGGGGCATAGTCGGGGCGGGCGATGCCGATCAGCTGGCGGGTGACATGGGCGGGGTTCGCCAGCGGACCCATCAGGTTGAAGATGGTGCGGCGGCCGATGCGGCGGCGGATCGGGCCGATCCGCGCCATCGCCGGGTGGTGATGCTGGGCGAAGAGGAAGGCGATGCCGAGATCGTGGAGCGATTCCTCGGCACGCGCGGCGGCGCGATCAAGGTTCAGGCCCAGCGCTTCGAGCGTGTCGGCGGCGCCCGCCTTGGACGAGGCGGCGCGGTTGCCATGCTTGGCGACCGGCACGCCGGCAGCCGCCACGACCAGGCTGACGGCGGTGGAGACGTTGAGTGTGTGATGCCCGTCGCCACCGGTGCCGCAGACGTCGATGGCGCCTTCGGGGGCGGTGATCGGGATCAGCCGGGCGCGCATGGCGCGGGCAGCCTCGGCGATTTCGATGCTGGTCTCGCCACGGTCGCTGAGGGCGATCAGGAACGCCTCGATCTCGGCTTCGGCGACGCCGCCATCGAGCAGATCGGCAAAGGCCTGCGCCGCGGTTTCGCGGGCGAGCGGCGAGGATGGATCGGGAAGGATCGAGAAACGGGTCACGCGGCCTCTATCCCGTTCCCGGCGGGATGAGTCGAGAAAGGATTGCTTGGCCGTTCGGGTCGCTCCGGTTCCAAAGGCGGAGCGACCCGGCGGGGCGATCAGTTCGTGTTCGAGACCGGCGCGGCCGCGGGGGCCGGTGCCGGAGCAGCAGGTGCCGGAGCGGCGGGCGCCGGCTGAGCTTCAGGCGGCGGCGCGCCGCGGCCCCAGTCGTCCGGTCCGCCATGGCCATGGCGATGACCACCCGGTCCGCGGCGCGGCGCCGCCGGGATCTCACCGACCACCAGCTTGCCATCCTTGTTCGCGTCGAGCGCGTCGAAGCGCGTGCCGGCAGTCTGGAGCCATTCGGCGCGGGTGATCAGACCGTCATTATCGGCATCGATACCGCGGAACGGGCCAAGGCCCTTGTCCATGCTGACAGAGGCGATGCAGCCCACCACAAGGGTGACGACGACGCCACCCAGCGCGGCGCCTGCCAGCTTCAGTTTCGGATTCATTGCAATCTCCACAGGGCGCCCGGGATCGGGCGATGGGAGACGAATGGGCGTCGAACGTCGCCGGGGGATTGCAACGAACCGGCAATATTGTCGCAAAATGTGCGAAATCACCCATGTGGGCGATGGCGCGCGGCAGGCGGGCTGCGTTAGCCAGCGGGCATCACAAGGGAGTGAATGCAATGAAGCTGGGTGAGGCAGTGCCGGTGGTGTTCGTCAATGTTGCCGAGCGTGAGCGGGCTTTGACTTTCTATCGCGACGTGCTGGGCTTTCCGCTCAAGAGCAGCGATGCCTATGGCGACTTCCTCGACATGGGGAGCGCGCTGATCCGCATGACGGCGCTGCCTGACTATACCGCGCGGCCGCACCCGATGCTGGGATGGAACGTCCCGGACATGGGCGAGGCTGTGAAGGCATTGGTCGCGAAGGGCGTCACCTTCACCATCTATGAGGGTCTGGGTCAGGGCGCGGACGGGGTGTGGACCTCGCCCGATGGGACCAAGGTGGCCTTTTTCGCCGATCCGGACGGCAATGTGCTGAGTCTCGCGCAGACCGCTTGACCGGGGCAAGGCGGTCGCGGACGATGTGCCGATGACGATACTGACGCTCTTTACTGCCCTGCTTGCTGTGCAGACCCCGCCGCCGATGCTGAAACCCGCTGGTTCATGGGAGCTGGAGGAGCATGAGGCGGGATGCCGGGCAGTGCGCCGCGATGCGGGCGGCACCGCCGTCACGGTCGGGTTCGAGACATGGCTCACCGGCAGCAACACGACGATGTTCGTGACCGCGCCGAAGGCATTGCTGCCCGATGGGCGCGGCAAGATCGCCCTGCGCTGGTCTCCGGCGGGCAGCGCCGAGACGGGTTATGGCGCGTTCGAGGTTGCGGACCCGAAGTTGCGGCTGGTGAAGCTGTTTCCGACGCGGGAGCTGATCTGGAATCTGGCGTCGGCGGAAACGGTGAAGATCGGTCCGTCGCTCGACCTGTCGACCGAGGGCTTCGGTGCGGCGCAGACTGCGCTGGAGGGGTGCACGAGCGATCTGCTGACGGGCTGGGGCGCAGACCCTGCATTGTGGCGCGATGGCAAGCTGGCCGGACTGGCGGGATCGCCGCAGAACTGGTTCCGGCCCGAGGACGGGCGCGCGATCCTGCCGCGTGGGGTGGCCAGCGGGAAGGCGGTGCTGCTCGTCACGACCACACCGGAGGGTGCGCCGGGCACCTGCAAGGCAGTGAACACGACCGATCCGCGGATCGGCGATCCGGCCTGTGCGATCGCGATGAAGCGCGCGACATTCCGGGCGCCGCTGGGCGCGGACGGCAAGCCGATGGCGAGCTATGCGGTGGTGCCGGTCAGCCTGACCCGCTGACCGGATCAGGCCAGCGTCTTCGCCTCGATCCCAGCAACGCGCATGAAGTTCGCCAGCATGGCATGACCATGTTCGGTGGCGATGCTTTCCGGGTGGAACTGGACGCCGTGGATCGGCAGTTCGCGGTGGCGGAACCCCATCACCGATGCGTCGCTGGCGGTGGCGTTGACCACCAGGTCCTCGGGGATGTCGGTGACGATCAGCGAGTGATAGCGGGTCGCGGTGAAGGGCGAGGGGAGGCCGGCGAACAGGCCGGTGCCGTCATGCTCGACCGGGCAGGTCTTGCCGTGCATCAGCCCGCCGCGGACCACGTTGCCGCCGAAATGCTGGCCGATCGACTGATGGCCGAGACAGACGCCGAGCAACGGCTTCTTCAGTTCGGCGCAGGCGGCGACCAGATCGAGGCTGATCCCGGCTTCGTTGGGCGTGCAGGGGCCGGGCGAGATCAGGAAGGCCTGCGCATTGCTGGCGATCGCATCCTGCGCCGTGAGCGCGTCGTTGCGCACCACCTTCACCTCGGCGCCCAGCTCCATCAGGTAATGGACCAGGTTCCAGGTGAAGCTGTCGTAATTGTCGATGACGAGGATCATGGGCGATGCCCTTAGCTTGTGCGTCATCCCAGCGAAAGCTGGGATCTCGTGCCCCGGAACGCGCGCTTGCCGCCTGAGACCCCAGCTTTCGCTGGGGTGACGATGGGGGTCAGGGGTTGGTCGCCAGAAGCTCGGCCAGTTCGGCCTTCCAGAACTTCGCCCAGGTGTGGGTGCCGTGGCCCTTGGTCTCGGCGCTGGCGGGGATCAGGATGAAGCGGGCGCGGGGCATGCGCTTCACTTCGCGTTCGGCGATGCCGAGTTCGGGCGGGTTGATGAAATCGTCCGCCGAGTTGATCCACAGCACCGGGACGGTGATCCGCTCGAGGCCGGGCGAGGGATCGTAGGTGCGCGAGGCGTCGTAATAATAGAGGGCATTGTTGGCATCGACGCCCGCGCCGCGGCTGGCGAATGCGGCGGCGAGCGCTTCCTCGGCCTTGGCGCGGGTCGGGAAATTGGCTTGCAGCGCGACCGGATTGCCGCCTGCGATCACCGACAGATAGGCAGCGGTGCGCAGGCCGTTCGGCGGCTGGGCAGTGTAATTGCCGCCGTTCCACACGGGATCTGCCTGGATCGCGTCGAGGATCATCTTGCGCCACATGCGGTTGCGGCCAGCGATCTCGACCGGCTGGCAGGCGAAGGGGGCGAGCCGCTTTGCGAAGCCGGGATGCTCGGTGCCCCACATGAAGGCGTGCATGCAGCCCATCGAGGTGCCGAGGATCAGCTGGAGGCTGTCCACTCCCAGCCCGTCGACGAGGAGGCGGCGCTGGGCCTCGACCATGTCGTCATAGTCGTATTTCGGGAAGCCCATGCGCAGGCCATCACTCGGCCGGGACGACATGCCGTGGCCGATATTGTCGGGCAGGATGACGTAGTATTTGGTGATGTCGAGCGGCGCGCCGGGGCCATAGAGTTCGTCGGCGAATTGCGGGACGAGGAACTGCTTTCCGGTGCCGCCGGTGCCGTGAAGCACCATCACCGCATTGTCGATCTTGCCATCCTTGCCCCGATGCGGTGTGCCGAGCGTGGTGTAGTGGATGCGCAGCTCGGGCAGGGTCTCGCCGGTGCGGAAGCGGAAATCGCGGATGACGAAATCGCCTTCCTTCGTGGGCCAGGGCTGGGCCGCGGCGGGCAGGGCGGCGAACAGGAGGGCGAGCAGCGCGAGGAGGCGGGTCATGCCGCCAGCCTATTTCCTTTGCAGCGCTACCACAATCGGGCCGATCTCCGGCCCGCCGTCCTTGCGCTGCGCTACGGGATCCCACAGTCGCGAGACCGCGCCGTCGAGATAGAGCGCGTCGGGCGCCTTCAGCCTATCGCGGAACAGGCGGGCGAAGCGGCCGAACGAGACCGGCTCGTCGCTGATCGCGAACCATGCGCTGCCGTCCGCGGACACGCCGACGCCGTTGCGGATCTGGAGCGAAACGCCATTTTCCGAAATCTGCGGATGGAGCTTGCCGCCGATCAGCAGCATCGGGCCGGACTGGGTGGCGAAGCGGACATGATCGGGCTTGCCCGCGGCGAACTGTTCGGTGGTGGCAACGTGCCAGCCGCTCGCATCGCCATAGAAGACGCCATTGGGTTTCAGGTGGAAATTGCCGGGGCCTTCGCGGCGATTGAGCGGGGCCTGTTCGGCGCCATCCTCGACATAATAGCCGATCGGGTGGCCCTTGGGATCATACATGCCGGCATTCATCGCGAAGGCGACGCGCGCGAAGCGGTCGCCCAGCCGCTTGTCGAGCGAATCGAAGTTGCGCATCGGCTTGCCGTTCTCGCCATTGTTGACGAGCAGCAGGTCGTGCTTGCCGGGCTGGGCATGACAGACGGTGAACTCGCTGCTTTCGAATTCGATCTTCTCGCACGCCGCATCGATGCCGTTCCGGCTGGTCGGTGCACCGCAGGCGGCGAGGGTAAGAAGGGCGGCGGCAAGGGCCAGCCGGGCGAACATCGTCATCCGCCCGACTTAATCAGTGTGATCCCCGAAACAAGCCGCATTGCGGCCATAGTACCACGGCAACCGTGCCGGCGCAGGGGCGTTGTTACGGGGCCGGTACTGGAGGTTACATGTTCGCCAAGTTTCTTTTCGCCGCCCCGCTGATCCTGATCGCGATGCCCGCAATGGCGCAGGATGCGCAGGAGGGGCCGCCCAAGCGCGTCCGCAGCGTCATCACCTTCGGGGACGAGAAATGCCCGCCCGCGACCGATCCGGACGAGATCGTGGTGTGCGCGAGCGGCGGCGATTCGCCCTATCGCATCCCCAAGCGTTTCCGGAACCAGCCGGCCGAGGGCCCGGCGGCGCAGAGCTGGTCGCGGCGCATGGAAGTGGTCGAGGAAGTCAATCGCGCTGGCCTGCCCAACAGCTGCTCGCCGATCGGAACGGGCGGCCAGAGCGGCTGTACCCGCCAGATGATCCGCGCCTGGTATCAGGACCGGCTGGAAGCAGAGACCAAGCGCAATCGCGAGATGGCGCCCGAGAATTGATGTTCTAGCTACCGCTTCCGTTTCAGCAACTTCCCTTCCCCAGCGAAGGCTGGGGCCCAGTTGCGAGACGTTGGTTGGAGAGCGTTGCCCTTCGTTGCAACTACCTGTGCAACTGGACCCCAGCCTTCGCTGGGGAGGGCAATATTATTGAGTGAAAGGCGGCTACTGCCCGAACCCGGCTTCGCTTGCCCGCGCGACGGCTTCGCGCGCGGCGGCGAAGAGGGCGCCGGCCTTGGCTTCGCATTCGCGCTGTTCATAGGCCGGGTCCGAATCCGCGACGATGCCCGCGCCTGCCTGCACATGCATCACGGCGTCCTTCACCAGCGCAGTGCGCAGGACGATGCACGAATCCATCGATCCGTCGGGCGAGAAATAGCCGACGCCGCCCGCATAGGGGCCGCGCGTTTCGGATTCGAGCTCGGCAATGATCTCGCACGCGCGGACCTTGGGTGCGCCGCTGACGGTGCCCGCGGGGAAGCCCGCGAACAGCGCATCGATGGCGTCTTTGCCCGGTGCGAGCTGGCCGACCACGTTCGACACGATGTGCATGACGTGGCTGTAGAATTCGACGGTGTAGCTGTCGGTCACCCGCACGCTGCCCGCCTCGGCCACGCGGCCGACATCGTTGCGGCCGAGATCGAGCAGCATCAGATGCTCGGCGCACTCCTTGGGATCGGCGAGCAGGCTGGCGCGATTGGCTTCGTCCTCGGCGGCGGTCTTGCCGCGTGGGCGGGTGCCGGCGATCGGGCGGATCGTGACTTCGCCGTCGCGCGCACGGACCAGGATTTCGGGCGAGGAGCCGGTCAGCGAAAAGCCGGGCAGATCGAGATGGTAGAGGAAGGGCGACGGATTGATCCGGCGCAGCGAGCGGTAGAGCTCGAACGGCGGCAGCGCGAAGGGCGTGGTGAAGCGCTGCGCCAGCACCACCTGAAAGATGTCGCCCGCCGCGATGTAATCCTTTGCCGCGTCGACCATTGCGCCATAGCGGCCCTCGGGCAGCACCGGCGTGAGCGCGACCTCGCCGGGATCGGCGCGGACCGGAGCCGGTAGCGGCGCGGTGGCGAGGCGGGCGGCGGTGGCGTCGATCCGTTCGGCAGCGGTGGTCAGCGCGGCTTCGCTGTTGTCGCCGGGCCAGACCGGGGCGACGAGGAACAGCGTATCGGCCAGCCGGTCGAAGATCAGGATCACGGTAGGGCGCACGAAGATCATGTCCGGTACGCCGACCGGATTCGCGGGCGGGCGCGGCAGTTTCTCGACCAGCCCGATCGTCTCGTAGCTGAAATAGCCGACGAGGCAGGCGAGCGCGCGCGGCAGTTCCGCGGGCACGTCCATGCGGCAGCCTGCGACCAGATCGCGCAGCGCATCGATCGTCGGCGCGGCGCTGGGCGCGAAGGCTTCGCGGTCGGTCAGCCAGTGCGGGTTGATCGCGGCTTCGTTGCCGGTGGCGCGGAAGACGAGATCGGGGGCGAGGCCGATCAGGCTGTGGCGTCCGCGGACCGATCCACCCTCGACCGATTCGAGCAGGAAATCGCCGCGGCCCGGCTCGATCAGCTTGAGCGCGGCGGCAACCGGCGTCTCGGTATCGGCGACCATGCGCCGCCAGAGCAGGGCTGGCCGCCCGGCACCGAGTGCGGCCCGGGCGGCTTCGATCCCTTCGGTCACCGGCTTACTGGCCCGACGTGCCCTGGCCCGAGAGCTGGGCGCGGAAACGGGTGATCGCGGCTTCGTCGCGGGTCACCTTCACATGCTTCTGCATCGCCTGGATGAACTGCATCGCCTGTTCGCCATAGCTGGACTGGCCCAGTTCGGTGCGGCGGCCGTTCATCAGCGCGGCATTGCCCGACGCGTCATGCTGCTCGACCGAGCTGACATAGACGACGAAGAAGCCATTGCCCTCCGGGCTTTCGATCAGGCGTGCGGACTTGGGCGCGATCGAGAAGGCCAGACGCACCTGACGCGGCGTATCCTTGTTCAGATCGGCATAGGCCAGGTTGAAGTCGCGCGGCGGCAGGGCCTTGATCCCGGCCTTGCGGATCGCCTCGGGCATCGGCGTGCCCTTCTTCAGCTCGGCGATCAGCTTCTGCGCCGCGTTGCGGGCCTGCTTCATCGCCACATCGTGCTGATAGTCGCGGCGGACATCGTCGCGGATGCTGGCGAAGGGACGCGGGGTCGGCTGGGTCACCTTGCCGACGACCAGCACGGCGAAGCTGCCTTCCTGATCCAGCGGAACCAGTTGCGGCTCCTGGCTGTCGGCATCGGCGGCGAAACCGGCCTGCACGATCGGCAGGAGCGCGGCATCGGGCTTCGAATTGGCGTCGTCGGGATTGATGCCGGCGATGGTGAGCGCAGGGGTGGACTGAGCCTGTACCTTCGCCTTGGCGGCCATTTCGTCGAACGTGTCTTCGTTGCCGATCGAATCCTCAATCGCCTGACGCTGGGCGACCAGCGCGGCCACGGTCTTGCGCGCCTCGATCTCCTTGGCGAGATCCGGGCGGGCCTGCTCCAGCGTCTTGGCCGGGATCACGTCGACCTTCTCGACCTTGAGCACCGCCCAGCCGAACGGCGAGCGGACCGGGCCGACCACGGCGCCCTGTGCCGCGCCGAAGGCGGCGTTGGCGACGGCGGCATTGCTCTGGGTGGTGAGCGCGGTCTTTTCGATGGCGTCGAACTTGGTCGGCTGAAGGCCGCGAGCGGCGGCGATGTCGGCAATCGTCTTGCCGGCCTTCACTTCGGCGGCGACGGCGTTCGCGGTCGCCTGATCGGTCAGCACGATCTGGCTGATCGTGCGCTTCTCGGTCGCGGCGAAGCGCGGGCCGGACTTGGCGAAGGCATCGGCGATCTCGGCATCGGTCGCTGCGGCGCTGGCCTTGAACTGATCCGGGCGGACGATCGCGTAACGGATCACGCGGCGTTCCGGCACCATATAGCTGGCGCGATGCTGGTTGTAGAAGGCGGTGAGCGTCTTCTCGTCCGGCGCGGGGCCGACGTCCATGTCAACGAGGCGGATCAGCGTGGCCTGGCCTTGACGGCGCTCGAGACCGCGCGATGCATAGGGCGCCACGATGCCGTTGGGCACATAGGACGGGCGGCCCGGACGATCGAGCAGCCAGCGGCCATAGGTGTTCTGCGAAATCTCGGCATGGAGGCGGGCCGGCGACATGCGGCGCTGGCTCAGCAGCGCTTCGTACTTCTGCTGATCGAAGCGGCCGTCGATGCCGTGGAAGGCGGGATCGTTGGCGATTTCAGAATCGATCGTCTTGCGATCGACGAACATGCCGGCATCGATGCCATATTCCTGAACGGCACGGGCCACGATCATCTCGTTGAGAATGGCGTTGACGCCATCGCGCGCGAGGAAATCCTCCATCGTGATCACGGCGCCGCGATTGCGCTGCTCGGTCATCCAGCGATCGATCGTCTCACGCAGATCGGCTTCGGTGATCGTCTGCTTGCCGACCTTGACCAGCACGGCGTTGGGACCGCCGGCCGAGCGCAGGCCGGTGACGTCGCCCAGCGCGAAGGCGACGGCGATGACGCCGAGCACCAGGAACACGACAATGATGCCGACGCGCGACTTGGTGAAGTTACGAAAGAAACTGAGCATTGGGGGCCGATCGTTCGATAGTGTTGGGGGTGCTTTAGGGGTGTGTGGCGCGCCCTTCAAGCTTGCGTGCGCGCGCTTGCTCGCTATCGGATTGTCCGAACTGGACAGACATCGGAATCTGGGGAGACGAGAATGCGCCGCAAGCTGGTAGCCGGCAACTGGAAGATGCACGGGATGAAGGGCGATCTGCCCCAGGTTGCGGAGATCGCCGCGGCGGCGCGGGCGAATCCGGACGTTGATGTGGCGCTGTGCGTGCCGTTCACGCTGATCGAGGCTGCGGCGGGCGTCGGCGCCGGGCTGCCGATCGGCGCGCAGGACCTGCACGAGAACGACAAGGGCGCGCATACCGGCTGTATCTCGGCGGCGATGCTGACCGAGATCGGCGCGACGCTGACCATTGTCGGCCATAGCGAGCGGCGCGGCGACCAGCATGAGACCAGCCATGACGCCTGGGCCAAATCGGCGGCGGCGCATCGTGGTGGGCTGAAGGTGATCCTGTGCTGCGGCGAGACCGATGCCGAACGTGATGCGGGCCGCGCCGAGCGGATCGTGCAGTCGCAGATTGAGAAGTCGCTGCCCGATGGCGCCTCGGGCGACTGGCTGACCATCGCCTATGAACCGCGCTGGGCAATCGGTACGGGCAAGACCCCGACGCTGGAGGATATCGCGGCGATCCACGCAATCGCGCGGGCCAAGCTGCGCCAGATGGTCGGCGATGCGGCCGACGGGATCCGTATCCTCTATGGCGGATCGGTGACCGGCGCGAATGCGGCTGCGATCCTGGCGGTGGACAATGTCGATGGCGCGCTGGTCGGCGGCGCGAGCCTGACCGCCGAGAAGTTCGTGCCGATCATCGAGGCGGCGGCTTCACTTCGCCAAGGGTGAGGAACGCCGCTGCGCCGGACAAGGCGGCGAGCGTGGCACCGACCAATGCGGCGGCGTGGAACGCAGCGATCAGCGCTGCGCCCGCCGCCGCGATCACTGCGCCTGCGATGGCCGTGGCGATCAGCCCGCCGGTGCGCGCCACCGCGCTGTTGAAGCCCGAGGCGGTACCGGTGTGGCGATCGTCGACCGAGGCCAGCACTGCGGTGGTGAGCGGTGCAGCGACGCACGACATGCCGATGGCGATCACCAGCGTGCCGGGGAACACCGCCGCCCAGTAATTCGCATCCGCCTCGACCAGCATCAGCAGCGCGAAGCCCGCCGCGACGATCAGCGAGCCGAAACCGAGCGGCAGGCGCGGGCCGAGCCGGGTGGTGAGGCCGCCGGTGATGCGCGAGGCGATGGCCATGCCGAGCGGCAAGGGCAGCAGGGCGAGGCCGGCGTCGAGCGCCGAATAGCCGCTTGCCTCGATCAGCACATAGGGCAGGAGGAGGAGTACCCCGCCCAGCGCACCGTAGAGCAGGAAGGTGAGGATCGTCAGCCCGGCAAAGGCGCGCGATCCGAACAGTTCGAGCGGCATCATCGCCCGGTCGCCGCGCCGATGCTCGATCCGGACGAACAGCAAAGCGAGCAGCAGGCCGATGGCGATGGCGGCGATGCTTTCCATGTCGGCGGTGCCATGGCTCGACCAGATCGTCAGGCCCCAGGTGACGGCGCCCAGCGATACGGTGGCGGTGGCCGCGCCGGGCCAGTCGAGCGGCAGTTCGCCCGCGATGCTTTCCTCGGCATAGCGCCACGCGATCCCCATCGCGAGCAGGGCGACGGGAATGTTGACGAAGAAGATCGAGCGCCAGCCGACACTGTCGACCAGCCAGCCGCCGAGCGGCGGGCCGACTGCGCCTGCCACGGCACCGGCCGCTGCCCAGGTGCCGATGGCTTTGCCGCGGGCTTCACCGGTGAAGGCGTGGCCGAGGGTCGCGAGGCTGTTCGGCAGCAGGATCGCTGCGCCGATCCCTTGCAAGGCGCGGGCAGCGAGCAGCAGGGTCAGGTCCGAGGCGATGGCGCACAGCACCGATGCGAGTGCGAACAGGCCGATCCCGGCGATCAGCAGCCTGCGCCGCCCGAAATGATCCCCCGCCGCGCCGCCGAGCAGCAGCAGGGCGGAGAGCGGGAGCAGATAGGCGTTGATCGTCCATTGCAGTTCGGCAGGCGTCGCGCCGAGATCCTTGCCGATCGCGGGCAGGGCGACGTTGGTCACCGATCCATCGATGAACGCCAGGCTGGAAGCGAGGATACAGGCGATCAGCGTGAGGGTGGGGTGCTTCGCGCCGGACATGGACCCTCTACGCGCGGCGGCGGCCATAGGTCCCGAGGCGCCACAGCCATTCCATCGGTCCCTGATCGAACCGCTTGAGCCATAGGGTCGAGAACAGGATCTGGAACGCGAAGATGGCGACCGCGATCAGATAGATCGCCCATGGCTCGAACTTGCCGACCAGCCCGAAGCCGAAGCCGAAGAAGATCAGCGATCCGAGCAGCGAGTGCATCAGATAGTTGGTCAGCGCCATCCGTCCCGGTGCGGCGAAGATGCGGAGCCATGGTGCGCGGGGCCAGAGCAGCACGAAGCCCACGGCATAAGCGAAGCCCAGCGGCGCGGTACCGAGTACCGGAAGCGGGTTGTCCTGGCCGGTATGCGCAATCGCATAGGCCAGGCTGAAGGGCAGGCCGATGGCGAGGCCCCAGATCAGCACGCGGCGCATCAGTTCGCGGTCCTCGATCAATCGCCCCTCGACGAGGCGCCGGCCGAGCATCGCGCCGATCATCATGATCCCCAGCACCTTGGGCAGCCGCCAGCTTTCGAGCAGATAGCCGATACGGAAATGCACACCGGTCTCGCACCAGATCAGCCGCGATTGCCAGTCGGTGCGCAGCAGCCAGTCGACCTCGCCGCCCATTGCCAGCCCGCCCCGCGTCGCGGCATCGATGCCTCGGCCGTAGAACCAATCATGCGGCGCGAAGCCGATCGCCTTGAACAATGGCACGCCGATCAGCGGGGACAGGAGCAGCAGCACCGCGACGATCAGCGTCCGCCGTTCGCTCCAGTGGCGCACGAATGGCAGCAGCAGGCCGAGCAGTGCGTAGAGCGTCAGGATATCGCCGTCCCAGATCAGGCAGAGATGGACCAGACCGATCGCCAGCAGCACCAGCAGTCGGCGGCGGAAGATGCGGATGCCGTCCGCCCCGCGCGCCTCGAGCCGCGAGAGCTGGAGCGCGAAGCCGAGACCGAACAGCAGCGAGAAGATCGTGTAGAACTTGCCGTCGATCAGCGTCATGTGAAGCAGATGCTCGATATCGACCTGTGCCTTCCCGGCCAGCGCGATCCGCCGGGCCTCGTCGAGGAAGCTCCAGCCCGACCAGTATCCGATATTGGCGAGCAATATGCCGAACAGCGCGAACCCACGCAGTGCGTCCAGCAGGACCACACGTTCCCCGGCAGCGGCAGGCGCCGCTTCAGTCCCCTTTTGCCCCATCTGCACTGCATTGCATGAAAGGCGAGGGCGCGCCAGCGCATGCCGGGGGGCGAGGCATCGCGCCGCGCCGCGCGGCTATCGATCAAGATTCTGGCGAAACGCGACATGAAACCGTTACGATACGGGGCGAGGCGATTTCGCGTGAATTGGAGGGAGAAGTTCGGATGGCGAGCAAGACAGCGACGTGCCGGTGCGGCGCGGTGAGCGTCACATGCGAAGGCGAGCCGGTTCGTGTGTCGGTTTGCCATTGCCTCAACTGCCAGCGGCGCAGCGGCAGCGCTTTCGCGGCGCAGGCGCGCTTTCCGGTGGAGCGCGTGAAGACCAGCGGCGAGACGCGCGTCTGGACCATCAGCGGCGACAGCGGCGGGCGATCGTTCCACCATTTCTGCCCTGAATGCGGATCGACCGGCTGGTTCGTCAACGAACCCTATCCGGAGACGATCGCGGTGCCGCTGGGCAATTTCGCCGAGCCGGGATGCTATACGCCGACCTTCTCGGTGTATGAGAGCCGCAAGCATCCGTGGGTCGAAATCACCGGCGACGGGGTGGAGCACGACTAGCGGTAAAGCTGATATTCCGCGTTGGTCCAATCGGCGACGCGGATGGCTGCGTCTGCAAGCCAGCGGCGCGGCCTCGCGGCGAGATCGGCGTGGATCGCAGCCTGCAAGATGTCGCTTTCGGCATGGATGCCGGCCAGATCGGCGCCCATCGCGTGGATCAGCCGCTTGCGCAGCGTCACGCCGACATCGGTGAAGTTCAGCTTGCGGCTGTTGGGCGCGAGGCGGCGCAGGACATAGGTGTCGTGATAATGGAAGGCCGGATCGGGCGAGCGGAAGCGGCCGGCGACGATGCGGGCGGCAAGCCCTTCCTCGCGCCCGTCGATCCAGCAGGAGGGCAGCACGCCTTTGACCTCGATCGCCAGCGGACCGCCGCGATGCTCGCACGACGCGACATAGCGCGGGCGGCCCAGGCTGCCGGCCCCGGCTTCGCGCGCGGCGATATGGGGGATCAGGCCGGGTTCGGGGAGGGCATCGATCAGCGCCTGACGATAGGGTTCGGGGACGTGGCGCGCGGGTTTCGCCGTCTCGATTTCGGTCCAGAATTCGGCGCGCTGGACGTCGCTGGCGGCGAAGGCGTCACGCAGCCAGAGATGGTCGCGCTCAAGCACGAACGGGCGTGGTGCGGCCAATGCTTCGGCATATCCGGCGAGGATGGCATCGGCCACGGCACGCGGGCCGGGTTTCGGCACGGCGAGAATGACGCTGGCGCACAGCCGCACCAGATCGAGGCACCAGGGCAGCCGCGCAGCTTCGTCGAAATCGTTGACGCCCCACACGAGCCGCGCCCCGGCATCGCGCCACAGCCCGAAATTGCCGGCATGCGCATCGCCCACCGATGGCGCGACGGGCGCATCCATCAGTTCGGGGCAAAGCGAAGGCGCGGCTTCGGCCCAGCGCCAGCAGGTCGCGCGCAGGAACAGGAAGGGATGCGACCGCATCCGCTCATGCTTGCGCTTCAGCTCTTTCGCGACGAGCGTGTCGCCCAGTTGCTCGCGCATCCAGGCTTCATAGGCCGCGATCGATGCCGCGAACCCGGGCAGCCCGGATGCGACGCGGGTCACCCGGCGTAGCGGTCCTTCAGCACCTTCCACACCGCGCGCAGGCCCGCCGCATCGGCGCCCTTGGGACGGCCCGGCTTGGGCGAACCCTGCCAGCAGAAGATGTCGAGATGCGCCCATTCGGCCTTGTCCGGCACGAACTCTTTCAGGAACAACGCCGCGGTCAGCGCGCCGCCCCAGGGAGCCTCGGCGGCGTTGACCATGTCGGCCACGTCGGACTTCAGCATGTCCTTGTACGGATCATAGAGCGGCAGGCGCCAGATCGGATCGGCTTCGGTCTCGCCCGCCGCGAGGATCTCGCTGGCCAGCGTGTCGTTGTTCGAGAACAGGGCCTGCAGATCGGTGCCCAGCGCTACACGCGCAGCACCTGTCAGCGTGGCGAAGTTGATCATCAGCTCGGGGCTGTTCTCGCCCGCCTTGGTGAAGGCGTCGCCCAGGATCAGGCGGCCCTCGGCGTCGGTGTTGCTGTTCTCGACCGTAGTGCCCTTGCGCGAGCGCATCACGTCGCCGGGACGCGTCGCCTCGCCGTTGATCGAATTCTCGACCGCGGGAACCAGCATGTGCAGGCGGATCGGCAGGCGCGCGCTCATCACCAGCTCGGCAATGGCGAGCGCGTGCGCCGCGCCGCCCATATCCTTTTTCATCAGGCGCATGCCCGAGGCCGGTTTGATGTCGAGGCCGCCCGAATCGAAGCACACGCCCTTGCCGACAATGGCTACGCGCGGGTGATCGGGATTACCCCATTCGATTTCGATCAGGCGCGGGTCGCGGCCCTTGCCGGCAGCCTTGCCGACCGCCCAGATCATCCCATAGCCCTTCTCGATCTCCGCACCCTTGGTGACGGTGAGCGTGGCGCCATAGGTCTTGGCGATCTCGGCCGCGGCGGCTTCGACATCGGCGGGGCCGAAATCGTTCGCGCCGGTGTTGATCCAGTCGCGCAGCTTGTAGGTGACCTTGGCGAGGCGCACCGCTTCGTCGATCCGCGCGGGATCGCCGGTCAGCAGCACGCGCGGACCCTGAGCCTTGTCGTCCTTCTTCTTGTAGCGGTCGAACTTGTACTGGGCGCACAGCCAGCCATAGAGCGCCGGGCCGGGCTCGCCGCCTTCGACGCGGTAGCTGCCCTCGGGCAGCGTTTCCGAAAGGCGGGCGAGGCACCAGGGCGACAGCTTGTCGACATTGGCGACCACCGAGACGACCGACCAGTCCTCCGGACCATCGCCGGGCAGGGTAGCGCTGGTATAGGGGGTGGGCGCAAGCTTCTGCGCGGCAACCGCGGTGCGCACGCGCGGCGGCTGGGCATTGAGCCAAGCGTCCCAGCCCTTTGCGTCGATAAGGTGGATGGTGCGCGCGGCTTGGCCGCGATCGGGCTGGATCAGCGAGTTGAGATCGGACATTGAGGTGATTTAGGAGCGCAGGCGGCCCGCGCCTAGCCCCTCAATCGGGAAAGGCGCAGGTTTGAGCGACGCACTGGAACGCCGGAAGACGCTGGACCCCGATATCGAGATCGGTCCGCTCGCGATCTGGGTGGGCAGCGGCAAGGGGCATAGCTGGCCGTGGATCGATCTCGCGATACGGGTGGGCACCGGCTACGAGAAGCTGCTCGACGCCAATGGCCCGATGGTGAAGCGGCCCGACCTGATCGCCTTCTTCCGCGCGTTTCGCGATTTCGTGCGCAAGCTGCGGCACGATGTTGTGCTTTCGTCGAGCGGCAGCAGCATGCGGCTGACGCTGCAACGATCGGACGAAGGATCGCTGCGCGGGGAATTGTGGTTCGAACGCTGGCGGGTGAACCAGACGCTCAGTTTCGCGCTGTGGGATGGCGCGTTCGAGCACGCGATTGCGCAGGTCGACGCGGTGCATGCCCGGTTGCTCGATGCCGAGCGAAGCTGGGTACCGCAGCCGGCACGGCTGGATATCCGGGACAGCGCCATTCCCGACGAGGTGCAACCTGCGCGGAAGTGGGAGCCGTGGGACTCCGGGCTTGGCGACGGCCAGCCGGTGCGGCTGCGCTACGAGATCGACGGCTATGGCTGGTACGGCATCACCGTGTGGGTCGGCGAGAAGCAGGGCGAGTTCGGCGGCGGTTACATGACCGATCCGATGGGCGACCTGCTGCGTTGTGCGCTGTTGCTGGTGGCGGGTCAGCGCAAGGCCGAGATGTTCTGCAATGCCGAACCGGACCTGACCTTTGTCGAGTTCGAGGAGATCGTGGTCCGGATGGACGTGGATGCGGCGGGTGATCCGGTCCACCATCATGGCTGCGCGATCCGCATCCGCCCTGACGACCATCGCGGCGAACCGATGGACCCCGAGTTCGAGGGCGTCGCGACGTCGCCCCGCGCGGTGGCCGAGGCGATCTACCTGATGGCGCTGGAGCATTTCCGCGACGGCGCCGGGCCATGGTCGCGGCCGATGGCAGCGCTGGAAGGCGCGCTGGCTACCGTGCCGCGCTGAACGAAGCTGCCGGGCGGATCGCACAGCCGCGTTTGCACGCGGCTGGCCCGTTGATAGGATCGCCCTGCGTCAGGGGCGGCGCAAAGGGGCGATACAATGCGGCAAACGATCCTGATTTTGATGATGATGCTCATCGGGTTGAGCGCCTGCTCCAAGGAAGACTGGATCGAGAAGCTGAGCACGCCGGAGGAGCGCGCATTGTCCCTCCGCAGCCTGAAGGCCCTTCAATCCGGTAATTTCGGTGCTGTAGACGCGATGTCGCGGTCCGAGTTGCGTGAGGAAGTGACCCCTGAGATATACGATCAGGTGCGTGGCATGATTCCGCCGGGTGAACCGCGGTTGCAAACTGTCGCCGCCAATTCTCACACCGCTGATGGTGTTACCACGACGCTCAAGAGCTTCAATTACGAGATGGGCAGTGGTGATCGCTGGGCGATCGTGCAGATCACCCTGCAGACGTCACCGGGCCGGACGACCGTCGCGGGGTTCCGCGCCTATCCGATGGAGCAGTCGCCCATCGCCGCGCAGAGTTTCAGTTTCGAGGGGAAGGGCGCGCTGCATTATTTCTGGCTGCTGACGATGGTGGCGGCGGTCGTAACGACGATCGCGGGAATCGTGATGGTGATCCGCACCCCGGACGTTCGCCGGAAATGGCTGTGGGTGATCGGGTGCCTGTTTTCGTTCGTGACGTTCTCGCTCAACTGGAACACCGGCGAGATGGGCGTGGCACCCTTCTATTTCCTGATCTTCGGCGCGGGCGGCGGGCAGGCGGGGCCGCTCTCGCCATGGATTTTCCAGTTCGCGATCCCTGTCGTGGCGATCACGTTCCTGATCCGCAAGGCGATGGGCGTCTATCGCATCGACCTTGAGAAGGTGGTCGAGCCTTTCTAACCGACCGGAGCCGGCCGGCCTCACGGGCGATAGTTTACGGCGCGGACAAATTTCTCCTGCTCGTAAATTGCACTGGTGCTGGCTGCCCCGCTTTCCTCAAAGGAAATGCCTGGACCATCCAGTTTTCCATTCTTGTACCTGCCTTTGAAGAATTCGTTCCCAATGGAGTTGTAGCACGATCCATTCGCCAGATTGTTCTGGCGAAGACAGTGGAATTTGTTGCCGTCCCTTGAATAGACAATGCCGTACCCGGAGAATTTATCGTCGACGATATTTCCTTCGTATCGCTCTCCGTCCGGAAACGTAATGGTGGCGTATCCGTCGATCTTGCCGTCTTTGAACGTTCCCCTCACGACCTCTCCCTTGGTCCAGGTTCGTACGCCATAGCCGTTCAGTTTTCCGTTCGTCATGCGGCCATATTCTTCATATTTCGAATTATCGGTGGTCGATCCGGCTTGGTGGCCATATCCCGCCTGACCTGCCTTCGCTCGTGTCGCCGCCTGATCGGCTTGCTCGGCTGCCAGCCGTCCTTCGGCGGCTGCGGCAATGCTCTTCGTTTTCGTTTCATCCGCTTCACGGATCATTTGCAGCAGGCTGGTCTCATCGGCTGTTCTTGGGGCGCCATCATCCCCGGCCTTCTGCACGGCCGTGTCGTTGCCGGTGGAGGGTGCGCCGGACGGGAGGCACCCCCGCAAGGTGGCGACGAGAACGAATATCACGAGGAAGCCAACCACGACCTGCATCAGGCACGACATCGGCTTGTCGGGTTCCGGCGCCGCTTTCGCCGGAGTGGGATTATCCTTGGCAGGGGCAGGGGCAGGAGGCGAGGGGGGTGGCCAGATCGCTTCGCAGGCGGGTGTAATCGCCTTTCCGCTCGCACCAGCCTTAGCCCGAGGACGCGATGATCCGCCCGGGGACAAATCGGGGGCAGCGATCGGCTGTGCCGGCTTGGTCAGTATCTTGCTGACCGGGGCTGGCCGGGTATCGGGAACGGTCTTCAGCGGCACCGGCTGTTTGACCGAGTTCGGGTACCATCTGGCGCGCAGTTCCGCCAAGTGCTCGTCCCGCTCAGCAGCGGCTTTCGCCTTTGCGGCCGCCTCGGCTTCCGCGCGTAGCTTTGCCGCCGCTTCCGTCTTGGCTTTCTCGGCAGCTGCCAAGCGCGCTTTCGTTTCGGCTAGCGCCTTGGCCTCCGCTTCTGCGCGCGCCTTCGCTTCTGCGGCGGCACGAGCCTTGGCCTCCTCGGCCGCCTTTGCCCTGGCTTCTGCCTTTGCGCGCGCCTTTGCTTCTTCTTCGGCGAGAGCCTTGGCCCTGGCGCGTTCCCGCGCAGCTTCGGCCGCCTTCGCTTCTGCTGCCAGACGCACCTTTTCCTGAGCTTCGGCTTTCGCCTTGGCCTCGGTTTTCAGGCGTTCGAGTTCGCGCGCGACGGTCTCGGCGCGCTTGCGGTTCGCCTCCTTGCGGTCGCGTTCGGCGACTTCCTCCGGGGGCGGCACCCTCACTTGCAACAGCTTGCAGATGCTCTCCGCGAATTCGAAGATGGAGAGCCGGACCTGCTCGCCGTCGTCCGGCTTGAAACGAAGCCGGGTGAAATCCATCCACTGCACCCGGCCCAGTTCAGCGGCAATTCTGGGGTCGAACGCATCGATCTGGTCGACGCTGACGTAGAGGATCGGGAAGATCCGCCGTCGCCCATTCAGTTCGGGATATTGCGCGTTCAGCCGGGCCTCGCGCTCAAGGAAGAGCGCGACCTCCTCGCAGCAATGTTCGCTTTCGAGGAAGGACGGCGTGAGAATCGGGATCAGGAAAGTGGCGTTTTCCAGCGCTGCGACGATCTGCTGTTTCCAGTCGTCTCCGGCTGAGATCGCGGCAAGATCCTGGAAAACATTGACTTTCTGGCGGCCATATTGCTGCTGCAGCTCGTACATGACGAGCGAGCGCAAGTGGTTCAGCTTGCTACCCCAGGCTTCATCGGCCTGACGCGCATAGCTCCAGAATCCGATCGGTGGCAGTTTGACCGACAGTGCGCTTCCCCCTCAGCGCGGGAAACTGTCTCCGCTGTGCGGGCAGGTCAATCCTGCTTGCCCCGGAAGACTTCGCTATTTTGGCGCTATCGGCGTGATCGCGGGCGCACACAGCGCCATCGCGCGGTCGATCATCGTCGTCAGGCGGTTGCGCTGATCCTCCAGCGCGGCCGGCGTCAGCCCGCTGTCGAGGGTCTCGAAGTTGAGATAGTGCAGCCCGTGCAGCGCGGCATAGTTTGAGGCCGAGCGATCGGTGACCACCACACGTTCCTGCACCACGTTGAAGTCGTTCCGGGTCAGCGCCCAGCAGAATGCCTGTGCCGGATCGCGGCCGGTCAGGTGGGTGACGAAGGCGACGCTGTCGTCATCGTCGAAGGGGAAGGTCTTCGTGGTCGAGGGATGCGGCGTGTAGAAATCGTCGCAATAGCGGATCGAGATGATGCCGTTGCCCGGCGGATCGGACTTGTTGCAGTTCGATTCCGCGGTGTTGAACCCCTTCTGGTTGGTGTGCAGCGCGATGATCGGGAAATCCGCTGGGCGGTGCGATGCCAGGATGATCCGGGCATAGCCGGGCAGGGCGCTGTCGAAATTGCGGTTGGGATCGACCGGGCGGCCATAATCCACCGCATAGTTGAACCGCTGGCCGTCATGATCGGCATGTACCCCGGCATCGACCGCGACGATGGTGCCGCCATAGCGTTTCACCGCGACCAAAGCCGCCTCGAACCCGCCATTCTCGTTATCGTGCGGCACGAACCAGAGCGGCCCGCGCGGGCGGGCGGTGTTGGTGATCCGCCACAACCGCCACTGGGCGCGCTCCTCGCGAAATTCGATCCGCTCGACCTTCAGGCCCTTCCACTCCGCGGGATCGCGGTGCCGCGCGAAATCGTCGTCCTGAACGGTCAGCGGATCGACGGGGGTCACGACCGTTGCCGGATCGGCAGCGGCGGAAAGCGACAGGAAAGCGGCTGCGAGAAGCAGGGTGCGACGGATCATGCGACCTCCGTTGTTCGGGGGCAGCATAGGGAGGTGAGGCGCGGAGGGGCTATACCGAACCGATGGCGACCTAGGCCTCGGGGTTATGCGATTGTTTCCGCCGCTGCCGTGTGCGGGTCGCGCTTTCGGTTTCGCGATAGTCTTTCGCGAGCGTGAATTTCGTCTTGCGGTCATAGAGGCGATCCGATCGGAGCGCGCTCGCTTTGACCATCCGAATTCCCCGCCAGCCGACAAAGCCAAACCAGAAAATTACCCACGGCAGGATTGCCCATGCGAGCCATAGCGGTGGGTCACCCAGCAGGGCGAGTGGTACTATCGGGGCAATGGCCGGAAGTAGCGTCGTGGTGCTGCGATTTCCTCGCGCCGAAAATTGGGCATCCACCCATCGTTCGGCCGAGCGCCAACGAGGTATCCCTGCTTTCAGAGCGGCACGCCGTACAGGTCGTGATCGTCGGCATCCTCGATCTCGACCTTCACGATATCGCCCTGCTTGAGATGGCCGGCATCGCGCAGGAACACTTCGCCGTCGATCTCAGGTGCATCGGACTGGGAACGCCCTGTGGCGCCCTCATCGCCGACTTCGTCGATGATGACTTCCAGCGTGCGGCCGATCTTGGCCTGCAGCTTGGCGGCGGAGATCGCTGCGGTCTTCTCCATCACCCGGGCGTAGCGCTCTTCCTTGACCTCTTCCGGCACGGCGCCGGGCAGGTCATTGGCGGCGGCACCTTCGACCGGTTCGAACCGGAACGCGCCGACACGGTCGAGCTGGGCTTCATCCAGCCAGTCGAGCAGATACTGGAAATCCTCCTCGGTCTCGCCGGGGAAGCCGACGACGAACGAGCTGCGGATGGTGATATCCGGACAGATCTCGCGCCAGTTCTTCAGCCGTTCCAGAACCTTCGCCTCGTTGGCGGGGCGGCGCATCGTGCGCAGGACCTTGGGCGAGGCATGCTGGAACGGGATGTCGAGATAGGGGAGCATCAGCCCTTCGGCCATCAGCGGGATGACCTGATCGACATGGGGGTAAGGGTAGACATAGTGGAGCCGCACCCACGGCGCGATCTTGCCGAGTTCGCGGGCGAGATCGGTCATGTGAGGGACGACTTCATGCCCCTTCCACATGCGCGGTTCCTTGCGGATATCCACGCCATAAGCCGAGGTGTCCTGGCTGATGACCAGCAGTTCCTTGGTGCCGCTTTCCACCAGCTTCTCGGCTTCGCGCAGGATCGCGTCGGGGCGGCGGGACACGAGGTCGCCGCGGATCGACGGGATGATGCAGAAGGCGCAGCGATGGTTGCAGCCCTCCGAGATCTTCAGATAGCTGTAATGGCGCGGGGTGAGCTTCAGCCCGCTTTCCGGAACCAGGTTCAGAAAGGCGTTGGGCGGCATCGGCGAATGCTCGCGCACCGCATCGACCACCTGCTCATACTGATGCGCGCCGGTGACGGCTAGGACATTGGGGAAGCGGGCGCGGATCACTTCCGCTTCCTGCCCCATGCACCCCGTCACGATGACGCGGCCATTCTCGGAGATCGCCTCGCCGATCGCCTCGAGCGACTCTTCCTTTGCGCTGTCGAGAAAGCCGCAGGTATTGACCAGCACCACGTCCGCGCCGGCATAGTCGGCGGACATGGCATAGCCGTCCGAACGGAGTTTGGTCAGGATACGCTCGCTGTCGACCAGATTCTTGGGACAGCCGAGCGACACCATGCCCACCTTGGGGGCTTCGGGAAGTCGCGTTGCCATGATTGGCCGCGCACATAGGCCTTTTTCGGGAAAAAGCTAGCTGAGGGGATTCTGCAGGCCTATCGTGCCGCCATCGTAACAACAGGAGGGGTGTTGTCATGCATCAGGCAATCAACTGGCTGGCGGTGTTCGTCGCCGGGTTCGCGGGCTTTGCGGTGGGCGGCGTGTGGTACGGGCCGCTGTTCGCCAAGGCGTGGATGAAGGAGCGCGGCATCACCATGGATGCCGCGAAGAAGGTCAACATGCCACTGATCTACGGCACCGCCTTCGTGCTGAACCTCGTCATGGCGCTGATGCTCGATCATTTGTTCAGCGCGTTCAAGCTGCCCGACGTGACCCATGCGGTGATCGCTGCAGTGGTGATCGCGCTGGGCTTCGTCGTGCCGGCGATGGGCGTGAACTATCTGTTCAGCGGCCTGTCGCGGAAATTGTTCGCGATCGATGCGGGTTACTGGATCGTCAATTTCGCCGCCATGGGCCTGATCCTGGGCCTGCTGCGCTGACCGGTCAGGCCGGCGAGCGGAAGATGAACCACGCGCCGGCCGCGATCAGGGTGAAGCCGATGATGTGATTATAGGTGATCTTCTGGCCCAGATAGAGGACCGAGAAGATCGCGAAGACGCTCAGCGTAATGACCTCCTGGATCGCCTTGAGCTGGGCCACCGTATAGGTGGCGCTGCCGATGCGATTGGCGGGTACCGCGAGCATATATTCGGGCAGCGCGATCAGCCAGCTGACCAGGATCGCCCAGAACAGCGGGGTCTGCTTGTCCTTCAAATGGCCGTACCAGGCGAAGGTCATGAAGACGTTCGAGGCGACCAGCATGGCGACCGGAACGATGCGGGCGGTGATGGGAGTCAGCATGGCGCGACCATCGCCAGCCGGTGCGCCGCGTCAATCGCCTATTTGTCGAGTATCTCGACGATCGTATCCCCGGCCTTGAGCGCCGCTGCTTCGGGCGACTTGCGGTCGTAATGTTCGCCGCCGCGATAGACGCGCAGGCCTAGGCCTGTAGCGATACCAGACAGCGGTTTACCGATCTCCTCGGGAAAGACCGGCCGCTCGGCGAGCTGGACGTCGCCATGGATCGAGGCGAGATCGGTGAGATAGTCCGCCAGATGCGGTCCAGTGCACGAACTGGCGAGCAACAGACCCGCGAAGCTCACCGGATTGACCACGGTGGTCGCCCCGGCAGCGCGGGCGGGCAGTTCATTGTCTTCGTTCTTCACGATCACGCTGATCGGCAGATGCGGCGCGAGGTGGCGGGCAGTCAGGATGATCAGGATCGAAGTATCGTCGCGCCCCGCGGCGATGATCAGCGATTGCGCCTGCGCGATCCGCGCATCCTCCAGCACCCGATCGCGGGTGGCGTCGGCATGCATCACGATGCAGCCGCATGCTTCGGCGATCTCCAGCGCTTCGGGATCCTGATCGATCACGACGAAGCGGCTGGTCTTCTCGCCGCGGGCGATCAGTTCGTCGATCGCTTCGGAGCCGGTCTTGCCATAGCCGGCAACGACGATGTGGCCGGAGAGGTTTTGCTGGATCAGCGCCATGCGCCACTTCTCCCAGGTTCGCTTGAGGACGAAATTATAGGCGGTGCCGAGAAAGAGCAGCACCACGAAGATGCGGATCGGCGTGACGATCAGCGCATCGAACATCCGTGCGCTGTCGCTGACCGGAACGATGTCGCCATAGCCGGTGGTGGTGATCGAGATCGACGTGAAATAGATGATGTCGAGGAACGACACATGGCCGTCCGAATTGTCACGCAGCCCCTCGCGCTCGATCCAGTGGACCCCGATCGCCAGCGCAAGCAGTGCCAGCACGGCGAGCACGCGCCAGCCGATCGAGACCCATACGGGCAGGCTCGACTTGCGCTTCAGCGTGCCGGGAGGACGCATCAGCGGCGGGTGGGGAGGCGCGGAACGGGATCGACCGGCGTGCGGCCCTGACGGATCTCGAAATGGAGTTCGGGGCGGTCGGCATGGCCCGAATTGCCGGAGAGCGCGATCATCTGCCCCTTCTTCACCGATTGGCCGCGCTGGACAAGTAGCTGGCCGGCATGGCCGTATACCGTGGTCCAGGCATCGCCATGGCGCAGGATGACGAGACCGCCGAGCGCGGGAATGTCGCTGCCGACATAGGCCACCACGCCATCCGCCGCGGCGACGATGGGCGTGTCGAGCGGCACCGCGATCTTGATGCCGTCATTGCGCTCGCCGCTCTGGCCGGGGCCGAAGCGCTTGACGATCGATCCGCCATTGACCGGCCATTGGAAGGCGGTGGTCAGCCGTTCGGGGGCCGTCACCGGCGTGGTCGAGGGCAGGACGCGGGCGGAGGACGCGGTGGGGCGGGCGGGCTTGGCCTTGTCGGCCAGCGCAGGCTGTCCGCCCGTCACGATATCGTCGATATTGATGCGGAAGCGCGAGGCGCGCTCCTCCAGCGTCTCCGGGCCGGTTGCGGGGATCAGGATGCGCATACCGGTGCGCAGGATATAGGGTTCCTGCAGGTCGTTGACGGTGACGATCCGGCTCCAGCTGACGCCATAGGCCTGGGCGATGGCGATGCCGGTCTCGCCGTCGCGCACCGTGTGATAGCGGCCCGCCGGGATCGTCAGGCGCTGGCCCGGCTGGATCGTATAGGGCGGGGCTAGGTTGTTCGCCCGGGCGATGGCTTCGGAGCCGGCGCCGGTCTTCACCGCGATCAGGCGCAGCGAATCTCCGCTGCGTACGGTGTAGGTGCTGGCCACGACGTCGCGCGCATCGGCGGTGACGGGGCGCATCTGCCAAGCGGGTGGCGGGGCGGGGAGGCTCTCCACATCGGGATCGACCCGCGGGGCATCCTGACGGGGTGGCGGATCATATTGCTGCTGGCGTCGCGGCGGTGCCGCCTCGCCATAGCCTGGCGCGGGCGGCACGAGCGGGCCGCACGCGGCGACCAGCGCGAACGCGACCAGCGCCAGCCCCTGCTTCCACATAAACGTCCCTCCCAGAGTTCGCGACTATAGCGCGAACATCCCCCGATCAGGAAGATGCGGCGGGTTCGAGCCGGTTGAGACCGCGCAGATAGGGCTGGAGCACCTCCGGCACCGCGACCGAGCCGTCTTCCTGCTGGTAGTTTTCAACCACCGCGACGAGCGTGCGGCCGACCGCGAGACCCGATCCGTTGAGGGTGTGGACGAAGCGGGTATTCTTCTCGCCTTCGGGCCGATAGCGCGCGTTCATGCGGCGTGCCTGGAAGTCGGTGCAGGTCGAAACGCTGCTGATCTCGCGATAGCGCGCCTGGCCGGGCAGCCACACTTCGAGATCGTAGGTGCGTGCGGCGGAGAAGCCCATGTCGCCGGTGCACAGTTTCATCCGGCGGAAGGGCAGGTCGAGCTTCGTCAGGATATCCTCGGCACAGGCAGTCATCCGCTCATGCTCTTCGTCCGAAGTCTCGGGCGTGACGATCGAGACCATCTCGACCTTCTCGAACTGGTGCTGGCGGATATAGCCGCGGGTGTCGCGGCCCGCCGAACCGGCCTCGGAGCGGAAGCAGGGCGTCAGTGCGGTGAAGCGCAGCGGCAGGGCATGCTCGGGCAGGATCTGCTCGCGGATCGCGTTGGTGAGGCTCACTTCGCTGGTCGGGATCAGCCAGCGGCCATCGGTGGTCTGGAAGCTGTCCTCGGCGAACTTGGGCAGCTGGCCGGTGCCGAACATCACTTCGTCGCGGACCATCAGCGGCACCACGCATTCCTCGAAGCCATGCTCGCGGGTCAGCGTATCCAGCATGAACTGGCCGAGCGCGCGGTGCAGCTTCGCGGCGGAACCGCGTAGGAAGGTGAAGCGCGATCCGGCGAGCAGCGCGCCGGTCTCGAAATCGAGGCCGAGCGCCGGGCCGATCGAGTCATGCTCCTTCGCGTCGAAGGAAAATTCGGTGCGCGCGCCGCGTTCGTGCATCAGCGCATTGTCGTCCTCGCCGCCGCCCACCGGTACGTCGGCCAGCGGCAGATTGGGGATTGCGGCCAGGCGCGCGGTCAGGTCGTCGCCCAGCGTCTTCTCGTCGATTTCCAGCGCGGGCAAGCGCTCCTTCAGCGTCGCGACTTCGGCCATCAGCGATGCGGCGGTGGCTTCGTCCTTCTGCGCCTTGGCTGCGCCGATCGCCTTCGACGCTTCGTTGCGGCGGGCCTGGCCGAGCTGGATCTCGTGGATCAGCGCACGGCGCTTTTCGTCGAGCGCGACCAGGTCCCCGGCCATCGGTTCGAGACCGCGGCGGGCGAGGCCAGCGTCGAAATCTGCGGGTTTTTCCCGAATTGAGCGAATGTCATGCATCGGCTTGGCGTATTAGCGGGGGCGGCGGTGGGCGCAACCCGGCTTTGCGGTCGGTAGATGCGCGGCGGTATGGGGTAGCCTGGGGGAGCCGCAACCGTCGTCGTCCCCACCCGTTATAGTGGCAGAACCGAATAGGAGATCTGTCATGCGGGTACCCCATAACGCCTTTGTCGTCGTCGCCGATGGCCGGAAGATGCTGTTCTTCCGCAACGAAGGCGATGCCGAATATCCCAATCTTCAGATCGAGAAGAAGCGGGTCGATCAGAACCCGTCGCATTCCGAACAGGCGACCGATCTGGCCGGCGGGGCGATGGGTACGCGCACCTCGGGCGGCGCATGGGGCGGCGGCAATATGGAGGAGGTCGATTTCCACCAGCTGGAGGAAGACCGCTTCGCCGCCGAGACCGCGGAACTGCTGAAGGAGCGCGCGCTGCGCAACGATTTCGAATCGCTGATCATCGTTGCACCGCCCAAGACGCTGGGCGAGCTGCGCAAGCATTATCACAAGGAAGTGAGCGACCGGATCGCGGGCGAGATCGACAAGGACCTGACCAAGCATCCGGTCTCCGAGATCGAAGCGGCGCTGGCGAAGGCCGGCTGACCAACGAAAGACCCCATCCGTGCCCAGGGCGCGGATGGGGTTTTCGCTTGGCCTCGAGGCGGGCTTATTCGCCGTCGGTCTTTTCGGCCTTCTTCTTCGCCAGGCGCTTGCGGGCGACCAGCGCCGCGGCAGCGCCGCCGAAGAGCAGGATCATCGGCGGTGCGGGCACCGGCGAGGGACCGCCCGAGGAACCACCCGACGAACCGCCGCGGCTCGACGAGCCATGGCCGTTGCTGCTCCAGCCGCTCGAACCGTGCCAGCCCGAGGAATTGCTCCAGCCGCTCGAACCCTTGCTGCTCGATCCGTAGCTCGACGAGCCGTTGGACGAGCTGGAGGTCGAAGACGAGTTGGACGAGCTGGTCGAACCCGAAGTCGAGGAGGAGTTGGACGAGGAAGTCGAAACGCCGCTCGAGTTGGACGACGAGGTCGACACGCCCGACGAGGTCGAGGTGGATGAGCCGCCGGTCGACGAGCTGTTGGACGAGCTGGACCCGCCCGTGGACGTCGAAGTCGACGAACCGCCGGTGGAGGTGCTGGTCGAGGAACCGCCGGTCGAGGTGGACGAACCACCGGTCGACGAGGTGCTGCTGACGCTGCCGCTCGACGTGGACGACGAAACGCCGCTCGAGGTCGAGACGTTACCCGACGAGGTCGAGACACCCGACGAAGTGGAAACGCCGCCGGTCGAGGTCGAGACGCCACCGGTCGAAGTCGACACCTGGCCGCTCGACGTGCTGGTCGATGAAATATCGATGTTGATGCCGCTGCTGCCCGAACCGGACGAGCCGCTGCCGCCCGAGCTGCCGAAGAAGCCGCCGGCGAAGAACCCGCCGATGAAGCCGCCGCCGCTCGAACCGCCGACCACACCCGACGAGCTGCTGGAGCCGCTCGAGCTGGACGACACGATCGGGATCTCGCCGCTCGAACCGTACAAGGGCGGGGGCAGCGGAATCGGCGCGCCCTGGCTGGTGACGGTCACGACTGCGGGTGGGCACTGCGCCTGGGTCTGCGTAACGGTACGACGAACGACGCGCTTGACCGGGCGACGGACGACGGTGCGGCGCACGGTCGTCTTCTTCTTCGCACCGGTGGTCTGCTGCGTGTACACGCGCTGCGTCCGGGAGGTTTCGGCGACATGCACCGCGCCGCCGCCCACCAGGGCGCCGCCGCAAGCGCAAGCGCAGAGTTTTGCCAAGGCCATGCGAACCGACATGATGTCCCACTCTTCCCGTTGCCAGCGTGCAGGTTTCGACGATACCGCCAGCAGCTTGCACGCCGCTCATGCAGCAAAAGTGCAGAACAAAATATTAAGTGCAACTCGATTAACCGCCGTTTACCATCAACTTGACAGAAATTGACGGGCCGGAAACCAGAACCAGTGGTTAATGTCCGAGTTCGGTACAAATCTCGCCGCTATTCATTAGCGATTTATTAACAGGGCTGGTTAATTTCTTCAGCGAAACATGGCCGGCCATGGTTCAGCAACGCGTAATTTCCCCCGAGATATGGGACGTTTGCGCATGATTTTAGGTGATTCCACGCCTTGTGGATGGCTTCGCGCGTAAGTATAGGGCCTGCGGGCAGAAGGCGGTCTCCAGCGGCGTGCCACTGGGGAACCGGTGTTGGAGAGTTAGGGGTATGGCTTCGGTTTTGGAACGGTCCGAAGATCCTGAGAAAGGTCCGCCTCCGGCGGCAAATGACGGCGACGGTTATCGTCCGAGCGCCGACGAACCTTTCATGAATCCTAGGCAGCTTGAATATTTCCGCGACAAGCTTCTCGGCTGGAAGGACGCGATCCATCGCGAATCCGCCGGCACGCTGTCGCAGCTTCAGAGCGAGCCGCTGCGCGAGGCGGATCTGACCGACCGCGCATCGAGCGAGACCGACTGGTCGATCGAACTGCGCACCCGCGATCGCCAGCGCAAGCTGATCTCGAAGATCGACGCAGCGCTGCGCCGGATCGAGGATGGCGAGTACGGCTATTGCGAAGTCACCGGCGAGCCGATCTCGCTGGGGCGTCTCGAAGCCCGTCCGATCGCGACGATGACCGTCGAGGCGCAGGAGCGTCACGAGCGCAACGAGAAGGTCTCGCGCGAGGAATAGCCGCTGGG
Source organism: Sphingomonas sp. AOB5 (assembly GCF_029433115.1). Lineage (GTDB taxonomy): Bacteria > Pseudomonadota > Alphaproteobacteria > Sphingomonadales > Sphingomonadaceae > Sphingomonas. Next base: position 122,531 of record NZ_JARNTV010000003.1, on the reverse strand, counting down.
GAGACGGGCCGATGCTTGCGGTTTCCGGCCTGTCGATCCTTCTGGCGATTTCGTCCGTCACGGCACGTCCTGCGGACGATATCATCTTCGCATGCGATGTCGGTGCGAACCGCGTCGAAGTGATCCGCGAAGGGCGTGAGCTGGTCTATCGCTTCGGCGCGCCCGGTGGGCCGGCGCTGCGCGTAGTCGGTGATCCTGCCGCGGGCACGCTTTCCAACGCTTCGATGCCCATGCCCATTGGCGAGGCGCGGATCCTGCGCTTTCGTGCGGGCGTGCGCAGCTACATCGTCTATCATGTCTTCGATCTCGAACCGGGCGGCGATGCTCGTATGCGGCTGGACCAAGGCGGCGTGCTGGTGCTTGAGGGTGACCGCGAGGTCGAACGGCTGGCGTGCCGGATGGGCGACTGGCGCAATCTCGATGACGATCCGCTGGACGGGCAGTTCAGCGATGTCACCATGCTGGAGACATTCCCGCGCGATCCGCAGCCGCTTTATGAGCGGGTGTTGCGGGTTGCAGCTTCGGGCGGAAAGTAGGGCGTCTGGCGCCGTATCGACCAAAACCGCTCCAAATCTGTGTCTTTACGGAGGCGGATTAACGCTTTGGAGAAGGATTGCTGCTCTATTCCTGCGCGATGGTAACCCGCGATCGAGCAGTCTGAATGGACCAGTTTTCGTTTGATCCCCAGAATGCAGTCCCGTCCGACGATGTCACGGGGCAGCGGAATGGTGCGCGCGACAGCCTGATGCTGACCGCGCAGTTCCGCATCCCCGGCAAGCCGGACGCGACGGTGCGCGTGCGCAATCTTTCCTCGGGCGGCATGATGGCGGAATATGCCGAGCCGATTGCCGGCGGCACGCCGATCGAGGTCGAGGTTCGCGGTGTGGGCTGGCTGACCGGCCGGATCGCCTGGGCGGCCGAGGGCCGGGTGGGCGTGGCGTTCGATCGCGAGATCGATCCGATGGCTGCGCGTAAGCCGGTGGGCAAGGGCGGCCATACGCCGAGCTATATCAAGCCGATCCTACCGCGCCGCTGAGGCGGACACTTCATTCGTCTGTGGAAATGATGCCGGGCCTTAACCCGGCATTTTTCGTTTGCTGGTCCGGTTTTACCGGGTTTGAGCGATCACGGGCCCCGGCGCGAGGCCGGGGTCTGCGATCTTCGCACAGGAAAAAGCCGCGCTTTGTTTAGCGGCCCATTTCTTCCTTCACGCGCAGCTTCTGGCGCTTCAGTTCGCGCAGCAGGACATCATCCGGCCTGGGGCGTTGCGACTCGGCGGTAATTCGCTGGTCGAGCACTGCATGCTTGGCGTTGAGTGCCGAGAGATGCGCGGTGTGCATGGATGCGTCCTCCTTCATGTTTTCAAGGCCGGAGAATCAGTAGAACACCTTTCCGAAGGCTTGTCTCGCATGGTTTCCGCAAGTTTCGCCGAATCGGCGAAAACGCGAGACGGGCCGTTGCGGAGCAGGGTGGCTTTCGGGCAGGAAGAGGGGATGGATGAAAGCGAGATTCTGCGCCGGCTCGAGCCATTGAAGTCGGAGCATCGCGATCTCGATGCCGCGATCAACGCGCTGCTGACGATGAGCGGCGACCAGCTCCAGATCGCCCGGATGAAGAAGCGCAAGCTGATGCTGAAGGACGAGATCGCCCAGCTCGAAGACCAGCTGATCCCCGACATCATCGCGTGATTTTCTCGGCTTACGCCGAGCGCGGCGCCGGCCCGCGCCCCCACCCGGCCGCCCATAGAATGTACTTCCGTTGGGCGGCCGGGTGGGCGCGCGGACCGGCGCCGCGACAAAAACAAAGCACGGTGCCGTAACGGGACGGAAACACCGCGATATTAATCATTCAGTTACCATGAGCCCTGTGGCAGCAAGACTCCCATGACGGGGGAAATCGCAACTTCACGGATTCACCGGCGGCTTGCCGACTCGCTTTATGTCGAGGCGATGCTGCTGGCGGATGAGGCACGCGCCTATTTCGACGAGATCGGGCGGCAGGATCGCGATTCGATGGAAGCGGTCAGCCGCGTCGCATTTTCGTGCGAGTCGCTGAAGGTGACGACCCGGCTGATGCACATCATCGCCTGGCTGCTGACCCAGCGCGCGGTGGATTCGGGCGAACTGGCCCCGCGTGAGGCCTTGTCGCCCTCGCGCCGGCTGGGAACCGCGCCGGAGACCGAGGATGCAGTGCTGCATATGATGCCCGAACAGGCGCAGGAGATCATGCTGACCAGCATCGACCTATATCGCCGCGTGGCGCGACTCGATTCGGCGCTGGACGACGAACCGGTGGTGGTGACCAGCCCGGCCAAGTCGATGATGGACCGGCTGGCACTGGCGTTCTGACAGAGCTGTGCTCCGGCGAAGGCAGGAGCGCTGGCCGCACAGACAGCCCACAAGCCTCCAACGCTCCGGCCTTCGCCGGAGCACAGGAAGGTTAGGCTAGCGCTGCCTTCGCCGCCTCATATTCCGCCTTCAGCCGCTCGATCAGCACTGCGGCCGGTTCGACGCTGTTGATCGCGCCGATGCCCTGGCCCGAACCCCAGATTTCCTTCCACGCCTTCGCGCCGCCGAAGTTCATCGTGCTCAGGTCGCCTTCGGGCAGATTGTCGGGATCCATACCCGCCGCGACGATCGAACTGCGCAGATAATTGCCGTGCACCCCGGTGAAGAGGTTCGAATAGACGATATCGGCCGCCCGCCCGTCGCAGATGCCCTGCTTGTAGGGATCGACTGCATTGGCTTCCTTCGTGGCGATGAAGGCCGAGCCGATATAGGCGAGATCGGCGCCCAGCACCTGCGAGGCGAGGATCGAACGGCCGGTCGAGATCGCACCGGACAGGATCACCGGCCCGTCGAACCATTCGCGAACTTCCTGGACGAACGGGAAGGGGTTGAGCCGGCCTGCATGGCCGCCGGCGCCCGTGGCGACCAGGATCAGACCGTCGGCGCCCTTCTCGATCGCCTTGTGCGCGAACTTGTCGTCGATCACGTCGTGCAGGGTGATGCCGCCCCAGCTGTGCACCGCGTCGTTCAGTTCGGGCCGTGCGCCGAGCGAGGTGATGACGATCGGTACCTTCCACTTGGCACAGGTGGCGACGTCTTCCTCGAGCCGGACGTTCGACTTGTGGACGATCTGGTTGACCGCATAGGGCGCGGCGGGCGTGTCGGGATTGGCGGCGTCCCACGCTGCCAGCTCTTCGGTGATCTGGTGCAGCCATTCGTCGAGCTGGCTTTGCGGCCGTGCGTTCAGCGCGGGAAAGGATCCGACGATCCCCGCCTTGCACTGGGCGATGACCAGCTCGGGCACCGAGATGATGAAAAGCGGCGAGCCGATGACGGGAAGCCGCAGGTTGTCGAAGATCGCGGGAAGAGCCATGCCGGTTTCATAGCGCAACCGGAATGGCTGTCCAGTTGACGTAAGGGAAGGCAATCCGCGTGTCTCGATGGCACAGCGGATATGGGATTTCCCCTAGGTGCCCGGACGGATTATGTCTGATTTGTTTCAGTCAGAACATAATCCGGGGGGATCTGATGCGGGCGATTCGAACATTCTCGAACGAAGCGGCAATCATGTGCGCCAGCGCGTTCGTGCTGCTGCTGGCGACGGCAATCTCGAACTTCGTGCGAGTCGATGTGGATACGGGGGACGCGACCTTCGGCCAGTATCTTGGCCAGTTCACGCTTCCGGCGATGCCGCTTGTACTCGTGCTCGTGCTGGTCGCGCTGCGCAGCCGGGTTGCGACGACGATCGTCGCGGCGTTCTCGACGCTCTACTATCTCGCCGATTGGGTGATGCTGACGCTATAGGGCCGTCAGTCGACGCGCTTCAGGCCCTTGGCGAACTCTTCCGCTTTGTGGACATAGCTTGCGGCCGAGACCTTCAGGAACGCCTTGGTCGTATCGTCCAGCGGGCGGATCGCCTTGGCCGGGCTGCCGACGATCAGATAGCCGGCGGGGAATTCCTTGCCTTCGGTCACCAGCGCGCCTGCGCCGACGATGCAATCCGCGCCGATCACCGCGCGATTGAGGATCGTCGCGCCCATACCGATCAGCGTGCGGTCGCCCACGGTGCAGCCGTGCAGGATCGCATGGTGACCCACGGTCACGTCGTCGCCAACGGTACAGGGCGTGCCGGGATCCGAGTGGAGCATTGCCCCTTCCTGGATATTGCTGCGCGCGCCGACCTTGATCGCGGTATTGTCCGCGCGGATCACGGCTCCGAACCAGACGCTTGCCTGGTCGGCCAGATGGACGTCGCCGATCAGGTCCGCGCTGGGGGCTGCCCAGGCGGTGTCGGCCATGGTCGGGCGTTGCCCGGCGATTTCGTAAAGCGGCATAATGCCGGGTTTTAGAGCAGCGCCTCGAAATTGCCGAGAGGGATCTGCATCCCCATCGCAATCGCCAGCGCGACTCCGCCCAGCAGCACCGCCAATGTCGATGAAAGCGAGAAAAGGCCCCATCCGGCCATGGTCAGCATCTGCGACGAAGGCCGCTGCAGCTTCTGGTTGCGACGCATCGTCATGACGACAAACATCGCCAGCACGCCGTAAATAAACACAAAGAACTCGGTCATTTGACCCACCCCGGCAAATTCCGAGGCAAGAATAGGATCGAATGGTTAATGCTTTCAATGCCGCGCCGCACCATTGGCCGCGCGGCGGGCGCCGCTCGTCGCGTCAGTGGTCGCCGGGGGGCTTGGGCGCGGTCGCGCCGTCGGCCTTGGGCGTGTGCTTGGTGATGTAGCCGCCTGCCAGCTTGTCGAGCTTGCCCGCGCTCTCCTTCACCTTCGCGCGCAGTTCGAGCAGATGCTCCAGCTCGGCGCGATACTGGCGCAGCAGATAGGTCTCGCGCTGGGTGTCGATATCCGATCCGGCATAGCTGGTGTCGGCATAGAAATGATCGATCGCTTCGCTCAGCGACCGCACCGCGCCGGCCCAGCTGCCGAACGCGCTGCTGATCTCGGGCTCGCCGAAGCCGGTGACGGGCACGTTCGCCATGCGCGCCAGATAGGCCATCGGCTCGCTCATCTCGTTGCGCAGGTTGCGCAGCAGCGCGCGGAGCGACTCCAGGCTGGCGGGCGCGGTGCTGACCTTGGCCAGCACGCGTTCGTCGATCCGCCGCGAATGTTCCTTCACGTCGCCGCGCAGCGCCTTGATGAAGGCGAGTTCCTGCTTGCCCGGCCCCTGGGTCAGGAACGCCTTGAGCCGGATCGCCAGCACCACCGCCGCAATCGACAGGAAGAAGGCGGCCATCGCCGAGAACAACCCGGTCACGCCCGCCACGCCGATCCATACCGGCAGGGCAGGAGCGGGAGCCACGGCGTTGCCCGCCGCATTCGCCAGCAGAGTGGTGATGACCGTCATACTGCCCGCGAATCGCCCCCTTCTTCGCAATGGTTAACAGAGTTGGCGACGCGTCCAATCCCCACGCTTTGGGGAGGCTATCGTGCAGCGCGTTTTCACCATGCCGCGCGCGATTGTCCCCAAGCCATTCATTAGCGTAAGGATTGGCCCGAAGAGTTTGGAAGGGACAGCGCGTGGCGGATATCGAGGACGAGGAAGGCGAGGGCGGTCGCCGCTATCGCGCGCCGGCGCTGGAAAAGGGCATCGACATCCTCGAATTGCTGGCGGCGGAGAGTGAGCCGGTGACGCTGACCGGCATCGTCACGCGGCTGGGTCGCTCGCATGGTGAGCTGTTCCGCATGGTCCAGGTGCTCGAATTCCGCGGCTATATCGAGCAGGAGGCGGGCAGCGACGGCTATCGGCTGACCGACCGGCTCTTTTCGCTGGGCATGCAGCAGCCGCGGACGCGCAACCTGATCGAAGTGGCGCTGCCGGTGATGCGCCAGCTGACCCTGACGGTCGGTCAGGCATGCCATCTGGCGCTGCACACGCTGGGCGAGATGGTGGTGGTGGCGCGGATGGAATCGAGCGAGCAACTCGGCTTCTCGGTCCGCGTCGGATATCGCCGCCCGCTGTATCAGGCGGCATCGGGCATCGTACTCTATGCCTTTCAGCCCGCCGATGTGCGCCAGCGCTGGGAAGCGATGTTCGATCCGCCGCTGTCCGACAAGGAACTGGCCGAATTCCGCGCCCATGCCGACGAAGTGCGCGAGCGCAGCGTGGAGCTGACCCCGAGCCGCTTCGTCGCGGGGGTGACCGATATATCGGCCCCGGTGATGCGTGGCGGTGCGGCGGCGGCGGCGCTGACCGTGCCCTATCTGAAGAAGCTCCAGCCTTCGGTTTCGCGCAGCGATACGGCGAAGGAAGTCCAGGCCGCGGCCGAGCGGATCGCCGCACAGCTGGTCGAGGGGGACAGCAGGCTCTAGGTCGTCCAGCCGCCGTCGACGATGTGGATCTGGCCGGTGGTGAAGCTGGATTCGTCCGAGGCGAGATAGAGGGCGAGCGCGGCGATCTCGTCCGCCTTGCCCAATCGCCCCATCGGCTGTCGCGCGTTGAAATCGGCGCGGGCCTTTTCATAGTCGCCGGTATCGCGCAACCGTTGTTGCAGCGACGGCGTATCGACCGTGCCCGGGCAGATCGCGTTGCAGCGTATGCCCTGCGCGACGAAATCGACCGCGACATGCTTGGTCAGCCCGATCACCGCCGCCTTGGACGCGCCATAGGCGAAGCGATTGGGCACGCCGGTGACCGAACTGGATACCGAAGCCATGTTGACGATCGATCCGCTGCCCCTGGCGAGCATCGCGGGCAGCGCCGCACGGATCGTGTGGAACATCGCGGTGACGTTGATGTCGAAACTGCGCGACCAGTCGGCCTCGCTGCAATCGAGGATCGTGCCGCCCGCGACGATCCCGGCGCAGTTGAACAGCACGTTCAGCGGCCCTGCTTCGGCGAAGACGGCCTCGATCTGTGCGGGATCGGTGACATCGAGCTGGCGCGAGATGCAGCCGGGCAGATCGATCGCCTCGCGGTCGGTGGCCCAGACGGTCGCGCCTTCGCGGGCGAACAGTTCGGTGGCGGCGCGGCCGATGCCTTGCCCGGCGCCGGTCACCAACGCGGTCTTGCCCGCCAGCCTCACGCTGCCACTGCCTGCGGGATGGGTGCATGGGGATGGAGCAGGCCCTGGGCCTTGAGGTCCTCCCACAAGGCGGGCGGGATCGGCGTCGAATAGCGGGTCACGGTTTCCTGGACTTCCTTGGGGCTGGCGAGGCCGGGGATGACGCTGGCGACCAGAGGGTGCGCGAGCGGGAATTGCAGCGCGGCGGCGGCGAGCGATACGCCGTGGCGCACGCAGGCGGCTTCGAGGCGACGCGCGCGCTCGAGGATATCGGCCGGGGCCGCGGCATAGTCATAGGTCGCGCCGCCGGTGAGCAGGCCCGAATTATACGGCCCGCCGATGACGATCGAGGTGCCGGTCTCGGCGCATCGCGGGAACAGCGCGTCGAGCGCACCTTGCTCCAGCAGGGTGTAGCGGCCCGCGAGCAGGATCGCGTCGAGTTCGATCCGGTCGATCAGGTCGAGCGCGATCTCCGTCTCGTTGACGCCGATGCCGATAGCCGACACCGTGCCCTCGTTGCGCAGCCGCCGCAGCGCCGTCACGCCGCTGCCGAGCAGTTGCGCCAGCATCGCCGGATGGTTCGCGCCATGGGTCCTCGCGCCGATATCATGGACCAGCAGCATGTCGATCCGGTCGCGGTTCAGGCGGCGCAGGCTGTCCTCGTGCGAGCGCAGGATACCGTCATGCGAATAATCGTAGACCGGCTCAAACGGATCGGCGGCGACGAAGCCATGACGTTCGTCGGCGATGGGGCCATCGACCGGCACGAGCAGGCGTCCCACCTTGGTCGAGACCACCACTTCGCCGTGCAGCGCTTCGCCCAGACGGCGTTCGGCCAGGCCGAAGCCGTAATAGGGCGCGGTGTCGGCATAGGTCAGCCCGGCCGCCAGCGCTGCCTCGACCGTGGCATGCGCGTCCGCGTCGGAGACCTGACGATAGAGATTGCCGAGCGCTGCGGTGCCGAAACCGAGTTCGGGCACGAACAATTCGGTGCGGCCGATGCGTCGGCGCGGGATCATGCCTCGCCGTCCAGCGTGAAGATGCGGTGCATCGCCACCCATTTCTCGCCCTCGCCGGCATCGGGCAGGGGCTTCTGGAAGCGCCACATCAGTGCTTCCCAATCGGCGATCTCGGACGGTTGTGGCACCGCGCGAGGATAATCGAGCGCGACTTCGGCGATCATCACCAGCCGGTCTCCGCTGCGCCAGATCTCCATCGATTCGACGCCGGTCGCGCGGATATGCGCGATCACCACGGGCCACACCGCGCCGGGCGAGTGGCGCGATTCATACTCCGCGATCAGCGCCGCGTCGTCGATCAGATCCAGCGCGAAGCACAGCCTGCGCCCCATCATCCCCTCCGGAATCAGCTTTGCCCGCACCTTAGCGAATATCCCCGCTTGCGCCAGCCGCAATTGGCACATATGAAAATGTCTATCATCTACGAAAGAATATGCGTGGGAGGGGTATCCGTCTTGAAGCCGCACGAGGCGCATTCCGGCCGATCGGCAAGCACGCGATGACGGTGATCACTGGCTTGCGGGTCCTCGATATCCGCTTCCCGACTTCGGATTTTCTCGACGGTTCGGACGCGATGAATCCCGATCCGGATTATTCGGCGGCCTATTGCATTCTCGAAACCAACGCGCCGGGGCTGAGCGGCCATGGGCTGACCTTCACCATCGGGCGCGGCAACGACATCGTCTGTGCGGCGATCGAGGCGCTGGCGCCGCTGGTGGTCGGGCTGGAACTGGAATGGATCCGCCAGGACGGCGCGCGCTTCTGGCGGCACGTGACCGGCGACAGCCAGTTGCGCTGGATCGGGCCGGAGAAGGGCGTGATCCATCTCGCCACCGGCGCGGTGGTCAACGCCGTGTGGGATTTGTGGGCCAAGGCCGAGGGCAAGCCGTTGTGGCGGCTGATCGGCGAGATGACGCCGGAGGAAATCGTCCGGCTGGTCGATTTTCGCTACATCACCGATTGCATCACGCCGGCCGAGGCGCTGGCGCTGCTTAAGGATCGCGAGGCCGGCAAGGTAGCGCGGATCGAGGCGCTCGAGGCGCAGGGCTATCCGGCCTACACCACCTCGGCAGGATGGCTGGGCTATTCGGACGCGAAGCTGGAACGGCTGTGCCGTGAAGCGGTGGCCGAAGGGTTTCAGCACCTCAAGCTCAAGGTCGGACGCGATGTCGCGGAAGATATCCGCCGCGCAGGCATCGCCCGCGCTGTGATCGGTCCCGACTGCAAGCTGATGATCGATGCGAACCAGGTGTGGGAGGTGGATGAGGCCATCGTCCATCTCGGCGCGCTTGCCTTTGCCGATCCCTGGTTCATCGAGGAGCCGACCAGCCCGGACGATGTCGAGGGGCACCGCACGATCCGCGAGGGCATCGCGCCGATGCGGGTAGCGACCGGCGAGATGTGTCAGAACCGGGTGGTCTTCAAGCAGTTGATCATGCGCGGCGCGATCGACGTGGTCCAGATCGATGCGTGCCGGCTGGGCGGGGTCAACGAAGTGCTGGCGGTGCTGCTGATGGCGGCGAAATACGACCTGCCGGTCTGCCCGCATGCCGGGGGCGTCGGGCTGTGCGAATATGTACAGCATCTGGCGATGATCGACTATCTCGCCATCGCCGGGACGATGGAGGGGCGGGTGATCGAATATGTCGACCATCTGCACGAGCATTTCGTCGATCCGTGCGAAGTGCGGGGCGGGGCCTATCTGGCGCCGGCCGCGCCTGGCTTCTCGATCGAGATGAAGGCGGCGTCGCTGGCGAAATACCGCCACGGTGCCACGCGGGAAGCGGTGAGCGCGGCCTAACGCGCCGCGACCGTTCCGGCCAATCCTCCGAAATGGCTGCGCGCGGCGGTCAGCGAGAAGCTGGGCGCGGCGACGGCGGGTGCGCGCGGCGCGGAGGCAGGTTTGTCGAACGCGCAATGCTCCGCGACGAAATCCTCGTGGCGCGGCATTGCTTCCGCGCCACGCGCGATGGCGGCGCGGATGCGGGGGAGGAGGGCATGGAGCTTCTCCGCGGGCATCGCGTCGGCCAGCGGATCGTAACCCAGCGGGTGAATGCCCTGACCCTCGAGCACCGCGACCCAGCTGGCGACGTCGAACAGCTCGTCCTCGATCCGGAAGACGCGGGCGTGATGGCGCCACAGATCATATTTCTGCTGCAGCGAGTCCGGGATCGGCATCGTCCGCACCTGATCCCAGAAGGGTGAACCGGCCTTCTGGTTGGCGTGATAGTGGAGGATGATGAAGTCGCGGATCCGCTCATATTCCACTGCGGTGGCGCGGTTGTAATAGTCGATATCCGCCTGGTGGAAGTCGCGGTCGGGGAACAGGTTCACCAGCTTCGAGATCGCGGTCTGGATCAGATGGATGCTGGTCGATTCCAGTGGCTCCATGAAGCCCGAGGCGAGGCCCAGCGCGACGACGTTCTTGTTCCAGAACTTGCGCCGCTTGCCGGTGGCGAAGCGGATGCGGTTCGGCTCGGCCAGCACGTCGCCGTCCAGATTGGCGCGCAGGATCGCCTCGGCCTCGTCGTCGGACATGAAGGCGCTGCAATAGACATGGCCGTTGCCGATGCGGTGCTGCAGCGGGATGCGCCATTGCCAGCCGGCATCGTGTGCGGTCGAGCGCGTATAGGGCGTGAAGTCGCCGCCGTTTGCGCAGGGCATGGCGATGGCGCGGTCGCACGGCAGCCAGTGCGTCCAGTCCTCATAGCCGGTCTGCAGCGCGCCTTCGATCAGCAGACCGCGAAAGCCCGAGCAGTCGATGAAGAAGTCGGCTTCGTGGATCGTGCCGCTTTCGAGGCGGACGCCGCTGACGAAGCCATTTTCGTGCTGGAGCACTTCGGCGATCCGGCCTTCGTGGCGGATCACCCCGGCGGCTTCGGCATGATCGCGCAGCATTGCGGCGTAGAGGCCCGCGTCGAAATGATAGGCATAGGCGATGTTCGACAGCGTGTTCTTCGGATCGCTGGACGGGCGGCAGAACTTGCCCTGCAGCGCCGCGATGGTCGGCAGGTTGTAATCGGCCAGCTCGCCCGCGGCGTCGCCGGCCTCGGCCTTCATCCGCAGCCAATATTGGTGAAAGGGCAGCGTGCCGATGTCCGCGCCGTGGCGGCCGAAGGGATGGAAATAGCGCGATCCCGCCGCGCTCCAGTTGTGGAAATCGATCCCCAGCTTGAAGGTCGCGCGGGTGCGGCGGACGAATTCGTCCTCGTCGAAACCGAGCAGCTGGTTGAGATGCTGGATCGGCGGGATCGTCGCTTCGCCGACGCCGATCGTGCCGATCGCGTCGGATTCGATCAGCGCGATCTCGATGCGGCGTTCCTCGCCCAGCGCGCGGGACAAGGCGGCGGCGGCCATCCATCCGGCGGTGCCGCCGCCGACGATCAGCAGCTTGCGGATTGCGCGGTCGTTCATGGCGTTCCTCGTCCCCGTCCGAACATGGCGATCATCGCCTATGACATGACGCATTTTTGCGTTCAGTTTTCATATATGTCTTATTTTTTCGTAGACGCCTAGCGGGTTCGGTGGTAGCGCCGACAACGCTGGACATCTGGAAAGTGCTTTTCACAAGCGAAAATCCGGAGACGGTGACGGGAGAGGCGAGTCGAGACTGCGCAGGGCGCGGGATCCTCGATCCTCCCACGGGAAAGGCCGCTGCGGCGAACGCAGCAAAGGGGAGGATCGACATGGCTTATTCTGATCGCGAAGCCGCGGAAGGCGCGATGGGCATGATGCTCAGGCGCGGACTGCTGATCGGCGCGTCGGCAATCGCGCTGGGCTTCGCATCGCCCGCGCTGGCACAGAATGCCAAGCAGGACGACAAGGAACAGCCGGGCGACGAGGAAGACGAAGGCATCGTCGTCACCGGCCTGCGCGCATCGGTGGCTTCGGCCCAGTCGATCAAGGTCAACAGCGACCAGTTCGTCGATTCGGTGACCGCGATCGATATCGGCGCGCTGCCCGATCGCAACGTGGCCGAGGCGCTGCAGCGCATTTCCGGCATCCAGATCACCCGCAACCGCGGCGAGGGTTCGAGCATCGCGATCCGCGGCCTGACGCAGGTCCGCACCGAAGTGAACGGACGGGACAGCTTCGGCGCCTCGGGCGGCCGCGCGCTGGGCTTCGAGGACGTGCCGTCGGAACTGCTGGCGGGCGTCGACGTGTTCAAGAACCCCTCGGCCGAACTGGTCGAAGGCGCGATCGGCGGCCTGGTCAACCTGCGCACGCGCATGCCGTTCGATGCGAAGGGACTGGTGGCCGCGGCCACGCTGGGCGGGAATAATTACAGCCTGAGCCAGAGCACGCGGATCAACGGATCGGTGCTGCTCAGCAACCGCTGGGAAACCGGCATCGGCGAGATCGGCATCCTCGCCAACTTCTCCTATTTCGAGAGCAATTACCGGTCGGACGAGCTGGTGCTCGAGCCCTATGTCACCGCGACCACCGCGAACCTGCCGGCCGGCTTCACCGGGCCGAAGGAAGTGACCGACGGCGCAGGCTGGGCGACCTTCTTCGGCGATCGCGAGCGGCGCGGGGCCTATGGCGCGATCCAGTGGCGGCCCAGCCCGAACCTGGAATTCTACGGCCAGGTCTTCCACTCGCGTTACTATATCGAAGGGTCGAACCTCGGCACCTTCGTGACGCGCGGCACCGATCCCAATGGCGTCAACGGCCTGACCCCTATCGGCCAGTTCGAATTCGCGTCCGACGGCACGTTCCTGCGGGGCGGCTATGACGGGATGGCGACCAACAACAACAACCAGATCAACTTCAACATCAGCACCACGACCGACTGGGCAGGCGGCTTCAAATGGTCGCCCGCGTCCAACCTGCGCGTGAATGCCGACTTCCAATATATCCAGGCGACCGCGGAGAACCGGAACTACTCCGCCTTCGGCCAGCGGGATTCGGGCAGCTATTATGTCGATCTGCGCGGCGAGGTGCCGTCGATCACCTTCGGCCCGGCGGGCGCGGAGAATGCCTCCAACTATTACCTGATCGCGGTGATGGACCATAAGGAAGACAGCGACGCCGACCAGAAGAGCGCGCGGCTCGATCTCGAATGGGATTTCGACGATTCCAGTTTCCTGCGCAGCTTCACCGCGGGCGTGCGCTACACCGATCGTTCGGCGGTCAATCGCTCGACGCCGTATAACTGGACCTTCCTGTCGGCACCCTGGGGCGGCAACAATGTCGTGCCGCTGTCGGCCTATGGCGTGACCAATCCGTTCGTCGGCAATTTCTATGGCGGCAAGACCACGGTGCAGGCGCTGCCCGCGCTGGCACACAACCGGCTGTTCGACGCGGGCCAATTCTTCAACGAACTCTACACCCGTGCCGGCCCGTCCTGCTGCGGCCCGGCCACCCGTCCGCTGACCGAGTATAATCCGGCCACCGACATCAACGTGCAGGATGAGACCACTTATGCCGCGTACGGCATGCTGCGGTTCGGCGATACCAACGCGTTCAGCGGCAATATCGGCGTGCGCGTGGTGAAGACCGAGAATTCGGCGAGCGGGCGCAGCACGACCACCTATCGCACCACGCCGACCGGCGCCGATATCCGCATCGAGACGCCGATCAATGTCGCGCAGGAATATACCCGTTTCCTGCCCAGCCTGAACCTGCGCTACCGCGTCACGCCGGAGCTTCAGTTCCGCGCCGCCGCGTCGAAGGGCCTGTCGCGGCCGCCCTTCTACGACATGCGCGCGCTGTTCAACCTGAGCGAGAATTACGTGACGCCGGTCGGCGGCGGCACGCCAACGCTGCGCGACCGCACCGGCAGCGGCGGCAATCCGTATTTGAAGCCGCTGGAGGTGACCCAGGCCGATGTTTCGGTCGAATGGTTCCCCAACAGCAGCACGCTGCTGTACGGCACCCTGTTCTACAAGGACCTGACCAACTTCCTGACCAACGCGGTCTACACGCTGAATGCCGATGTGCCGGGCAAGGGATCGCAGCCCTTCCAGGTCACCGCTCTGGTCAACGGGACCAAGGGCAAGGTGAAGGGCTTCGAAATCGGCGGGAACACCTTCTTCAACTTCCTGCCCGCGCCGTTCGACGGCTTCGGTGTGCAGGGCAATCTGACCTATGTCGACAGCTCCGCGCCGGGCGCGGTGGGCACGCTGGCCAACGGCATCGTCGTGCCGACCACGCTGCAGGGCCTGTCCAAGTGGAGCTACAACGCGGTTGCGATGTACGAGAAATACGGGCTGCGCATCCGGGTCGCGTACAATTGGCGCGACAATTATCTCGATACGATCTCGGGCAACGGCACCGGGGCGATCCCGATCTATGTGAAATCCTATGGCCAGATCGACGCGTCGATCGCCTATGATATCTCACCCAATGTCAGCGTGGTGCTCGACGTGGTGAACCTCACCAACGAGGACAAGATCCAGTATCAGAATGTCGAGAACCATCCGCGCAAATATCAGCTGGACGATCGCCGGATCGGGTTCAGCATCCGCTTCCGCAACTAGGGCGATGCGACGCCTGTTGCGTTCCGCGCTTGCGCTTCTCGCGTGCCTCAGCGCTGCCATCGCCACACCGGCGATGGCGGCCGAGGTGCCGCGGATCGTTTCGAAAAATGGCCGCCACGCGCTGATGGTCGATGGTGCGCCGTTCCTGATGCTGGCGGCGCAGGTCCATAATTCGAGCAATTATCCGGCGATGCTGCCGAAGGTGTGGCCGGTGATCGACCAGATCCAGGCGAACACAGTGCAGGTGCCGGTCGCGTGGGAGCAGATCGAACCCGAAGAGGGCAAGTTCGACTTCTCGTTCGTCGACACGCTGCTGAAACAGGCGCGCGAGCATGATGTTCGGCTGGTGCTGCTGTGGTTCGCGACCTGGAAGAACACCAGCCCGCATTATGCGCCGCGCTGGGTGAAGACCGACAACAGGCGCTTTCCGCGCATGACCAATCGCGAGGGCAAGACGCATTACGCGCTGACCCCGCATTCGCGCGTCACGCTGGAGGCGGACAAGAAGGCGTTCGTCGCGCTGATGACGCATTTGCGCGCGGTGGACCCGCAGAACACCGTCATCATGATGCAGGTGGAAAATGAGCCGGGCAGCTATGGCAGCGCGCGCGATCATTCGCCCGAGGCCAACCGCCTGTTCGCCGGGCAGGTGCCCGCCGCGCTGGTGAAGCAGACCGGCAAGAAGCCCGGCACCTGGACCGAACTCTATGGCCGCGATGCCGAGCTGTTCTTCCACAGCTGGTATCTCGCCCGCTACATCGACGAGATCGCGGCGGCGGGGAAGGCGATCAAGCCGCTGCCGATGTATGCCAATGCCGCGCTGCCGGGGACTCCCTTCGCATGGCAGGACCCCAACACCTATGCCTCGGGCGGTCCCGCCAACACGGTGATCGACGTGTACGAGGCAGCGGCGCCGCACCTCGATCTGGTGTCGCCCGACATCTACAATCCCGATCACAAGACCTATCTCGGCTTCCTCGACGCCTATGCGCGGGCGGACAATCCGCTGTTCGTTGCCGAGACCGGCAATGCGAAAGCCTATGCCCGCTATTTCTTCGCGACGATCGGGCGGGGCGGGATCGGCTGGTCGATGTTCGGCATGGACCAGAGCGGTTATTCCAACTTCCCGCTCGGCGCCAAGGTGCTGGACGACGAGACGATCGGGCTGTTCGCGCGCAATTACCGCCTGTTCGCGCCGATGCAGCGCGAATGGGCGAAGCTGGCGTTCGAGGGGCAGGTGTGGGGCGTGGCCGAGCCGACCGACGCCGATGCCAAGTTCACCCAGACGATCGATCTGGGTGAGCACAAGGCGATAGTGACCTTCGGCCGCGGCCAGTTCGGCTTCGATCCGCCCAAGGGCAATGGCGAGCCACGCGGCGGCCTGGCAATCGCGCGGCTGGGGCCGGACGAATATCTGGTCACCGGCTTCGATGCGCGGATCGACTTCGCCTTCACCGCGGCGGACGGGCGCAACCTGATGTTCGACCGGGTCGAGGAAGGTTATTTCGACAAGGGCAAATGGGTGTTCGTCCGCGTGTGGAACGGAGACCAGACCGATTACGGACTGAACTTCACTGGTGTGCCGCAGGTGCTGCGCATACGCTTGGCCAGCTGGCGATAAGGGAGAGAGATGTGAGGCAGGGATTCCTCGGCGTCGCGGCGCTGACGCTGTCGCTGTTCAGCGGCACGGCGCTGGCCTCCGATGTCGTGCAGGTCGCGCATGGCGTGGTGGTGACGCCCGACAGCGGCCCGGCCAAGCGGGTGCGGGTGCTTGCCTATGGCGATGCCGCGTTTCGCGTGACAGCGCTGCCAGCCGAGAGCCTCGACTTGCCGGCCAGCCTGATGGTGACGGCCAAGCCGAGCGGCGAACCGCTGGTGACGACCGCCAACGGGATCGTCACGCTGAAGCTCCCCCGTGCCACCGCCGAAGTGCGCCTGTCCGACGGCAATGTCCGGTTCCGCGATGCGGAGGGGAAAATCGTGCTGGCGGAATCGCCGCGCGGCGCCTTCGGCCAGTCGGCGACGCCCGGCTATCTGACGATCCGCCAGCAGTTCAACCGCGCCACCGACGAGGGGTTTTACGGCCTCGGCCAGCACCAGAACCGGCAGATGAACTATAATGGCGAGGACGTCGAACTCGCCCAGCACAATATGGATATCGCGATCCCCTTCGTCGTCTCGACCAAGGGGTATGGGCTGTTGTGGGACAATAATGGTATCACCCGCTTCGGGAATCCGGTGCCCTATGCCCATGTCGGGCAGGGGTTGCGGGTCACCAGCGGCGGGCAGGCGGGCTGGAAGGCCGATTATTATCTGGGCGACCGGCTGGCGGTGAGCCGGCGCGAGGCGTTCATCGACTATCAGTTCATCAAGGACCAGAAGAACTGGCCCGAAGCCGCCAAGGCCCAGACCGTCGCCACTCCCGAGAGCGGGCAGAACACTGCGGGGCAGGTCGTCGGCAAGCAGCATGTGGTTTGGACCGGCACGGTGACGCCGGATGCGACCGGCACGCACAAGTTCCGCCTCTATGCCTCGAGCTACATCAAGGTGTTTGTCGACGGGAAGCAGGTGGTCGACGCGTGGCGGCAGAACTGGAATCCGTGGTTCCGCAACTTCGATCTGGCGATGACCAGGGGCAGGCCGGTCGAGATCCGGATCGAGTGGGAGCCGAATGCCGGTTATCTCGCGCTGTTCCATTCCGATCCGCTGCCCGCGACCGACCGCAATTCGCTGTGGATGTCGTCCGAAGTGGCGAAAGGGCTCGACTATTATGTCGTGACCGGCGCGAACATGGATGCGGTGATCGGCGGATATCGTCATCTGACCGGCAAGGCCGAGATGATGCCGCTCTGGGCCTATGGCTTCTGGCAGAGCCGCCAACGCTACGAGACGCAGGAGCAGTTGCTCGGTGTGGTGCGCGAATATCGCAAGCGGCAGATCCCGATCGACAATATCGTGCAGGACTGGTTCTACTGGCCCGAGGACCAGTGGGGCAGCCACGAGTTCGACCCCAAGCGTTTCCCCGATCCGGTGGGGATGGTGAACGAGGTCCATGCGCTCAATGCGCGCGTGATGATCTCGGTCTGGCCGAAATTCTATCCCAACACCAAGAACGCGCAGGAACTGGCGGCCAAGGGCTATCTCTATCGCGGCAATCTGGAGGCGAAGGAGAAGGACTGGGTCGGGCCGGGCTATGAGAATACCGATTACGATCCCTATGCTCCGGAGGCGCGGGCGATCTATTTCCGGCAGGTGCGCGAGCAGCTGGTCGACAAGGGTTTCGACGCCTGGTGGATGGACGCGACCGAGCCGGATATCCATTCCAACCTCTCGATCGAGCAGCGCGCCGAGCGGATGGGGCCGACGGCACAGGGGCCGGGCGCGGCGTTCTTCAACAGCTTTCCGCTGGTGCATGGCGAGGGCGTCGCGGACGGGCTTCGCGTGGCGCAGCCGGACAAGCGGCCCTTCATCCTGACGCGTTCGGGCTTTGGCGGTACGCAGCGGACCAGTTCGGCGCTGTGGTCGGGTGACGTCGCGGCGCGCTGGGACGATCTGCGCGACCAGATTTCGGCGGGGACGAACCTGTCCATGTCGGGCGTGCCCAACTGGACGCATGATATCGGCGGGTTCGCGGTGGAGGATCGCTATACCCGCGCCGATCCCGCGCATCTGCCCGAATGGCGCGAACTGAACCTGCGCTGGTTCCAGTTCGGCGCGTTCAGCCCGTTGTTCCGCAGCCATGGCGAGGCACCGAAGCGCGAGATCTATGAGATCGCGGCGGGCGACGACGCGATGTACCAGTCGATGCTCGACTATACGCGGCTGCGCTACCGGCTGATGCCGTACATCTACACCGTCGCCGCCGACACCTGGCACAAGGACGGCACGATGATGCGCGGGCTGGTGATGGACTTCCCGTCCGACCGGCGCGTGTGGAATATCGACGATGCGTATATGTTCGGTCCGGCTTTTCTGGTCGCGCCGGTGACGCAGTTCGGTGCGCGTAGCCGCGACGTGTATCTGCCCGATGGTGCGGGCTGGTACGATTTCGCGACCGGCATCCTCTACAAGGGCGGGCAACTGGTGAAGGCCGATGCCCCGCGCGAGCGGATGCCATTGTTTGTCCGCGCCGGTTCGATCGTGCCGACCGGCCCCGCGACGCAATGGACCGGCGAGCAGCCGGACGGGCCGATCGTGCTCCATGTCTTCACCGGCAATTCGGGCAGCTTCTCGCTGTACGAGGATGACGGGCTGAGCCCAGGCTACAAGAAGGGCGAGTTCGCCCGCGTGCCGCTGCGCTGGGACGAGGGGAAGGGCACGCTGACCATCGGCGCGCGCGAGGGCGGCTATCCGGGGATGGCGCGGAAGCGGGCCTATTCGGTGCGCTTCTATGGGCCCGGCAAGGCGGCGGTGCCGGACTTCGCCGAGAACCCTGCGCTCAGCTTCACCTATGAGGGCAAGGAGATCGTGGTTCGGCGGCCGTAAGGGGACAAAATCGGCGGTCACCGGCGGTGGCTGCCCGGCCGGGTCGAGCATCCCCTGCCGGGCGGCCACTTCGCTTTTGGGGGGGGGCGTCAGCGAACCGATCGGGCGAAGGCCAGTACTGCGGCGAAGCAGGCGGCGGGCACCAGCATGGCGGCGCTGATGGTGGTGACGTCCGATACAAAGCCCATCAGCGCGGTCAGCACCGCGCCGCCGATGATCGCCATCACCAGCAGCGACGATCCCGCCTTGGTCAGCGGACCGAGGCCGCGGATCGATAGCGCGAAGATGGTCGGGTACATGATCGACATGAACAGGCTGGTCGCGATCAGCGCGGCAAGGCCCATGCCGCCGCCGACCAGCGCCGCGAAGATGCACAGTACCACGTTGATCGCGGAGAAGACGGTGAGCAGGGTCGCCGCCGCCACCCGCTGCATCAGCGCGGCGCCGAGGAAGCGGCCGACGAACAGCAGCGCCAGCGACGCGGTGATCGCCTGTGCGGCGAGCTTCTCCGGTGTGCCGGGCAGTTCGACCTGGGTGTAGCGGATCAGATAGCTCCACACGCCGACCTGCGCGCCGACATAGAAGAATTGGGCGATCACGCCGCCCATGAAGCGGGGCCGGGAGATCAGGGTGCGGTAATCTTCCGCGCTGCCGGTCTCGTCCGCGGCGGGTTCGGTCGCAGCCGCGGGAAAGCGGACGAACGCGACCAATGCCGCCCATGCCAGCACGAACAGGCCGATGGCGATGTACGGCCCTTTCACCGCCTGGCTTTCGGCGGCGTACCAGCTCTGCAGCGCGGATTCGCTCATCGATGCGGTCTGTTCGGGCGTGAGCTCGACGCCGGACAGGATGAAGCTGCTGCCGATCAGCACGCCCGCGATTGAGCCGAGCGGATTGAAGCTCTGCGCGAAGTTGAGCCGGCTCTCGGCCGTGCCGGGATCGCCGAGCACGGTGATCAGCGGATTGGCCGAGGTCTCGAGAAAGGCGAGGCCGCTGGCCAGCACGTAGAGTGCGACGAGGAAGAAGCCGTAGCTGTGCGCATTGGCCGCGGGCACGAACAGCAATGCGCCCGCGCCGAACAGGCCGAGGCCGAGCACCACTGCCGCCTTGTAGCCATAGCGTTTCATGAACAGCGCCGCGGGGACCGCGAAGCAGAAATATCCGAAATAGAAGGCGGACTGGACGAGGCCAGTCTGGAAATCGCTGAGCGTGAAGGCCTTTTTGAAATGCTTCATCAGCACGTCGTTGAGATTGTTCGCCGCCCCCCACAGGAAGAAGAGGCTGACGATCAGCAGCAGCGGGATGAGGTATCTGGCTCGTGTGCCCGCTGCTGGCTCGCTCATACCAATCCTCCCCCGTCGATCCGGACTACCGGTATCATTTCGTCTTTTCTGGCACGCGGCAGCGTGATCGTCAGCCCCGTTCCGAAGCGCTCGGTCTTCAATTTTCCGCCGCCGACCAAAGTGACGCGGGTGATCTCGGCATCGGGCATCGCGTCCTTGCCGAGCGCGGTGAGCGAGACCGGCTCTTCCGGCCAGACGAGGAAGGTTGCGAGCAACGCGCCACCCTTCACCGTGTAGCGAACGTCGCGTGCGGTAAACTCGACCTTGCCTTCATTGTGCATCCCGCTGCCAAGCTGCGCCGGGCCTTCGCCGAAGATGCGCCAAGGCCGCGAGCCAAAGATCGCGGCGTCGCCGTTGCGCGCCATCCAGCGGGTGATCCCGGCGAGGATCTTCTCCTCCTCGCTGTCGATGCTGCCGTCGCCGCGCATCGGGATCGAGAGCAGTAGATTGCCGTTCTTCGACACCACGTCGCACAGCCGCTGGATCACCTTTTCGGCGGGCACGTAGCCCTTCGCCTCATAGCGCCATCGATTATAATGCCAGTCGCCGATGCAGGTGCAGGTCTGCCATGGCTCGGGCCGGATCTGGTCGAGGAACCCGCGTTCGACATCGTCGACGAGGATCGAGCGCTGGAGCGGATCGAGCTTCTTGGCGGTGGCGACGACTTCGACGCGGCCATGCCGGGCGATGCTTTGGTCGTAATAATGCGCCAGCGCCTCGAGTCCGACCGGCCCGAACGGCAGATAGTAATTGTCGAAATAGACGATGTCCGGCCGGTATTTCTCGACCAGATCCTTCTGGCGCATCAGCCAGTTCGCGACATGATGCGGGTTTTCCGGCGGCGCGAATTCCATCCAGCGGCCGCTATGCGTTTCGTGGAAATCGTTCATCGCAGGTATGCCGCGAATGCCGTCGGGCGCGATCATCGAGGGACCGGTGTAGAGCGCCTGCGGGTCGAGGCCGTCCCACCATGTGCCCTTGCCATCGGCCCTGGTCAGCCGGAACGCGTCGTAGCGCTCGCCCGCGCGCGGGCCCTCGGCATCATAGCCGTAAGCGGGCTGCCACCAGTGCCAGGCGTGGCTGCTGTGGTTCGACACGCCGAAGCGCATCCCCTCACGCCGCGCGATCTTCTCCCAAGTGCCGACGATATCGCGCTTCGGGCCGACGCGGGTTGAGTTCCATTCGTGATGGCGGCTGTCGAACAGGTCGAGATTGTCGTGATGATTGGCCATCACCATCAGATATTTGGCGCCCGCCTTCTCATAGAGGCTGAAGAGGCGTTCCGGATCCCACTTCTCACCCTTCCACTTGCCGATGATGTCGAGGAATCCGGTGTCGGCGGGGTGGCCGTATGTCTTGAGGTGATGGTCGTAGAACGGCGTGCCCTGCTGATACATTTGCCGGCCGTACCAGTCGCCGAATTCGGGCACGCATTGCGGACCCCAATGCGCCCAGATGCCGAACTTCGCATCGCGGAACCAGTCGGGCATACGATAGGCGGCGGCGAGGGCGGACCAGTTGGCCGGAGTTTCGGCGCGCGCGGCCGGGGCGGCGAGGACGCCCGCCACCGCGCCGCCGATGCTGCCTAACGCTCCGCGACGCGTGACCAAATGGCCTCTCCCTAACGGCGCACCATATTATCATTGGTGCAAATCGATTTTATGTAAGGAAATGCTAACCGCTGGATCGGCGCGGTGCAAGGGGATGCTTGCCCTGTTGGATTCGCGGCGGCATCCCGGTGCGATGACGATGGAACGGATCACGGCGGCGCAGGCGCGGCGGATCGCGCTGGGTGCGCAGGGTTTTGGCGCGAAGCGGCCGGAGGTGGCGAGTGTCGCGCATCTGCGGCGAACGCTTGACCGGGTGGGGATCCACCAGATCGACAGCGTCAACGTGCTGTCGCGCGCACACTACCTGCCGGCTTTCTCGCGGCTGGGCGGATATGATCGTAGCCTGCTCGACAGCGGCGCCTGGGGGCCGAAGCGCGAGCGGCGGATGTTCGAATATTGGGCGCACGAAGCCTCGCTGCTGCCGCTCGATCTCCACCCGCTGCTGCGCTGGCGGATGGCGCGGGCGGATCGCGGGACGATGGGCTGGACCAACATGAAGATCTTCGCGACCGAGCGCCGCGCGGATGCCGAGGCGGTGCTGGCGCGCATCCGTGACAATGGGCCGATGGCGGTATCGGACTTCGAGGAGGGGCGCAGCCGGTCGGGCTGGTGGGAATGGGGCGATGCCAAGCGCATCCTCGAATGGCTGTTCTATGCCGGACATGTCACCACCGCGACGCGGCGGGGCGGGTTCGAACGGGTTTATGACGTGACCGAGCGAGTGATCCCGCGCCGCATCCTCGACCTGCCGACCCCGCCCGAGGCCGAGGCACACAAGGCGCTGATCGAGCGTTCGGCGCGCGCGTTGGGCGTAGCGACCCGTGGCGAGCTTCGCGACTATTTCCGGCTGCGTCCGGCCGAGGGCGATCCGGCGGTGGCGGCGCTGGTGGAAGAGGGTGTGCTGGTGCCGGTCGAGGTGGCGGGATGGGGCAAGCCTGCCTTTCTTCATCGCGACGCGCGGCAGCCGCGGAGGATCGAGGCGCGGGCGCTGCTGGCGCCGTTCGATCCGCTGATCTGGGAACGCGACCGGGCCGAACGCATTTTCGGCTTCCGCTACCGGATCGAGATCTATGTGCCTGCCGAGAAGCGCGTGCATGGCTATTATGTGCTGCCCTTCCTGCTGGGCGACCGGCTGGTGGCGCGGGTCGATCTGAAGGCGGACCGGCAGCGCGGGCGGCTGCTGGTCCAGTCGCTACACATGGAACCGGGCGCGCCGGGCGAGGCGCGTGCCGAACTCGAAACCGAGCTGCATGCGATGGCCGCATGGCTGGGGTTGGATCGCGATTGATCGCCGGTTGCGGGTGACAATGCCGCGCGGCGCGGCTAGGCGGCGCGCATGATCGGGGTGATTCGAACCGGGGGACGCGTGCGCAGCCTGTTTGCTGCGATGTTCGCGCTGGCCCTGCTGGTCCGCATCGCCGTGCCGGCCGGATTCATGCCGGTCGCGACCGCGCAGGGCATCGTCGTCACCATCTGCGACGCCGTGAATGGCGGCAAGACGATGGTCGTCGATCTGGGCAATCCGGACGTTGGCGGGCAGCAATCCGACCACCAGCAAAAGGCGGAAAGCTGCGCGTTCGCGGGCATGTCCGCACCTGCGCTGGGCACCGGTGCGCCGCCGCTGCTCGCGGAACGGGCGATGCTGCTGCGCGAATTCGCGCTGGCGCCGCCTGCCGATTTCGCGCCCGGCCGCGCCGATTACCTGACCCCACCGCTCCGCGGACCACCCGCTCTGGCCTGAACGCCGGAGCCGATCGAACCCCTTCCACGTCTCCGGCCTGACCGGACCCGCGCCGCACGCGAGGGTCCGCAACTCGCGCCCATGCCTTTCGCGCCGGGCCGCGCATCACGCCTTCAAGACACTGGAAGTCACCATGAGAGTTTCGCTTTTCGCGCTCGCCGCAAGCCTTGCCGCCGTTCCCGCCTTTGCGCAGGAGGCCCGCCCCGCCGATATCGTCGTGACCGGCACCCCCGATACCGAGCAAGCGACGCGGGAGATCCAGCGGACGGCGGGCGGCGTGGAGATCGTTCCCGATACGGCGTTCAAGGGGACGCCGGTCCAGCACATCAAGGACATCCTGGCCTTCGTGCCCGGCGTGATCGCCCAGCCGCGAATGGGCGACGATGCGCGCGTCTCGATCCGCGGATCGGGCCTGTCGCGCGCGTACGGCATCCGCGGCATTTCGGTCTATCTCGACGGCATTCCGATGAACACGTCGGACGGGCTGATGGATTTCTTCGAGATCGATCCGAGTGCCTATCGCTATGTCGAAATCTACAAGGGCGGCAATGCGCTGCGCTTCGGATCGAACGCGCTGGGCGGCGCGATCAATCTGGTGACGCCGACCGGGCGCGATGCGGCGCCGTTCGACGCGCGGATCGATATTGGCAGCTATGGCTATGTGAAGGGGCAGGCGAGCGCCGGGGGAAATGCGGGCAATCTCGACTGGTTCGGCACCGTCTCGGCCCAGCGGATCGACGGCTATCGCGAGCATAGCCGGGGCAGCGCGGTGCGCGGCAATTTCAACCTGGGCTATCGGCTCTCGCCGAATGTCGAGACGCGCTTCTATCTGACCGCGGCCACGACCGAGCAGGAGATTCCGGGCGAAGTCGGCAAGGCGGCCGCGCTCGGCACGCCGCGCGCCGCCAATCCGGTATGGATCGCGCAGGACCAGCAGCGCAACGTCGACTCCGTCCGCATCTCGAACCGGACGAGCTTCCGCTTCGGCGAGACGCGGGTGGATGCTGGCGTGTTCTATAACTGGCGGCGCGTCGATCATCCGATCTACCAGTATCTCGATTATACGGTCGACGATTATGGGGCGTTCGTGCGGCTGGTGGATGAGCGCAGCATCGGCGGCCTGCGCAACCGGCTGACGCTCGGCGCGACGCTGCACAACGGGACGATCGATACCGAGCAGTTCGTCAACACCGCAGCGACGAAGGGCGCGCTGACCGCGTCGATGATCGACCGTTCGCGCAACTTCTCCTTCTATGCCGAGGACGCGCTGTCGGTGCTGCCGCAGCTCTCGCTGATCGCGGGTGTCCAGTATCTTGACGCTGTCCGCGACCGGCGCGACCGGTTCCTGTCGAACGGTGACCAGTCGGGGCGGCGGGACTTCCAGCTATGGAGTCCGAAGGCAGGACTGTTGTGGGACGTGCGGCCCGGCGTGCAGCTGTTCGGCAATGTCTCGCGCAGTGCCGAGGTGCCGAGCTTCGACGCGAATGTCGTCACCGCGACCAATCTGAAGCCCCAGCGCGCGACGACGTTCGAGATCGGGTCGCGCGGACGCAGCGGCGGGGTCGGCTGGGACGTCTCGCTTTACCGTTCGCGGATCGACGGCGAGCTCCAGTGTCTGACCACCGGGCCGTTCAGCCCGTGCAGCATCGTCAATGCGGGCAAGACGGTGCATCAGGGTGCCGAGATCGGGGTCGATGCGGCGGTACCGCTTTCGGCGTTCGCTTCGGGGGACAGGCTCGTCCTGACCGGTGCCTATACCTATAGCGATTTCCGGTTCGACGGCGATCCGCTCTACGGCGACAACGAACTGCCGGGCGTGCCGAAGCATTATCTGCGCGCGGAACTGCTCTACCGGCATCCGGGCGGATTCTATGCCGGGCCCAATGTCGAATGGGCGCCCGGGCGTTACTTCGCGGACAATGCCAATACGCTGACGGTGGATCCCTATGCGCTGCTGAACCTGCGTGCGGGGTTCGATGCGAGTGACGGGCTGTCCTTCTATCTCGAGGGCCGCAACCTGACGGACAAGCATTACATCTCGACCGTCGCCATCGCCGGGACTGCCGGGCCGGGCGCGGAGATCTTCAATCCGGGGACGGGCCGCGCGGTCCATGCCGGCCTGCGGTTCGAGTGGTGAGGCCGATGACTAAATCCGCTTCTTCCACAGCACTCTACCGCACCGTCTGGCGCTGGCATTTCTATGCCGGGCTGTTCGTGCTGCCCTTCATCATGATCCTGTCGGTGACCGGATCGATCTATCTGTTCAAGCCGCAGATCGACCGGTGGGAGGAGCGCGCCTTTCGCGGGCTTCCTGCGGGCGACGCCGTGTCGCCTGACGAGCAGCTTGCGGTGGCGATGTCGGCCTATCCCGGTGCGCGCTTCGATCATTACCGGTTGCCCGAACATGCGGGTGACGCGGCGATGATCCAGTTCACCCTGGCGGACGGCAGCGCGCGCGAAGTCTATGTGTCGCCGCAGGGCAGGCTGCTCGGCACGCTCGATCCCGATGCGCGGATATCGGAGCTGGTGGCGAGCGTGCACGGATCGCTGCTGCTCGGCGAATGGGGCGACCGGCTGGTCGAGCTGGCGGCGAGCTGGACGATCGTGCTGATCCTGACCGGCCTGTATCTGTGGTGGCCGCGGCCGTTCCGGATGGCGGGGACATTGTGGCCGCGGCTGGGGCTGCGGGGCCGTCCGCTGCTGAAGGATATCCACCGCGTCACCGGATTCTGGATCGCCGGGCTGGTGCTGGTCATGCTCGCCAGCGGCCTGCCCTGGGCGGGGACCTGGGGCAGCGCGTTCAAATGGGTGCGCACCGAACTGGGGCTGGTGCAGGGCAAGCAGGACTGGAAGATCGGCCCCAAGCCCGCGCCCGCCGAACATGATCACAGCGCGATGGCGAAGCCCGGTCCGATGTCCGGCCACGCACATATGGCTTCGCATGCGAACCATGGCGTGCCGCTGTCCGCGATCGTCGCCAACGCGCAGGCCGAGCATATGGTCTTCCCGGTGCGCATCCTGCCGCCCCATGCCACGCCGCGCTTCGGCGCGCCGACCGGCAATGTCTGGACCGCCGCGTCCCAGCCGCAGAACCGTCCGCTGACGCGTCAGGTGACCTATGATCCCACGACTGGTGCGGAGACGAGCCGCAGCGGTTTCGGCGATAAGCATCTGGTCGACCGGATCGTGAATACCGGGATTGCATGGCACGAGGGTCAGCTGTTCGGACTGGCGAACCAGCTGATCGGCGTGGCGACCGCCATCGCGCTGATGAGCATCAGCATATTGGGGGTGGTGATGTGGCTGAACCGCCGCCCGCAAGGCGAGTTCGGCGCACCACCGGCGCCGGACAAGGCACGCCTGCGCTGGGCGATTGCCGCGATCGTCGTGATGGCATTGCTGCTGCCGCTGTTCGGCGCTTCGCTGGTGGTGCTGATCGTGCTCGACCGGATCGCGGCGCTGATACGGCGAAGGCCGATCTAGACCAGCAGCCGGTATCCCACGCCAAGCTCGTTCCGGATCATCGAGGCGGCCGGATCGCTGTCGATCTTCCGCCGCACGCTGCGCGCCGCGACGCGGAGATATTCGACGTCATTGTCGTGCCCGGCGCCCCAGATGGTGCGGAGCAGCTGGGCATGGGTGATGACCTTGCCCGGCCGCTTGGCGAGTTCGGCGAGGAAGGCGAATTCCTTGGGCGAAAGATGCACTTCCTCGCCGCCCTTGCGGACCATGCGGTTGGCGACGTCGATCTCCACATCGCCGATCCGCACCAGCGGTGCATCGGCCTCGGCGGCGAGGCGGTGGCGCAGCGCGGTGCGGACGCGGGCCAGCACTTCCTCGGTATCGAACGGCTTGGTGACGTAATCGTCGGCACCAAGATCGAGCGCGGTGACCTTCTGCTCGGTCGCATCGCGGGCCGATACGACCAGCACCGCGGCGCCCGCTGCCTTGATCAGCGGCACCAGTTCCAGCCCGTCGCGATCCGGCAGGCCGAGATCGAGCAGCACCGCCTCGGGCTTGTCGATCTGGACCGAGACCATCGCGTCGCGCGCCGACCCCGCCTCGACCACCGCATAGCCTACGCGGGTGAGCGCGGTGCCGAGCAGCCGGCGGATCGCAGGTTCGTCGTCGACCACCAGCAGCTTGATAGCCTGACTCATTCCCCGGCTCCGCTCTTCACCAGATGCGCTTCGTCGAACAGGATCGAGAAGCGGGCGCCGTCACGATCAGCGCGGCTCGATGCTTCGACGCTTAGCCCCATCGCTTCGGCAAAGCCCTTCACGATGGCGAGGCCCAGTCCGGTGCCGCCCTTGCGATCCGATCCCTCGATCCGCGAGAAGGTTTCGAAGATGCGCTGCTCCTCGCCTGCCGGCAGGCCGGGTCCCTCGTCCAGTACCGACAGCGAGACGCCACGATGATCGCGGCGCGCCGTCAGCGTGATCGGCGTGCCGCTGCCGCCATATTTGGCGGCATTCTCGATCAGGTTGATCAGGCAGTGATGGAACAGCTGGGGATCGACGCGAACAAAGGGCAGGTCAGGCGGCACGTCGAGCAGTACCGAGTGACCGTCGAGCGCGCGGCGCAGGTCGTGCACGGCGCTCGCCGCGGCATCGGCGAGATCGACCGGTTCGGTCGACTGGTGCAGCGCCCCGGCCTCGATCCGGACCATGTCGAGCAGGTTGGCGACGAAGCGATTGAGCCGCTCGGCCTCGGCACGGGCGGAGGTGATCTGCTCGGCCTGTTCGCTATTTTCGGGACGCAGTTCCGCCAGCGAGCCGAGGATCGTGGTCAGTGGCGTGCGGAGGTCGTGGCTGACCGACGACAGCAAGGCCTGACGCAACCGGTCGCGTTCGCGCAGCTGGGTCACGCTCGCCATCTCGGTTTCCAGCGAGATGCGTTCGAGCGCGAGGCCCGCCTGATCGAGCAGGCTGAGCAGCAGGGGCAGCATGTCCGATCGGATCGGTGTCGCGGCGTCGCTGCGCGCCAAGCCGAACACACCGAGCACCTTGCCGCCCGCCACGACCGGCTGAAACAGCCATTCGGACGCGGTGAGCGTATCCGATCCGCGCCCGGCGGGCCGGTTATTGTCGAACGCCCAGCGCGCCGCTGCCTGCTCGATCGCTTCCAACCGGTCCTCGGGCGGATTGGCCGCGCTGACCGCCAGCACCCCCTCTTCGGGCAGGAGCAGCACCGCGTTCACGTCGAGCAGCCGGGCGACTTCGGCGCACAGCAATTGCCCCAACTCGGCCTCGTCGCGAATGCCGGTCAGCAGCCGGGCAAAGCCCGCCAGCGCGCTGTTCTGCGCCGCGCTTCGCTGGGCTAGAAGCGCCTGTTCGCGCACCCGCGCGGCGAGCTGGCTCGCCATCACCGCCACGCCCAGCAGCACCAGCACGGTGATGATGTTCTGCGGGTCCTGGATGGTGAAGGTGCGGGTCGGCGGGATGAAGAAGAAATTATAGGCGAGGCTGGAAACCAGTCCGGTGACCAACCCGGTGCGCAGGCCATAGCGCGTCGCCGCGACCATCACCGGGATCAGGTAGAGCAGCCCAATATTGGTGATGCTGCCAGATGCGAAGATGCTCGCGCCGAGCAGGGTGACCAGCGCGGCGAGGGCGAGCGATACGGCATAGCCTTCGATCGAACCCCAATTGCCTTTTGCGCGCTTGCCGGCCGACGCCGGGCCATGCTCGCCCATCGGCAGCACATGGACCGCCAGACCCGGCGTGCCACGCACCAGCCGGTCGACCACCGATCCGTGGCGAAGCTCGAACCAGCGTGAGCGGAGCGACTTGCCGACGATCAGCTGGGTCGCGCGGGCTTCGGTGGTGAAGCGCTTCAGCCCCTCCAGCACATTCTCGGCGGGGACGGTCGCGACCTGCCCGCCGAGCTGGGTCGCGAGGTGCATTGTCGCGGCGATCCGGGCATTGTCGGCATCGCCCAGGCTCGCGGTACGCGGCGTTTCGATATGCACGGCGGTCCATGGTGCGCGCAGCCCGTCTGCGATGCGCTTGGCGGCGCGGACCAGTTCGGCCGAACCGGGCAGTTCGCTGACCGCCACCACCAGCCGGTCGGTCGCTGCCCAGGTCCCGGCCAAGGCATGCGCGCGCAGATGATCGAGCATCTGTGCATCCACCGCCTGCGCCGCGCGCCGCAGCGCCATTTCGCGGAGTGCAGAGAGGTTGGATTTGGAGAAGAAATTGCCCAGCGCACGCGAGGCTTCCTCGGGCACATAGACCTTGCCGTCCTTCAGCCGCTCGATCAGCTCGTCGGGCGGAATATCGACGATCTCGATCTCGGCATTCTCGATCACGCGATCCGGCAGAGTCTCGCGGACGCGCACGCGGGTGAACGAGGCGACGACGTCGTTCAGGCTCTCGAGATGCTGGATGTTGAGCGTGGAGTAGACGTCGATCCCCGCTGTCAGCAGTTCCTCGACATCCTGATAGCGTTTGTCGTGGCGGCTGCCCGGCGCGTTGGTGTGAGCGAGTTCGTCGACCAGCACGAGTTGCGGACGGCGCGCCAGAACGGCGTCGATGTCCATTTCCTCCAGCGTGCGGCCTTCATATTCGACCGGGCGGCGCGGGACGATCTCGAAGCCGGCGGTCTTCGCTTTGGTCTCGGCGCGGCCATGGGTCTCGACGACCGCCACCACCACGTCGATCCCAGCGTCGCGCCGCGCGGCGCCATCGCTCAGCATCTCATAGGTTTTCCCGACGCCGGGTGCGGCGCCGAGAAAGACCTTGAGTCTGCCGCGCTGCTCCTGCCTTGCGGCGCGGAGCAGTGCGTCGGGATCGGGGCGCGTTTCGTTCACTGGCCGGTGTTTGCGCCCTTGGCCGCCATGCTGTCGAGTGCCCGGTTGAGCGCGAGGACATTGACGCGCGGTTCGCCGATAAAGCCGAGCGACGGATGCTCGATATGCGCCGCGACCAGCTCACGCACCTTCGCCGCCGGCAGCCCGCGTGCGGTGGCCACGCGATCGACCAGCGAAAAAGCTGCCTCGGGGCTGATATGGGGGTCCAGCCCCGAGGCAGAGGTGGTCACCAGATCGGCGGGAACCGACTGTCCTGGTTTGCTGGCCAGATCGCCCTGGATGCGGTCGGCCAGCGCCTTGCTGGTCGGGCCAAGGTTCGATCCGGCGGATGCGGTGGGGTCATAGCCATCGGCACCCGCAGCCGAGGGGCGGCCGTGGAAATAGCGCGCCTCGGCGAAGCCCTGTCCGATCAGTTCGGAGCCGATGACCTTGCCGTCGCGTTCGATCAGGCTGCCATTGGCCTGGGCCGGGAAGGCAAGCTGGCCGATGCCGGTCAGCGCGGCGGGATAGGCGAGGCCAAGCAGTACCGCGAACAGGACCGTGAGGACGATCGCGGGGCGGAGGGCGGAGGTAAAGTCCTTGAGCATGTCAATTCCTCAGGCGAGGTGGAGGCCGCTTACGGCGAGGTCGATCAGCTTGATCCCGACGAACGGCGCGATCAGGCCGCCGATGCCGTAGATGGCGAGATTGCGGGCGAGCAGCTGGCCTGCGCCGACCGGGCGATAGGTCACGCCCTTCAGCGCCAGCGGCACCAGCAGCGGGATGATCAGCGCGTTGAAGATGATCGCGGACAGGATCGCGCTGTTGGGCGAGGCCAGTCCCATCACGTTCAAAACGCCGAGGCCCGGATAGAAAGCGATGAACATCGCTGGGATGATCGCAAAATATTTTGCGACATCGTTGGCGACCGAAAAGGTGGTCAGCGCGCCGCGGGTCATCAGCAATTGCTTTCCCAGGCCGACGATCTCGATCAGCTTGGTCGGATCGCTGTCGAGATCGACCATGTTGCCGGCTTCGCGCGCCGCTTGGGTGCCGGTGTTCATCGCCACGCCGACATCGGCCTGGGCGAGGGCAGGGGCATCGTTGGTGCCGTCACCGCACATCGCGACGAGGCGGCCGCCCTGCTGTTCCTTGCGGATCAGCGCCAGCTTGTCCTCCGGCGTCGCTTCGGCGAGGAAATCGTCGACGCCGGCCTCGGCGGCGATGGCGGCGGCGGTGAGGGGGTTGTCGCCGGTGATCATCACCGTGCGGATGCCCATCCGGCGCAGCTCGGCGAAACGTTCGCGTACCCCCGCCTTGATCACGTCTTTCAGCGCGATCACGCCAAGCAGCCTGCCGTCGCGCGCCACTGCCAGCGGGGTCTGGCCCGAACGGGCGACCTCGTCGGTGATACGGCGCAGCTCGGTGGCGGCGGCGGTTTCGCCCACGCCCGGATTGGCGCGCAGGATCGCGTCGACCGCGCCCTTCTGGATCAGGCTGCCGTCCAGCTTCACGCCGGAAATGCGGGTCTGGGCAGTGAAGGGGATGACTTCCGCGCCGTCGGGTAGCTCGGTGGTGCGGCCCCCGGCCAGAGTGACGATGGAGCGGCCCTCGGGCGTCTCATCGGCCAGACTGGCCAGCAAAGCGGTGCGGGCGAGATCGTCCACCGCGACGCCGGTCAGCGCGCGGAACTCGCTCGCGGCGCGGTCGCCGACGGTGATGGTACCGGTCTTGTCGAGCAGCAGCACATCGACGTCGCCTGCCGCCTCGACCGCGCGGCCCGACTTGGCGAGCACGTTGAAGCGCACCAGCCGGTCCATGCCCGCAATGCCGATGGCGGAGAGTAGGGCGGCGATGGTGGTCGGGATCAGCGTGATCAGCAGCGCGGCGAGGATCGCCACCGGGATGCTACCGCCCGCATAGCTGGCGAATGCGGGAATGGTCGCGACCGCGATCAGGAAGATGATCGTCAGGCCGACCAGCAGGATCGTCAGTGCGATTTCGTTGGGAGTCTTCTGCCGCTCGGCGCCTTCGACCAGCGCGATCATGCGGTCGAGGAAACCCTGACCGGGCTCCTGCGTGACGCGGACCTTGATCCGGTCGGAGATGACGCGCGTGCCCGCGGTCACCGCCGAACGGTCGCCGCCGGCCTCGCGGATCACCGGCGCGCTTTCGCCGGTGATCGCGGCTTCGTTGACTGATGCGACGCCCTCGATCACTTCGCCATCGGCGGGGATCAGGTCGCCCGTCTGGACGATCACGATATCGCCGCGTTTCAACGTACTCGCGGCGACGGTCTTGCCGTCGGGCAGGCGGGCGGTCAGCTCGGCCTTGGCGGCGCGCAGCGAAGCGGCCTGGGCGCGGCCGCGACCTTCGGCAAGCGCCTCGGCAAAGGTGCCGAACAATACGGTCAGCCACAGCCAAGCGATCAGTTGAATCTGGAAGCCGAAGGAGAGGGCGTCCCCGCCCACCGCCAGCAACACGGTGAGCAGCAACGCCACCACCGCAGTGGTGAACAGGACGGGGTTCTTCACCAGCTCGCGCGGGTTCAGTTTTCTGAACGCATCGCCAATGGCGGGGCCGATCAGTTCAGCCGAAAACATGGATTGAGCAGTCATGGTCTGTGCCTTCAGAAGAGCTGGCCGCTGGTCATCGCGAAGTGATCCGCGATGGGGCCGAGCGCGAGGCTGGGGAGGAAGGTGAGGCCGCCGACGATCAGCACGATGCCGACCAGCAGCCCGATCCAGAGCGGTCCGGTCGTCGGGAACGAGCCCGCGCTGGCCGGATGGACCTTCTTGGCGGCGAGCGAACCGGCAATGGCGAGCGCGGGGACGATCATGAAGAAGCGCCCGATCCACATCGCCGCGCCCAGCAGCCCGTCATAAAAGGGCGTTGCCGCGGTCAGGCCCGCAAAGGCCGAGCCGTTGTTCCCCGCCGCCGACGAGAAGGCATAGAGGATCTCGCTGAAGCCATGCGGACCCTTGTTGAGCGGACCTGCAAGCCCGGCGGGCAGCACGCTGGCGACGGCGGTGAAGCCCAGGATCACCAAAGGCAGCACCGCGATGGCCAGCACCGCGAACTTCACTTCGCGCGCCTCGATCTTCTTGCCGACATATTCCGGCGTGCGGCCGACCATCAGCCCGGCGACGAAAATCGCTAGGATGGCGAACAGCAGGAAGCCGTACATGCCCGCACCCACGCCGCCGATGATCACCTCGCCCAGCTGGATGTTGAACATCGGGATCATCCCGCCCAGCGCGGTGAAGCTGTCATGCATCGCATTGACCGCGCCGCAGGAAGCGGCCGTGGTGACCGCTGCGAACAGGGCCGATGCGGCGACGCCGAAGCGGACTTCCTTGCCCTCCATGTTGCCGCCGGTCAGGCCCACGGCGTGATGCACCGGGTTGCCCGCCGCTTCCTGCCAGTAAATCACCGCAGTGCCGGCGAGGAACAGGATCATCATCGCCGAGAGGATCGCCCAGCCCTGGCGTGGGTTGCCCACCGCCTTGCCGAAGGTCCAGGTGAGCCCGACGCCGATCAGGAAGATCGACACCATCTGCACGAAGTTGGTGACTGCGCTGGGGTTCTCGAACGGGTGCGCGGAATTGGCGTTGAAGATGCCGCCGCCATTGGTGCCCAGCATCTTGATCGCTTCCTGGCTGGCGACGGGGCCGAGCAGGATGGTTTGCTTCGCGCCTTCCAGCGTGGTGGCGTCGACGCTGGTGGTGAAGGTCTGCGGCACGCCGCTGGCGATCAGGTAGAGCGAATAGACGACGCAGATCGGCACCAGCAGGTACAGGGTGACGCGCGTCAGATCGGCCCAGAAATTGCCGATGCCGCCAGCCTCACGCCGCGCGAAACCGCGAAACAGCGCGAATGCGATCGCGATGCCGGTCGCGGCCGACAGGAAGTTATGGATGCCCAAGCCCAGCATCTGGCTGAGGATCGAGAGATTCTCGCCCGAGTAGCTCTGCCAGTTGGTGTTGGTGGTGAAGCTGACCGCGGTGTTGAACGCGAGATCGGGACTGAACCCCGCCAGCCCGCGCGGATTGAGCGGCAGCACGTCCTGAAAGCGCAGGACGAAATAGGTGAAGAGCAGCACGGCCAGCTGGAAGAGCAGCATGTGCACAGCGTAGCGGCGCCAGCCCATCTCGGCGTTCGGATCGATCCCGGCAGCCTTGTAGAAGCCGCGTTCGACGGGACCGAGAATGGTGTGGAGCGGCGTCCGCCGCCCTTCATAAAGTGCGAAAAGCCAGATCCCCATCGGCTTTGCGAGCGCGATGAGGATGGCAACGAAGACGAGGATCAGCGTCCAGCCCTGAATGGTCATGGCGGTGCCTTCAGAATTTTTCGGGCCGCACGAGCACGGCGACGAGATAGAGGAGCAGCCCCAGCGCGGTGAGGCCGGCGAGCGTGAGGGAAAGCGTCATCGCCGCGCCCTCACGAAGCGTCGCACAGGGCGACATAGGCGAGGGTGAGCAGGAACAATCCCCCCACCGCCGCCAGCCAGATCAGGTCGGTCACGTTGCGTATCTCCTTATGCCATCCAGCCGCGGCCGGGGACGGGAACCAGTCTGAACAGGCCCGGCCCCTCGATCAGCGCCGCCCAGCCGAACCACCAGCCGAGCACCGCCAGCGCCGCGAGCGCGAACTCGGGCGTGGTGAGGGGGTGGGAGGGCTGCTGGAGCGAGCGGTGGAGTGCCGCGGCAGAGGCCAGGCAACCGCCGAGCAGCGCCATGCCTGCGCTGCGGACGGCGATCTCCGCCGCCCACCAGCGTTCGCCTGTGCCGATGCGCTGCAACGCTGTCCGATAGACTGCCCTGTTCATCGCCGCGATGTGGTGCGTAGGGGCGTTAAGGTTCCATGGGAAAGATCGGCGGCGGCATAAAGGCCGCGTAAAGACGGCGGGGCTTGCCGGTGGGCGTGCGAATACCAACCTTGTGGCATCGCCATTCGGAGACCCGGCCCGTGACCCAGACGCTCAAGATCGATTTCGTGTCCGACATCGCCTGCCCCTGGTGCGCGGTCGGCTTGGGCGGGCTGGAACGGGCGCTCGATACGCTGAAGGGCGTGGTCGGCGCGGACATCAGCTTCCATCCGTTCGAGCTGAACCCGAACATGCCGGTGGGCGGTCAGAATGGCCTCGAGCATATCGGTGAGAAATACGGCATGGCCCCGGCGCAGATCCGCGCCAGCCGCGACATGATCCGCGAGCGTGCCGCCGGGGTCGGCTTCGTCATGAACACGTCCGACGACAGCCGGATCTACAATA
Organism: Sphingomonas sp. AOB5; assembly: GCF_029433115.1. GTDB lineage: Bacteria > Pseudomonadota > Alphaproteobacteria > Sphingomonadales > Sphingomonadaceae > Sphingomonas. Next base: position 86,764 of record NZ_JARNTV010000003.1, on the reverse strand, counting down.
CCTTTGACGCGCACCGCCTGCTCGCATGGGCGAAGGAGGAGGGGCGTCAGCTCGATCTCAAGCGCCGGCTACTCGCGCTCAATTTCACCGATCAGGCCGATCCGGGCGACCATGAGGCGCTTGTCGCGGGTGCCGAAGATGTCGGCCTCGATGGCGCGGCTGCGCGCGCGGTGCTGGAATCCGATCGCTATGCCGATCAGGTTCGTGCCGAGGAAGCGCTGTGGCAAAGCCGCGGGATCAGCAGCGTCCCGGCGGTCGTCGTGAACGATCGCTATCTCATTTCGGGCGGGCAGCCTCCGGAAGAGTTCGAGCGTCAGCTGCGTGCGATCGCCGCCGAGGCAGAAGCAGCCGTTCGATAGAGTCGACCAGCGCGAACACCACCGGTACGACGAGCAGGCTGAGCGCAGTCGAGGTCAGCAGGCCACCGATCACCGCGATGGCCATGGGCTGACGGAAGCTGGCGTCGGCGCCGAAGCCCAGCGCGATCGGTGCCATGCCGGCGATCATCGCCACCGTCGTCATGACGATCGGCCGGGCGCGGTTGCGGCAGGCCTCGATCAGCGCGTCGTTGCGTGACAGGCCGCGCTCGGTGATCCCCAGGATCGCATATTCGACCAGCAGGATCGAATTCTTGGTGACGATGCCCATCAGCATGATCAGCCCGATCATCGCCGGCATATCGAGCGCGCTGCCACCGAGCAGCAGCGCCACGAACGCGCCGCCGATCGACAGCGGGATGGCCGAAAGGATCGTCACCGGCTGGAGGAAATCGCGGAACAGCAGCACCAGCACGCAATAGATGCACAGCACCCCCGCGATCAGCGCGACGCCGAAGCCGCTCGCAATCTCCCCGCCGATCTCCGCGCCGCCCGCCGGACTGAGCGCCACGCCGGACGGCATCGCGCGAATGGCGGGCAGTGCGTCGATCCGCGCCAGTGCGTCGCCCTGGGCCATGCCGTTCAGATCGGCGGTGACGCTGATATAGCGTTCGCGGTCATAGCGGTTGATCTGCGAGGGGCCGCTCTCGACGCCGATCGTGGCGATGCTGCCCAGCGGCACCGGCCCGTCGCGCCCGGCCACGCGCAGATTGGCGATGGTATCGATATCCGCGCGCGCGGCATCGGCCATGCGGGTGCGGATGAAGATCTGGCGGCTGTCGAGGTTCATCCGCGCGACCTGTGCGTCGAAATCGCCGCTGGTCGCGATGCGGACGACCTCGCCGATCGCCTCCGCGGTCACGCCGCGTTCGGCGGCACGCTGCAGGTCCGGGCGGATGATGATTTCCGGTCGGTCGAGGCTGGCGGTCGAGCTGATGTTGGATAGCGTGCCGACATCGCGCATTTCGCGGACCACGCGCTCGGCGGTGACGCCCAGCGCTGCCGCATCGGCTCCGGCAAGGATCAGTTCGATCTTGCCGCTGCCGCCATCGCCGACCGAGAAGCGCGCGCCGGGGATGTTGGCCAGCCGCGCGCGGACCTCGGCCTGGATCAGCGATTTGGACGGCCGCGATCCGCGCGGCGTGAGCAACAGCGTCGTCTCGGCGCGGCGGACACCGCCGGCATCGGCCGCGTCGCCGTCTCCTGCGGCGCCGGCCACGGTGAAGATGCGCTCGATCCCGGCGATATCCTTTAGCGCCGCCCCAACCTCGCCCGCGGTGCGTTCGGTGGCGGACAGGGCGCTGCCCGGCGGAAGCTCGATCGATACGTCGATCAGGCTGCGATCGTCGGGGGGCAGGAAGCCGGTGGGAATCAGCGGCAGCAGCGCGATCGATCCGGCGAGGAAGGCGCCGGTCGCCGCCATGATCAGGCCCGGATGCGCCAGGCTCCATCGCGTGGCCGAGAGATAGCTGCGCATCACGCGGCTATCCTCGCGCGCGGCGGCGACATGGCCCGTCAGGAAATAGGCGGCCATCATCGGCGTCAACAGCCGCGCGACCAGCAGCGAGGCGAGTACCGCGATCACCGCGGTCCAGCCAAAGGGGGTGAAGAACAGCCCCGCGAAGCCGGACATCAGCGCGGTCGGCAGGAACACCGCCACCAGCGTGAAAGTCGTCGCGATCACCGCCTTGGCAATTTCGTTCACCGCATCCTCGGTCGCTTCCATCACCGGCTTGCCCATGCGGCGGTGGCGCTCGATATTCTCGACCTCGACGATGGCGTCATCGACCAGGATGCCCACTACCGCCGCCAGCGCCAGCAGGGTCAGCGTATTGAGCGTATAGCCCAGCCAGTTCATCGCGGCGAAGGTCGGCAGGATCGACAGCGGCAGCGCGGTCGCTGCGATCAGCGTCGCCCGCCAGTCGCGCAGGAACAGCCAGACGACGAGGATGGCGAGGAGCGCCCCTTCATAGAGCATCGCCATCGAGCCGTCATATTGCTCGATCGTATAGTCGATCGATCCGCCCGCGGGAGTAAGGACGAGATCGGGATTGCTGCGCTGGAGCTTGTCGAGCGCGGCACGGACGCCATCCGCGACTTCGGTCTCGCCCGCGCCGCGCGCGCGATAGATGCGGAAGCCGACGACATGTTTGCCGTCGAGCAGCGCCGCCTGGCTCCGTTCCGCCGTGCCATCCTCGACCGTGGCGACCTGATCGAGCCGCACCTGCCGCCCACCGGCCACCACGATCGGCAGCGCCGCCAGTTCGGACGCCTGCACGACGGTGGCAATGGTGCGGACCGATTGTTCGCCGCCGCCCAGCTGTCCGCGGCCGCCGGAGCTTTGCTGTTGCACCTCACGCAGCGCGCGGGAGACGTCGCCCGCCGTCACGCCCAGCGCCGCGAGCCGCGCGGGATCGACGGTTACGCGAACCTCGCGCTGCACGCCGCCCAGCCGCTCGACCTTGCCGACGCCGGGCACCGCGCGCACTGCCTTGGTCAGGCTGTCGTCGATGAACCAGGACAGCGCCTCTTCATCCCGGCGCGACGAGCTTGCCGCATAGGCCATCACCGGCGCGAAGACGAAGCTGGACGCGCTGACGCTCGGCTGGAGCATGTCGGCTGGCAGGTCGGAGCGGATCGCGTCCACCGCGTCCTTGGTCTGGATCAGCGCCTCGGACAGCGGCTTTTCGAGAACGAAGCTTGCTTCGATCTGCACCGCACCGTCGCTGATCGAAGTGGTGACATGGCGCAGGCCATCGATTGCGGAGAGCGCATCCTCGATGGGCCGAGCGATCTCGGTTTCGAGCTGGGCGGGTGTCGCGCCGGGCAAGGCGGCGACCAGCGAGACCGAGGGCAGCGCCATGTCGGGCAGGTCCTGTACCACCAGCCGGGAGAAGCCGTGGATGCCCGCGACCGTCAGCAGCACGAAGAACAGGATGGACGGGATCGGATTGCGGATCGACCAGGACGCGAAGTTCATTTGGCACCCGCGATGCGAACGACATCGCCTTCGCCCAGAAAGGCCGCGCCGCGCAGCACCAGCCGCTCATTGCCTTGCAGGCCGGATCGGATCTCGATGCTGTCGCCGCGCCGCCTGCCGGTCGTCACGATCAGGAGCGTTACCTTGGGCGTGGCACCAGGACCTGCGATCGCCACATGGCTGCGGCCATCGCGAACCACCACGCATTCGGCAGGCACGGCAAGGGCAGGGGATTCGCCGGTCGCGATCTCGCCGGTCACATACATGCCCGCCCGTGCACGGCTTCCCGGCGAGAGATCGGCGTAGACGATGGCGAGCCGTGACTGGCCGTCCATCGCCGGAGCGGCCTGGCGTACGGTCGCGCTTGCGGCGTTGCCGTCCGGCAGTCGCAGTGCGATCCGCTGGCCGGGAGCCACCGACAGGAGCTGTGGCGCGGTCAGTTCGCCGCGCCATTCCAGCTTATGCCTGCGGATCATCCGGAAGAGTTCCTGACCCGCCGGCATCACGGCGCCCAATGTCGCGGTGCGTGCGCTGATCACGCCGTCGTCCGGCGCGAGGATGAAGGTGTAGCGAAGCTCCAGCCGCTTGGCCGCCAGCAGCGCCGCGGCGGTCTTCGCCTCGGTCTCGGCCTGAAGCGCGTCCTGCTCGCTGATCGCACCGGCCGCCTTCAGTGCGATCGCGCGCCGGTTGTTCGCATCCGCCTGTCCGAATCGTGCGAGCAATTGCGCTTCCTCGGCTTGCAGCAAGGCGGGGTTGAGCCGCGCGAGTATCTGTCCGCGCCGGACCCGGTCGCCGACATTCACGCGGATCTCGATCAGCTGATAGCTGCCGATCTGCGTGCCGATGCTGGCTTCCTGCCACGGGGCGATGACCCCCGATGCCGTGAGTGTGATCGGCCAGGTGGTCCGGGTTGGCGTGGCGATGGTGACGGTCAGCGCGGCTTGGGGCTGTTGTGTCGCCGGTGATGTGCCCGCGCCCCACAGCAGATACGCACCAACGGCGACGGTGAGAGCGATCACGATACCCACCGCCAGGGTCAGGGTCCGGCGGCGCGATCCGGTTGCGGCTTCCGCGCTCATCGCCCGGCACTCCAGCCCGGGCCCGTCCGGCGGACCAGCGCGACCCATGCACGCGCCAGGTCGGCCCGGGCGGTGATCGCGCTTTCCTGCGCCAGCCGGAACTGCCGGCGGGCTTCCTCCATCTCATAGGATGCGATTGCGCCGAACCGCAGCCGGGCTTCGCTGGCAGTCAGCGTGAACTGCGCGGCGGCGAGCGCCTCGCGCGATGTCTCGATGCGTGCCGCGGCCGATTGCTGTGCCGCCAGCGCATCCTCGATCTCGCGCACCGTAGTCCGGAGCGTCGAGACCAGCCGCGCCAGCGCTTCGCGATAGGCCGCTTCGGCGAACCGGACATTGGCCAAGCCCGCACCGCCATCGAGCAGGGGAACGGAAAGCCCAGCGCCGATCGAGCCGCTGGCCTGGGTATCGCTCGATCCCAGCGTGCGGAGCCATTGGCCGGTCAGCAGTGCGGTCAGGTCGATCCGCGGCAGCCGATCGGCCCGTGCCACTGCGATCTCCGACCAGCGTGCGGCGACTTCGCGCTCCGCCGCCACGACAGCCGGATGGGTGAGCAGGACGGTTGCGGGAAGGGCGGGGGCGAAGGGCGGAGGTGACGGCAGATCGCCGGTCAGGAGTTGCTCCACCGTCCCCGCATCGACCCCGCAGAGCGCCACCAGCGCATCGACGAGGCGGCGGCAGGATTCCTCCTGCGCGACCTGCTCGGTCCGGGCGAGCGCGAGGTTGCTCTGCGCGCTTGCCGCTTCGACCGGCGCTGCCTGGCCATAGTCGATCCGGGTGCGGACAATCGCCAGCTCGGCTTCGCGCGACGCGATGTCGCGTTCGCGAATGGCGTCGACCAGGTTGCACGCACGCAGCGCCAGCGCCGTGTCCGCAATCTCGCCGACGATCGACAGCCGGGCCGCCTCAGCATCGGCGGTGCGCGCGTCCAGCCGGTGCCGCGCGGCAGCCGCGCTTTCGCGGACCCGGCCCCACAGATCGAGTTCCCAGCCTAGGCTCAGGCCGATGCCAGCGGAGGTCTGGTCGGTTGTTCCTCTGCCCGATGCGGCGGAATGACCCAGGTTTCCAGTCGCGCCGATGGCGGGCAGGCGCCGTGCATCCTGCACACCTGCCATCGCCCGCGCCTGATCGACTCGCGCAATCGCTTCGGCCAAAGTCGGGTTGTCCGCGAGACCTGATGCCACCAGCCGGTCGACCGCAGGATCGCCGAGCGCGGTCCACCAGTCCGGTTGCATCGCCGGGAGCGGTGCATCGGCTCCGGACGCATTGTGCCAGGTTGCGGGCAGGTCCAGCGCCGGGCGCTGATAGGCAGGCTGGACGGCACACGCGCCCAGCAGCGCCAGCATCGCGGGCGCGACTGCGGAAACGGCTTTCATCGATGGATCTCCGGTCGCGCGGTCGATGCGGACGCAGGGGCTAGCAGCTACCCCTGAGCCCGCATCTCCCGCGCGGCGTCATGGTCAGAAGCTGTAGCCTACAAAGACCAGGCCGAACGGACGGGTGCGATGCTCGACGATCGGGCTGTCCTTCACGGCGCCCATCAATGTGGTCACGCCGCCCGAAGCGCCGAGCGTGATGCGGTCGGTCAGGCGGTACATGACTCCGACTTCGGCTTTGGCGTCGATAAAGCCGCTGCCGGTGGTGAAGCGCGGCAGGCCTGATGCGAGCGACTGCTGCTGGGTGATGCCGAAATAGCGATTGTTGTGCTTCTTGTCGCCCCAGGTGGTGCCGATCGAGGGCATCAGCATGAAGCGCTCGCTGACCATGATCGGATAGGAGAGGCTGGCATCGGCGACCATGCCTTCGGTGCTGCCGGTGACGATCTTGGTCACGCCCACCGTTGCCTCGAACCCGAACTGGCGCAGCGACACGAAGCCGCGCGCACCCATGCCGGTCGATAGCTTGCCGACACCGGCCGGTACGTCCTTGGACCTATATCCGTCGGCCAGCACCAGACCGGCGCCGACCGTGACGAACTCGGTATCGATCGGGGCAACGCCGATGCCGTTCTGGAAATTGACGAACAGCGGACCCCATTTGATGTCGATCGCGGGGAGCGGCTGGATCATGTATTTGTCGGCGCCGTGGTGCACCGGCGCGTACATCGCACCGACGCCGATCATGAAGTGATCGCCGCCCGGGCCGCCGGGACCATCGGGCGGCCCGTCGGGCGCTTGAGCAGCCGGATCGGACAAGGTCGGGCTGGCGGGCGGCTCGACCTGCGCATGGGCAGTGCCGGTCCAGCAGGCGAGCAGGAGCAGAGGTGCGGCAAGTGCGGTGCGCGTCGCGAGAAGGTGAGCGATCTGACGGCCGGCGGGGGGAGGGGGCATACAGGGGGTCTCCGGGTGATGAGACCCTTGCCTTGCCCCGCCAATCTTCCGCGAAGCTTTCGGGCACGAAACTTTGTCGGCGAAAAATTGCGGCGGGCCTATTCCGGCGTGGCGATGGCCATGTAACCCAGCCCGCGCAGCGTGCGGATCGACACGCTGGCGCCCAGTTCGGTCAGCTTCGCGCGAACCCGGTGGATATGGACCTGGATCGAGTTGTCGGTGAAATCCTGCTCCATCGAATGCAGGCTCTCGCCAAGCTGCCCGCGGGTGATCACCCGGTTCGGCGCGCGCAGGAAGCGTTCGAGGATGATGCTTTCGCCGCGTGACAGGCCGGCGCGGCCCTCGCCGACCGCCACTTCGCGCGCGGCGATGTCATAGACGAGATTGCCGTAGTGGATCACCGCATCGGCCAGCGGCTGGGGCCGCCGCGCCAGCGCGCGCAGCCGCGCGATCAGTTCCTCCACCGCGAACGGCTTGACCAGATAATCGTCGGCCCCGGCATCGAGCCCGCGCACCCGTTCGCCGACACTGCCCAATGCGGTGAGCAACAGCACCGGCGTGGCGATCCCCGCGGCGCGCATCCGCGACAGCAGATCCAGCCCGCTCTGCGGCGCCAGCCCTTCCGGCCGGGCGAGCATGATGTCGAGGATGACCACATCATAGGGCGCCACCTGCGACGCGTGCCATCCATCCTCGGCCGTGGCGAAGCGATCGACGGCGAAGCCTGCGCGGGTCAGCGACTTGCGGGTCGCCTCGCCCAGCTTCGCATTATCCTCGATATACAGCACTCTCACCGGGCGGCCCCGCGTCCGGAAAAGTCGAGCAGGAAGCGGGCGCCCGATGCCGCGGGGTCGTACCGCGCCTCGCCGCCATGCACCGTCATGACGCGCCGGACGATCGACAGCCCCAGTCCGGCGCCGGGGCCTTGCGCGTCGGCCTTGCTGAAGCGTTCGAACAGCCGCGTCCGGAACGCCTTCGGCACCCCTGGTCCGTCGTCGCTGACCGCAAGCCTGCCCGATCCGTCGACCGACAGCGCGATCTCGCTTCCGGCGGGGGCATGGCGCACCGCATTCTCGATCAGGTTGCGGATCGCCACTTCGACCAGACCGGGCGCTCCCAGGCACATCCAGCGATCCGTTTCGCTATCGAACGCGATGCTGCGTCCGCCCGCCACGATGCCGCTTGCCATATCGCTGGCGAGGCTGCGTGCGAGTGCGACCAGATCGAAATTCTCCTTGCGCACATCCTCGCCGCTATCTGCCTCGGCCAGTGCCAGAAGCTGGGTGATCAGCCGGCCGAGCCGCTCGAATTCCTCGATCGCGTCGCGCCGGTCCTCCGGCTCCAACAGGCTCTCCACCTGCGCACGCAGGCTGGCGAGCGGCGTCCGCAATTCATGCGCGGCGTTGGCGGAGAATTCCCGCTGCGCGCGCCAGCCCGCCTCCAGCCGGTCGAGCGTGGAATTGAACGCGGCGACCAGCGGCGCGATCTCGCGCGGCGCAGCGCTCAGCGGCAGGCGCTGGCTGATCGTGACCGGACCGATGCCCGCCGCCAGCTCCGAAATCTGCCGCAACGGCCGCAGCCCGAGCCGCAGCGCCACGAAGATGCCGCCCATCATCAGCACCGCGATCAGCAGGATCAGCGGCAGGTTCGCACTGGCCTCGCGCGCGAGGTTGCCGGGATCCATCCGCTCCACGAGCGATACGGTGCCAGCGTCGGGAACGATGCCCAGCACCTGTACCGCCATGAACGTCATCACCATGACGAGGATCACCGAGGGGAACAGGATCCAGGTCAGCGACGTGCCGCTCCGCTGGTCGCCTTGCCGGGGAGGGATGGGCATCTGGGCGTCTCCTGATCGTTGGCCGCGAAATCCGCTTGCGGCTTCGCACCGGCTTCTGGCGGCCGAACCTTCCATCAATCTTTCGCCGATTGCACCCGTTCATCGGCGGATGAGATCCGCAGCAGGACAATTGCCCGCGAAATCCGGTCAGTCGTTCACCGGCGATGCTTCGCTTCGAAAGTTCGCGGGCAATGAACTCGATGCGTTCGCGCGAGATTCCGTAATGGCCGCTCGGTTCGACCTATCCCGCCTGCGCGCGACCCTGACGGGATGGCAGGTGGGAAGCCGGTTCACCGCAAAGCAAAGCGCCACCCGATTACTGTCCGGCCTTCTTCGCCTTGGCGGTCGCAGCCTCTTCGATGATCGCCGCGACGGCTGCGGGGTTCGACACGAAGAAGGCGTGGCTGCCCGGCACCTCGCGGATCGTCGCGCGGGCACGCTGGGCCATGCTGTGCTGGCCGGTGGGCGGGATGATCAGGTCGTCACGTGGGATCAGGAACCAGCTCGGTTTCGATTTCCAAGCGGGCGTCGTGATCTTGCCTTCCAGCGCGCGGGCGCCCCAGGGCTGCTGCGAGTCCGCCATGAACTGCGCCGTCTCGAGCGCCAGGTCCGCGGCGAACAGAGCCGGAAACTTCGCCTTGTCGAGCGTCAGCATACCATCGGCGCTCGCCACGATCGGCAGTGCGGGCGCGCCCGGTGGTGCGCTGGCGACGATCGACGAGACGGACTCGCCCTGATCCGGCGCGAAGGCGGCGACATAGACCAGCGCCGATACCTTGGGGTTCGATCCGGCCTCGGTGATGACGACGCCGCCATAGGAATGGCCGACCAGCACGACATCGCCAGGTGCCGCGGCTATTGCCCGTTGGGTCGCGGCGACATCGTCTTCCAGCGACATGGTGGGGTTCTGCACCACGATCACCGGATACCCGTCCTTGCGCAGGATCTGGTAGACACCGGCCCAGCCCGATCCATCGACGAACGCACCATGGACGAGCACGATCGTCGGGCGGTCGCGATCCGGACCGGCCATTGCCGGTGGCACGCTGGTAGCGAGGCTCGCCGATGCGAGTGCTGCGAGTACCTTCTTCATCTGATGATCTCCCTTCTGGCTCCAGTCACGGGCGGTTGTTCAATATCTGCATGCGCGTCACCTTCACCGGCCCGTCCGCCAGCTCGGAAAGCCGCGCGAACCACGCCTGGACGTGCGGGGTGGCGTTGTGCGCCTCGAAGTCCGCCTGGGTGGCGAAGATCTCGTAGAAGATGAAATGGCCGGGCCGCTCGCGATCCTCATGGAGGAAGTAGAGCAGATTGTTCGGCTCGGCGCGGACGTTGGCGACCAGCGGCAGCGTGATTGCGCGCAGTTCGTCTTCCTTGCCCGGTTTCGCCTGAATCTCGGCGACGACGGCATAGGCCGTGGCGGGGATCTCTGCATAGCGGATGCCGCCATGATCCTGCACGGGAGCGGCGGACGCCGTGCAGAGCAGCAGGCTTAGCGAAAGCAGGGGAATGCGCATCTCTTGGCTCCTTCGAAACGGGTTTGCGGTTCAGTCGGCATCCCACACCCAATTGCCGTGAAAGCCGGGGGGAATGATGTGCGGCACGCGGATGCTGGCCAGCGGCTCGCTCTCGAAATTCCGGGCATCGAGGATCACCAGATCGGTGACCCGTGCGATCGCATCGATAACGAAGCCGATCAGCCAGCCTTCATCCTCTTCGGCGCCGGTGTGCGATGGGACGAACACGAACTCGCAGGGATGGCGGTTCGGCCCGAAGCCATGCGCCTGCCGGGTGCCCTTGCTTAGATCGTGCTTGAACAGGCCGGTGCCGAGGAAGGGATCGGTCAGCGCCATCGCATAGGCATAGCGATAGGGCTGGCCCAGCCGCCGCTCGTCGCACCGGGGAAATTCCTGCGGCGCCGGGTCGATCACCGTACGGATCACGGTGCGCGTCGCCGGATCGATCGACCAGCGTTCCAGTCCGCATTGCTGCGAATCTGGTCCCGAGGTGCGCTGCCAGAACATCCGGTCATGGACGACCAGATCTAGTACGACCGTACCGTCCGCCGCGTCATAGGCGTTTACGGCGTGGAAGACGAAGCAGGGATCGACCGGGCACCAGATAATGTCGCCTGCCTCGCCGTCGCGCGGTAACAGTCCGACTCGCGCCTTATGGCTCGGGTTCCAGCGATAAGGGAATTGGTAGCCTGCAATCGCCGCGGTGAGCGAGAAAGTGACGGGCAGATCGAGGATGATCGCGTACCGGCCGGTAAAGGCGGAATCGTGGATCATCGGACCATGCCGCACCGGGATCTTCACGTCGCGCCGGACCTCGCCCTCGGGTCCGATCGCCAGATACCGGATCGCGCGCCACTTTGCCGCGTCATAGCTCACCGCCAGCATCTCGCCGGTTAGCGGATCGACGTGCGGATGCGCTGCCAGACCGCCGTGAAGGGTGCCGGCAAAGTCGGTATAGCGTTCGGTCTCGAGCATCTCGCCGATCACCACCGGCGTGCTGCCTGCCTCGATCAGACCAAGCGTCGTCCCGCCAAAGCCGACGACATTGGTATTGACCGTATCGAACAGATGCCGCGGCCCCGGCGTGAGCGGCTCGTCGAGCGCCTTGGTCACCGCGGTCGAGCGGATCCAGCGATTGCGATACCACAGCGCCTGTCCGTCCTCGATCCGGATGCCATGGATCATCCCGTCGCCAGCGAACCAGTGATGCTTGCGCGGATTGGGATGCATGGGGTTGGGTCCCATGCGCAGATAGCGTCCGTGAAGCGCCTTGGGGATTTCGCCGGATACGGCGAGATCTTCGATCGTGAGTTCCTCGCGCATCGGCGTGTGGACGCCGGTGATATAGGGCGTGTCGGGTGGTTTCCGGAACATCGTGACCTCCTCACGTGCCGGTAGGAACGAGGCGCTTGCGCGCGTCGCGGGCGTTGTCGAAGGTGCGCTTGACCGGGCCGAGCGCCTGGACGAACTCGAGCTGCTCGCCCTCCGGCCCCTTGCAGTAGATCAGCCGCCAGCCATTCGACTTGCCCTCGGTGATCGGATTGGAATTGGCTTCGATAGGCGCACGCTGGCGTTCGGCTTCGCTGGTTACGGTGACGACGCGGTTGGCGCGAACCTGCGTCATGCCGCGGCGGGCGGACTCGGCCTCCAGATCGCGGATGAACTGGTTGAAGTCGGCATCGTCGCGGATGTGGAAGCAGATATGCATCATCCGCGGGAATGCCGGGCTCATATGATCGAGCGGCTCCGCGAAGCTCTTCGGGCCGCCCAGCGGCTGATCGGCATCGCGATATTGCAGCAGCTCGAGCACGACATTGTCGAACTGGATGAAGCGGACATCGAGCCGCTGCGCGCCGCCGCGCAGATCCGGCACGCCCATCGTCCGTGGGTTCACCCCGCGCGACCGTGCTTCGATCTCCTGATCGGTCAGCAGCGTGTTGTGGATCCGCTCACCCTGGAAATCGCCGTCACGCATCACCTCGGTGCCACCCAGCACTTCGGTGTAGAAGGCGAAGGCGCGCTCCATATTCTGCACCGTCAGCCCGAAATGCTGCACGCCCTGAAGGCGCATTCCCAATGGCGTGCCGGTTTGCGCCGCATGGGCGGATGCCGCCGCGCCGGTCGCCACCAGACCGGTCATCACCACGCCCGCGCCGGCCTGCAGCAGCTCGCGCCGGTCGATCGCATGACGTTCGGTTCGATCGTTCATTGCCTGTCTCCCTTGGTTCGCCGCACCTGCGGCAGCATTGGTTCGAGGGCGGAACGGCGCTTCGTCGGGCGGGGTGGGGGCAGTCGGGACGAAGCGCCGCTCCGGGGCTCGCGCTCACCGCGCGAGATAGCCGCCGTCGATCACCAGTTCGGTGCCGGTGACGTAACTGGATTCATCGCTGGCGAGGTACAGGCAGCCATAGGCGACTTCGCTCGGCTGGCCGCCGCGCCGCATCGGCGTCGCTTCGATCACCGCCCGGTTGAGCACGGCATCCTGCGCATCGGTCAGCGGCGTGTGGATAAAGCCGGGATGCAGCGAATTCACGCGGATGCCGTCGCCGACATAGGTCATCGCCGCGTTCTTCGACATGTTGCGCACCGCGCCCTTTGCGGCGTGATAGCTGTGCGCACCGGACACGGCAGCGCTGCCCCAGATCGACGATATGTTGATGATCGACCCGGCCTGTTGCGGCCGCATCACCCGCACCGCTTCGCGCATGCCCAGGAACACGCCGGTCTGGTCGACCGCGATCATCCGCAGCCACGCTTCCATGCCCAGCTCGTGCAGCGGTTCGTACGCGATGATCCCGGCATTGTTGACCAGGATGTCGAGGCCGTCGGTCTGCGCGACGACGGCATCCACCGCTTCCGTCCAGTCGGCTTCGCTCGTGACGTCGAGCGTCAGCGTCCTGACCCCGTCGAGATGGGGACGTGGCGGCGGCGCGATATCGGCGGCGAACACGATCGCGCCTTCGCGGAGGAACAGATCGACCACGGCCTGACCGATGCCGCCCGACGCTCCCGTGATGAGTGCCACTTTCCCCATCAAGCGCATGCCCTTGGTCCTTTTGACGAACGCATGGACAGTGGATGGCTGGCGTTTTGCGCAAAGCCGATGCCCGCCGGGGGAGCGTCGGCCTATTCTTTCGGGCAGGGTGAACCGCCACGCGCATGAGCGGAAACCGGCGGGGGCACCACCAACGATCCCCATAAGGGTGATGTTGTAGTACGCCGTTCGAGTACCGACAGGATCGCCACATCGCGATATGCTGGGTCCGGATTATCGCGATCGAGGTTGGGCACTCGATTGCGTGGTAGCGAGGTCGAGAGGGGGAAGCGGTTGCGAGCTTTGTCTGTCGCAGGCCTGGGATCACGCGGCTGGTGGCTGTTGCTGCTGGCGGCCGCGCTGCTGGGCGGGCAGGCGGTGGCCCAGTTGCCATCGGCGGGGTTCAGCAATTTCAGGCACGATCGCTGGATGATCTATGCCGGCGCGCCGACCGGGATGCGGGAGATCCAGCAAACCCCGGATGGCTGGATCTGGATCAGCGGTGCCGAGGGGCTGTTCCGCTTCGACGGATTCGAATTCGAGAAGATCCCGGTCCCGGCCGGATCGCCGCTCGAGCGTGCGTCCGCCGGGCCGCTGCTGGTCACGCGATCGGGCGAGCTTTGGGTCGGCTACAACCAGAATGCCGGGGTCGCGGTGTATCGCAACGGAGCGCTGCACCCGGTGCCGATGCCGAAGCCGCCGACGATCATCAGCGATCTGGCGCAGACGGCGGACGGCGCGATCTGGGCATCGTCGACAATGTTCAATATCGACGCCAACCGGCTGTTCCGTTTTGCCAACGGCCGCTGGGAGGATGCGGATGCGCGCTACGGTCTGGCGGTCGGCGGCCAATCCGCTCTGTGTCCGACGGCGGACGGCACGCTCTGGCTGTCGCTCTACAATCGCGACAAGACCGTCCTGACCTATCTCAGGCCGGGTGCGAGGCGGTTCGAGATCAGCGAGCATCGCCTGGCAGACGGGGGTTGCCTCAAGGACCGCAACGGCCGCGTATGGTTCGCCGGTGTTTCGGGGCCGCTTCTGCTGGGCCCCGACGGGAAGCCGCTTTCCTGGCCTGCAGGTCTGGCCAGACCGGTAAGCGTTGGAACGGTACCCGGGGATGTCGACTCCTCCGGCGGTCTGTGGGGTAGCAAGTCGGAGGCGATCTCGCATCTCGCGTCACCCGCTGCAGCGGGGAGGCCCATATCCGGGGAACCGGCGCTGTTCGCGATCTCGGATGGTCTGTCGTCGGGGGTAACCTACGACTTCTTCGTCGACCGGGACGACAATGTCTGGGTGGCCACCGAATTGGGACTCGACCGGTTCCGCAGGGCCAGCGCCGTGCCGGAACCGGCGGTCGAGGGCGACTGGCCCCAAGGCATCGGGATAAGCCAGAATGGCACCGAGCTGTTCATCGATACCAGCGCGGGATTCTATCAGGTCTCGCCGGGGTCGCCGCGCAAGCTTCTGGCCGAGGGGCCAGCGGGCCAGTGCCGCGCATGGGGCAGGGGCGCTTGGGTGCTGTTGCCGACCCGCATCGTCCGTCTCGAAGATGGCAGGCAGCGCGCGATAGCCCTGCCGCCGGGCGTCGAGATCACCTCGGCCTGCGCCGAGGACCGTCACGGACGGCTCTGGGTCGGTACGACCACCGGACAGCTGGTCTGGCATGATGCGCAGGGATGGCACGTGCCGAAACAGCCGCTGCCGCCGGTGCATTGGTGGGATCTCACCGTCACGGCGGAAGGCGATCTGGCCTATACGACCAAGACCGGACTGGTGCGGGTGATCGGCAACAAGGCGCACATCCTGCCGCTCGAGTCCCATGATCCCGGGCTGATCACCAATTTGTCGGTCGAGGGCGGCGATATCTATGTGAGCGGCAGCAACGGATTGCTGCGGATCCGGGGGAGCAAGGTCGCGCGCCTCGACTGGCGGCGTTTCCCGTTCGTCGCCCGGCTGCGGGATCTGCTGCAGACGCCGAATGGCGAAACCTGGATGATGCGCGCCTTCTTCACGTCGCGGGTTTCCACAGCAGCACTCAATCGCGCCTTCGACGATCCGAATGCGCCGCTGGACCGGATCGTGCTCGACCTGCGCGACGGGCTGAAGCCGCCGCAGAGCAACGATTATGCGGGCCCGCAAATGGCGGTCGGCACCGATGGCAGGGTCTGGCAGCTCAATCGCGAGGGGGTGGCGGTGATCGATCCGTCGCGCCTTTCGGACAATGCGCAGCCGCCGCCGGTGAAGATCCGCGCGCTCACCGCTGCCGGGACCGAGCATCGCGATCCCGCGAAACTGACGCTGCCCGCCGGAAGCCATGCGTTCGACATCGCCTATACCGCCCTGTCCTACACCCATCCCGAACGCGTCCGGTTCCGCTATCGGCTGGATGGTGTCGATGAGGACTGGGTCGATCCGGCCGATCGCCGGCTGGCGTCCTACGCCAATCTGCAACCCGGCCACTACCGGTTCCAGGTGATCGCATCCGACAATCAGCGCAGCTGGAGCAATCCGGGCGCCGTGCTGGAAATCGAGATCAGGCCGACCTTCCTGCAAAGCTGGCCGTTCAAGCTGCTCTGCGCGATCGGCGCGATCGCGCTTTTGTCACTGGTGTTCTCGGTGCGCTTGCGCACGGTCGCGGACCGTATCCAGATGCGGATGGCCGAGCGCGTCGCCGAGCGCGAGCGGATCGCCCGCGAACTGCACGATACGCTGTTGCAGGGCATTCAGGGGCTGATGCTCCGCTTCCAGGCCGTGACCGACCGGATCACCGATCCGGCGACCCGCCGCTCGCTCGACGACGCGCTCGACCAGGCCGATTCCGTGCTGATCGAGGGGCGCGAGCGCGTGCGCGATCTGCGCGGCGAACAGCAATCGGAACTGGCGCAATCGCTGCAGCAGCGCATCGGCACCGTGGCGGATGACCGTGCGCGGATCGACCTTGCCACCAAGGGCGAACCACGCCCGCTGCATGCACTGGTTGCGACCGAGGCGCTCCGCATCGCCGAGGAGGCGATCCGCAATGCCCAGCGCCATTCCGGGTCGGAGACGATCTCGGTCGTCCTGACGTACGGCGTCACGCAATTCGCGCTTCAGGTCAGCGATACCGGCACCGGCATTCCGGAGGAGATGCTCGGTTCGGGCAAGGGCACCGGCCATTTCGGCCTGATCGGCATGCAGGAGCGCGCCTATCGCATCGGCGGTTCGCTCGCCATCGTGACGGGGCGTCAGCCGGGCACGCAGATCGTGCTGACGCTTCCCGCGCGTACAGCCTATGCCGAACGCAGGGTTGGTTATTGGGCGCGCATCCGGGCGGCTTTTGGCGGAGGCCTTTCGCGATGACTGCAGCAGACCGCATCCGCATCCTCACGGTCGACGATCACGCCGTTTTCCGCGACGGTATCGCGGCGATCATCGCGCCCCAGCCCGACATGCTTCTGGTCGGCGAAGCGACCAATGGCGCCGAGGCCGTCGACAGTTTCCGCAATCTGCGCCCGGACGTGGTCCTGATGGACCTGCAGATGCCGGTCCGCAGCGGCATTCAGGCAATCACCGAGATCCGTGCACTGGCGCCGTCCGCGCGGATCGTGGTGCTGACCACCTATGACGGCGACGTCCAGGCCGTTCGCGCGCTGAAGGCCGGCGCGTGCGGTTATCTGCTCAAAAGCTCGCTGCGCAAGGAACTGCTGGACACGATCCGCATCGTTCATGGCGGAGGGCGCTATGTGCCCGCCGGAGTGGCCCAGCAGATCGCGATCCATGCCGCCGAGGAACCGTTGACCTCACGCGAAATCTCGATCCTCGAACTCGTAGCGGCGGGCAAGCCCAACAAGGTCATCGCCTGGGAGCTCTCGCTTTCGGAAGACACGGTGAAGGCGCATCTGCGCAGCGTCTATTCGAAGCTCGACGTCAATGACCGCACGCAGGCGGTAACCACCGCGCTGCGCCGCGGGATCATCGCGCTGTGAGGTCAGGGCAGGGCGGCCGAATGCCCGGCCGCCCTCCCGTGTGACCGCACCTGCGATCAGGCGCGTGGCTGCCGCCGACTCAGATGGCGATGCAGGGTGCTGCGGTGGATGCCCAGCCGACGCGCCGCCTTGCTGATGTTCCCCTTGGCCGACGCGAGCGCTGAATCGATCAGTTCCGCTTCCCGGTCGGCGAGTTCGCTTCCGCCGCGTGCCGTTGACGGCCTTCCGGGCCGGATATCCAGCATCGGCCAGCCGATTGCATCATCGTCCCAGCGGCCGACTGCAGTGGCGCCGGTATTGAGGCGCAGGAGAACGTCGGCGCCATGCCAGGCACGTTCCTCCAGAAGCTCCTCCGCCACGCTTTCGTCGAGCGCGTCCCAGTGACGGCCGACCAGCGCCAGCCCGCGGCGATTGCCGGCCACCAGCCGTTCCTCGCGGAACACCAATATGCCTTCGCGGCTCGATCCGATCATCGCCGCATCGTCGTGGAAGCGCAGGATGCGGCAGTCCTCGAAGCGCTGGCGGAACAGCCGGTGTTCGATCTGATCGACCGCCATGCGGATCATGCCCAGCGCATGGCTGTGACCCACAGTGGAGGCGCCCGAGATATCGAGTGCGCCGATGATCGCACCGCGCGGATCCATGATCGGCGTGGCGGCACAGCTGAGCACGCCGTGCCCGGCGAAGAAATGCTCCGATCCGTGCACCGCGATCGGACGCCGCTCGGCGATCGCGGTGCCGATGGCGTTGGTGCCGGTGCTGGCTTCCTTCCACGATACGCCGGGCTTCAACGCCACCTGGGCTGCGCGCGAGGCGAAGCCGGTGTCGCCCAGCGTGTCCAGGATCATGCCTTCGCCATCGGCCAGGATCACGACGCTGCCCGTCTCGCGCGCTTCGCCCGCCAGCGTCTCCAGTTCGGGGCGGCACAAGCGGCGCAGCGCATCGTGCCGCTGATGCAGGACATGCAGATCGCCCTCTGACAGGGGCGCGACGCGCGGCAGGGTACGTTCGGCCAGCCCCAGATCGACGCAGCGGATCCAGCTTTGCAGCACGGGGCGGCGCACGTCGGCGACGGGGAGGGTGCCTTCCCCGAAAAAGGCGCGGCGGGCCAGATCGATCGATGCGCTTTCCATGCGCCTCATTTCCTCTCGCAGGGCGCGTGCGGTTCTCGGGCCACGGTCGCGTCGGATCGTGCAAATCTACGCCGATTGCGCCGTGAGGGAAGGGGCGACTCGACGGAATGGACGCTCAGCGCCACATGCGGCGCGGCGCGGCGCAAAACTGTCGCAGAGTGCGACGGTTTTTCCGGCAGATGTTGCGGGATGCGTCACATCGCGTCGCGCCGGTCCGAAAATATGCGCACTTCCATCCCGCACCGGCCCGCCCCGGCTTGCGGATCGCACCGGCCGGGTTCCTCCTTTGGCGAACGACAAGCCAGTAAGGAGAGGCAGTGTGACCATTCACCAGCCCGTTTCGGTGCGCAGTGTGCCGTTCAAGACGCGCTATGGCAATTTCATCGGCGGCGACTGGGTCGATCCGGTCGATGGACGCTATTTCGACAATCACTCGCCGATCGATGGGCGCTTGCTGTGCCAGGTCGCGCGAAGCCAGGCGGTGGATGTGGAACGCGCGCTCGACGCCGCCCATGCCGCGAAGGACGCATGGGGCCGAACCAGCCCGGCCGAACGCGCGCTGATCCTGCATCGCATCGCCGACCGGATGGAAGAGAAGCTCGGCGAACTCGCCACTGCCGAGACCTGGGACAATGGCAAGCCGATCCGCGAGACGATGGCGGCGGACATCCCGTTGGCGATCGATCATTTCCGCTACTTCGCCGGATGCATCCGCGCGCAGGAAGGCGGCATCTCCGAGATAGACCATGACACGGTCGGCTATCATTTCCACGAGCCGCTGGGCGTGGTCGGCCAGATCATCCCGTGGAACTTCCCGCTGCTGATGGCCTGCTGGAAGCTGGCCCCAGCCATCGCCGCAGGCAATTGTGTGGTCATCAAGCCGGCGGAGCAGACCCCGGCCTCGATCCTGGTCTGGGCCGAGCTTATCGGTGATCTGTTGCCTGCGGGCGTGCTCAACATCGTCAACGGTTTCGGGCTGGAGGCGGGCAAGCCGCTCGCGCAGAACAAGCGCATCGCCAAGATTGCGTTTACCGGCGAGACGACGACCGGGCGGCTGATCATGCAGTACGCGTCGGAAAATCTGATCCCGGTCACGCTGGAACTGGGCGGCAAGAGCCCGAACATCTTCTTCGCCGACGTCGCGAACGAGGATGACGATTTCCTCGACAAGGCGATCGAGGGCTTCGCGATGTTCGCGCTAAATCAGGGCGAAGTCTGCACCTGTCCCAGCCGCGCGCTGGTGCATGAGAGCATCTATGACCGCTTCATGGAGCGGGCGCTCAAGCGGGTCGAGGCGATGGTGCAGGGCGATCCGCTCGATCCCGCCACGATGGTCGGCGCACAGGCATCGTCCGAGCAGTTGGAGAAGATCCTCTCCTATTTCGATATCGGCCGCGGCGAGGGTGCAGAGGTGCTGACCGGCGGCGAGCGCAACACGGTCCCCGGTCTCGACGGCTATTACGTCAAGCCGACCGTGCTGAAGGGGCACAACCGGATGCGGATCTTCCAGGAGGAGATTTTCGGACCCGTCGTGTCGGTCACCGCCTTCAGGGATGACGAGGAAGCGCTCAGCATCGCCAACGACACGCTCTATGGGCTTGGCGCCGGCATATGGACCCGTGACGGAACGCGCGCCTATCGCATGGGCCGCGCGATCCAGGCCGGGCGCGTCTGGACCAATTGCTATCACGCCTATCCCGCGCATGCGGCGTTCGGCGGGTACAAACAGTCGGGCATCGGGCGCGAGACGCACAAGATGATGCTCGATCACTATCAGCAGACCAAGAATCTGCTGGTCAGCTACAGCCCGAAAAAGCTCGGCTTCTTCTGACCTCCCCCGGGCGGCGCTGCCATCTCCCCTCCGCGCGGCGCCGCCCACCAACCGATCAAGGAGAGTGACCATGGCCAGAACCATGAAGGCCGCCGTCGTGCGCGAATTCGGCAAGCCGCTGACCATCGACGAAGTGCCCGTTCCCGAAGTGTCCGACGGCCTGATCCAGGTCGCGATTCAGGCATCCGGCGTGTGCCACACCGATCTGCACGCCGCCGAGGGCGACTGGCCGGTCAAGCCCAACCCGCCCTTCATCCCGGGTCACGAAGGTGTCGGGTTCGTCTCGGCGGTGGGCAAGGGCGTGAAGCATGTGAAGGAGGGCGACCGCGTCGGCGTGCCCTGGCTCTACTCGGCCTGCGGCTATTGCGTGCATTGCATGGGCGGCTGGGAAACGCTGTGCGAAAGCCAGCTCAACACCGGCTATTCGGTCAATGGCGGGTTCGCCGATTATGTGATCGCCGACCCGAACTATGTCGGCCACCTGCCTGACAATATCGGCTTCAACGAGATTGCGCCGATCCTCTGCGCGGGCGTCACGGTCTACAAGGGCCTCAAGATGACCGACACCAAGCCGGGCGACTGGGTGGTGATCTCCGGCATCGGCGGGCTTGGGCACATGGCGGTGCAATATGCGGTGGCGATGGGCCTGAACGTCGCGGCGGTGGACGTCGATGATACCAAGCTCGATCTCGCACGCAGGCTGGGCGCGACCGTCACGGTCAATGCCCGCCACGAAGGCGATCCGGCAGCCGCGATCAAGCGCGAGACCGGCGGTGGTGCGCAAGGTGCGCTGGTCACCGCAGTCAGCGAGAAGGCATTCGAGCAGGCCGTGGGCATGATGGCGCGCGGCGGCACCGTGGCGCTGAACGGCCTGCCGCCCGGCGACTTCCCGCTCAACATCTTCGGGCTGGTGCTGAACGGCATCACGGTGCGCGGATCGATCGTCGGCACAAGGCTCGACTTGCAGGAATCGATCGATTTCGCAGCGGTAGGGAAGGTGAGGGCGACGGTCTCCACTGCCCGGCTGGAGGATATCAACGAGATGTTCGCCCGCATGCACAAGGGCCAGATCGAGGGCCGCGTCGTCCTCGACCTGACCGCATGAGCGGCGCGGCCGGGGCGAGCCGGGTCACGGCCACCCCGGCCGCGCTCGACCTGCTGGCGGCGATCGTCGCCGACCACGGCCCGGTACTGTTCCACCAGTCGGGCGGCTGCTGCGACGGCTCCTCGCCGATGTGTTATCCGCGCGGCGATTTCCGTATCGGTGAAGGCGACGTCCTGCTGGGCGAAGTCGGCGGCCAGCCCTTCTATATCGGCGGGCGCCAGCTCGAGGCATGGGGCGCCGATCTGTCGCTGACCCTCGATACCGTCGCCGGGCGCGGCGGCATGTTCAGCCTCGACAATGGGCGCGAGCAGCGCTTCCTGCTTCGCTCGTCGATCTGCCTCCCTTAGCGGCGCGAACCCGATACTCTCCAACTCGAATACATGCGCCCCCATCTCGCCCCGGCTCGCTTGACTTGCATCGGTACCGGGAAAGGATCGGCCCCGATAAGCTGGGGGAGCGCGAGATGGACCGACGGCAATTTCTGGCGAGCGCAGCCGCGATCGGGGTCGGCGCCATCTGGGCACCGCGATCCGCCGCGAAACCGTCGCGCATCGCATGGCGCGAGGATCGCAAACTCTATCCCCAGGGCGTCGCGTCCGGCGATCCCGACGAACACAGCGTGATCCTCTGGACCCGGCGGCCGTTCGATCAGGGCGAGCGGCATATGCTCACGGTCGAGGTTGCGCTGGATCCGGACTTCCGCCGCGTCGTCGCCACGGCAAAGGCTCCGGTGCTGGCCGCGGCCGACTGGACCTGCCGCGCGCTCGTCGGCGGCCTCTCGCCCGCGACGATCTATTGGTATCGCTTTACTGATGATGGCGGCGCGGGCAGCCGGATCGGGCGCACGATCACCGCTCCGCGCGTCACCGATCGCCGGCCGGTCCGCTTCGCCTTCGTTTCCTGCAACACCGTCAACGAAGGCGCGCAGAACGCCTATGCCCGCATGATCTGGGAGGACCGGCGCGCGCCCGCCGATCAGAAGATCGGCTTCGTCCTCCATCTCGGCGACTTCATCTACGAGGTCGTCCAGTATCCCGACGAAGTGAAGACCCGCTATGCGCGCACCATCTATGACATCGGCCGCGTGCCCGATGCGCGCAAGATCGGCAATTTCCATGTGCCCACCACGCTGGCCGGATACCGCGTGATCTATCAGGCGCACATCAACGATCCCGATATCCAGGATGCCCGCGCCTATTTTCCGTTCGTCTGCATGGGCGATAATCACGAATTCTCGTGGCAGGGCTGGCAGAGCTTCACAAAGTTCGGCGGCAAGGTCGAACCCGCCCAGCAGCTGCGCGTTGCCGCAAATCAGGCATGGTGGGAATATATCCCTTCGCGGGCGCGCAAGGCTTCGGGCACCGCGCTCGAGCAATTCGCGCCGCCCGTCGTTGCCAACGCGCCGATCGAGAGTTTCGACGATCACGGCTTCGGCACCGAGGCCAACAACCGCGCCGCGGTGGGCAGCATGACCGCGTATCGCGCGCTGCGTTACGGCCGCCATGTCGAGCTGATGGTCACCGACTTCCACGCCTATGCGATGGAGATTCCGGCAGGTCGTCCAGGCGCGGCCGAACTCGACGCGGGTGCATTCCCGTTCACCCCGCGGGAGGTGCTTGAGGTGCTTGATGCGGGCAGGGACTATGCCGGCGGCAAGCCGCCAGAGACGATCACATTCGGCAAGACGGTGCCCAATTTCCGCAAGGACGAGCCGCCGTATACGATGCTCGGCCGCGAGCAGAAGGCGTGGCTCAAGGACCGGCTGACGAGATCGACCGCGACCTGGAAGATCTGGGGGGCGACCAAGGGCACGCTCGACATGCGCAGCGATCCGCAGAACCTGCCCGCGGGGCTGGTGGAAGGGGAGTGGCCCGGCAAAGACTATGGCGTCTTCGGCGGCGTCGATTTCAGCGGCGCGTTCAGCGAGCGTGCGGAAATCTATGACACCGTCCGCGATCACAAGGTCACCGGTTTCGTCACCGTCTCGGGCGATCGCCACAGCTTCTGGGCAGGCTATGCCGCGCCCGCCCTGCCGCCGGTCGGCTTCGATCCGGTGGGCCTCAGCTTCATCACCGGATCGATCTCCGCGCCGGGCACCGGCGAAGCCTCGGAATATTGGAACGAGTTTCCTCTGCGCCCGCTATTCGTACGCAAGCCCGAAGGCGGCGCGCCCGAGCATGTGATCAACCTGATGCTCAAGCGCGGCGTGCGCGCTGCCCTAGAATATGCGGCGAGCGGTGACATTGTGAAGGCGCGCGCCCTGACCAATCCCGACGTGGCGCCGCATCTGGCGTTCGTCGATATGGCCGGGCACGGCTATTCGGTGGTCACCGCTTCTTCCGATGCCATCGAAACCGAATTCGTCTGCATCGTCCGTCCGATTGCGAGGGCAACCACCCCCGACGGCGGTCCTCTTCGCTACCGCGTATCGCACCGGGCAAGCCGGTGGCAGCCGGGCGACTCGCCGAAGCTGGAACAGCGCGTGCTGGAAGGGGACCCGAAGCTGTCGATTTGAGGCGCTGGGGTACGCAGCCTCAGCGATCGGACGGTAGCTCACAGCGGAAATTGCTCGCCGCATGGATCGACCCGAACCCGCGATACACGGCCCGCTGCGGATAGGGGCAGAGCGGTCGCTGCATGTCGATCCTGCCCGCATCCTCGCTCGAGAACCGGGTCGCGACGATCCGGTCGGGCGCCTGACCCTGGTCCGTCCACGCGATCAGCGCAGAGAACAGGTCGTGCCGGGTGTCGTCCGATGGCGGCCGCGGCGGGATGCCGAGGGTCGTGTTGAACGCGTCCGGGCCGGTCCCGCCGCCGCAATGCATCATGCCGGGCGCCAGAAACAGGCGCGCGCTGCCGCCAAGCTTGCTCATGCCGCCCATCTGCGCCGCATGCCGGTCGAAGAATGCCGCCGACTGGCCCGGTGCCACGAGCGTGTCGGCAAGGCCGTGGAAAACAATCAGCTTGCCGCCGCGCGCTGCAAAGGCGGCCAGGCTCCCGCGCGTCGCGTCATTGACGATCGGATCCAGCTGCGCATCGACGATCGGCATGTCGCGATCGAAATCGAAGCCTTTCCAGTCCCAGTCCGTGCCGAACACCCATTTGAACAGGGAGCCGAAGGGCGGCTGGCCGCTGACCGGCTTTTGCAGGAATGACCAGCCGAACGTGTCGGGCATCTCGCTGCCGGGTAGCCAGCCGAAGTAGGTCGGCTTGCCGTTTCGGTCCGTGGGGCCGCTGTAGAAGGCGCGCGCGGTCGCAACTTCGCTTTCGGTCAGGCACGAGTCCGATGCCGCGCCCGTGCATTGCAGGACCTTGGGATCGAATTTGCACTGCATCGGATCGGAGATGAAGCGGTCGCCCGGCAATCCATGCCCCTGCCGCGAGCAGGTCGCGATGGCGGCATTGTTCAGCAGCTTCAGCTTGTTGTCCGAAAGTGTGCTCCCCGGGGTGCGGTTCGCCGCCTGATAATTCCACAGCACCGCGGCATGTCCCCAGGTGCGGTTCATCACCGGCGCGCCCACCAGAATGCCGTCATAATCGTCCGGATAGTAGAGCGCCTCGATCAGGCCCATCTGCCCGCCGGTCGAGCAGCCGGTGTAGAAGGACTTCCGGGCCCGCTCGCCGTAATAGGCCCGCGTAATCGCCTTGCCCGTCGTCGTCATGACATGGGTCGAAAGGCGGCCCCAGTCGCGCCACTTGCGCGGCTGACCGATCAGGGCATCGCCTTCGAGCGGCGATGCGGGTGCGGTTCCCGCATCGGTCGTCGCAGTCGCAAAGCCTCGGCGCAGGCCTTCGGCCATGCCGGAATAGCCGAGCGCGAACGTGCCCGCGAACCCGCCGCTGCCATTGCCATGGAAGACGCCGGTCCAGCCCTGCGCGGGCAACCACAGCTCGACCCCGATGTCGGAGCCGGGTTCGGACCGCACGCGAGCGACGACCCGGCAGAAGGCGGGATAGCCGGGCGTGTCGCCTGCAATCCCCGTCTCGGCCGGCTTGGGCGGCACCATCACCGCGCTGGTGATGGTCGTGTCGGGAAGCTTCAGGCCGGTCAGCGCCGCACACCGGGCGGCGGCGTCGGGCGCGGGCTTCCGGCTCTGCGCCAGCGCCGCGCCGGGCGCCGTCCAGGCGATTGCGGCGGCCGTGAGAAGGGTGGCCCTATAGGTGCGTTTCATTCTGCTCTCCAACTTCACGCAACCGGTCATGCCCGGCCCTCGGCCTTGATCAGCCTCGCCAGCCACAGGAACAGCAGCGCGGCGATCAGGTACATCGGTGCCAGCGCGTAAAAGGCCATTTGCAGCGAGTGCGGGCCATAGTCGGCGCGGAAATAGTCGCTGGCGAAGCCCACGAAGGTCGGACCAAGGCCTAGCCCGACCAGGTTCATCACCAGCAGCAGCAGCGCGCCAGAGATCACCCGGGCAGCGGGGGCCACTTCGCCCTGAACGAAGGTGACGGTCGCAGGAAGGAAGAAGGAATTGAGGAAGAGCGGCACGAACAGCAATGCCAGCGCGACTTCCCACCGGTCCGCCGTCGCGAAGCCGAGGAAGAAGGGCAATGCGAGTACCAGCGAGAACGCAGGGATGCTGGCATAGGCCGCCTTGTTGCGCACGGCGAAGCGATCGATCAGCTTGCCCGAGACGAAAATGCCGGTGCCCATGCCGATGCCGACGGCCAGCGCATACCAGATCGCGACCTGATCCAGCGTCATGCCCTTTTCCCGCATCAGGAACAGGGTGGCGAAATTGCTGAGTCCATAGGTGATGAAATTCGCCGCGCCGCTGGCGAGCGCAGCGACCGCGAGCAGCTTGTTGCTGAAGAAGCCGATGATTGCCTGTCCGAAGCCCTGCACCGGTGCCGTAGCGGCCGGCTTGGGATCGAAGCGGCCTCGTACCGGTTCCGGCACCAGCAAATAGACGACGATTGCCGTGACCACGCCGATCGCACCGACGACATAGAAGGGCACGCGCCAGTCATAGGCAGCCGCGAGCGATGCGCCGAAGGCCACGCCCAGCGCGGAGCCGAGCGGCGGGCCGAGATTGAAGATTCCCATGGCGCTGCCGCGCTGCTCGCGCGGGAAGGAGTCGGAGATGATCGCATAGGATGGCGGCACGCCACCCGCTTCCCCGACGCCGACGGCCATGCGGGCCGCCACGAGTTGCCCGTAGCTCGAGGCCATGCCGCAGGCGACGGTCGCCGCGCTCCATAGCCCGCAGGCAAGCGACAGGATCTTCACCCGGTTCGTGCGGTCGGCCAGCCAGCCGACAGGGATCGCGATGAAGCAGTAGAACAGGGCGAAATAGAAGCCGGTGATGTAGCCGAGCTGGCTGTCGGTGATCTGCAGGCTATCCTGAATCGGCTTGGCCAGGATCGAGACCAGCTGGCGATCGAGGAAATTCAGCACATAGACGAAGCAGAGCATGCCAAGCACGAAGCCGCGATGGCCCCGCTGGCGGGTATCCGCATGTCCTTCAGTGAGCGGCGCTATGTTGATTGCCATCGCCCTTTCCCCTCCCGTCCTGTCTATTCTTTTTCGATCCGGTCCGCGCGACCCTTGCCGCCGCCCATCTTCACGACATCGCCCCCGCACGCTGCCAGCGCTGCGCCTGATCGATATACCAGGGCAGGACTTCCGGCGTGGCGCTCGCGTCGGCATTGACGACCTTGGCGACGGGCCAACCGGCGAACAGCCGTTTGATCGGGAGTTCCTGCTTCTTGCCCGACAAAGTGAGCGGAATGGCCGGCGCTGCAATCAGCAGATCGGGCACGAAGCGCGGCGACAGGCTGGTGCGGATCGCCGATGCGATGGCCACTTCCAGTGCCGCATCGACGCCATGGCCCTCCGCCGGGACGACGAACATGATCAGCTTGCTGCTGCCATCCTCCGCTTCGACGTCGATCATCATCGTGTCGGCAATCTGCGGCAGTTGCTCGACGGCGGCATAGATTTCGGCGGTGCCCATGCGTACGCCGTGCCGGTTGATCGTCGCATCGCTGCGGCCCGAGATTGTGCAACTGCCGTCCTCGCCAACGGTCAGCCAGTCGCCGTGCCGCCAGATGCCGGGCCATTCGGAGAAATAGGATTCCCGGTAGCGGCTGCCGTCCGGATCGCCCCAGAAGTACAGCGGCATGCTGGGGAAGGGGAGGGTGCAGACCAGCTCGCCGACCTCGCCGATCACCGGTTGGCCTTGCTCATCCCATGCCTCGATCGCGGCGCCCAGATGGCGGCACTGCAACCGGCCCGGCGTGTCGGGCAGTTCGGGATTGCCAGCCATGAAGGCGGCCGCAATCTCGGTCCCGCCACTGACATTGCACCACCAGATGTCCGGCCGGCCGAGCGCGGCGAATTGCGCCGTACCCCAGCGCTGCACGTCCGGCGGCAGTGGCGATCCGGTACTGCCCAGCGCACGGATACGCTCGACGCCCGGGATACTGGCAATATCGATTTCGGCTTTGCGGCAACTGGCGAAAAACGCGGCACCGGCGCCGAACCAGGTGACGCCGCTGCGTGCCGCAAAGTCCCATAAAGCGGTCCAGTCCGGGTCGGCTCTGGTTCCGCTCGGCGATCCATCGAACAGGCAGATCGTGGTGCCGCTGAGCAGCCCGCCCACCTGAATGTTCCACATCACCCAGCCGCTCGCGCTGTACCAGTGGAAGCGGTCGCCGAGCGTGTTCGGGGCATAGCTTGGCCCCAGATCGAAGTGGAGCCGCCCGGCAGCGGTCGCCAGCATGACGCCGCCATGGCCATGCACGATCGCCTTGGGCAGGCCGGTGGTTCCGCTGGAATAGAGGATCCACAGCGGATGATCGAAAGCCAGCCATTCGGGCTCGAACGCCGCGACCGCATCGTCATTGCGCGCGACGGCGGCCGCGAAATCGGTGGCACCGGGCACTTCGCCCGCGCCATGTCCCGTAGCGATGACGAACACTGCCTCGATACAGGGCAGGCTCGCGCAGATGTCTTTGACCGCGGCGCTTCGGTCCATCGCCTTGCCGGCATAGAATATCCCGTCGACGGCGATGAGCGCCCTGGGCGTGGTCTGCCGCCAGCGGTCAAGCACCGCATTGATCCCCATGTCGGGCGAGCACAACGTCCAGATCGCCCCCAGGCTGGCGCAGGCGAGCAGGCCGACCACCGCCGCCGGAATATTGGGAAGATAGGCAGCGACGCGGTCTCCCGGCCCGATCCCTCGACCGCGCAGTTCCAGCGCCAGCGACGCCGCCTGGCGCCTCAGCTCCGCCCAGCTGAGTGTAACGTTTCCGCCGCGCTCATCCATGGCAATGATCGCGGGCTGGCCGGCTTCGTCGGCGGCGATCACGTGGCGGAACACGTGCCGTGCATAATTGACCCGCGTCCCTTCGAACCAGCGCGCGTCCGGCATCGCGTCCCCGCTCAGCGCGGCCTTGCAGGGCGTCGGCGATTCGATCCGGTCATAGTCCCAGATGCTCCGCCAGAAACCATCGAGATCCTCAACCGACCATCGGCGCAATGCCTCATAATCCGCAAACGTCCGGTTGCGTTCGACACTCAGCCAATCGGAGTACAGGCGGATCTGTGGAACGGGGACCGCGGCGTTCACGCTGGTACTGGCACCTGTCATCGATCGGTGAGCCTCGGCTTGTCTTCGGGTGATCGGGATCGGGCGGCACCCGGTGGGAGAGCGCCGCCCGAAAGGGTTCAGAACGAGGTCCGCAGGCTCATTGCCGCATAGCGCCCGATCGGATTGTAGGCGCCGCCGATGCCGTCGGTGCCCGGGAAGAAGGGCGGCGTCGCATCGAACAGGTCGTTTACCTGAATGCCGAACTCGGTCTGCTTGAGGAAGGTATCCGGCAACCGCACCGACAGGCGCAGGTCCACGGTGGTGTAGCCCTTGGCCTTGTAGATGCTCGATCCCGTCGGGGTCGCGTAGGACGCCGTGACGCCGCTGCGATGGTTGACGAAATTGACGAAGGTCACCGGCCCTGCGGTAAAGCCCAGCGTGGTGCGCAGCGTGGCACGCGGTATGCCGGCGTCGAGCGAATTGCTCTCGACCGATGTCGGTGACAGCCGGTTGCGATAGTTCAGGATATAGTTGCCAGCGACACCGCCGAAGACCGTTCCGAAGCCGACCGGCTGGCGGTAGCGAACGTCGAAATCGATACCGTTGGTCTTGCGTACGCCGAAATTGCCCTGACGCAGATCGAGGATGTTGCCGATCGTTGGCACCGCCGAGAAGGTGTAGAAGAACGGCACGGTATTGGTGATCGCCGAGCTCAGCTGCCCGGCGGTCGGGTTACGGATGACGCGCGAGGCGAAGGTAGGATCGCTGAACAGCAGCGCACCCAGGCCCGACGGCGTGCCGATGACGTTCTGATACTCGATATCGTAGAAGGTCGCGCTCACGCTCAGGTTCGGGATGAATTTCGGCCGGAGGTCGATCCCGAACGAGAAGGTGCGTGCCGTCTCGGGCTCCAGCGCCGCATTGCCGCCATAGAGCAGGATGGTGTTGACCTGCGCCGCGCCCCGCGAAGGATCGCGGGCACCAAAGGCATCCACCAGCGCCGCGGCGGAATAATAGGAGCCGACGGTGGAGCCCAGATCGCGAAGCCCGGGCGCGCGGAACGAGCGGCCAAAGCTGCCGCGCAGGTTCACGCCATCAACGGGTTCCCAGGTGACGCCGATCTTGGGGTTCGTGGTCGATCCGAAATCGCTATAGTGATCGTAGCGGCCCGACAGCGACAGGGTGAGGCTGCGGAACATCGGCGCGGCATTGCCCTCGCCGAAAATCGGCACGAACAGTTCGCCGTAAACCGACTGGACATTGCGCTCCAGATCCTCGGGGAAGCCGACCCCGCCGCTCGAACCGCGCTGCATATAGGTTTCGCGGCGATATTCGGCGCCGACCGCGACCTTGACGTCGCCGCCCGGCAGCGACGCCAGCGGCCCGTCGATCTTGGCCGCGCCGATGCGGGTGCGCTGCCGGTTCACGAAATCGGTGGGGTTGTTGAGAATGGCGGCGACGACTGCCGGACTGGTCCGCGTCCCGAACGGATCGAGCGCAGTTGCTGGCGTCGTTCCAGCCGCGGCGGCGGCGAGCGCCGTGGTGTTGATCCCGGGCTGGAAGGTATCGTTGCGGGACCAGTTGAAGCTCCCGAACACGCTTGCCTTGAAATCGCCGGGCAGGGCAATGTCGATGCCGGCGGTGGCGTTACCGGTGCGCACCCGGAAGGTCTGGTCGAAATGATCGGCGCCGACCAGATAGTCCGGACGGAAATCGAAATAGCCGAACAGCGAACCCGTGCCCGGCGGCGCGCGGAAGAAGGGGTTGGCGGCGGTGATCAGAACAAAGGTCTGGCCCGGCAGTGCTGCCTGCACCACGTCGCGGCGATCCGAATAGAGCACATCCGCCCACAGATTCACACTGCCTGACAGCTGCTGCCGGACCGAGACTAGCCCGGCATGGGTGCGGTTCTGGGGCAGGAGATCGACTGGGCCGCGCGGATCGCAGGTGTTGATCCCCGGCGCCAGGCTGGGCGCTGCATAGATCGTGCCGGCGAACAGGTTCACGTTCGCATCGGGACAGACGGTCGAGCGCGTATCCACGCCGCCGGCCGACCGGAAATCGAGCGAGCGATAGGGGCGGTCGGCCCCGGTGATGTTGCTGTTTTCCTGATACTGATAGGCGACGACCAGCGAGCCGCTGCCCCAGTCCTGCCCGAAGATGCCGCCCGCGTTGAAGGCGTGGTAATCGTCCGCCATGCCGTAACGGACATTGGCTTCGAGCCCGGACACGCGCTTGCGGGTGATGAAGTTGATGACGCCGGCAACCGCGTCCGAACCATAGATGGCCGATGCGCCGTCGGCGACGATCTCGACGCGCTCGATCGCCAGCTCGGGGATGAACGGGAAGTCCGGATTGGTCTGCTGGGTGCTGCCGGAAATCAGGCGGTGACCGTTCATCAGCGGCAGGGTGGCAGCGCTCGGCAGGCCGCGCAGGCCCGGCGCGAAGGAGCCGAGCCCGCCATTGCTGACGCGCGGCGCGGTGTTGAAGCTGTTGAGCTGCGGCACGGTCGCCAGCAGTTCGGGCGTGCTGGCCGCGCCGATCAGCTTGGCATCGTCACGCGACACGCTGATCAGGCCGGAGCCGGTAGGCGGAATGCCGCGGATGCTGGTGCCGGTCACGACGATCTCGGAATCCGGCTCGACGCTGCCTTCTTCCGCCTGACTGCCGGCGTCGGCGGTCTGCGCCTGAGCCACCACCGGCAGGCTGATCATCGCCAGCGCGATGGCCGACCGGCACAGCAGATGCGCGCGGCGGCCGACGAATTTGGCTCGGATCGACATGATGTTTTTCTCCCCTCCTGGATCAACGCGATTGCGGTCGGTGCCGCTGCCGGACTCTGCCGGCTTGGTGCCTTGATTATGGATTGACAGGCGCGAAGGTAAGCGCATTAGCGGACATCACTATGTCTTTAGCGGACAAGTGGAGAGGGTGGACGAGCATGGCGATCGCGATCGATGATGAAACCGGCTCAGCGGAGCCAAACGGCCGCGCCGGTTTTCCTTCGCTCAACCAGCGCAGCTTCGCGCCGTTCAAGATCGCCACGGTCATCGACACGGTCGCTTCCCGCGGCATCGCGCCGGAGACGGTGCTGGAACGTACCGGACTGACGCTGGCGGAGGTGCGCGATCCCAATGCGCTGACCTCCATCGGGCAATATCTGATCGCGTGCGAGAATATCGTGGCGGCCGGTGCCGAGTTCGCCGACGCGTTCGCGATCGGCGCCCGCCTGCATTTGTCGGCCTATGGCATGTACGGCTACGCCCTGATGTGCTCGCCCAGCATGCGCGACTTTTTCGATTTCGCGGTGCGTTACCAGCCGCTCGCCACCCCCACCGTGCGCCTCGAATGGCGCAGCGAAGGCGATGTCGCGATCTGGCGGTTCCGGGAGATCTACCGCGACGTCATGAGCAGCGGCGTGCGCACCTTCCTCGTGCGGCAGCAGATGAAGATGACCTTCACCCATATCCGCGACACGGCGGGGACCGACAATCTGCCGGTCCGCGCCCTGTTCGCCCTCCCGGAAGATCCGCATGCAGCCGGAGACGAGCGCGCGCTATCCTGCCCGTGCCTCTATGCTCAGGAAGCCAACGAGCTCCACTATCCCATCGGGATTCTCGACCAGACGCCGGAACTGGGCAACAGCCTTACCCGCACCATGCTCGAGCAGACCTGCGAACGTCTGATCGGGCAGTCTCGGATCTCCTCGGGTCTGTCGGGGGAGGTGTATCAGCTGCTGCTGAACGCCCCCAGCCAGCTCCCCTCGATGACATCGGCTGCCGCGCAACTGGGCCTGCAGGAGCGAACGTTGCGGCGGCACCTTGCGGCCGAAGACACCACCTATGGCGCGATCGTCGACGATGTCCGCCGCAAGCTGGCGATCGAATATCTGCAGACGACCCGCATGAGCGTCGACGACGTGGCCTGGAAGGTGGGCTTCAGCGACAGCGCCAATCTGCGCCGCGCGATCCGCCGCTGGACGGGCGGAACCATCAGCGACATTCGCTCGAAGTAGCGCGGTTGTTCAATCGCTTGCGCTGGCGCGATCTATACACGGGACTGAACCGCACGAACGCAATCCGCGGCAACGCTCGCTCAGGTGACCATATTTGCAGAGAGGAATGGTGGACGCACTTGGGCTCGAACCAAGGACCCGCTGATTAAGAGTTTTGGAATCAGACGCCACGGCTAGATTGTGCTAGCTTGTCCTACCTGACAAACCCTTGGTATTTCAACCATTTGAGCCGTTGCTAGTTTGCGGTTCCTTGTCGTAGCTGTTCCTAGCTTGCTAGTATGGTGCTAGCATCAGACTGGAGGAATAGCGTGGCGAAGCTCACCAAGACGTTCGCGGACAAGGTCCTGCCGCCCGCGTCGGGATACGCGATCCACTGGGACGACAAGGTCCCCGGCTACGGCCTGCGAGTCACGTCCAGCGGCGTGCGCAGCTTCGTCGCGCAGGGCAGGGTGCTCGGGAAGGCGGTCATCGTCACCATCGGAAGGTACGGCCTATTCACCGAGGACCAAGCGCGGGGCAAGGCGCAGAAGGTCTTGCAGCAGATGCGCGACGGCATCGACCCGCGCGACGTGAAGCGGCAGGACGAGGCCATGAAGGTGACGCTGGGCGAGGTCTGCACGGCCTACGTCGAGCGCCCCGGAAAGCTCAAGCGGAGCACGAGGGACGAGTACCAGCGCCACGTGGACAAGGTGTTCACCGCTTGGAAGGACAAGCCCATCCTCGCCATCACCGAGGACGACGTTCGCCGCCGCCACCGCGAGATCGTCGAGCAGGGCTTGGAGGGCAAGAAGGGGGCACCCGCCAGCGCCAACGCGGCGATGGTCACGCTCCGCATCCTCATCAACTTCGCCGCCCGCCAGTATCGCCGCGCGGACGGGTCGCCGCTGATCCAGCGCAACCCTGTGGACGTGCTCAAGGACCACTGGGCCAAGCTCGGCAGTCGCACTGACCGCTACATCGACCGCCGCAAGATCGGCGAGGTCTGGAATAAGCTGGTTGAGGCTCGCGCCACCCCCAAGAACCGCGACCACCTCTCGTCCATCGACCTGACGATCTTCGGGTTGCTCACGGGTGCGAGACGCGACGAAATGGCCACGCTGCGTTGGGAGCACGTCAACATCGATGACGAGGACGCGTCGAACTGCTGGTGGCACCTGGACGACCGCAAGCGCGGCGACCCCATCTGGCTCCCGCTGTCGTCGCAGGCCGTGGCGCTGCTCAAGCTGCGCCCGCGCCTCAAGCTGGCGGACGGCACAGAGAGCCCGTTCGTGTTCCCGTCGTGGTCAAAGACCGGCCACGTTACCGACGCGCGAGCGCCGATGGAGTTGGTGAGCGAGGTGGCGGGCAAGCACCTGAGCCTCCATGACCTCCGCCGGTCGTTCACGAACTATGCGATGCGCGAGTGCCTGATAGAGAAGTTCCGCACCGACCTCCTGACTGGCCACAAGCCCGCGCAGGAGGACATCACCGCCCGCAACTACCTCGACCTTGCGCGCCTCGACTGGCTGCAACCCGAGGTGCAAAAGATCGGTGACTGGGTCGAGCAGCGGGCCCGACTTGCGGAAGCAAAGGCGAACAGCGAGAACGTGGTGCCGCTGCGGGCGTGATCGTCGCTGACTAGGGAGCCTGCCGTGTCGTCTAGTGGACCGCCCGCGTTCTTCGTGCCCAAGGTCGTAGCCGAGAAGCAGGAGGATGCCTACGCCGAACTAGCCCGGCTGGCCGGCCGTTCTGTTCCGCCGCTCGGCCAGCGCATTTACTCCATCACCTACACGCACAACATGGAGGTCTGGACGGCCACCGTCGGCGAGCAACTCCGGGGGACAGCTACAAAGGTCAGCAGGGTGCACGGCAAGAAGGTCGAGCGAATCGTGCCCCTGTCGAACCCCTCCACGATCATGGCGATCTTCCCCGGCGTGCCGTTCCACGTCTGGCATGATGGGATGTCACGGACATGGGCCAACCCGTTCCTGACCGGCGAGCCGCGTTCCATCACCTACTTCTCGGCATAGCGCCGCGCACAGCGCTGACCGTCGCGGAGCGCCAGTGCAAGCGGCGGCGTGCTGCCCCCTGCGCCCCACGCTGCCCCGCGTCGCCCGCAGCCGGTGGTTACGCGCCCCGCTTGAGGCGCACGGCGTAGTACCAGCCCTTCGCGCGCCGGGTCTTCGCGAACAGCGATCCCATCATCTTGCCCCAGCGCGTCCCTGTGGCCACGACCTCACGCGACAGCGCACGCGCGCTCCGAGACACTCCGTGGCGCGCTGCCCGCTGGAGGTAGTTCTCGTAGAGTTCGTTCGCTCGCATCCACTCGTCTGGGCGATCGGCAGCCACGAGGCACCGCCGCACCCAGTCGTCAAACGCTTCATCTCTGACCACAGCGGCAAGTTGCTCCGCCTTGCGGCGCGCTGTTCGCAGCTTCCCGTAGCTGACGGCCCGCTTCGCTGGAGGCGGCTCCGGCTGATTCCAAGGAGCATCCCGAAACTTAAGATCAACCCAAGGAGGGGGCGCAGTTTGCGCCGGATGAGGTCCATCGTCCGCGTGCGTGTCGTTGAGCGGGAGCGAGCCCGGCTTAGGCTTCGCTCGTGGCGGCTTGTGGATTGGGAAGTCAGTCAATGCGATGTACCGTGTGTATAGTTGAACCATACACACTATACATCAGAGGTTGCGTTGCGCCACCCAGAACAGATCGCGCATATCGGCGACAAATTATCAAACACCGGCCTCTTTGTTTACGCTACAGCTAGCTTACAGGCCGCGCACCTTGATACGGCCTGCACCCGTTGCTCCGCTGGGTCTCTCGCGCGCACAATTTCGCGGGAGTATCCTCCGTGACCGAGCCGACCTTCGAGCAGCTATGTGAACTGTTCAACTATGAGCCCAAGCGGCGCCCCCTCGATAGCCGAGAGGTAGCTGGCATCTTGGGAGTGCATCCCAACACCGTGGACCAGTACCGCTTCCGCGGGGAGGGTCCGCGCTTCTTCAGCCCGCCCGGAACCCGCCGCGTCTGGTACGCGGAGCGAGACGTTCTGGCTTGGCTGGCCTCCGGCGCGAAGCGCAGCACGAGCGAGCAGGCGGCAGCTTAGGCCGACCCTCAAACCATCAATGTGCGGGATGCCTCGCTGAAACCGAAGCATTGGAATCGCTTAGGTCCAGACCGAGCCGACGCTCCAGCGCAGTCACAGCCGAACTCACGAAAGCGGCGGGACGCATCACCATCCCGCCGCTTCATTGGAGCACTTCCAGCAATGAGCAATTTACCGGATAGCCCGATAAGTCCGCAACCGGACTTTCGCAGTGCCGAGTCAAAGCGCGCCGACGAGCAACAGCGCGCTAAGATGATCGAGAACCTCCGCGCCGCTGAGGAGGCCGGGCTTGAGAAGGAGCGACTGAAGCGGGGTGTGGGCACTCCGATTCCCCAGCCTATCGCCAGCCCCGACAGCATCACATTGGAGTTCGCTATGGCAAAAGACACGGCCACCGTGAGGTTGTCGTACCTCGTTGACCCCTACCTACCAAGCGCGTGTGTCGTTGGATTCTTCGGACGAGGCGGGTCGGCCAAGTCGTCGTTCCTCGCGTCTCTCGCTGCACAGATCAGCGATGTGGGTGCCTCAACCCTCTGGGTCAGCGTCGAGGAGCCTACCGATTGGATCAAGGTCAGGCACATGAAGATCGGCGGCGTCGAAAGAACGCTGGCCGTCGTCAAGGCGGTGGCAAGCAAGACCGACGCCCACGGTCGCGTCATCGGATCGAACTTCAACGTGTACGAACACCTCGAGCCAGCGATCATCGCCGCCAAGGGCGAGTTCGACTCAACCTACATCCCGCCGAAGCCGCTTCGCCTTGTCGTACTCGACACCGCCGTGGGGCTGACTACGTGGGCGAAGGGCGAGAGCCCGAATGACGACGCCAGCGTGAAGCGCCTGCTCGGCTACCTCCAAGCGCTGGCCGAGAAGCACGGCGTCACCATCGCCATCATCGGTCACTCCAACAAGGGGAAGCACGACCACTTCGCTGACACCGTGGCAGGGGCGAGCGCTTGGACCAACTCGCCGCGCCTGTCGTTCGTCCACGCGCGCGACCGCCGGGAGGAGTTCGCCTGTGTGATGCTGGTCGCCAAGTCCAACCTGACACAGCGGTTCGCGGCGACCTATACGACGGAGCCGGTCCACACGCTTCACGAGCGCGACGAAGGGGCTGACTCGGTGCTGTGCCAAACCCGGTTTGGGGAGGTTGTCTGGGGCGAAGAGGAAGCCAGCGAACTGTTCCACTCGGCTACCAAGCCTCAGCCTGCGGAAGGCGAGGAGAGCGGTGGCGGTGACCACAGGCCGAGCGTCGTCAGCCAGATGGTGACGCTGGTCAGTCAGATGGTTGAGGCAACCAGCGAGCCCGTTACGCGCGACTGCGTAGAGGCGAAGGCAGGCCGGACGTTCAGCCGTCGCGAGTGGGGCAAGGCGGACGACATGCTCGCCATGACCCCGTTCGTCTACAAGGTCGGATTCGCGACCGGGCCGCAGAACAGGCGACTCTACGCGAAGCTGCCCTAGCTTCGGTGTTACCGCCGCCTGCTATGACCACGCTGGGCTACATCGGTAACCTCGGTAACGACTGAAGAGGCGATGTTACCGATGTTACTGTTGTTACTCGACTGGGGGTCTAGGGGCTCTCGGTAACAGCGACCCGGCTAGCCCGTGGTTATCAGCAGGCCCGACTTCTCGACTAAGGCCTGCCCCGTTGGCAGAATCTGGACGGTCGCGGCGCTCTCATCAAAGTGAACAAGCGCCTTCTTGTGCAGGTCTCGGAGCACCTTGCGCTTGAAGTCGGTGCCATTCTTGTATTCCACCCAGGATTGCAGCGTAGCGACCGTCACGGGCTTGCCTTCAGCATACAGCAGGATCAGCACCTTCTGACCCGCCGACTTGGCCGGCTCAAGCACCCGCCGCACGTCCCCGCTCGACCAGACCATGTGGAAGGTTCGCGCAGTCACAGCTTCGACGACGGCGTAGGAGTCGGCGAGCGCGAGGTTGGAATAATTGCGGACGAACTCGCCCATCACCCACTTCATGCCGCGGAGGTACAGTTCGGCGTCCATGTGGTTAGGGCTAATCTCGGACGAGACGTGACCGATCGCACGGTTATTTCGCAATTCGTACAGCGCCGCCAAGACCTTCGGGACTTGCATACACAGCGACCGCCCCTTCGTCTTGTTGTGCGGTTCTAAGTCTTGGCATGCCTTTGGGAAGTTCGCGGGCTTGGAAGGCGCGGCCTGATAACTTCCCGTCGCATGGCCTGCGCATACGCAATAGGCGACCTCGCAAAACTTGCCCGCTTTGAGACCGACTTTCTCCCAATCGGCGGCGCGGTACTCATCAAGCGCCTGATTGAACTCGTCGATAAGAGGGTCGCGGAGCCCAGCGGGGATTGCGCCCAGCGCGGCGCTGAGTGTGGGAAGGCTCAACCCCTAGTCCCGATCCCAGAAATACTTGAAAGGTCCGTTGCCGTCTTTGGTGCGCTGAAGCATCCCTCTTTTGAACAGGGATTCGCCAGCGGCAGCGACCTGATTGCTCTTGTGCGTGAACCCCTTTGAAGCAAGGCCGCCCACTATGTCCCCAGTGCCGCGCTGCGTTTTGAAAAAACCCTCCTCTTTAAGCGTCATCATTCTGTCGGCGCAGGAGTGACCCTTTGGAGTAACGCCTCGCTTCCGCTTAATTTTGGGTTTTCCGGCGCCAGCCCCAACCTCATCTCCATCCTCTTCGCCGGTGTCATCAGGCTCCTCGTCCGACGGGGGCGCGGCTCCCCTTGGACGTTTGCTGCCGAAACCAGCCTCCTCAAGGAGCGGAAAGAGCTTCGCAAGAAGTCCCTCGACGAAATCCTTCTCGCCTTCAATTTCGACCACGCCAGCAGGCGCGTCGATGTGGACCCTATTCGTCATCCTAGTAACCCCCAAACAGAGACCGATACTGCCCGACATAACTTCAGCAATCAAGCGGCCCACAAATGTCCAGTATTGCTGCCACGGCTACTGGAACAGATGCAAGCACCTGTTCAGCAACAAAAATCGCTAGCGGACCTATGCGTGAACAGCGCAACAATAGCGCAATACAAGCCGTATCAAGCCTTGGAGCGCATCATGCCCGACAAGATCGACACCCGCGTATCGCCTGCGCTCGACCCCGAGACCTACCGGGCCATCGAAGGCTACGAGGAAAACGCCCAGTTTGTCGGAGGCGTCGTCAACGCGATGAACGACGCATACGTCACGCTTGGGAAGGTCCACGATGCCCGGCGGCTGGCGGACTCGAACGGAGCCTTCACCGAGGAGCAGCGCATCCTCCACGTCGGGCAGGTGGCCGAGGAGCACAAGCTGCGGATCCTGAAGCGGCTCGACCTCGCAGAGAGGGACCTCGCCGCCACCATCGCCCACACCGAGGAGCAGTTGATGCGGCCGCTGACGGAGCAGGCTGGCCTCGGGTCGCTCAACGGCGAGGTGCGAGCGTTCGCGCGCGGGCTGGACCGCAGCGAGCGCGAGGCCTTCATGAACGCGACGCTTGAGGGGGACGACGAACCGACGCTGACCGCCATCCTTGGCGCCCAATCGTTCCTGAGTGGCCTGACCCCCCTGGACCACGATCACTACCTACGCCTCTACCACCAGAAGAGGCGGCCCGACCTCGTGCGACGGCTCGACGTGATGCAGCGCTTCCGCGACCGGCTCGACCGCATTGCTCCGATCGTCCACGAGCAGTTCGCCAAGCCGGTCGGGGCCAAGCCGGGCATCGTTGCCGCGCTCAGCAAGGCGAACGAGCAGGCGCTTGCGGCGCTGAAGATCGAGCCGACGGTCTGATCGGTGGTTGTTGAGATTAGGTGTCCGATGACCGAGCCGACGCAACCCGA
The DNA here is from genome assembly GCF_029433115.1 of Sphingomonas sp. AOB5. GTDB lineage: Bacteria > Pseudomonadota > Alphaproteobacteria > Sphingomonadales > Sphingomonadaceae > Sphingomonas. The sequence goes on along the minus strand of NZ_JARNTV010000003.1, from coordinate 47,138 downwards.
GTGGATGACCAACTTCGTGCCAACCTCGACCCCCGCCCGATGGGTCAAGGGGATGCCGTCGCCGAACCCGAAGGGCAGGCCCAGAGGCATCATCGATAAGCGCTCTAAGGTGACTCAGGCGCTCATGGACGAGGGTCTTGAGATTGCCCGCGTGGTCACCGCAGCGGCGAAGGAGGGCGACCTACAGGCCTGCTCCATCGTGCTCAGCAGGATCGCTCCGGCGCTCCGGCCCGAGACCTATCCGGTGCAGTTCGGCTTCGACGCGTCGGCCCCAATCGCCCGTCAGATCGAGCAGGTTCTGGAAGCAATGTCCGCCGGGGCGGTCTCGCCGGAGGTGGGCAAGCAGATCATCGACGCCATCGGCACCCTCAGCGACGCTCGCGCCGTCGAGGAGCTTGAGGCGCGCATCATGACATTGGAGGCCAAGCAAGTATGACCTACGCATCTTGGGAGCCGCGTCACCGAGTGACCACGATCAGGCCCGGCAAGCTCGACCTGTTCGCCGTGACCTTCATCGATGGCAGGCGCGCCACCGTCGACCCGATCCTGGACTACGAGGCTGCGCTGACGAAGGCCGAAGCCTTCCTCCGCGACCATCGGTGCCAGGTGAAAGTGCTGCCGATGACGGGGACCGAGGTTCGCAACCTGCTCGGCATCGGCCTCCCCGATCACCCCGAGCCGATCGACGCAGCAGTGCGCCAGCAGATCATCGACACGCTCACGCAGGTCGTTTGCGAGAGCAGCGACGCGGACGCTCGGGGTGACGCCGTCGCACTGCTCACTGCCATGGGAGTATTCCGACCGTGAAAGACGTGCCTCACAACGCAGTACCTCCGGGCTTAGCCGATCTACCGCTCTCGGAGCGCGAACGCCTAGAAGTCGAAAAGCAGCGCGAGCTACAGGAAGGCCTTACCCGCCGCCATCTCGCCAACGCGAGATACCGGGAAAGCTACCTCGCCGTGCAGTTCGACCGCGTCCTGCATATGGGGAAGGAGGGCTGACACGTGTCGGTCCGCGCCATGCTTGCGCGGGTGCAGCGGCTGGAGCAGGTCCGCGCCCCGGTCCGCTCACCGTTCGCTGTCGCCTTCGGCTCCTTCGAGGCGTTCGCCGCTGAGTGCGAGGCTGGCATGGAAGCGGGCAAGCTCGACCGCGCGGATTTCTCGGTAGTGCTGTGCAGCCTTGCGCGATGGGAGCGGCAACTGATTCACTTTAGCAGTTCAGTCGCGTTTGAGCAGATCTGAGGGCTCTACGCCGAGCGCGTCGGCGATCCGGGCAAGCACTTGCACGCTTGGGTTTCTTCGTCCGCGTTCGATACCGCCCGCGTATGTAAGATCAATTTTGGCATCGAGAGCCAACTGCTCTTGTGTCAGCCCGGCTGCTTGGCGAGCGCGTCGCACGTTGGTTCCCACAATGGCGCGCCAGTCGATCACGGCGCGAAGGAACGCCCTCGGGCATATATTCTCTAGGGACTATAATCCCTAATCGGGTTACTGTTGGGAAGTTTCCCGAATTGGAAGGGCTATCAAATGCGACGCTATTGGGTGATCACATTGATTATGGCTGGGCTTAGCTCCCCCGCTTGGGCCGCCGAATACCTGACGTCTGTGGCAAGCGAGGTGTACCAAACTACCGGCACACCACGTGAGATCGCCACCCGGGCTAGCACGTGCATCTCGCAACACCTCTCGCCCGGCACCGTCGATGCTCAACTCATTATCAGCAGCGACCTTGAAGGTGGTATCATCGTCGCCCGAAATGCTATCGAGCAAGGTGGCTCAATGCGGTGGCAGCTCCGCAGCCGGTTCACCTTTGAAGCGCGGGATGGACGTTTCCGCATCGAGCAGACGGAGCTTGAGCGGTTCAACCAAGGTCGATGGGGACCGATCGGCAAATGGCCCGGATCGCAGTGGCGCGGCGCTGAGGATGCGTTCAAGACTTCTGCGGATGCCGTCGCACGATGCGTTATGACCTCACCTCGACGCGACGATTGGTGAATCGCAAGCGCCTCGCTCCGTCGGGGGCGAGGCGCCGTTATGAACCTTGATCTCGGCGCGGAACCCAGCGAGATTTGCCGCATGGCATTCTCGAACCCCGAAGTCTATCTGAGCGAACTCGCGCAACCCCTTTGCCACCGCTTCGAGGCTGAACCGACAAGCTACGAGCTGGCAATTTCGAGTTGCATCATCCTCTATCACTTCGCCGATGTGGTTGCTCATGTCCGGGGTCGCAAAGCTCACGAAGTGGCGGACGAGATTTCCGCGACCATTCCTGAGTTCCACACTGTTCGGGCCATAGCGAACGCGGGCAAGCACGTGGAACTTACGCGTCATCCTAACACCGCACTCGTGGGACTCCGTGCGGAGCATCTGACGAGGGGCAAGGGCGCGGCATTTAGCGATGGCTCGTATTTCTCGGACGGGTCGACTTGGTCGGATGTGCCAGAGACCGTGGTGGTGGAGACGCCGGACGGCACGAAGCATGACGTCTTGCACATGTGCCGCTCGGTGCTCTCCGCGTTGAGCGGGCGGCGCGAGTACTTCGAGGTCTAGCCGTGTGCAGCTAGCATAGTGCTAGCACGCAAAATTAGCAGACCACGGAGCGACCGTTAACACTGTGTAAGTTACTGTTTTTACTAGAAGAAGGTGGTGGACGCACTTGGGCTCGAACCAAGGACCCGCTGATTAAGAGTCAGCTGCTCTACCAACTGAGCTATGCGTCCATTCCGGGGCATGTGGTGGCGACTTGGTGAGGCGCCTGCCGTTCGGGAGGGGCGCGGTTAGCACCCTCTTCGCGGATTGCAAACCCTAAAATTGCGAAAATCGCAAGTTGCGCCGAACCGGCGTTACCAGCGCGTCACTTTCCGGTTCTGGCGGTCGATCGACATCAGGATTCCCAGGCAGATCATCGTCGTCATCAGCGCGGTGCCGCCGAAGCTGATCATCGGCAGCGGGATGCCCACCACCGGCGCCAGGCCCATCACCATCGCCATGTTGATCGCGCAGTAGAAGAAGATGGTCGAGGCCAGCCCCGCGGCCGTCAGCCGGGCGAAGCGGCTCTGCGCACGCACGCCGACATTGATGCCCCAGCGGATAAGCGCGCCGAACGCCAGCAGCAGGAAGAAGCCGCCCAGCAGGCCCCATTCTTCCATCATCGTCGCCAGCGCGAAGTCGGTATGGCCTTCGGGCAGATAGTCGAGATGGCTCTGCGTGCCCTGCAGGAAGCCCTTGCCGGTGATGCCGCCCGATCCGATCGCGATCTTGGACTGGCTGATATGATAGCCGGTGCCCAGCGGGTCGCTTTCGGGATCGAGGAAGATCAGCACGCGATTGCGCTGATAATCGTGCAGCAGGAAGTTGAACGCCAGCGGCGCGGCGATCGCCACCAGCAGCGCACCGCCGATGAACAGCCGGATCGGCAGGCCGGACAGGAACATCACGGTCAGGCCGCCTGCCACGATCATCAGCGCAGTGCCGAGGTCGGGCTGGAGCATCACCAGCACTGCGGGCACGCCGATCATCACCGCCGCCGGCCAGATCGCCGAGAAGCGCCGTATCTCGCCCGCAGGCAGCATTTCGTAGAAGCGCGCCACCGCCAGCACGATCGCCGGCTTCATCAGTTCGGATGGCTGGATGCGGATCACGCCCAGATCCAGCCATCGCTGGCTGCCGCCCGCGACTGCGCCGAGCAATTCCACACCGATCAGCATCACCAGGATGATGACATAGATCGGTAGCGCGCCCAGCGCCCAGAATGTCTCCGGCACGCGCGAGAGCACGATCGCCATCGCCAGAAACACGAAGAAGCGGATGCCCTGCGACATCGCCCAAGGGGTCAGGCTGCCGCTGGCCGCCGAATAGAGCACCACCAGCCCGAACATGCCGATCGCGGTGACCAGCAACAGGATCTTCCACGGAAGCTGCGCGACGGGAGTGGGAACGAAGCCCGGGCCAAGCTGGCTCATTCGGGCGCCTCGCCGGAACGGGTGGCGGCGGTGTCGGCCGATTGCGCGGTTTCGTTGGATGCGGCGGCGGCGGTCGCTTCGGCCGCGCCTGCAGTATCCTCGGGCGGCGGGGGCGGGGGCGCCGCCTGCGATGCACGGAATTCCTCGGACTGCTTGGCCATGCGCATCTTGTAATCGCCGCCCCAGCCGGTCTCGAGTTCGGTCAACTTGGTCATCGCCTGGGTCTGGTCGAACAGATAGGTCATCATGTCGCGCGCTACCGGGGCCGCGGCGCCCGAACCCGACATGCCATGCTCGATCACCACCGCGGCGGCATAGCGCGGGTTCTCGACCGGCGCGAAGCAGACGAACAGGCCGTGATCGCGATACTTCCACGGCACGTTCATGCCGCCGCGCGCGCCGCCGGCGATCCGGCGCACCTGCGCGGTGCCGGTCTTTCCGCCCATGCGGATATCGGGGAAGGGCAGCTTGGATCGGCCCGCGGTGCCATGGCCGTTGACCACCTCGTCCATGCCCGAACGGACCATGGCGAGATGCTCTTCGGGGAAATCGAGCGCTTCGGCACCCTTGGCCTGATCGGCGAGCAACTGCGGCACCAGCGCCTTGCCCGATCCCACCCGCGCGGCGAGGATGGCAAGCTGGAGCGGTGAGACCAGCAGATCGCCCTGGCCGATCGACATGTTCAGCGTGTTCGCCACGCTCCACTGCGTCTTGCGACGGCGCATCATCCATGCCGGATCGGGCACGGTGCCGTAACGCTGGGAGGGCAGGGGGAGCTTGTACTCGGCGCCAAGCCCCAGCTTGCGCGCGGCGATGGCGATGGCATCGGGGCCGACTTCGCGCCCGACCGTGTAGAAATAGGTGTTGCAGCTGCGCGCGATCGCGGTGTGCAGCGTCATCGGGCCATGGCGGCCAAGGCAGCCGAAGCGGCGATTACCCAGCGTGTACCCGCCGCTGCAATAAACCACCTTGTTCGGATCCAGTCCGCCACCCAGCGCCGCCAGCGCGGTTGCCGGCTTGAAGGTCGATCCCGGCGGATACAGGCCCTGCAGCGCCTTGTTCATCAGCGGGATGCGCTCGTCGCCCGAAAGCATCGCCCATTCGCTGCGGCTGATCCCGTCGGAGAAGCTGTTGGGATCGTAGGCCGGCATCGACACCAGTGCGAGCAGGCCGCCGGTGTGCAGGTCGATCAGCGCGGTCGAACCCGATTCCGGACCCAGCCTGCGCGCCGCATATTCCTGAAGCCCGGCATCGATGGTCAGCTTGACGTTCTTGCCCGGCTGGTCGGGCCGCGTCGCCAACTCGTTGACCAGCCGCCCGCGCGCGGTCACCTCGACGCGCTTGGCGCCGGGCGTGCCGCGCAGCACGTCTTCCTCGACCTTCTCCAGCCCGTCCTTGCCCATCTTGAAACCGGGCGTGATGAGCAGCGGGTCCTTCAGCTTGCGATATTCCTCGGCCGACGCCGCGCCGACATAGCCGAGCAGATGCGCTACGCCCGCCGCCAGCGGATAATAGCGCGCATAGCCCTGGGTCGGCTGGACGCCCGGCATTTCGGGCAGGCGCACGCTGACCGCGGCATAGCGTTCCCAGTCGAGATTTTCGGCCACCTGCACCGGCTGGAAACCCGCGGCACGCTTCAGATCGATCTCGATCTTGGCGACCTCTTCGGGGGTCAGCTTCAGCACTTCCTTCAGCTGCTGGACCACCGCTTCCTTGTCCTCGATCCGGTCGGGGATCAGGTCGACTCGGAACGAGGTGCGGTTCAGCGCCAGCGGCTTGTTGTGGCGGTCGAGGATCCAGCCACGCCGCGGCGGGGTCAGCGTCAGGTTGATGCGGTTGCTGTCGGCAAGCAGGCGGTATTTGTCGTTCTCGAACACCGCCAGCCAGGTCATCCGTGCGGCCAGGATCATGCCCACGCCAGCCTGCAATCCGCCGAGCACCAGAGCGCGGCGGGAAAAGCTGTAGGATTGGGCCGCTTCGGTGATACGCATGACCGTCAGCCCCTCGTATCGCGATCCAGCCACGCGCAATAGCGGGTGATGAGCGGAAAAAGCGCCGCGGAGATGAAAATCTGCAAAACCAGCGTGGTTTCGACATGGGCGTCGAGCGGTGTTGCGATCAGACGGCCGAAGATCAGGCAGAATGCGATCGATCCCGACGCGATCAGCCAGTCCTGCCAATAGTCACGCCACACCAGCCGCGTGTCGAGAATGTCGATGGCGATGAAGCACAGCGTCCACAGCAGCATCGCGCTGCCCAGCGGCTGTCCGCTGAACATGTCGTCGAACAGGCCCAGCGGCACTGCGGCCCACACCTTCAGCGTATCGGCACGGTGCAGCCGCCAGCCGACCAGCAGCAGCAGCCCGAACGGCGGCAGCCACGCAAAGCCCGCGATGAACGGCAGGATCGTCACCAGCGATCCGATCATCACCGACAGCGGCGCGAGCCAGCGTGCGCGGGACGCTTCCTCGCTGGCGCCCAGGGGCACGAACCGGACCGGCTGCCTCATTTCTTCGGCGCCGCCTTGGGAGCGGGGGTGGGGCTGGGCGCGGGCGGCGGTTCGGGCAGGAACGCCTGCATCACCAGCGCGAAATCGAGCGCATCGGGATTGGCCGCGGGTTCGGCGATCGCCGAATCGCGCTGGTTGCTGATTACCCGCGCTACCGCGATGTTCGGCGGGAAGATGCCGCCGGTGCCCGAGGTGACGAACACGTCGCCGGGCTGGAAGACCATGCTGGAAAGCCCGGCCGAGCGGATATCGAGCAGCCCGTCGCCGCGGCCCTTGGCGATGGCGGGCATGCCGTCGCGGGTGCGGCGCACCGGCACGTTGCTGTCGGGATCGATGATCAGCAGCACGCGCGAGGTATTGGGGCTCACCTCGATCACCTGACCGATCAGGCCTGCCGCTTCGCGCACCGGCTGGCCGCGCTTTACATGCTGCCACGAACCGGCGTTCAGCGTGGCATAGCGCCGCGTCGACGAAGCCGAACTGTTGACCAGTCGCGCCGTCACCACCGCATCGGTCGTCACGTCGCGCACCTTCAGCAACTCGCGCAGGCGACGATTCTCCTGGTTCAGCGTGCGCGCGCGGCCGACCAGAGTCTCGTTGTCGGCCAGTTGCTTGCGCAGCCGCTCATTCTCGGCGCGGACGTTGAAATGCTCGGCGATGCCCTGCGGCGTATTGGCGATGCCGCTGGAGGCCCAGGCGAAGGCGGACGAAATGGGCGTCGTGATCTCGGCAAAGAACCCGCGCACCGCGGCGAACACTGGCGGGTTGAACGTCGAGAGCAGCAGCAGGCCGGCCGCGATCACCGCTCCGGCGACCGTGCCCACATATCCAAGGAAGAGGCCGTATTGCGCCCGCCTGGAAAAGCCCGGGCGCCGGTTTCTTGGCGGCGCCATGTCCCCCCGCTTTCCGAATTAGACCTGGATGAGAACGCCGCGGAACACCGGATCCTCGAGCGCGCGGCCCGTGCCCAGCGCCACGCAGGTCAGCGGATCCTCGGCGATCGTCACCGGAAGGCCGGTTTCGTCGCGCAGCACTTCGTCGATGCCCGAAAGCAGCGCGCCGCCACCGGTCAGCACGATGCCCTGATCGACGATGTCCGCCGCCAGTTCCGGCGCAGTGTTTTCCAGCGCGATGCGCACGCCCTCGACGATGGTGCCCACCGGTTCGCTCAGCGCTTCGGCGATCTGGCCCTGGTTGATCTGGATTTCCTTGGGAACGCCATTCACCAGGTCGCGACCCTTGATGTGGATCGTCAGGCCAATGCCGTCCGCGGGCGGCTTCGCCACGCCGACTTCCTGCTTGATCCGCTCGGCCGTGGCTTCGCCGATCAGCAGGTTATGGTTGCGGCGGACATACGAGACGATCGCTTCGTCCATCTTGTCGCCGCCGACGCGCACGCTGGTCGAATAGGCCAGACCGCGCAGCGAGAGCACCGCGACTTCGGTGGTGCCGCCGCCGATATCGACGACCATCGAACCGATCGGCTCGGTCACCGGCATGTCGGCGCCGATTGCGGCCGCCATCGGCTCCTCGATCAGGAACACCTGGCTCGCGCCCGCATTCTGCGCGGCGTCGCGGATCGCGCGGCGCTCGACCGACGTCGAACCCGAAGGAACGCAGATCACGATCTGCGGCCAGCGCATGAAGCGGCGCTGTCCGTGAACCTTGCGGATGAAGTGCTTGATCATCTGCTCGGCGACATCGATGTCCGCGATCACACCGTCGCGCAGGGGGCGAATCGCTTCGATCGAACCCGGCGTCTTGCCCATCATCAGCTTGGCGTCGTCGCCGACGGCCTTGACGCTCTTCACGCCATTGAGGGTTTCGACCGCGACAACCGACGGCTCGTTGAGCACGACGCCGCGTCCGCGCAGGTAAACAACCGTGTTGGCGGTACCCAGATCGATCGCCATGTCATGGGACATGAATTTGAAAAAGCGGGAAAAAACCATCAATCGTCCAATCCTGCAGCGCCGGCCCGATCAGCGCCGCTGTTCGCACAAATATTTATCCCCAACCCTCCGGGATGGATCGAATCCAGTCCTGGATTTCTGGCGGATGCGGGTCGCGGAATGCCTTCGCTTGGTCTAGAGCGTCGGTCGTGTCAATACGCCGTCTCCCCGAACATCTCGTCAATCGAATTGCCGCCGGCGAAGTGGTCGAAAGACCTGCCAGCGCCTTGAAGGAACTGGTCGAAAACGCGATCGATGCGGGCGCGTCCCGCGTTGCCGTGCGCCTTGGCGGCGGCGGCACCGAACTGATCGAAGTGACCGACGACGGATGCGGGATGAACCCCGCCGAAATGGCCCTCGCACTCGAACGCCATGCCACCTCCAAGCTGCCCGACGACGAGATCGATCAGGTCACGACGTTGGGTTTTCGCGGCGAAGCGCTGCCCTCCATCGCCAGCGTCGCGCGGCTGAGCATCGAAAGCCGGGTGCGGGGCGCCGAAGGCTGGTCGCGAACCGTCGACAATGGCGAACTGGTCGCCGAAGGCCCCGCCGCGTTCCCGCCCGGCACCCGCGTCCGCGTCGAGCAACTCTTCGCCCGCGTGCCTGCCCGGCGCAAGTTCATGCGCTCGGCCCGTTCCGAATATGCCGCCTGCCTCGACGTGATGAAGCGCCTCGCCATGGCGCGTCCGGACGTCGCCTTCTCGGTCGAGCATGACGGCCGCCGCGTGCTGGGCGTGCAGGGCGAGGAATCGCGGCCCGATCGCGTCGCGGGCCTCACCGATCGCGCATTGGTCGAAAACAGCGTCGCCATCGATTTCGAGCGCGAAGGGATCGTGCTGGGCGGCGTCGCCGGGCTGCCGACTTTCAATCGCGGCGTGGCCGATCACCAATATCTGTTCGTCAACGGACGGCCGGTGAAGGACCGCCTGCTGATGGGCGCGATCCGCGGCGCCTATGCCGAGATGCTGGCGCGCGACCGCCATCCGGTGGTGGCCTTGTTCCTCGACGTGCCGGTCGATCAGGTCGATGTGAACGTTCATCCCGCCAAGACCGAAGTCCGCTTCCGCGATCCGTCGCTGGTCCGCGGCCTGATCGTCAGCGGCCTGCGCCGCGCGCTCGACGAAGCCGGCCACCGCAGCGTCCAGCGCCCGAGCGAGGCTGCACTGGGGATGTGGCAAAGCGAGCCGCAGGCACCGGTGCCGCAGCTCTGGGACGAACGGCCTGCCTCCGCCAACGAAGTCCAGACCTATTCCGGTTCGGCCGTCTACGAACGCCGTCCCAGCTTCATCGCCCCGCCACAGGCCCGCGCCGAACCCGCCTACGCGCCGATCCCCGAGGCCACGCAGTTCCCCCTCGGCGTCGCCCGCGGCCAGGTCGCCAAGACCTATATCGTCGCCGAAGCCGAAGACGGCCTAGTGCTGGTCGATCAGCACGCCGCGCACGAACGCCTCGTCCTCGAACGGATGCGTCGTGCGATGCAGGGCGGCGGCGTCGCCAGTCAGGCGCTGCTCCTCCCCGAAGTCGTCGAACTCGATGAACCCGGTTGCGACCGCCTCGAATCCCGCGCCGCCGAACTTGCCGCATTCGGCCTCGAACTCGAACGCTTCGGCCCCCGCGCCATGCTGGTCCGCGCCACGCCCGCCGCACTGGGGCAGGGCGATGTGCACGGCCTCGTCACCGATCTCGCCGACGAACTCGCCAGCTTCGACGAAGCCCTGTCGCTGAAGGAACGCCTCGATCACGTCGCCTCGACCATGGCCTGCCACGGCTCGGTCCGCGCCGGCCGCATCCTGTCTGTCGCCGAAATGAACGCCCTGCTGCGCGAGATGGAAGTCACGCCGCACTCGGGGCAATGCAACCACGGGCGGCCGACATGGGTGAAGCTGGCGCATGGCGATATCGAGAAGCTGTTCGGACGGAAGTGATCGCCTAACTCAGTTCGAGAGGTGGAAGAATGTTGGTTTTGGCGGCCTCCCATGACGACTGTGCCGACAGCGCAATTTGTGCATCGATGGTCTTCGATGCCTTTGGGGCATCACGCCGCGAAGAGCGCGAAAGCAGCCATTATGCCGAGGGGCGATATTTTCGGGCAGAAACTGAAATCAAAGTTTCAATGGGCGACAGCGATTATGACGATCTGCCGCTTTGGGTCATCGTCTCCGACTCGGAAGACGGACAAGCCGATCGCCTAAAGGGCGCTGGTTTCAGGGTCGCGCGCTTGGAAGCGTTTGGAACGGTCGCTGAGGTGCGGGTGGACCTTTAAGCCTGCTTCCACTTGGGTGAAACCGGCGCACGGCGATATCGAGAAGCTGTTCGGGCGGAAGTGAGGGCAGGGTGCGCGTGCCTGGTTCTCAGAGCTGCTTGATCACCCGGATGGTTTCCGGCTGGAACCCGCTCTTCTCGTAGAAGCGTAGCCCGCGATGGTTGCTGGCGAAGACATCCAGCGCGAGCCGGCGGAAACCCATTTGCCGCGACCATGTTTCGGCCGCTTCCAGAAGCGACTGCCCCACGCCTTCGCCCTCGGCATGAGCCACCACGGCCAGAAGCGCGATATAGCCGCATCTCTCGTCGGCGATCTCATCGGTGCTTCCCCGGACATTGATATAGCCAAGCCGCTCTCCGTCTTGGCTGGCGGCGATGAAGGTCGCACTATCGCCCGCTTCGTCTTCCCAGGCCGCGGTGAAACGCTCCTGAAAGGACACGACCTCCTCTCTGGAATGGGCCGGAGCTTCGATAACGCCGGTCAGGCGCGCATTCAGGTCACGGATGAAGTCACGGTCGCCGGCATCGCCTGGCGGGCGGATGGTGAGTGTCATGTCGACTCCATTGGCAGGGTCGTCGCATGATGTGACATGCCCCGGTGCATTGTCGACCGGAGAGCCGGAAGACGCCTACCCCTCCGCGCTCGCCTTCGCCGCAATCTCCGCCATCGATCCCACCACCAGCAGCGAATCCCCGCCGATCATCCCGATCTTGGTCTGCCCGTTCTCGTCGGTGCGCAGATAGGCGATGTTCTCTACCACGACATAATAGTTGCCGCCGCGGGAATGGAATTCGACGAACTTCATGAGCGTTTCTCCTGGATGCCCGCGTCTTATCAGCAAAGGGCTTGGCTCCGGTTAACGCCGCGGCCGCCGCCTGCGACAAGTAGCTGTGCTCCGGCGAAGGCCGGAGCCTTGGAAAGAGCCCGGGCACTCGCCAACGCTCCGGCCTTCGCCGGAGCACAATCCCGCTCATCCAACTTGTCCAAAGGGACGAGCTTGCAATGTTGGAGTCCGCCTGCTCCCGTCATCGCAGCTCTTTGAACCGTCGAACCACCCCGCGCATGGCGCTCCCCGCCAGTGCCGAAATGCGCATTTCCCCTCGGGCAAAGGTCACGAATGGCGTGAGTTGCGGGACTTTGCACTTCGACGCCCGCATCCTCCAAATGGGGGTATCCGCCAGGTCGAAAGCATTTCATCACTGTCGAATCGCGAACAACACAGGGGCATCGTTCATGAAACTGCGTCTTTCGTTCCTCGCCGCGCTTTCGGGTGCGGCCGCACTCACCGGCTGCGCCACGCTCACCGGCGGCGATCTCGTCCGTCAGGGTGAGGCGTCGGGCTGGCTCATCGTCCAGAACCAGAGCGGCGTCGGGATCGATGTCGTCACCCTCTCGCGCTGCTCCGCGATGAGCCATGGTCTCAACCGGCTGGGCAACCAGCAGGTGATCTACAATAATTCCAGCATGCGCTTCCCGCTCGGTGCGGGTTGCTGGGATATCATGGTCGGGCGTTCGGGCACCTGCAATGTTCAGTCCAATGGCGCGAGCAGCTGCAACTGGCTCCAGTCACAATCGCGCCGTTTCACCATCACCGCCGGCACGACCCAGACCATCGCGTACGGTTATAACGAGTAAGCCCGCTCCCCTTAGCGCTCCGGCATCCGGAACAGCTGCCCGCCCTGCGCGCTGGCCCATTCGGGCATCACCGGCGCGCCGGTTGCGGTGCCGCTCAGGTCTACCACGCACATGTGGCGATAGCTGCGATGCGAACCGCAGCCGACCCCGGCGTAGCGGAAGTCGCTGGCGAAGATCAGCTTGCGGTGGCCGCGTGAAGGCACGCCGTCGTCGATGATGAACTGCATCACCACGCTGTCCGGATCGGCATGGCCATAGGAGATGCTCTCGCCGACATAGATGTCGCCGCCGCGCCGTTTCACCCGCTCGCCGGGGCTGGCGCCGTCGCGTGAGACATGGCCGGTGCCGCCCACCGGGCCCTGCATATCGGCATGGTCGCGCGCGGCCAGGGTCAGTATCTCCGCGCGGGTCAGCGGGGGCAGGGGCGCCTGTGCCTCCAGAAAGTCGATCGCCTCGTCCACCGCGCGCGGCCCCTCGCGGGTGATCAGCCCGTTGGGATCGCCGGGCAGGAACAGGATATTGCCCTCGAAGAAGCGGCGATAGTCGCGCAGCAGTTCGGCATATTCCTGCGGATATTGGCGGGCGAAGTTGATCCGCTCGAGCACCCCGGCTTCCAGCGAGGCGGTGGCCTTGGGATCGGACATGCCGCACAGGGCAAGCCAGCACATGCCGAGCGCAGCGGCGGCGCGAGCGAACAGGGTCAAGCGAGTTCCCCCCCGGGAACCGATCCGCGACCAATTCGCGGATGGAAATCAGAGACTTGCCTTTAGCCGGTTAACGCCCGCCCAAAACAGTCCGTAGATTCACGGTTTACCTTTTCAGCCGGTTCGGCGTGGTCGAACCGGAGGCGGCACCGGCCCGCTCCCCACCCGGCCACCCAACGGAAGTATTCTATGGGTGGCCGGGTGGGGGAGCGGGCTGGTACCGCAACCCTAATGCCCGTCAGCGGTGCGGCCGGAGACGATCACGCACATATGGCGATAGACGCGGTGCCCGCCGCAAGCTGCTCCGGCGAAACGGAATTCCCCGGCATAGATCACCCGCCGATGCCCGCGCCCGGGCACTCCATCGTCGACGATCAGCTGGCGCACCACCTCCGCGGCGCTGGGCGGGCCATAGGTGATGTTCTCCGCCACATAGGTGCCGCCGCCGCGCTTAAGCACCCGCTGTGCCGCCCGGTCGCCATTGCGAGACTCATGCCCGGTTACGCCGCGCGGTCCCTGCTCGTCGATATGGTCCCTTGCGGCGCGGGCGAGCAACGGGGCGTGCCGGAGCGGGCCTAGCGGCGTCTGGCGGTCGAGAAAGCGGATCGCCTCGTCCACCGCGGCCACGCCTTCGTAGGTGTACAGCCCGTCGCGGTTGCCGGGGTAGTAGACGGTGTTGCCGCGAAACCCCTTGCGATACTCGCGCAGCCGGTTGGCATAGGCTTTCGGGTTGGCGCGGGCATAGTTGATCTCGGCAATCACCGCGGTTTCCAGCGTGATCTGGGGCGTCGGCGGCGCACTGGCGGCGAGCAGGGCAGACAGCAGGATCAGCAGGAGCGGGCGCATTGCGGTCTTCAGTCCCGCCTCCATTCCGAACCGGCGATGAACAACCGATTCATATTCTTGCAACCTTAATCGATCCCGCTCGTTTCAACCACAAGCAACGAAGATAACAGGGAAATCACGATGAAGCAGGTTTTTCCGGTAGTGCTCGCACTGATACCGCTCGCTGCAGTCATCGGCGCATGCGTGGCTTGCCCCTGACGCGGCATTTTTTCACCAGCTCACCCGGAAAAGGGGTGCCGGATCTTTCCCCGGCGCCCCTTTTTCTTTTCCGGCCTGGGCAGGTCAGCTTTTCGGGACGCAATCCGCCAGTTTGGCAAGGGCTTCGGCGGGCAGGGCGATCTTCCGGTCGACGCCCAGTGACGGGATCCGCAGCTGGAGGCCACGTTGCGCGCGTATGCGGGCGAATGTCTCGCTTTCGATCAGCATCGCGACCGCCCATCTGCCGCTTTCGGACTTGCCGGTGAACAGCGACACCGCCTGCCAGTTCTTCCCGCCGTCGAAAGAGAGTTGTCCGGGAAACGTATCGCCTTCCTTGAACGCCCAGTTGCCATCGACCAGCCCGATCATGCCGCCCATGTCGGTGGACTCGATATAGCTGAACACGCTGTCGTCGACCGCGCCGAGCAGCTCGCACGCCTTGGGCGGCGCCGGCTTGACCAGCCACCGCGTCAGTTCCTGCGCCATCGCCGGCGCGGGCAGGGCGACCAGCGCGGTCGCGAAGGCCAGCGCCTTCAGCATGTCAGCCCCCGTTGAAGCAGGTGACCAGCGCGGCAAGCGCGTTTGCGGGTAGCGTAACCGAGCTGTCGATGCCGAGCTGGGGCACGCGCACGGAGATCCGCCTCGCTTGCCGGATCAAACGGTTGGTCGCGATATCGGTCTGCATGCCGATCGTGTAGCGGCCGTTGCTCGACAGATTTGCTTTCCCTGCGACCGAGCGCGAGCTGCGCCAGTTGTCCCACGAGAACTGGACCTGATAGGTCCCGCCATTCTCCAGCTTCCAGGTTTCGTCGATCAGCACGATCATGCCCGGCAGTGTCTCCGATGCGATGAAGCTGATCATCGTCGGATCCTGAAACGGCGCGACCATCTGGCATACGCCCGGGCGCACTTCGGCAAGATACCATCCGTCGACCTGCTGCATGTCCTGCGCCATGGCGGGCGCAGCAGCGAACGACAGCGCAAGCGCGGCGGCGAACTTGTAGATCATGGTGGTACTCCCCCCGATACGGACTCATGCCAGACCTGCACGGTAGGACAGGTGCGCCAAAAGAAAAAGGGCCGTCCCGGCATCCCGGAACGGCCCTTTTCGTAGCTGACAAGCGAAGGGCTCAGCCCTCGGCGGTCTCGCTTTCGTCTTCGGCCGGAGCCGACTGGACTTCGGCGGTTGCGCCCGGCTCGGCGTTCGGATCGTAATCCTCGACGAAGCCGGTCTCGTCCTTCTCGAACATCGCGGCCATCACGTCGACGCCCTGCGACTGCATCTCGGCCTCTTCCGGCGAGCGAGCGACGTTGACCTTGACGGTCACCGACACTTCGGGGTGCAGCGCGACAGTGACGTCATACACGCCGATCGACTTGATCGGCTTGTTCAGGACGACCTGCGCCTTGTTGACCTTGTGGCCATCGGCGACGAGCGCTTCGACCAGATCGCGAACCGCGACCGAACCGTAGAGCTGGCCGGTGTTCGATGCCTGACGGATCAGCGTGACCGACACGTCCTTGAAGTTGACCGCATCCTTCTCGGCTTCGCCGCGACGGTTGGCGTTGTCCGCTTCGATCCGCGCACGGTTCGCTTCGAACACCTTCTTGTTGGCGGCGTTCGAACGGAGCGCCTTCTTGTTCGGAAGAAGGTAGTTGCGGGCGAACCCGTCCTTGACCTTCACGATGTCGCCGATGGCGCCGAGCTTCTCGACGCGTTCCAGCAGAATGACTTCCATCGGATCTGCTCCTTACTTAACGATGTAGGGCAGCAGGCCCAGGTGACGCGAACGCTTGATGGCCTGGGCCAGTTCGCGCTGCTTCTTGGCGCTCACCGAAGTGATGCGCGACGGGACGATCTTGCCACGCTCGGAGACGAAGCCCTGCAGCAGCCGGACGTCCTTATAGTCGATCCGGGGCGCGTCCTTCGCGGAGAAGGGGCAGCTCTTGCGGCGGCGGAAAAAGGGTCGTGCCATTGTCTATTACTCCTCGAAGCCGCCGTCGCGGTCGCGGCGGCCGCGACGCTCGCGGTCACCCTTGCGCATCATCACCGAAGGACCCTCTTCATGAGCGTCAACCTTGACGGTCATGTAGCGGATCACGTCTTCGTTGATCTGCGTCTGGCGCTCCAGCTCGGCGACGGTGCCCGCGGGCGCGTCGATCTCGAGCATCACGTAATGCGCCTTGCGGTTCTTCGCGATGCGATAGGCGAGGCTGCGAAGACCCCACGACTCGGTCTTGACGACCTTGCCGTTGTGATCTTCGACGATCTTGGTGGCGATTTCCGCCAGTGCGTCCACCTGCGCCTGTGCCAGATCCTGGCGCGCAAGGAACACATGCTCGTAAAGAGCCATGCTTTCTTCTCACTGTTGGCCGATCGCTGACGCCGTGACCATCACGGGCGCCCCTCCGGCTGTCGTCTTCTTCAAACGCAAACGAGCGGGAATCAGCTTCCCGCCCGATGCGAAGGCGGCCCTATGACGCAGGACCCCTCAAAAGGCAAGCCCGGGAGAGGGCGCTCAGTTGCCGCCCATCACGATCGGCGCAGTGCTGCGCGACAGCCATCCGCCGTCATCGTCGGGCTGGGGCGGGGTGAGCACGATCGGCGGGCGGATCGGCTGGCATTCCTCGCCCTCCCATTGCACGCACTCGACATTGCCATTGTACAGCACGGCACCGACCCGGCCGGTCGAATTGTCGCGCCGGGTGTAGGTGGTTTCCATGAAATAGCGGCGGTTCTTGCCCGCCTTGTTCCTTGCGCCGTTCCAGCGCGACGGGACGGTCGGCGGCGAGAGCCGGTCATCGTCGAGGCCGTAAGGACGACGGCTGTACGAATCGAGTTCGATCGCGATGCGGAAATGCGATTCGTCGGTGCCTGGCCGGTTGAGGCGATTGCCCAGCCAGTCGATCCGGCGATTGCGCGATTCGATCCGCCCGGTCTGCTCGTTCACCCACCCGAGATCGCGGACGAACATGCCGACGGTACCGAAGCGCACGTCGGACTGTTTCGGAATGCCCTTCACCGAGATGATCTGGCCGCGGAACTCGCGGCGGTTGCAAAGCGTCGCGACCCAGGTGGTGCCGTCAGCCTCGAACAGTTCGCATCCGCCGGGGGTGCGGCGTCCGGTCAGCGAGCCCTGGCTCAGCCCGTTCGGACCGATAAAGCCGCCGACGCTGAAGTAGAAGCCGGTCACCTGATCGCCGTTGAAGGTGAGCACCACCTTCACGCCGCCGCCCACCACCTGTTCCCAGCAGCGATTGTCCTTGTAGGGGCAGGGCACGTCGGGCGCGCGCGAATTGCGCGATGCCATCACCGAAGTGCGGCCGGTATAATTGCCGAAATAGGCGACCTGGCCCTGAAAACCTGCGGGCAGTTCGCCCGTATCCGGGTCCTCGAAACCGTTCGCGAGCGCGATCGGCGCAAGGAAAAGCGTGAGCAGGGCGATCAGACATGCGCGGATCATCGGGACTCGCTCCTCCGTTGCGGGCCGTTAACCATATCACCATCGCCTCCGAAACGAAGACGGAATCTTCTTGATATGGATTGGAGGGGCGGAGTGGCGCCTGAAGGACACACAGAAACGGCGGAACCCGAAGGTCCCGCCGTTTCCCGGGATGCCGGCAAGGGGAGAGCCGGCGGAGGAATTTAGCGCAGGATGTTGGCGAACACCGCGGCGACGATGCCGCTGGTGATGCCCACCAGCACTGCGTCATTGCCCGACTGGACATAGCGATAGCCGCGCGGCGGGGCCTTCAGCCGGCCATGGGTCGCCCGGTAATCGACCTGGCGGTAGTTGCGGGCATAGCGGCTGTCGAAGCGCTGACCCTTGCGCCAGTCGTTGCGATACTGGACCACCGGCTGACGCTTGACGGTCTGCTTCACCACGACCTTGCCATTGGGCTTCTGCTTGACGACCGTCTTGGTCACGGGGGCCTTGTAGGCCTGTGGCGCGGCGAGAACCGGGGTAGCGACCATCGAAACCGCGACGGCGGCGAGAATGAACTTCTTCATGACTGCACTCCTCAACTGAACGCCGTCATTGGCGTTGAGTGCAATCTGGGGAGCAGGTGTCGCAGGCATTTCCCGGCAATGGGGTGAAATGGTCGCACTTTGTCGCGGATGTTTCGCATCTGTGTCGGGCTTGGCATCTCAGGCCAACGGTTCTAACGCGGCGCCCTTCAATTTTACGGGAGCAGCGGCCATGCGCGCATTCATCTTCCCCGGTCAGGGCAGTCAGGCAGTCGGCATGGGCAGCGCGCTCGCCGCGGCCAGCGCCGCCGCGCGCGAAGTCTTTCAGGAAGTCGACGACGCGCTGGGACAGAGCCTGTTCAAGCTGATGTCGGAAGGCCCTGAGGATCAACTGACCCTGACCGCCAATGCCCAGCCGGCGATCATGGCGCATGCCATCGCGGTGCTGCGTGTGCTGGAGAAGGAAGCCGGCATCAGCCTGGCCGACAAGGCCGATTTCGTCGCGGGCCACAGCCTTGGCGAATATACCGCCCTGTGCGCCGCGGGCGCGCTTGACCTGTCGACCACCGCGAAGCTGCTGCGCATCCGCGGCGATGCGATGCAGGCGGCGGTGCCGGTGGGCGTCGGCGCAATGGCAGCCCTGCTCGGCGCCGATCTCACCAAGGCGCAGGCAATTGCCGATGCGGCAGCCGAGGGCGAGATCTGCACCGTCGCGAACGACAATGATCCCACTCAGGTGGTGATTTCGGGCGCAAAGGCCGCGATCGAGCGGGCCGTCGCCATCGCCAAGGATCATGGCGCCAAGCGCGCGCTGCTGCTGCCGGTCTCCGCACCGTTCCACTGCCCGCTGATGCAGCCTGCCGCCGATGCGATGGAAAAGGCGCTGGCCGATGTCGTAATTCAGGCCCCGCTTGTGCCGGTCTACGCCAATGTCACCGCCGCCCCGGTTTCCGACCCTGCCACGATCCGCACCCTGCTGATCGAGCAGGTAACGGGCATGGTCCGCTGGCGCGAGTCGGTCTCGGCGATGTTCGCGGCGGACGTGACCGAGTTCGTCGAACTGGGCGGGAAGGTGCTGGGCGGCATGGTGAAACGCATCGCTCCTGACTCGACCGTGACAAGCGTGGTGTCGATGGAAGACATCGAGAATCTGGCGAAGAGCCTGTAATCCGACCCCGTAGAATAAAGGACAGGATGATGTTCGACCTCACAGGCATGACCGCTCTCGTTACCGGCGCTTCGGGCGGGATCGGTTCGGCGATCGCCAAGGGCCTTGCTGCGCAGGGTGCGCGGCTTGCGGTTTCGGGTTCCAACGCCGCGAAATTGGACGCTTTCCTCGCCGAGTTGGGCGGCGATCATGTTGCGCTGGTGTGCAACCTCTCCGATCCGGCGGAAGTGGATGGCCTCGTTCCCCGCGCGGTCGAGGCACTGGGCGGCAAGCTCGATATCCTGGTCAACAATGCCGGCGTGACCCGCGACAATCTTGCTATGCGGATGAAGGACGAGGAGTGGCAGCAGGTCATCACCGTCAATCTCGAAGCCGCGTTCCGCCTGATCCGCGCCGCCGCCAAGCCGATGATGAAGGCGCGCTTCGGCCGCGTCATCTCGATCACGTCGGTCGTCGGCCAGACCGGCAATCCGGGCCAGGCCAACTATGCCGCGTCCAAGGCAGGCCTGGTCGGCATGTCGAAGGCGCTGGGGCAGGAACTGGCCAGCCGCAACATCACCGTGAACTGCGTCGCGCCGGGCTTCATCCGTTCGGCGATGACCGACGTTCTGCCCGAGGCACAGAAGACCGCGCTGCTGACGAAGATCCCCGCGGGCGATCTGGGCACGGGCGAGGATATCGCCGCGGCGGTCGTCTATCTCGCCAGCAAGGAGGCTGGCTACGTCACCGGCCAGACCCTGCATGTGAATGGTGGCATGGCGATGGTCTGATCCGGGAAGGGCGGCGGCAGCCCGGCTTGGCGGCGCGTCCGGCTTCGGCTAATCCGCCGCCGTTCGATTTTCCGGAGACTATCCTTGCGCCGTTTCGCCCTTCCTCTCGCGCTCGCCACCGCGGCGGCCGTCATCGCATTCCCCGCTCAGGCACAGACGCAGGATCGTCAGGCCGAGCGTGAGAAGGATGACAAGACCGGTCCGGTCGCGTGCATTTATTACGGCCTGAAGAAGGGCGACTGGCCGATGCTGGTCAAGGTCGTCCGTTCGGGCATGAACGGCGAGACTTCGGCCGAGAAGGTGCTGGTCGACCAGATCGGTCAGTCAACTGCGCGGTGCCGCGCCCGCTATGGCTGGGGCAGGCCGCGTGAGAGCGCCGCGCTGCGCTATTTCGCGGGCCGGGTGCTTGGGTCGGACTCGACCTTCCACCTCAAGAAATATGGCCTGACCTATCCCAAGCTCGTCGAATTGGTCGATCTGCTCGATCCGGCGACGCGCAGGGCCTATGTATCGAACCAGGTGACGAGCGAGCAATCAGCGGAGACGATGGCGGCGCTGGCGAAGGTCGGCATCGATTTCAACGCAGTGCCCGCCGAAGAGCGCGCCGCGTTCGCGCATAAGCTGGCGCAGGGCATATTGGGACAAATCCTTCAGCTTGAAGGACAAAAGGCGTTCAACGAGGCTTGATTACGGCGCGCTGCAGGTACAGCATGCGGCAAGTTTTTCGGGAGGGTAGTGTAATGCTTAAATTCGCCGTCGCGCTGGCTGTTGCCGCGCCCGTCATGCTCGTTGCTCCGGCTTATGCTGCCGATATCGCGACTATCGGCTGTGTCGAAAACACCGTCGATGCGGCGACCCGTGCGCAGTTGAACAAGGATCTGGAAAAGAACCTTGCCGATGCCGGCGGCCCGCAGACCTACAGCCAATCCACGATCGAGGGCATGCGCAAGGCCTCGCTGGCCTGTCAGGCCAAGCATGGCTGGAGCGATGCGGCAACCATGGGCGCGCTGCTGTACACCGTGCCAAAGCTCGGCTGGCCGGTTGCCGATCGCATGGGCCGTGCAGCGAAGATCGATCCGAAGAAGGTCGAGGCCCGCTTCATGGCACTGCCGCAGGCCGTGCGCGCCACTGCGATGGACAATCCCAGCACCTTCGAGAAGATCGCGACCGACGCGATCAACGCCGGCGAGATCAACGGGGACAACGCGACCCTGGCTGGCGGACTTCTGGGCCTGCTCGCGGTGCGCGAAAAGGGTCTGGCGGACTTCCAGGCGAACTGAGGATGCGGTGGATTCTGCTGGCGGCGGCGCTTGCCGCCGCCGCCCCGGCTCAGGCCGCGGATATCGCCACGATCGGCTGCATCACGCAGAGCCTGACGCCGGCGGGGCGGACGACGATCGACCAGGCGTTCGAGAAGTCTATTTCCGATCCGAGCAATGGCAGTCCCGATCCCGCGGCGTATCAACTGATCGATGAAGCGGTGACGAGTTGTGCGGCGAAGCATGGCTGGAGCCAGAAGGCGAAATCGAGCGCGTTCCTTCACGCGATGGCGACTCTGATGTGGCCGGTCGCGGCTCGGGTCGGCCGGACCAAGGGGCTGGACGCCGCCGCACTCGAGAGCCTGTTCATGGCGATGCCGGAGACCGACCGGCTCAAGGCGATTTCGGCCGAAGGGCAGCCGGATACCGCAATCTTCACCCGGCTCGCCGAGTCCGCGTCGAAGAACCGGCTGGCGGACGATTCGAATGCCGTCCTTGCCGGGATGATCCTGGGGATCGTTGCGCTACGTGAGCGGGGCGCCGCCGACTTCAAGGCGAACTGAGCAAAGCTGCCCCTCTTGCAACGGCACTTGCGGCGTTCTACGTGCGTTCAACGAATTCATACCCCGATAGAGAAGGAAAACAGGGACCATGAGCACCGAGGAACGCGTCAAGACGATCGTAGTCGATCACCTCGGCGTCGAAGCCAGCGAAGTGAAGCCCGAAGCGAGCTTCATCGACGATCTGGGCGCCGACAGCCTCGACATCGTCGAGCTGGTGATGGCGTTCGAGGAAGAATTCGGCGTCGAAATCCCCGACGATGCGGCTGAGAAGATCACCACCGTCGGCGACGCGATCAAGTATATCAGCGAGAATCAGGGCGCCTGATCGGCGTCCCGCACGCGCGCCTGATGGCGAATGGTGCAGGATAGGCGGCTTCCCGCCCCGTACGTGATTTTTCACGAGGGGCGGGGGGCCGTTTCTTTTTTTACTCCGCTTCGTTTGATCCCTATGGAGCGAAGCCGATGAAGATTGACGGAGAGATGCGATGCGCCGCGTAGTCGTGACCGGCCTCGGCCTCGTCACCCCCCTCGGGGCGGATGTCGAGACCGCATGGAAGAACATTCTGGCCGCCAAGTCGGGCGCAGGAACGATCACGCGTTTCGACGCGACCGACTTCCAGAGCAACTATGCCTGCGAAGTGAAGCCGGCCGACCATGAATATGGCTTCGACGCTTCGAAGCGGGTGGATCACAAGATCCAGCGTCAGGTCGATCCGTTCATCGTCTATGGCATCGATGCTGCCGGACAGGCGATCGAGGATGCCGGACTGACCGACATGAGCGAGGAACTGCGGTTCCGCGCGGGCTGCTCGATCGGTTCGGGCATTGGCGGCCTTCCGGGCATCGAGAGCGAATCGCTGGTGCTCGCCGAAAAGGGTCCGAAGCGCGTCTCGCCGCACTTCGTCCATGGCCGCCTGATCAACCTGATCTCGGGTCAGGTCTCGATCAAATATGGCCTGATGGGTCCGAACCATGCGGTCGTCACCGCCTGCTCGACCGGCGCGCATTCGATCGGCGACGCCGCGCGGATGATCGCGATGGACGACGCCGATGTGATGCTCGCGGGCGGCGCGGAAAGCACGATCTGCCCGATCGGTATCGCCGGTTTCGGTCAGGCCCGAGCGCTCTCGACCAATTTCCGCGACGAGCCGTGGCGCGCCAGCCGTCCCTGGGATCAGGGCCGCGACGGCTTCGTCATGGGCGAGGGCGCGGGCGTTGTGGTGCTCGAGGAATATGAGCATGCCAAGGCGCGCGGCGCGACAATCTACTGCGAAGTGGTGGGCTATGGCCTGTCGGGCGATGCCTATCACGTGACGGCGCCGCATCCCGAGGGTTCGGGCGCGTTCCGTTCGATGCAGATGGCGGTGAAGAAGTCGGGCCTCGACGTCAGCGAGATCGATTACATCAACGCGCACGGCACCTCGACCCCGCTGGGCGACGAGCTGGAACTGGGTGCGGTGCGCAAGCTGTTCGGCAGCAGCATCGACACGCTTTCGATGTCGTCGACCAAGTCGGCAATCGGCCACCTGCTGGGCGGCGCCGGTGCGGTGGAGAGCATCTTCTGCATTCTGGCGTTGCGCGACCAGATCGTGCCGCCGACGCTCAATCTCGACAATCCGAGCGAGAATTGCGCGGGCGTCGATCTGGTCCCGTTCAAGGCCAAGGAACGCAAGGTGAAGGCCGTGCTGAACAACTCGTTCGGCTTTGGCGGTACCAACGCCAGCCTGGTGATGAAAGCTGTCTGAAGACACGCCCGCACCGCCGCCGCCCGCTCCGCCGAAGAAGAAGCGGAGCAAAGGCGGCTGTGTGGTCCTGCTCCTCCTGCTGGCGGTGGCGCTGGTGGGCGGTTTCGGCGTGCTTCAGCTCTGGGCCGGCCCGGGCCCGTCGCGCAGCAACGTATCGGTGATCATCCCGGAGGGCGCGAGCCTGACCCGCGCGGCGAGCGAACTGGAAAAGGCCGGCGCGATCCGCTCGGCGCGGGTCTTCGTGATCCTCTCGCAATTCCTTGGCGGCAGCGAGCCTATCAAGGCGGGCGAGTATCGCATCCCCGCGGGCCTGCGCCAGTCGGACGTGCTGGCGATGCTTCAGGGCGGCAAGACCCTGCAACGCATGGTCACGGTGACGCCCGGCACCCCCTCCATCCTGGTCTACGAAGCGCTGATGAAGGCGCCGCATCTGACCGGCGAGATCGAGATCCCCGCCGAGGGCTCGGTCCTGCCCGACAGCTATGCCTATAATCGCGGCGACACGCGCCAGATGGTGCTCGACCGGATGCAGAAGGCAATGGTCAACTATCTCGCCAAGGCCTGGGAAAAGCGCGCGCCGGGCATCGCGGTCAGCAATCCGCGCGATGCGCTGATCCTTGCCTCCATCGTCGAGAAGGAAACCGGCAAGGCGGAGGAGCGCGGGCTGGTCGCGGGCGTCTATTCGAACCGGCTGAAGCGCAACATCAAGCTGCAGGCCGATCCGACGATCATCTATCCGATCACCAAGGGCAAGCCTATCGGCCGCCGCATCCTGCGTTCGGAAATCGATCAGGTGAACGACTACAACACCTATTCGATGACCGGGCTGCCCAAGGGGCCGATCGCCAATCCCGGCCGCGAATCGATCGACGCCGTGCTGAACCCGGCCCAGACCAACGCGATCTTCTTCGTGGCGGACGGCACCGGTGGCCATGTGTTCGCCGAGACGCTCGACCAGCATAACGCGAATGTCGAGAAATGGCGCGAGATCCGGCGCCAGCGCGGGGAAATGTAACGGTGACGGTCGGCCCGGATTGCATCCGGTGATGGCCGTATTCCAACTCGCGCTCTATTCCGTCTGGCTGATGTTCCTGGGCTGGAAGGTCAGCGAAATGGTGCGCAGCGGTCCCGCTCCGGTCCGTGCAGCGCTGTGCGTTGCGATTGGCATAGCGATCAGCTGGTCGCCTCTTCTGATCAGGCGGCTGTTCGATGTTGATCCATCGGCCGCCGGTCCGGCCACGCTGGATTATCTGTTCGTACAAGTCGGCGCGCCGCTCGTGGCGTTTGTATCGCTATGGGCGTGGTTGGGACGCAGACGCGCCGACGATAAGGATCTTTCGAAAATCTTTGAATGAGGCGGGAGCGGCTTGCCTGCGTCGGCGAATCCGGCGCCGGTTGGCCTCAGCCCTTCAGCGCGGCCGCCTCACGCGCCTTGGCTTCGATCTCTTCCAGCGATCCGCTGGTGATCCAGCTGCCGCCGACGCACAGGATGCGTTCGAACGCCAGCCAGTCCGGTGCGGTCGCCAGCGTGATCCCGCCGGTCGGGCAGAATTTCGCCTGATAGAAGGGCGCCGCCAGCGCCTTCAGTGCCTTCAGTCCGCCCGACGTCTCGGCCGGGAAGAATTTGAAATGCTCAAGGCCGAGGTCGAGGCCGCGCATGATGTCGCCCGCGGTCGCGATACCGGGCAGATAGGGCACGCCGCTGGCGATGATCGGATCGGCCAGCCTCTCGGTCAGGCCCGGCGAGACGATGAACTCGGCGCCCGCGTCCATCACCTGCGCGAACTGCGAGGCGTTCACCACCGTGCCCGCGCCGACGATGGCGCCTGGCACCTTCTTCATCTCGGCGATGGCTTCCAGCGCCGCGCCGGTGCGCAGGGTCACTTCCAACACCTTCAATCCGCCGCGCACCAGCGCTTCGGCCAGCGGCTTCGCGGTCGCCGCATCCTCGATCACCAGCACCGGGATCACCGGCGCGGTCAGCATGATCTTTTCGATGCCTTCGCCGATCGCACTCATTGCGCATGCTCCTGCGCAAAGGCGGCGGCGGCGCCGTACAGGCCCGGTTCGGGATGGGTGATCAGCTTTACGGGGATCGAGGACATCAGGTTACGGAACCTCCCTTTGGCGACGAAACGTTCGCCAAAACCCGATTGCAACAGACGGTCCTTCAGCCGCAAGCCCAAACCGCCCGCAATTATGACACCGGTTGGCCCATGGGCGAGCGCAAGGTCTCCGGCGACTGCGCCAAGGCTCATGCAAAAGCGGTCGAGCGCGGCGGTGGCGAGGCTGTCCTGCCCCTCCAGCGCCATGGTCCACAGCAGCTTGTCGTCGCGAGTCGCGACCGGCTTGCCCTCGATCTCGGCGAGCGTCTCATAGATGCCGACGATGCCCGGGCCGGCCACCACGCGTTCGGCCGAGACGCGGCCATGGGCCTTGCGCAGCCGCTTGACGATCGCATCCTCGATCGCGTCGAGCGGCGCGAAATCGAGATGGCCGCCCTCGGTCGCGATGATCTCGTATCCGCCCTTGTGACGGAACACCTGCGCCACGCCCAGACCGGTGCCGGGACCGCAGACGGTGATCGATCCGTGTTCGGGCATTGCGACGGCCGGGCCGCAGAGATGCTCGAACGAATCCTCGTCCAGCTGCGCGACCGCATGGCCGATCGCCTCGAAATCATTGACCAGCGTCCAGGTGGTCGCGCCCAGCCGCTCGGGGATCAGTGGGGGGCGGATGATCCAGGGATTATTGGTGAGCTTGATCAGCTCGCCATTGATCGGGGAAGCGAGACCGATGGCGGCGGCGGGGGGCAGGGGGCGGCCGATTGCCTCGCCATAGGCCTGCCACGCAAGCTGCAGGCTCGAATGCTCGGCGACCTTCTGCTTCACCGTCTCGCTCATCGAGACGACGCGGCCGTTTGCGACTTCGGCGATGGCAAAGCGCGCATGGGTTCCGCCGATATCGACCGCGACGACTTCCATTCCCGCTCCCAAACCTTCGTTTCCTCCATTCCCTATCCGGTTGCGGCGGGAATGTCATCGTTGTCAGTGAGCGATCTTATAGCCCCGCCGCAGAAAGCATCGCCGAACCGCCCATTTCGGCTTCGCTGGCGGTGAGCCGCATCAGCGCAAACAGCTCGCGGCCGGTGCCTTCGGCGGGGGGCGGAGCCGCGCATTGCTCGCGGGCTGCCCATTCGGCCGGATCGACCAGCGCCTGAAGCGTGCCTTGCTCGGCGCACAGCCGGACGACATCGCCATCGCGCAGCTTGCCGATCGGTCCGCCACCCAGCGCTTCGGGCGAAAGGTGGATCGCGGCCGGCACCTTGCCCGACGCCCCGGACATGCGGCCATCGGTCACCAGCGCGACCCGGAAGCCCTTGTTCTGGAGCACGCCCAGCGGCGGGGTCAGCTTGTGCAGCTCGGGCATGCCGTTGGCGCGCGGCCCCTGGAAGCGGACGACCACCACGACGTCGCGGTCGAGTTCGCCTGCCTTGAATGCGTCCTGCACCGCCTGCTGGTCATCGAACACGCGGCAGGGCGCCTCGATCGTCCAGCGATCCTCGTCGACCGCGGACACCTTGATGCACGCGCGGCCGAGATTGCCGGTGAGGATGCGGAAACCGCCTTCGACCGAGAAGGGCGCGTCGAGCGTGGCGACGATGCCGGGATCGCTCGAGATCGCGTCATGATCGCGCCAGACGAGTTTGTCGTCCTCGAGGTCAGGCTTGCGGGCATAGTCGGCCATCGTGTCCGAACCCGCGGTGAGCGCGTCGGCGTGCATCAGCCCGCCCTTCAGCAGCTCGCGGATCACGAAGGTCGGGCCACCCGCATCCTCGAACCCGTTCACGTCGGCCGATCCGTTGGGATAGACCCGCGCGAGCAGTGGCACGACGCGCGACAGCCGGTCGAAATCCTCCCAGTCGATCAGGATCCCGGCGGAGCGGGCGATGGCGGGCAGGTGGATCAGGTGGTTGGTCGATCCGCCGGTCGCCAGCAGCACCACGGCGGCGTTCACGATGGCGCGTTCGTCGACGACATGGCCGATCGGCCGGTAATCCTCGCCCTTCCAGCCGATATCGGCCAGCCGGTGCACCGCGGCTCGAGTCAGTTCCTGACGCAGCTTGGTGTTGGGATTGGCGAAGGACGCGCCGGGGATGTGCAGCCCCATCGCCTCCATCATCATCTGGTTCGAATTGGCCGTGCCGTAAAAGGTGCAGGTGCCCTTCGAATGATAGGCGGCGATCTCCGAATCGAGCAGTTCGTCGCGGGTCGCCTTGCCCTCGGCATAAAGCTCGCGGACGCGGGCCTTTTCCTTGTTGGCGATGCCGGTGCGCATCGGTCCGCCGGGGATCAGCAGCATCGGCAGATGCCCGAAGCGCAGCGCCCCGATCAGCAGGCCCGGCACAATCTTGTCGCAGATACCAAGCAAGGCCGCGCCCTCGAAAGTGCGGTGGGAGAGGGCGACCGCGGTGCTCATCGCGATGGTGTCGCGGCTGAACAGCGACAGCTCCATCCCCTGATAGCCCTGGGTCACGCCGTCGCACATCGCGGGCACACCGCCCGCCACCTGCGCGGTGGCACCGGCCTCGTGCGCCCAGATCTTCATCTGCTCGGGATAGCGGTAATACACCGCATGCGCCGACAGCATGTCGTTATAGGCGGTGACGATCCCGATATTCATCCGGTCGCCCAGCTTCAGCTCGTCGCGCTGCTCGTCCGTACCCGCATAGGCGTGGGCGAGATTGGCGCAGCCGAGCTTCGGCCGGTCGTTCCCCGACCCAAGCTCGCGCGCCATCAGCGCCAGATAGGCGGCGCGCTTCTCCCGGGATCGCTCGATAATGCGATCGGTGACGGCGGCGATCTCGGGATGGAGGGTCACGTCAGGCGGCCCAGTGGATATCCACGGGCAGCTCGACATCGGCCAGGATACGGCCCGCCGGATAGGCCGACGAAGCACCCTGTTCGATCGCCGCTTCCAGCACTTCGCGCTTCTTGTCGCCGGTGAGTGCGATCATCAGCGCGCGGGCGGAGACGATGGCGGCCTTGCTCAGCGTCACGCGCGAGACCGGCGCTTCGGGCGGTAGCGGATCGGGCATCACGCCCAGCGCGCGACGCTCCTTGGGGCCGTTCAGCGCTTCGTCGAAGTCCGGGCCGGGGAAGATCGAAGCCGCGTGGCCGTCCGCGCCGATGCCCAGCAGGCACAGGTCGAGCGGCCAGTGCAGGTCCTGCAGGATCGCGTCGGCCGAACGGCCCGCGGCCTTGTAGTCTGCCACGGTCTGGCTGATCAGCGGGATCACGCGTGCGCCCTTGGGGATGAAGATCTTGCCGATCGCGGTGACGTTCGACAGCGGATCGCCCAGCGGCACCATCCGGTCGTCGCCCGGCACGATGGTCACGCGCTTCCAGTCGATCTTGGCCTTGGCCAGCTTCTCGTAGATCGGCAGCGGCGTCTTGCCGCCAGCCAGCGCAATCACCGCCGCGCCGCGCGCATCGATCGCGCTTTCGATGATGAAGCCGATATCGCCCGCGACGGCCTCCGCCATCTCGTCGGCATCGTCATATTCCCACCATTCGATCTCGGTCATGCGTCTTCTGCTCTTCTATTCTGCTCCTCTCCCGCTTTCGCGGGAGAGGCTGGGTGAGGGTCTTCTTCTTAAACGCGGCGGCGAAGAAGAAGACCCTCACCGCTGCGACTAAGCTCGCTTTGCTCTCTAAGTCTCGCGCCTCTCCCGCGAAAGCGGGAGAGGGAAGAAAAAGCGGATCACTCGTTCCACGTCACCCCGTCGCGTTCGGTCAGCGCGATCCCCGCGCTCGGACCCCAGCTGCCCGAGGCATAGGGCTTGGGATGCACGTCGTTCGCCTCCCATCCGGCGCGGATGCCGTCCACCCATTCCCATTGCGCCTCAACCTCGTCCCGGCGGACGAACAGGGTGGGATCGCCCTCGATCAGGTCGAGCAGCAGCCGCTCATAGGCGATACGGCGGCGCGTGCCCGCGAATTCATGGTCCAGGGCAAGGTTAAGCGGTACTTCGCGCAGGCGGATGCCGTCGCGGTCCAGTCCGGGCTGCTTGGCCATTACCAGCAGCCGGATATATTCCTCGGGCTGTAGGCGGATGACGAGCGTGTTGGCGTGCAACAGCCCGCCGCGTTCGGAGAAGATCGAGTGCGGCACCGGCTTGAACTGGACCACGATCTCCGACCGGCGCTCGGCCAGCCGCTTGCCGGTGCGCAGATAGAAGGGCACGCCCTGCCAGCGCCAATTGTCGACATGCGCCTTGATCGCGACGAAGGTCTCGGTGTTCGAGGGCTTTTCCAGCTCCTCGACATAGCCCTTCACGATCTCGCCCTTGGATGCGCCTGCGCCATATTGGCCGGTCACCGTCAGGTTCGGCACTTCGGCCGGTTTCATCTTGCGCAGCGAGCGGAGCACCTTGACCTTCTCGTCGCGGATCGCGGTGCCGTCGAAGCGGGCAGGGGGCTCCATCGCGATCAGCGCGAGCAGCTGGAGCATATGGTTCTGCACCATGTCGCGCAGCGCGCCGGTATCGTCGTAAAAGCCTGCGCGTCCCTCGAGTCCCACCGTCTCTGAGATGGTGATCTGGACATGATCGATGCCCTGCGCATTCCACACCGGCTCGAACAGCGAGTTGCCGAAGCGCAGCGCCAGGATGTTCTGGACGGTTTCCTTGCCCAGATAGTGATCGATCCGGAAGGTCCGGTCCTCGGGAAAGGCCGAGGCGACGATATCGTTGATCTCGCGGCTGGACTGGAGATCTCGGCCCAGCGGCTTCTCCAGCCCGATCCGCACATTATTGCCCGCCAGACCCGCCGATTCGAGACCCTTGATCGTCGGCCCGAACAGCCACGGCGCGGTCGACAGGAAGATCGCCAGCCCGCCCGAGATATCGCCCAGCTTCTCCGCCAGCGCCGCGAAACCCTCGGTCTTAGATGCGTCGAGCGGCTGATAGTTGATCCGCTCCAGAAACGCCCCGACAGCGCTGTCGTCCTTGCGGTCCGCAGGCAGGAATTCATCGAGCGCCTTGGCCGCGAAATCGCGATAGCCCGCATCGTCATGATCCGAACGCGCCGTGCCGGTGATAGTCAGCCCCTCGGGCAACAGGCCATCGGCATGCAGGCCATAGAGCGAAGGGAGCAGCATGCGCTGGGCGAGATCGCCCGTCGCTCCGAACAGCAGCAGCTTTCCGACCGGCTGACTCATGCGTGCATGCTCCTTCGTTACGGCTCCGCTCGACACCAACGGTGCGGAAAGATCAAGCCGCCGAAGCGCAGATCAGAGCACCAGACCCGCAGTCTGATCCAGACCGGCCATGATATTGAGGTTCTGCACCGCCGCACCGGCCGCGCCCTTGCCGAGATTGTCGAGCGTCGCCACCAACCGCGCCTGACCGCGCTCGGCATTACCGAACACGCGCAGGGTCAGCCGGTCGGTGCCCGCATCGTCCTCGATCGCCACGGTCGCGATGTCGCCCGCGGGCAGCACGCGCACGATCGGGCTGTCCTTGTACGCGTCGCTCAGCGCGGCCTCGATCGTCGCCAGCGAAGGCTTGCGGGGCAGGGCGTGGAGCGGCAGCGGCACTTCGACCACCATGCCGCGATAGGTGCGTGCCACCGCCGGCATGAAGATCGGCGGATGCTCCATCTTCGCATGCTTCTGCATCTCGGGCACATGCTTGTGCGCGAGGCTGAGGCCATAGGGGCGGAACGCGGTTTTGGTGTGGCCCTTGGCGGTCTCGTTTTCGAACTCGGCGATCATCGCCTTGCCGCCACCCGAATAGCCCGAGGTCGCGTTGACGCTCAGCACCCAGTCGACCGGGATGAAGCCTGCGCGGACCAGCGGGCGGATCAGCGCGAGATAACCGGTGGGGTAGCAACCCGGATTGCTGACGAAGCGCGCCGCGGCGATCGCCGCCGACTGGCTCGGCTCCAGTTCGGCAAAGCCATAGGTCCAGCCTTCGGCCACGCGATGCGCGGTCGATGCGTCGATCACCCGCGTCGCGGGATTCTCGATCATCGCCACCGCTTCGATGGCGGCATCGTCGGGCAGGCAAAGGATCACGAAATCCGCGGCGTTCAGCGCCGCTGCACGCTTCTTCGCATTCTTGCGCGCCTTGTCGTCGAGCACGACGAGTTCGATTTCGCTGCGCCCTTCCAGCCGCTCGCGAATCTCCAGGCCGGTCGTGCCGACCGCGCCATCGATAAAAACCTTGTGGGTCATGCGTCCGGCGCCTCACCCAGCGCATTGGCTTCGATATAGCCGACCAGCCCCGGCGTCGCGGCGACACCCCAGGCGTTGAGGCCCGCCAGTTCGAGCGCCTCGAAGACTTCGCCGGCGTTCAGTTCGGCAATCACTTCCGAGTCGGCCTTGGGACCCAGTCGCAACGCAACCGAACGGCTCACGCGCCGCGCCATCGGCACAGCGTAATGCGGCGCGAAGACGCGATCCGCGAGACGAATGTCGGCAAGATCGCCTCGCACGGCATCGACGCGCGGGTCGACGTGCGCCGAGACTCCGGTCAGCGCGAAGCGCTTATGCGTTAGCCCTTTGGGCGGCAGGCTCGCTGATGTTTCCTCCTGAGAGGAAGTGCCCGAATTCTGCAAGAAAATCAGCCCCTTCAGTCGTTCGCGCGACAAAGATGTTACGCTTGTCGGTATCGTCGCGCTGTCGGCGCAGATAGCCGAGCGCGCCTAGCCGGTTCAAGGCTCGCGTCACGACTGGCTTAGAGACATTGAGCGCCCGCGCCAAGCCACGCACGGTATGGGGCCCCGGATCGAGATAAACGAGCATCAGCAGGGCCATCTGTCGATTGGTGAGATCCGGTTCTCCGGATCGCACATAGTCGATCAGGGTGTTCTTCCACGATGCAAGCGTACGGTCGGACATGGCGTTCACGGTCTTTACTCTATCCGTTACGGTCCCGGCACAGGCCGGGATTATCCGCCACAAACGTCCATATGCCCCGCAAAGTTTCAGTGCGGAGCCGAAATGTTACGGATATGCGGTGGATCGTTTCGCGGGCGGCCCGAAACTGGCAGGTTGATACCGCGGATCGCCTCCACTAT
This sequence comes from Sphingomonas sp. AOB5, assembly GCF_029433115.1. Lineage (GTDB taxonomy): Bacteria > Pseudomonadota > Alphaproteobacteria > Sphingomonadales > Sphingomonadaceae > Sphingomonas. Next base: position 14,512 of record NZ_JARNTV010000003.1, on the reverse strand, counting down.
GTCGCGCCTTTCCGCAAAAGGTCTGCGCTTCCCGATGTTCACTTTCCTGCTGGTCCTCCAGTTCGCCGTTGCCGCCATGCTGGTGACCGTGATCCTCATGCAAAAGTCGGAAGGCGGCGGCCTCACCACGGGTGGCAGCCCGTCGGGCCTGATGTCGGCACGCGGCGCTGCGGATTTCCTCACGCGTGCCACCGCGATCCTGGCGACTGCGTTCATCGTGCTGTGCATCGCGCTGGCGGTGCTGGCGGCCAGCCGCCGCTCGTCGTCGGTCGACGCGACCCTGCAGAAGAAGCCTGCCGCAGCCGCTCCGGCGCAGACTGCACCGGCACCCGGCGCCACCCCGGCCACCACGCCGCTGGCTCCGGCCACCCCGGCTGCCGGCAATTCGACGCGGCCTTTCGGTCAGTAACGGCGAACCCCGCGGAAACGCGGGGTTTTCCCTCGCTTAGCCCGGCGCGAGCCGTGGCTTTCCCACAAAAAAATGCGCGCTCCCGGATTCGGGTGCTTTCGGCGCGCGTCCAATCACGCTAGGCATTTTCTCCCATGGCGCGGTATATCTTCATCACCGGCGGCGTGGTCTCCTCGCTCGGCAAGGGTCTCATGGCGGCATCGCTCGCCGCTCTCCTTCAGGCGCGGGGCTATTCGGCCCGAATCCGGAAATTCGATCCCTATCTGAACGTCGATCCGGGCACGATGTCGCCCTATCAGCATGGCGAAGTCTATGTGACCGACGACGGCGCGGAGACCGATCTCGACCTTGGCCATTACGAGCGCTTCACCGGCGTCGCGTCGCGCCAGTCGGATAACGTCACCTCGGGCCGAATCTACCAGCAGATCATCACGCGCGAGCGCAAGGGCGACTATCTGGGCGCCACCGTGCAGGTGATTCCGCACGTGACCGACGCGATCAAGGAATTCGCACAGGCGGATACCGAGGGCCTCGATTTCGTGCTGTGCGAGATCGGCGGCACCGTGGGCGACATCGAATCGCTGCCGTTCATCGAAGCGATCCGCCAGCTCCGCAACGATCTGGGCCGCGGCAATTCGGTCAGCGTCCACCTGACTTTGGTGCCGTACATCGCGGCCGCGGGCGAGCTGAAGACCAAGCCGACCCAGCACAGCGTGCGCGAACTCGCGGCGCTGGGCGTGCAGCCCGACGTGCTGGTCTGCCGCAGCGAGCAGCCTCTGCCGGAGGGCGAGCGCGCCAAGATCGCGCTGTTCTGCAACGTCCGCAAGGAAGCGGTCATCCCCGCGCTCGACGCCAAGAGCATCTATGCGGTGCCCGCCCAGTACCATGCTCAGGGCCTCGACAGCGAAGTGCTGCGCGCGTTCGGGATCGAACCCGGTCCGGCGCCGTCGCTGGCGCGCTGGGAAGATATTATGGACCGCCTCGAAAACCCCGAGGGCGAGGTCACGATCGGCGTGGTCGGCAAATATGTCGGCCTGCCCGACGCCTACAAGTCGCTCCATGAGGCGCTGGTTCATGGCGGCATCGCCAACCGGGTGAAGGTCAATATCCGCTGGCTCGACGCCGAACTGTTCGAAGGCGACGAGGACGAGATCGCTGCTCAGCTCGAGCCGATGCACGCGATCCTGGTCCCCGGCGGCTTCGGCGAGCGCGGCAGCGAGGGCAAGATCGCCAGCGTCCGTTTCGCCCGTCAGCGCGGCGTGCCGTTCTTCGGCATCTGCCTGGGTATGCAGATGGCCTGTATCGAGGGGGCGCGCGAACAGGGTCTGGCGCATGCCTCGACCACCGAGTTCGGCGACACCGAGACGCCGATCGTCGGCCTCATCACCGAGTGGATGGGCAAGGACGGGCTTCAGAAGCGCGAGCAGGGCGGCGATCTGGGCGGCACGATGCGCCTGGGCGCCTATCCGGCGCGGTTGAGCGGCAACAGCGTCGTCAACTCGATCTATGGCGAGGATGACATCAGCGAGCGTCACCGCCACCGCTACGAAGTGAACACCCATTACAAGGACGTGCTGGAAAGCGGCGGCTTGGTGTTCTCGGGCATGTCGCCTGACGGCACGCTGCCGGAAATCGTCGAGCGACCGGATCACCCCTGGTTCGTCGGCGTGCAGTTCCACCCGGAGCTGAAGTCGAAACCGTTCGATCCGCACCCGCTGTTCCGCAGTTTCATCGAAGCCGCGGTGCGTCAGTCGCGTCTGGTGTAACGAAGGGGGAGGCTATTCGCCGGCGTCGAGCCGCGCGGCCTCCGCCTCATATTCCTCGGCCATGCCGGTCAGCGATTCGCGGGTGCGCGGATCGAGCACGCTGCTGCACAGCCGCCGGCATCGCGCCGCCTGCGACCGCAACGATTCGGCCCGCGTCTCGCGATCGCCGTCGTCGGAAAAGCTGATCGGCGCGATATTTTGCGCCTGATTCGAACTGTCGAGATTATCGTCCATTACGCCCAACAAAGCCCCGATCCCGCGCACGAAACGTCGAATCCGTACAATGGTTCCCGGGGACGCAAGAAAAAATGAAAAGGCGCCCGGACTTTAGGTCCGGGCGCCCCCTGGCGCGGCGTCCAAAGGGAGGAAGACGCCGCGAGCCGTGGTGGGTTGGTTACGCCGCGTTGGCGGCCGAATGCTCGCCTCAGGCTGCGTTCGCAGCCGTATGATCAATTGCTTCGGCGGGCTTGCTGCCGCCGCCGACCGCGATCTTCTTGGGCTTCATCGCTTCGGGCACTTCGCGGACCAGCTCGATGGTCAGCAGGCCATCGGCCAGATCGGCGCTCTCGACGCGGACGAAATCGGCCAGCTCGAACCGGCGCTCGAAGCTGCGGTTGGCGATGCCGACGTGCAGAAACGCACCCTGGCTGTTCTCGTTCTCGGCCTTCTTGCCGGCAACGACCAGCAGGTTCTGCTGCGCGGTGATGTCGATCTCGTCCGACTTGAAGCCGGCGATGGCGAGGGTGATCCGATAGCGGTCATCGGCGACGCGCTCGAGATTGAAGGGGGGATAGTTTTCCGACGCCTGCTGGCGGGCGCTGGCTTCCAGCATGTCGAACAGCCGGTCGAAACCGATGGTCGAACGGCGGAACGGGGTGAAATCGAACTGACGCATGTCAAAGCCTCATTTGAGCAAGTTGAACGCCTGAAACCCGGATCCGAAACCGGCATCCGCTAGTCATTCGCGGCCCTTTACGGCGCCGCTTCCCTAATCTTGGATCGATGGGTCGCGGTTTCAAGAGGGGCGAAAAACCGCGGAAATCTGCGCCGGAATGCCCGATCCCAGCGCCGGAAAACACGGGCTAGGGCTTCCCAAAGATTACCTTTGTCGATTATTCCTATCGGAATAGGGGAGTTTAAGTGCGTAACGTTCCAAGGGGATCCAAATGAGCCTGTCGAAACTCGCACTGACCTTACTCGTGACCACCACGCCGATTGCGGCCTATGCCCAGTCGAGCGATCCGGTCCCGGCTCAGCAGGGTCCGTCGACCCCGGGCGATCAGGATCGCGGCGAGGAGGACGTCCAGCGCAGCGCAGCCTCGTCCGAGATCATCGTCACCGCACGCCGCCGTCTGGAACAGGCGCAGGACGTGCCGATCCCGATCTCGGTGGTCGGCGTGAAGGAACTCGATTCGACCGGCAGCTTCAACGTGCAGCGTCTCCAGCAGATCCAGCCGACGCTGCAATTCTATTCGTCCAACCCGCGCAACTCGTCGGTCAACATCCGCGGCCTGGGCGCGCCGCTGGGCCTTACCAATGACGGCATCGATCAGGGCGTCGGCGTCTATATCGATCAGGTCTATTTCAGCCGCGTCGCGGTCGCCACGCTCGACTTCCTTGATATCCAGCAGGTCGAGACGCTACGCGGTCCGCAGGGCACGCTGTACGGCAAGAACACCGTCGCCGGCGCGATCAACATCACCAGCAAGGCGCCAAGCTTCACCTTCGAGGGCCGCGCGGAACTGACCGTCGGCAATCTCGAGTTCAAGCAGGCCAAGGCGTCGGTCTCCGGCCCGCTGTCCGATACGGTCGCGGTCCGCCTCGGCGCCTCGACCACCAGCCGCCAGGGCACGGTCTACAACGTTGCCAGCGGCACCTATATCAACGGCCAGGATAATATCGGCATCCGCGGCGCGCTGCTGTGGAAGGTCAGCGACACGCTGAAGCTGACCCTCTCGGGCGATTACAACCGCCAGAACCCCAATTGCTGCGCCCAGATCTATGTGCGCTACGGCCCGACCCAGCGTGCCGCCAACCGGCAGTATCCGGCGCTGACCGCCGCGCTCGGCTATGCGGTGCCCAGCACCAATCCGTTCGATCGCCTGACCGACGTCGACGCCGAACTTAACGCGCTCAACGTCCTTGGCGGCGCTTCGCTGCGCGCCGAGCTGGAACTGGGCAACGGCACGCTGACTTCGGTCTCGGCCTGGCGCTTCTGGGACTGGGGTCCGAAGAACGATCGCGACTTCACCGGTCTTCCGATCACCACCCTGTCGCAGAACCCGACCGAGCAGACCCAGTTCACCCAGGAACTGCGCTATGCGGGTGAGGGCAACGGGTTCGACTATGTCGTCGGCGCCTTCGCCTTCTATCAGGACATCCACACCACCGGTACGCAGCGTCAGGGCTCGGCCGCGAGCCGCTGGCTGATCAACCCGAGCAACGCGCTGTCGAACGATCCGACGGTGCTCGACGGCCTGACCGCGAACAACGATATCCGTCTGAAGAACTTCAGCGGCGCCGTGTTCGCCAAGGTGAACTGGGAGATCACTGACCGGTTCACCCTCTCGCCGGGCATCCGCGTCAATTATGACGATAAGCTGGGCAGCTATGTCAGCATCGTGCGTGACGGTCAGGGCAATCTGGTTCCCTCGACCGGCGGCACTGCGCGTCAGATCGAACAGCGTACCGCGCTGACCCCGCAGGCGTTCCGCGGCGAGAAGTTCCGCGAGTGGAACCTCTCCTACGATTTCACCGCGTCGTACAAGCCGACCCGCGATATCCTGGTCTACGCAACCTATGCCCACACCTTCAAATCGGGCGGCCTGAACCTGAACGGTGTGCCGGTCGTCGCCGGCGTGGCGCAGACCCAGTTCGCGCAGGTGAAGCCGGAAAAGGTCGATCATTTCGAGATCGGCGCAAAGACCCAGTTCTGGGATCGCCGCGTGACCTTCAACCTCACCGGCTACTGGACGTCGATCAAGGATTATCAGGCGCTGGTGAATGACGGCCAGAACGCCACCCTGCGCGGCTATCTGGCGAATGCCGGCGAAGTGCGGGTGCGCGGTATCGAGGCCGACCTGTCGTTCCGTCCCTCGGATCGCCTGAGCCTGTACGTCAACGGCGCCTATACCGATCACGAATATGTCGAGTTCCGTAACGCACCGTGCCCGCCCGAACTGTCCGGCGGTGGCACCGGCGCGGTGATCGGCGCGCCCGGCACCCCGGGCACGAACAGCCCCACGGCATGCGATATTTCGGGCCAGTGGCTGCCCGGTATCTCGAACTGGGCCTTCTCGTTCGGCGGCGAATATAACATCCCCGCCAACCTGCTGGGCGAGGATGGCGAGGTCTATTTCGGTGCGGACGGCAATTACCGCTCGAAATTCTCGTCGAACGCCTCGCGCTCGATCTACACCGATATCGACGGCTATGCGCTGGCCAACTTCCGGCTCGGCTTCCGCACGGACAAGTTCAACATCTTCGGATGGGTCCGCAACGCCTTCGACCAGGAGTATTTCGACCTGCTGGCGACCACGCCGGGCAATACCGGCCTGATCGCGGGCAATCCGGGCGATCCGCGCACCTTCGGCGCCACGGTCTCGCTCAGCTTCTGAACCAATCGAGCTTGGTCCTCCACCATGGCCGGGGAGGGCTGAGGGGAGGGGATCGCCGCCCGCGCGATCCCCTCCTTCCCACACACGAAAAAGGGGACCGGATCGCTCCGGTCCCCTTCTTCATTCTGCGCGACGAAATCAGAACCGGATCGCCAGCTCCGCGCCGATGGTGCGGGGGGTGATAATCCCCATCGCGAACGGGCTGGATGCCGGGGTGAGGCCCAGCGTGCCCAGCGCGGTGATCCCGCGCTCGTCGGTCAGGTTCTTGGCGTACACCGTCAGGCTGTAATTCTTGTACGACAGCCCGGCATTGAGGCCGATCGTCGTATAGGCCGGCAGGGTGCGCGGCGCCCGGTTGGTGTAGTTCGAGATGCGATCGCTCACATGGCTGATCACGCCGCCCAGCGACAGATCGAGATCGCCGCTCAGTGTCGTCTCATACTGCGCGGTCAGCGAACCCGACCAGCGCGGCACCAGCGGCATGCGATCGCCCTTCAGGCCGCCGGCAGCCGCCGCATCCTCGGTCAGGTGCGCGTCGGTATAGGCGGCGTTGAGGCCGAAGGTCAGGCCGCGCGTCGGCGTCAGGCGGATCGTCGCTTCGCCGCCGGTGCTCACAGCGTCGCCGCCATTGACGAAGAAGTTGAACCCGCCCGCGCTTGTCTGGATCTGAACGTCCTTCCAGTCGGTGTGGAACACGGCTGCGTCGAAGGTCAGCATGCGATCGAGCGCCGAGACCTTGAACCCGGCTTCATAGCTGGTCAGGCGATCCGGATCGAAGGTGACCGGCGCACCGACGCCCGGCGCATTCGGACCGCCCGGACGATAGCCCGACGACACCCGCAGATAGACCATCGCATTGTCCGAGATCTTCAGGCGCGGCGTCACCAGGAAGGTGAACACGTCCGCCTTCTCGGTGCCGTGGCCGACATTCGATCCGCCCGGGATGATCAGGCCGGCATAATTGTGATCATAGACCTGGCTGTCATGCGAGTAGCGGCCGCCCAGCAGCACGTCGAACTGCTCGCTGAAATGGACGGTGGCGTTCGCGAACACCGAATATTCGGTGTATTTCGAGGTGATCGATGCCGTCGCGATGTTCGGGAAAGCGACGTCGGCACCCGTCACCGTGTTGAAGGTGTAGAATTTCGGGATGCGGTTCGCGTCGTTCTCGTGGGTGTAATAGAAGCCGACCTGCGTATCGAGCAGGCCACCGGCCAGCCCATTGGCATCGACGCGGAACTCCTGCGACCAGCGCGCGACGGTGGTGTGCTGCACCGAACGCACGCCGATCCCGCCCAGCGCGACGCCGAAGCCCGACGAAGCGTCGACGCCGGTGTCGGCCTTGGCGGTCTGGTAGGTCGTCGACGAGACCAGCTCGACCGAGCCCAGATCGACGTTGATCGTGCCGTTGTAGAGGCGGAACGAAACCTTGCCGCGCTCGCGCGACAGATGCCGCTGCTGCAGGTCGCCATAGAGCGGTGCGAGCGTCGTCGGGTTGACGTCGATCACGCTGGTGCCGCCCACCTTGGTATCCTGCCCGATCGCCTGCAGGCTGATGCGCACGTTCGAGCCGAGCTTCGCGGCAAGCTGGACGCGGCCGCCGGTGACGTCGGCATAGTTCACATTCTCGCGCGCCGCCGGGCCGCCATTGATGTCGATGAACCCGGCATCGCGGCGGTTGAACGCGCTCGCGCGGATTACGAGCGAGTCGGTGACCAGCGGCACGCTGACCGAGCCGCGCACCGAATAGCCGGTGCCGCCGCCGCGCACGCCGTTGACGCCCGCCGAGATACGACCCGAGACGGTGGTGAAGTCCGGCGCGGTGGTGACGTACTTGATCAGGCCGCCCATCGAGTTGGCGCCGTACAGCGTGCCCTGCGGCCCCTTCAGCACCTCGATCTGGCTCAGGATTGCCGGATCGAGATCGAGCGTGGTGTTGCTGCCGCCGGTATAGGCATTCACCGAACCGATCGGCGCTTCGTCGACATAGAAGGAGGTGGCGGCGGCCGACTGGGCCGGGCCGGTGGTGATGCCGCGCAGCGTGACCTGGGTCAGGCCCGGACGGCCCGACGAGAGCGACAGGCCGGGAACGCGCGAGGCATAATCCTCGAACTTGACCGCGCCCTGCTGGGTCAGCGTGTCGCTGTCGACCACCGCGACCGATGCCGGCACGTCCTGAAGCCGCTGCGAGCGCTTCTGGGCGGTGACGACGATTTCCTGATTGGCGGCGCCTTCATCGGCTGCCGCATCGGCGCTCTGCGCAAAGGCCGGGGCCGCGGCGAGAAGCGCGGCGGCGGTACCGGCGAGCAGCACCGAACGGCTGGACAGAATCTGGATCAAAGCATCCCTCCCAAAATTTATATTCAACGCTTGTGGAGGCTACCTATCAGACAGCTTTGCGCGATGCGCGTGCTTGCCGTTTGCCGATCCGCTCGGACTCTATGCGGCCGGGCGTGCCGGTCCGCACGCCCGGTTTTGCACGTAAATCCGCGGATTCGGGGTCTATAAACAGCGGTAACCGGGCGGTTTTAGAAGTTCGCCGTCAGATTGAACGAGCCATAAACCGTGTCGCCGCCGCGAGGCGCATTGGGCGCCCGCTCGAGGAACCGCCCCTTTGCGAGTATCACGCCATTGGCTTCGAACCGCAGCGTATTGGGCCGGATCCACCAGCGCAGACGGGCGTCCAGCTGGTGCCCGGCAAAGCCTCCCGATCTGCCGCTCGCGTCCCGGACGCCGGTGGTCGAGAAACTGTCGGTGGGTTCGGCAAGCCACAGCGCATGATAGCTGCCGAACAGGTCGACACGCTTTGAGGGAACCAGCTCCAGACGTATGCCGGGCGTCGAGATGTTGGCGCGTCCCACCGCATTGTAGAGTCCGGCGGGAGCAAGGTCGGCGCGGCGCATGCCGAACAGCGTGTCGAAGCGACCGTAACGTCCGCCCGCGCGGTCGCCGCTGGCGCGATCATATTCCAGCGATAGGCGCGGCTGCCACGGCCCGGCGAACGTGTAGCCGGCTTCGGCGTGAATGAACCAGGCCGAGACCGGCAGTACCGCCGCGTTGGAGGCGGTGGAGGCACGGATGGTGCCCGATTGATAATATGCTTCGAACTCTACGTCCGCTTTTCCTGCGCCGGGAACGCGCAGGATCCTCCCGCCCCAGCTGTTCAATGAGCGATTGCGGGTGGGCCGGCCTGGCGTGTCTCGCTCGCCGAGGTGGTAGTAGCTTATTTCCGCGGTCAGCGGGCCAATCGCCCTGGCCTTTGCCGCGGTACCGCCCCACAGGACCAGGTCGAAACCTTCATGGTCGAACACAATGGCGTTGCGGCGGATCGCTGCTGGATCGTCCGGTCGGCGCTGTTGCGGTAGGACATAGATCAGCGTCGCGTTGACACCGCCTTTCGCCGCCAGATTGGCCTGGAAGCCGGTATAGCCATTGGTGGTGTTGCGATAATCGTCCGCCGCGACCAGCCGGCGGGAGCCGATGTTGAGGGTGAATCGACCCGCCCGCAGATTGAGCTTCGATCCGTTGCCGGGGCTGAGATCCACGGCGGCATAGGCCTGGACGAGTTCAAGTGCGTTGACCTCGTTCGTTGAGACCGGAGTTCCGGTCTCGCTGGCATACGCCCTGCTGTCCCAGAGTTCCGCGACGAAGCTGACCGGCCCCGACCTGTATCGCGCGAGCAGGGTGGTGCGCAGGTTGACGAGATCGTCATCCGTGTTGAAGCCCGCGCGAGGCTGATTGGTGATCGTCTCGTAGCGCAGCCGCGCGCTGCCCGAGATATCGAAACCATCCGCCTCCTGCGCGAAGGCGGGCCCGGCGATGATCGCTGCGGCAAATGAAAGCGGTAGGCGAACCCCGAGCATATACAGCGTCCCGAACAATGGCGGACGCGACGCTTTGGCCGGGGAGATCGCGCTTCCGTGGAGTCGCTTCGTTCAAGGTTCGTGGCGAGTCAAGCAACCGGCCGCGGAGGGCCTATTTCTTCTTCGCCTTCACCCAGAATTCCCTGATCCGGGGATCGGGATCGTGCACCACGCTGGGCGGATCGTTGAACAGGAAGGTGGTGCGCGTGGTCGTGTTGTACGGCGCCCAGGCGGGGATACCCTTGCCGTTGGGATTGCCGCGCCGCGCGAAATTGGCCCAGACGCGCATCATCAGCGCGGTCATCCGGTCCTGCGACGGACCCTTGCCGACCAGTTCCTCCGAAATCCCGGTGGTGCCGAACACGAACGGCAGTTCCACGCCGTGCGGCGCGCGCAGGATATTGCCCTGGACCGGCGTCTGCCAGTCGATCCGGTACATATAGACCGGCGCACCCTGTGCCGCCTTGCGTTCGCCCAGCGCCACGGTGTTCGCCCAGAACATGCTGTCGCTCAGGATGCTGGCGAGCAGGTGCATCGGTGCGTCGCCGGGCGAGCGTGCTTTGTAGAGCGCGATCGCTTCCTGCGCATATTGGCCGGTCAGGATCGTCGCCATCAGGGTAAGCTTCGCATCGTCGGTCTTGGGCCAGCCCGGATCGGCGAGCAGCACAGATGTGCCTTCGTCGCGGGTGTTGCCCAGCATCAGCGGCACGTTCGCGGAAACCGGGTTGGCGACGGGATCATAGGGATGCGTCGGCATCACGCTGCCATCGACCCAGGGGCGATAGCTGAGCAATTGGGCCTTCTCGCCGAACGCGCGGATCAGATCGGCCAGCGGCAGTTCGCGCAGCTTGAGGACGTCCTCCGGCTTCATCCGCACATTGGCGAGCGCCTGATTGCGGGTCGCAACCGACTCCTCCGCGGTGGCGATGCGCGGATCGGATCCGGACTGGATGATCGCCTTGTGGAACAGGCCGTGCGCGGCCGGCATGGCGAGCAGCGACGAGATCTTCCCGCCGCCGCCCGACTGGCCGAAGATCGTCACATTGCCCGGATCGCCGCCGAACCGGGCGATATTGTCGCGTACCCATTGCAGCGCGGCGACGATATCGAGTTGCCCCGCATTGGCGTCGAAATCGCCTTTCGCCTCGGGGCCGAGGTTCAGATAGCCGAAGCCGTTGAGCCGGTGATTGAGCGTTACGACCACCACGCCCTCGCGCTTCGCCAGCGCGGTGCCGTCATAATATTTGTCGCTGGCCGAACCGAAGCCGAACCCGCCGCCATGCAGCCACACCATCACCGGCTTCTTCGCTGCTGGCTTCAGGCTGGCCGACCAGATGTTGAGGACCAGACAGTCCTCGCTCACCGGCAGGTCGGAGAATGAGATGATCGTGAGCGGGTTCTCGAGCTTGGGCTGGGGGCAGCGGTCGCCGAACTTGTCCGCGGTTCGCACGCCGGTCCATGGCGCGACGGGCTTCGGCGCGCGGAAGCGGTTTTGCCCGCTTGTGTCGGCGCCATAGTGGATGCCGAGGAAGCGATAGACGCCATCGGTGCGGGTGCCGCTCAGCTTTCCCTGTGCCGTGGTGACGACGGGTGCTTTCTGCGCGAGTGCAGGCAAGGCGAGGGCAAGCGCGGCGGTTGCGGCCAGCAGGAGCTTCATCGGTCCGATCCTCTCGATATTCGTGAGAGGCATATCGCAACGCGACGCCGCTGTACGAACCGGGCGTTTGCCGATTGGCAGCGGGGTTGTGCCGCCGCCGGGTCAGTCGGCCCAGTAGAGCCGCATCGGATTGTCGACCAGCAGCTTGCGCTGAAGCTCCGCCGTCGGCGCGATGCGCGGGATCACGTCGACCAGCCCGCCATCGTCGGGGATGCGCGTCTCCATGTTCGGATGCGGCCAATCGGTGCCCCACAGCACGCGATCCGGATAATCCTCGACCAGCGGGCGCACCGCATTGACGAAATCGTCATAGGGCTCGCCGGCGGGATCGAGCCGGTCGGGGCAGGTGGTCTTCACCCAGATATCCTCGCGGCTGTCGAGCAGCGCGCGGAACGCGGTCATGTCCACGCCGTGCGGCCCCTGCGACACGTCCGGGCGGCCCATATGATCGATCACGACGAGCGTGGGCAGGGCGGCGATGAAGGGCTTCATCTCCTCGAGGATATCGGCCTCGAAATAGATCACGACGTGCCAGTTCATCCGCACGATCCGCTGCGCGACTTCGAGGAACTTGTCCTTGGGCGCATCGTCCACCAGACGCTTCAGGAAGTTGAAGCGGATGCCGCGGATGCCCCCCGCGTGCAGCGCGTCCAGCTCGGTATCGGAGATAGCCGGATCGACCACCGCCACGCCGCGCGCCTTGCCGTTCGACTTCGCGATGGCATCCAGCGTCGCGGCATTGTCGGTACCGTGGCAGCTCGCCTGCACGATCACATTGCGCTCGAACCCCAGCCGGTCGCGCAGCGCGAACAGCATGTCCGGCCCGGCATCCTGCGGGAGATACTTGGCCTTGGGGCTGAACGGGAACTGCGCCATCGGCCCGAACACATGGCAATGCGCGTCCACCGCGCCTGCGGGCGGGACATAGCCGGGCTTGGAGGGTTCCAGCGTCCAGCTGCGGATGCGCCCGCTCTCGTCCTTGCTCATGCGAACACAACTCCATCCATCAGCTTGCGCGCGGTGCGCAACAGCGCGGCGCTGACCACCGCGCCGCTATCGTCGGTTTCGAGCACGCAGCTCATCTCGCCGGTCGGATGCTCGACCGACAGCGTCTTGCGCGCACCCTCGGGAATCTCGGCCACTTCGGCGGCGGGTGAGCCGGGGATCAGGCAGGCGGTCGCCACGCTCACCGCGCCCAGCACACCGATGGTGGCATGCGCGCGATGCGGGATGAAGCTGCGTACGGTCACCGCGCCGCCATTCCGGGGCGGAGCGACCAGCATCATCTTGGGGACCGACTTTTCCTCCACGTCGCCCAGGTTCATCAGCGGCCCGGCAGCCAGCCGGATCGCCTCGATCCGCGCCTTCAACTCGGTTGCGCCGTCCAGCGTGTCGCGATCCTCATAGCCGGTCATGCCGACGTCCTCGGCCTTGAACACGATGCAGGGCATGCCGTTGTCGATCAGCGTGCAGGCGACACCCTCAATCACATCCACAGCATTACCGGTGGGCAGCAATGCGCCGCACGACGATCCTGCGGTATCGCGAAATTCCAGCGGGATCGGCGCCGCGGTGCCCGGCACGCCGTCGATCCGCGCGCCCCCGGCGTAGACCGGCACGCCGCCCGGCGTGTTCACCGTGGCGATCGCCGCCTGTCCGGTATTCTCCATGAAGATGGCAACGCGCGTCTCGCCATCCTGTCCCTTCACCACCCCACGCTCGATGGCGAAGGGGCCGATCCCGGCGAGGATATTGCCGCAATTCTGCGCGTCGGAAACGATGGCCTGATCGACGAACACCTGAAGGAACAGGTAATCGACATCGATCCCCTCGCGGGCGGACTTGCTGACCACCGCAACTTTGGAGGTGAGCGGATCGGCACCACCCATGCCGTCGATCTGGTTCGGATCGGGCGACCCCATCACGCGCAACAGGAACGCGTCGCGCTCGGCGATATCGGCGGGCAGGTCGTCCTTCAGGAAATAACCGCCCTTCGACGTCCCGCCGCGCATCCACATGCAGCGGACGCCGTCACTCATATTTCAGCCCCATCGCTTCGAGCTTCTCCCGCATCTTGTAGATGTCGAGCCCAAGCTCGCCCGCGGCCAGCCGCGCGCGCTTGTCGGTTTCCGCGGCCTCGCGGGTACGGGCCTTTTCCAGCACCGCTTCGGCATCGGCCCGCTTCACCACGCACACGCCGTCGTCATCGGCAACGATCACATCACCGGCCTCGATCGCGGCACCGGCGCACACGATGGGGACGTTGACCGACCCGAGCGTCGCCTTGACGGTCCCCTGCGCGAACACGCTCTTCGACCAGACCGGGAAGCCCATCTGCGTCAGGTCGCGCACGTCGCGCACGCCCGCATCGATCACCAGCCCGCGACAGCCCCGCGCGATTGCCGAGGTGGCGAGCAGATCGCCGAAATAGCCGTCGTCGCAGGGGCTGGTCGGCGCCAGCACGATGATGTCGCCCGGGCCCAGCTGTTCGATGGCGACATGCACCATCCAGTTGTCTCCGGGAGGCGCCGAGATCGTCACTGCCGAGCCTGCGATCCGCGCGCCCGCATAGATCGGCCGCATCTGCGGGCCGAGCAGTCCGATCCGACCCTGCGCCTCATGCACCGTCGCGACGCCGCACTCGGCGAGACCGTCGATCACTGCCGGATCGGCGCGGAGGATATTCTGGACGACGCGTCCTGCCATGGTCTGACTCCTTTGCCGGCCGGGATGGGCGGGGGCAGGGCGGGGAGCAACTAACAATTGCAGCCCGACGATAAGTTTTTACGATAGGTCGTGCATGACCGTGACACCCTTCGATCTCAACCTGCGCCACCTGCGCGCGCTGTCCGCCATCGTCTCGCGCGGCAGCATGAGCGCGGCTGCCGAAGCGGTCAGCCTGTCGCAGCCCGCGCTTACCCAGGGGCTCGGCAAGCTGGAGAAGCAGGTCGAGGCGCGGCTGTTCGAGCGCCGCCCGGGCGGCATGGTGCCGACCGCGGAGGGCAGGGTGTTCGCCGAACGCGCCCGCGCTGCCTTCTTCCATCTCGGCGCCGCATCGCGGGCCATTGCGCGCAGCGGCGGACGTGGTTTCGCGCGGCCCGAACAATTGATGACCGCCACCCAGCTCCACGCCTTTCTGAGCCTGTCGGACGCGGGCAGCTTCCTCGGCGCTGCACAAGCGACCGGGCTGTCGCAACCCG
>NZ_JARNTV010000029.1 GCF_029433115.1 Sphingomonas sp. AOB5 | reverse complement strand
CCCCACCCGGCCTCCCACAGAATATGCTGGATGGGAGGCCGGGTGGGGGAGCGGGCCGGCACCGATGCTCAGCGCAGCGTTACAAAAACTCTAGCCCGCTTTGCGCAGGGCGTCGGCTTTGGGCGCTGCGGGATGATAGAAGCCGCGGAACCGGTCGCTCGGCACAAACTGGTCGGTCTGGCCGATCACCGTCTCCCCTGCCCCCAGCACCAGCATGCCGCCGGGACGAACCGCGCTGAACAGCGTGTCGAACACCTGCTTGCGCAGCGATCCGGAGAAATAGAGCAGGACGTTGCGGCACAGCACGATATCGAACTTGCCCGGCGGCGGCGGATCTCCGGCCAGGTTCTGCTGGCGGAACTGCACCTTGCGGACCAGTTCGGCATTGGCGGTCCATTCGCTGCCATTGCCTTCGAACCAGCTCATCATCCGGCGGACCGAAAGCCCGCGCTGAATCTCGAACTGCGAGAATTTGCCCGACTTCGCCCGGGCCAGCGCACCGAGAGAGATATCGGTGGCGACGATTTCCGGCTGGGTGCCGGGATTGGTCACGCTGCGCTCTTCGAACAGCATGGCAAGGCTCAGCGGCTCCTGCCCGGTCGAGCAACCCGCACACCAGATGCGCAGGCGCTTGTGCGGGGTCTCGGCCTGAAGCTCGCGCGCGGCGTCCGCCACCATGTCGAGCACGGCGGCATCGCGGAAGAAGCTGGTTTCCTGATTGAGCAGCGCATCCACCACCATATCGGAAAGTTCTCCCGTCCGCGTCGCCATCAGCTGGGTCACCAGCTCGTCGAGCGTGTTCAGCCCGCGCTCGCGCAGCAGCGGCTTTAGGGCTGTCTCGATCCGCCAGGCGCGATTGGCGGCGATCTGCTGGCCGGTGCGCTGTTCGAGCAGCGCGGCAATCATGTTGTTCGCGGCGGACGAGGATGCGGGCGATTGCATCGGCGGAATGCTCACGACAGCCGCCTGCGGCTGGCGACCAGCCGGCCGATCTCGTCGGGGGGCAGCACCGCACTGGCGCGGCCTGCCGATGCGACCGCGCCGGGCATGCCCCACACGACCGAGCTTTCGCGATCCTGCACCACGATCCGGGCACCGGCATCGACCAGGTTCTTGGCACCCTCGCACCCGTCACGGCCCATACCGGACAGGACGATGGCCAGCGCGCGGCTGCCGAACACATCGGCGATCGATTCGAACATCGGATCGACCGAGGGCATGCAGCCGCTATACGACTTCTCATGCGTCAGGCGGATCGCCGCGCCCTCGCTCATCCGCACGACGCGCATATGCGCTTCGCCGGGCGCCACGATGATCCGGCCGGGCCGGATGCGCATGCAATCGGTCGCCACTTCGCAGGGGCGGCTGCCCAGCACCGCGAGCTGCGCCGCGAAATAGCTCATGAAGCTCGGCGGCAGATGCTGGGTGACGAGGATCGGCACCTGGAAACTGGCCGGAATCGCGCGGAGCAACTGGCTGAGCGCGTGGATGCCGCCGGTCGAGGCGCCGATCGCGACGATATCGTAATCGTCGCTCACCGCTGGCCGCGTCGGCTGATGCACGACCGGGGCTTCGACATGCGACTCCACCAGCCGCGACAATTTCTCTTCGAGCACTTCGGCGAAGCGGCCGCCGAACGCACCGACGCCGGGCTTCACCAGCGTGTCCGCCGCGCCCAGCGCCAGCGCCTGCACGGTCGCCGCAGCGCCTTCGTCGGCCGAGGAGGAAACGACCAGCACCTTCGCGCCGCGTCCCGCCGCCAACAGGTCCGGCAATGCGGTCAGCCCGTCGATGCCCGGCATTTCGATATCGAGCAGGATGATGTCGACTTCCTGCGTCTTCAGATACTGGAGCGCGGCATGCGCATCGCTGACCGCACCCGCCACCATGAAGCGGCGCGTGCCGTCGATCATCCGGCCGAGGACCGATCGCGCAACGACCGAGTCGTCGACGATCAGCACCCGCGCGGGCATGGCGGCTTTCGCCGCCGGGCCGGCGATGTCGAGTTGCAAGGCCATGATCGGCTCCCTCGCCCGGCTCAGGCGACGCCGACGATCTGCAGCTTGCTTTCGAGCGTTTCCCGATCGAACGGCTTCATCACATATTCGTCGGCACCGGCTTCGATGGCGGCGCGAATATAGGCCATGCCGTTCTCGGTGGTGCAGAACACGACCTTGGGCTTCCGCTGGATGCCCGAATCCTTGAGCGCACGGAGGAAATCCATCCCGCTCATCACCGGCATGTTCCAGTCGAGCAGGACCACGTCGGGGACCGCTGCCATGCAGCTGTCGAGTGCTTCGCGACCGTCACCGGCCTCGCGCACTTCGAAGTCGAGCGTCTCGAGGATGTGCCGGGCAACCTTGCGGATGACCTTGGAGTCGTCGACGACGAGGCAAGTCTTCATATAAAAACCCAGTTCCCTGTTGGGGCGATCCCTGCGGCAATTCTGCCCGAAATCCGTAAGCGCGCCGTTAATTGCGCAAAATCTAACTGCTATTCCGCCGCAACGGCGTGACCGGGCACCAGCGAGGCCAAGTCTACCACCAGAATCGGCTCGCCGTCGCGCTCCACGATCCCGCGTCCGGCTGCCCGCCATGCGCTGTCCAGCGCGACTCCGCCGGCCAGCGGGGCGGGGTCGAACGGCGCCACATCGTCGAGCGCGTCGACCAGCAACGCGTAATGATGGCCATCGATCAGCGTGATCACCGCCCGGCGCGCTTCAGGTCCGTTCGAGGCCAGGCCCAGCGCCGACTGGGTGTCGACCACCGTCACCACGCGGCTGCGCAACGCGGCAAGGCCGCGGACATGATCGGCAGCGCGCGGAATGGCAGTCACCTCGCCGATATCGACCACCGATTCAACCTGATCCGAATCGATCGCGACGGTGCGTCCGGCGATCTGCGCGATGAGATAGAGATGCGACATTAGCGGCCTCCCACTCGGGCTTCGAGTGCGGACAAAAGTCCTTCGCGATCATAGCGATAGATGCTGTCGTCACCCGGCTTGGCGGCCTTGCGGCGGCGCAGGCGCACCACCGGCGCGGCGGCTCCGGCAACGGCGATATCCTCGGTCGAAAGCACCACCGACGCGGTTTCGCCCGGCGCCAGCTCGGTCTTCACGCGATAACCCGCGCCTTCGAGGATCGGGCGGACGAATGAGGCCATCCAGCCATCGGCATCGCCGCTGAGCAGGCAGAGCGGACCGCCCTCCTCCTCGACTTCGTCCTCGCCATATTCGCCGAACACCCAATAGGCGTCGAGCAGCTCGACCTGTTCGCCATCGAGCAGCACCACGCCCGCGACCACGCCCGGCTTGCGCGCGGGGGCCAGTTCCTCGGGCAGCACGACGATATCGAGCGCTTCCTGGATCGCATAGGCGACTTCGCCCTCGCCATCCTTCAGGCGCAGCACACTCAGCCTGTCGCCGGCGATCTGCCCCTGCGCGACCAAAGGCAGGATGCGGCCCTCGATCGCGAGACGCTGACGGCCCGCCGAGAAGCGGATCGCGCCGGTATCGACCTGCTCGACCCGATCGACGATGCCCAGCGCCACCGCGCGGCGGACGCCATCGAGATCTCGGAACAGCAAGGCGGGCGTGCCCGGAACCTCGGCCTCTTCCTCGGCCTCGTCATAATTGCGGTGTGCGTCGCGGCTGAAATCGAGCTTGGCGGCGCTTGCCATGCCCGCGCAATCGAGCATCAGCATCGGAAGCCCGCTGTCAGGCAACGTCTGGCCGGCATACAGCCCGGTCGACATGACCGCGGGCGATGCAGGCTTGATCACCAGTTCCTCGTTATCGAGCACGGTATCGACGCCCAGCGCATAGCTGCCGTCGCTGACGCTGACGATCGCCAGCATCTGTCCGCTGCTCACATAGTCCGGCCCCGAACCCTCGATGCCGAGCAGTTCGGCAAGGTCGACCAGCGGGATGCGGCGGTCGCGAACGGTGGCCACACGGGTGCCGCCGACCATGTCGACGCGGATCGCATCGCCGCGCTCGGTCACGATTTCCTCGATCGCCTGACGCGGCACGGCAAAGCGCTGCTTGCCCACGCCGACGACGATGGCGGAAATGATCGAGAGCGTCAGCGGCACATGGATCGCAATGCGAAGGCCCTTGCCCGGCGTGCTGTCCAGATCGACCCGGCCGCCGATCTGCTCGATCGAGGCGCGGACCACATCCATGCCGACGCCGCGGCCCGAAATCTCGGTCACTTCGTCCTTGCTCGACAGGCCCGGCTCGAACACCAAAGCCAGCTTGGCCTTGTCCGACAGCGCCTGAAGCTCGCGCTCGCTACGCACGCCATTGGCGGAGAGTTTCCTGATCAGCCGGTCGGTGTCGATACCGCGGCCGTCATCGGCGATCTCGATGATGATCTGGTTGCCCGACTGGCGGGCGGAAACGATCAGGCGGCCATTTTCGCGCTTGCCGGACATGCGGCGTTCGGCGGGGCCTTCGATGCCGTGATCGATCGAATTGCGGACGATATGGACCAAAGG
This sequence comes from Sphingomonas sp. AOB5, assembly GCF_029433115.1. Lineage (GTDB taxonomy): Bacteria > Pseudomonadota > Alphaproteobacteria > Sphingomonadales > Sphingomonadaceae > Sphingomonas. Next base: position 39,418 of record NZ_JARNTV010000029.1, on the reverse strand, counting down.
ATCGCGCATGACCTCGATCATCTCGCGATCCAGCTCGACGTCCGCACCTTCGATATGCAGCGATACCGACTTGCCCAGCCCCGCCGCCGTATCGCGCACCATGCGCGGCAATGCGGAGAACAGCGCATCGATCTTCTGCATGCGGGTGCGCGTGACGGTGTCGCGCATTTCGCCCACGGTCAGCGACAGGCGTTCGAGCGCGGCTTCCACCGCGGGATCGATCTCGCCGCTGCGCAGGCGGCGCGCCAGCTCGTTGCGCGCCAGCACCATGTCCGACATGCCGGACATCATCCGGTCGAGCAGTTCGACATTGAGACGGACCGACCGTGAGGCACCGCGCTGGATGCCCGGCGCCACGGCCTGAACCAGTTCCTCGGCGCCTTCGGCCAGCGCCGCGACCAGCAGCTCGTCGCCGCTATCGTCGAGCGACGTGCCCGAATCGATCGCCTCGACCAGTTCGCCGATCCGGTCGACGATGGCGAGGACGGCGTTGACCAGCGCGCGATCCGGCACGCGGTCGCCAGCGCGGACCTGCGCCAGCACATCCTCGGCGGCATGGCTCAGGCGGCCCAGGCGCGGCAGATCGAGGAAGCCGCAGCTTCCCTTCACCGTGTGCACGAAGCGGAAGATCGCATCGAGCCGGCCCTTGTCGTCCGGGCTGGATTCCCACGCGACGATCTCGCCCGAAAGCGCTTCGAGCGTCTCGCGCGTCTCCGCGATGAATTCTTGCAGCAGGTCGTCCATGTGGCCCCAGGCAAATTTGCGCGGGTCACATTGAGCCCAAGAGGGTTAATTCGCGGTTAGTGGACAGCTGCGGAAACACGTAGCCTTCCCTTCCGTCCGATCTTCGGCTATCGGCCCGCGCACTATGAGAACGCAGATCCGCCTCGAAACTCTATCGGTCGCCGTCGAACGGTGACGAACGGGGCGCTGCACCCCGTTCGGGGTGTAGCTCCTTCAGAGGCGGGAGCATCTGCGATACGCGCGGAATCCGGATAGCGCCGGAACACCCCTGACATCTGCAGCCAAAGCGGAAGACAGGAGTGAATCATGACCCAGTACAGCCATCACGAAACCGCGGGCGTACCGCTCAAGCTGTGGGACAGCGCAGGCCCGTTCGAGGCCGGTGCGATGCAGCAGCTGCGCAACGTCGCCAGCCTGCCGTTCGTGCATGGTCATGTCGCGGGCATGCCGGACGTGCACTGGGGCAAAGGCGCGACCGTCGGATCGGTGATCGCCACCAAGGCGGCGATCGTGCCGGCCGCGGTTGGCGTGGACATCGGCTGCGGCATGATGGCGGTGCGCACCTCGCTCACCGCCAGCCAGCTGCCGGACAGCCTCTCCGCGATCCGTGCAGAGATCGAGCGTGCAGTGCCGAAGGGCATGGAGTCGAGCCAGACCGCCAATCATGTGAAGGGCGGCTGGGGCATCACGCCGAACTCGATCGCGCGCGCCTGGTACGACCGGTTCGAGGACCGCTGGCGCAAGATCGCCGCGCGGCATCCGAAGATCGATGGCAAGACCAGCGATCAGCTCGGATCGATGGGCGGCGGCAACCACTTCATCGAGGTGTGCCTCGATGAGGAGGACCGGCTGTGGGTGATGCTCCACTCCGGCTCGCGCGGCACCGGCAATCGCATCGGGACCTACTTCATCGAGGCCGCCAAGACGGCGATCGCGAAGGAGCGGCTGGACTTCCATCTGGCCGACAAGGACCTGGCGTTCCTGAGCGAAGGCTCGCAGCTCTTCGATGACTATATCGAGGCGATGCACTTCGCGCAGGATTACGCGATGTCGAACCGCGAGCTGATGATGCTCCGCGTGCTGGAGGCGCTGCGGAAGCACCTTCCGGCATTCAAGACCGACAAGCAGGCGATCAACTGTCACCACAACTACGCGACCCGCGAGCAGCATTTCGGGGAGCGTGTGTGGGTGACCCGCAAGGGTGCGGTGAGCGCGCGGGCTGGCGAGCTCGGGATCATCCCGGGTTCGATGGGCACCGGCAGCTTCATCGTCGAGGGGCTGGGGAACGAGCAGTCGTTCTGCAGCTGCTCGCACGGCGCAGGCCGGGTGATGTCGCGCGGCGAAGCCAAGAAGCGCATCACGCTGGAGCAGCATGCCGAGGCGATGAAGGGCATCGAGGCTCGGGTGGACGAAGGCGTGCTGGACGAAAGCCCGGCCGCCTACAAGGACATCGGCGCCGTGATGGCCGCGCAACAGGACCTGGTGGCGATCCGCCACCGCCTGCGGCAGATCGTCAACATCAAGGGGTGACGGGAGGCCGGCGCGTTCGTAAGGGCGCGCCGGTCGACTTCGCCGCCGCGTTGCGCCACGCTCGCCACCATGACGCCGACAATCGATTGGTCCCACCTCGCCGGTTCGCTCGGCATGCCCGTGCTGGCGCTGGTCGCGCTTGCGATCCTCTGGGATAGCCTGCGCAAGTACCGGGCGAACAAGCAGGTTCCGGACGGGCCTGAGGACGAGCCCTATCGGATATGGTCACGCGCCCATGATCTCGAACTTCGCGCTACCGACATCCCCGCGCGCCTTCGCGATGCCAGCGCCGACTTCTACGAGGGGTGGAGCGATCGTCGCGGCACCGGCTGGGCAGCAAATCGATCGATGGCGGAAGCCTGCGCCGCCGATCAGCCGCCACCCGGCACGCTTGTGGCTGTGTTGGCCAATGCCCTGCAGGTCAAAGGAGCCGAGCCGGACGAATTCGCGGTAACGTTGCTGATCGACCAGTCGGGATCGATGAAGGGCGCCCCGATCGCAGCGACGGCAGCCGCGATCGCCGCCGTCTCGACGGCACTCTCGCAACTGGGCATCCGCCACGAGATACTGGGCTTTTCCACCGCCGGATGGCGCGGCGGCTTTGCCTTTCGTGACTGGCGCAAGAACGGCATGCCGGCGCGGCCGGGCCGGTTATGCGCGCTGCTGCATGTCGTCTGGAAGGCGATGGACGAGCCCGAATGGACCGCGGAATCGCAACGTGCCTTCGTGCATCCGGATGTGCTTCGCGAAAATGTCGACGGCGAAGCGCTCGAATGGGCTGCTGCACGGCTGACTCAGGTTCCCGCCGGAAGGCGCCTCCTGGTCATCTTGTCCGATGGCGCACCCGTCGACGACGCCACGATAATGCATAATGGCCCATGTTATCTGGTTCGCCATCTTCGGCGCACCATCGCGACGGCGGAAACAGCAGGCGAAGTGGAACTCGCAGCGATCGGCATCGGCTATCGCGTCTCCGACTATTACGGAAAATCGCGCGAGGCCGGTCTCGAATCCATCGCCGCGACGACCACGGCGCTGCTGGCCGATCTGATCTAGCCGACCCGGAACGACGCCCCGAACAGCAGCACTTCGGCATCCGGCGGGCTGACCTGCAGCGCGCCGCCGCCCTGCGTCACCAGCGCGTGAACCAGATAGGCGGCCGCGGCGCGCGGAGTGATCGGCACATCGTCCTTGCCGCCGGCCAGCGCGCTGCGCAGTTCGGGGTCGAGCACGATGCGCGGACCGTCGGCGCGGACCACGATCTCGATATTGCCGGTCACCAGTTCGGCGCCGATATCGAGCTGGCCGCCGCGGATCAGCGCGTCGCCCGCGATCAGCGCAAGGTTGAGCAGCACCTTGATCGCCTGCTTGGCCAGCACCGGCTCGTCGACCATCCAGCCGATATTGATGCGGTGATTGTCGCCGAACAGCCCCTCGATCGCCGCCTGCGCCTCGCGCGTGTCGACCGTCTCGCCGAAGCCGCCGGCCGCGCCGAACGCGAGACGGAAGAATTTCAGCTTGTTCGCCGACGCCCGCGCGCTTTCGTTGAGCAGTTCCAGGCAGCGCTGGCGCATCTCGGGATCATGCTCGTCGGCGAGCAGTTCCAGCCCGTTGTTGAGCGCGCCCACCGGGCTGAGCAGGTCGTGGCAGAGCCTTGAGCAAAGCAGGCTGGCGAAGTCGGTCGGGGTGATGTTCAAGGGCTGCGCTCCGGCGTTTCCGACTCTTTGGCCCAGCATCGCGTAACCCGCAACCCGCCTGCGCGTTGCGAGGCGCAGCGCAGGCCGGTAGATTGGGCCCGCGGCAGACCTGCCGCTGGGGGGATTTCGATGTTCACGCTGGTTGCCGCTTCCGCGCTCGCCTTTGCCGCACCGTCATTTCAGGATGTGCCCAAGGCCACCGCACAGCAGGAAGCGCCCTCCCCCGCCATGGCCGAGGCCATCGCGAACAGGACGAAGGTGAAGACCCGCCCCGAGTTCAAGGACGGCCCGCCCGCCGAGCTGCCCGAAGCATCGCGCGCGATCGGCGAGCATGGCGCGGTCGAGGTCACCGGGATCATCGGGGTCGACGGCCGCGTCAGCGAAGCGAAGGTGACCAAGAGCAGCCGCTCGCCCACGCTCGACCGGCTGGCGCTCGAATCCGCCAGTGCGTCGGTCTACGAACCGGCCAAGGATGCCGAGGGCAAGCCGATCGCGATCCCTGCCCGGATCCCGTTCAACTTCGGCAATCTGCGCTCGCCCGGCAAGGGCGGCGGGATCCTGCGCTATGGCTGCGCGCAGTTCGTGCTCGATCAGGACTGGTGGAAGGCGACCTGGGGCGAGAAGGGCGAAGGCGACGAGTTCTTCCACATGTCGCTGGGCGTCGCGATGCTATCGCGCCGCGGCGGCTTGACCGGGATGACGGCCTCCGAACTCACCTCGACCGTGGCGGATTTCCGCAAGCGCTTCGACGACGCGATCGCCAGCTGCCGGAAATCACCGGAGAAAATGGTGATCGACGTATTCAAGCCCTATGGCGAGGTGATGCGCCGGCTGGCCAATCAGGGTTAGCGGCAGCCCCAGCCGGCGTTGCAATAGCTGCTGCGCGTATTCTCGCGGGCGTTGCGGTAGATCTCGCTCTCGCTGATCCGCGGCGCGCTATAGCTGGTGGTCGACGATGACGACGAGGAAGAGGACGACGGCGTCCAGCTCCACGACGACCCGCCATAGACTGGCGAAAGCTGTATGACCTCGCGGGGCCGGTTGTCGCGGCGATGCTTCTCGGTGCGCACCAGCTGGTTTGCCGGTGCCGTGAGTTGCCAAGTCTGGAACGACACGAAATAGATGTCGCCGATCTCGTCGATCTTGCCCGCAGATTGCGCCGCCATCAGCACGCGCGACACCTGTTCCGGGCTGCCCATCACATAGGATGCATGGTTGATCGCCCCGGCATAGTCGCCCCTGGCGAGGAAGCCATCCACCTGCGCCTTGCCCGCGGCCTGCTTCCGGTTCCACTCTGCCCATTGCGCGTCGTATTGCGCCCTGTCGGACAGATATTCGTCGATATCGCGCTCGGCCTTGCATGCGGTCGGGTCGCGATTGATCGCGCAGGCGCGGCCATACCATTTCTTCGCGGTCAGCCAGTCGCGGCGCTCGCCGGCGAGATAGCCCAGATTCATGCACCCGCCATGATGGTTCATGTTGCAGCCGAGCTGGGAGAAGCGGTCGGCGACCGTCTCGTTCTTCGGATAGCCCAGATTGCCCTGCGCCAGCCATCCGGCCAGTACGCAGGAATCGGCGCGGCCCGCGGTGCAGCCCATCTCGGCGAACTGCATCGATTTGCGGATATCCACCCGCCGCTCGCCCTTCTCGCCGCTGCCCCAGATCTGCGCGAGATAGTGGCAGCTATCCCCTTCGCGCAGCGTGCAGGCGCGCTCGTAATAGGCCAGTGCGAGCCGCGGATCGGCCGGCACGCCGTTCCCGGTCTCGGTGCGGATCGCGGCGGAGAGGCAGCTGTCGCCCAGCCCCGCCTCGCATCCCTTCTTGAACAGCGCGAACGCGCCCGAAGGATTGCCTGCGCTCGAGGTCCGCGATGCAGCAATGTAGCAGGCCTCGGCCACGGTCAGGTCACAGGCACGGGTGAAGGCCCCCAGCGCCTTTGCCGGATCCGCCGCCACGCCACGCCCGGCGGTCAGCGTCTCGCCCAGCGTCCAGCAGGCCGCGGCATCCTTTGCGGCGCATTTGCGCTCCAGCGTCGAATTCCAGGTCGATTGTGCGGCGGGCTGGGCCAGCGACGGCGCCGCCCACAGCAGCGCCGCAACCGCCAGCGCCCGGATCCCCTGCTTCAGCATCCCATCATCTCCCGTCAGCGGCAGCCCCAGCCCGCGTTGCAATAGGTGGTGCGCGTATTTTCTCGCGCGTTGCGATAGATGTCGCTCTCGCTGATCCGCGGCGGCGTATAGGTGCTACCGCTCGACGAGGAGGACGAGGAACTGGACGGCGTCCAGCTCCACGACGAACTCGATCCGCCATAGGCAGGTGCCAGACGCGCGGCCTGACGCTGCGCGGCATCGCGGCGGCGCTTCTCGGCGGTCACGATGTTCCGCGCCTGCGAGCTGATGTTCCAGGTCTGGAAGGCGACGAAATAGATATCGTCGATCTCGGGCAGGCGACCCGCACTGCTGGCGGCAAGCAGGATGCGGTTCACCTGCTCGATACTGCCCATACCATAGGCGGCGCGGTACATCGCGCCGTTATAATCGCCGCTGCCCAGCAGGCGGGTGATCTCATCCGCCCGCGCACGCTGGGTCGCTTCGTAGCGGGCATCCTCGTCGCTGCGATTGGCGAGAAAGGTGTTGAGATCGCCCGCGGTCTTGCAGGCCCCTGCCGTATCGCGCCCGCCCGGCAGGCGGCAGGAACGGGCGTAGAAGTTGCGCGCTTCGACATAGTCCTTCCGCTGAAAGACCATGTAGCCGAGATTGTAGCAGCTATCGGCATGATCCAGGCCGCAGCCCATCCGAGCATAACGCTCGCCCGCGGCCTGATTGAAGCCGATGCCCATATTGCCGGCATAGAGCCAGCTGACCGTCACGCAGGACGGACCGTCCCCGGCGTTGCAGCCCTTGACCGACCAGTCGAGCGTCTTCGGACCGTCTGTGCGCGAGTTGTTGATCGCCTCGCCGAACGCCCAGATCTGGCTGAGGTAGCGGCAGCTCTCGCCGTCGCGCAGCGTGCAGCCGCGCTCGTAGAGCATCAGTGCACGCGGATGATCCTTCGATACGCCCCAGCCCTGTTCGGTATAGATGCCGGCCGACAGGCAAGACGAGCCCAGCCCGGCCTCGCATCCCTTGGTGAACAGCCCGGCCGCGGCCATCGCATCGGCATTTGTGCCGCGCTTCTCGGGATCGGTCCGTGTCGCGGCGATGTAGCAAGCCTCGGCCACGCCGAGATCGCAGGCGCGGACGAACGCACCGACCGCCTTTTTCGGATCGGCCGTGACACCCTGCCCTTTGAGCAGGGTCTCGCCCAGCGTCCAGCACGCCACCGCGTCCTTCGCGGCGCATTTGCCTTCCAATGCCGGAGACCAGTTCGTCTGCGCCGCCGCCGGTGCGCTCCATCCGAGGAAACCCGCCGCGACAAGCACGCCCAACCGCTTCAGCATCGCATCCACTCCCGATCCGCCCATCACCGGCATCCCCATCCGGCGCTGCAATAGGTGCTTCGGGTATTCTCGCGTGCGTTTCGGTAAATGTCACTCTCGCTGATGCGCGGCATTTGTGCCGCCGGTACCGAATTGGTGAAGCTGGACGATCCGCTGGAGGTCCAGGTCCGGCTGTTCGCCGCCGACCCCAGCATCGCGGGGCGTCGGGCCGCGATGATGCGGCGGTTATTCTCCGCGGTCAGCAGGCTGCGTGCCTGACCGGTCAGCGACCAATTGTCGAACGCCACCATGTAGATGTCGTTGAGGTCCCCCATCCGCCCCGCCGCCGCAGCGGCCACGATCACGCGGTTCACCTGATCGGTGCTGCCCAGCTCATAGGCGGCGGTGTCCATCGCCCCGCCATAATTGCCCGCGGCGAGCAGCTGGTCGACCTTGGCGCGCCCGGCCTGGTTGCGCTGGGTCCGCCGTGTCATCTCGGCATCGTAGCGCGACTTGTCGGCAAGATAGCGATCGATATCGCCCACCACCTTGCACGAGGGCGGATAGCGGTCGAGCTGACACGAACGGGCGTAGAAATCGCGCGCCGAGGTCCAGTCGTCGCGCTGGGTCGCCATCAGACCCAGCGTCATGCAGCCTCCACCATAGCCCATGTTGCAGGACATCTTCGAATAGCGCTCCGCCATCACCGGATCGGGCCGCCCGCCATGATGGCCATTGCGCGCCCGGTCGCCCGCCAGCCCGCACGCCTCGCCGCTGCCCGCATTGCACGCCGCAACGGCATAGCGCATCGAAGCCACGATATCGGTGCCGCCATTATAGGGCCGCCGGTTGCCGCTGTAGATCTGCGAGAGATAGAGGCAGGAATCGGCTTGGCGGAGCGTACAGCCGCGATCGAAATACAGGACCGCCAGCTTCTCATTCTCGTCGCCGGTGCCCGAACGTGCCTTCCACAGGCCCATCGCTGCGGGCATGCACGCCTCGCCCAGCCCGGCCTCGCATCCCTTGCGATACATCGCCATCGCACCCGCTGCGTCGCCCGCAGCCGACCGCCGCGTCGCGACGATGTAGCAGCCCTCGGCAACGCCAACATCGCAGGCACGAACGAACGCCGCCTGCGCCTTCACCGGATCGGCCGCCACGCCGCGTCCCGCGGTCAGCGTCTCGCCCAGCGTGAAGCAGGCGACCGCATCCTTCGCCGCGCATTTGCGCTCGAGCGTGGGGTTCCAGAGCGAAGGTGATGCGGAACTCTGCGCGTGCGCAGGCACCGCCAGAACCAGCAAGCTCGCCAGAGCCATTCGAACAAATGCCGCAACCATCACGCCACTCCTATCGTCTCGCTCCATCTCTCGATGAGCGCGACGATCGCGGCATCCTCCATTTGGAGGAGACGAGGCGGAATCCCCGATTGGGGGGTGTTTTCAAGGATATCGCGTCAGGTTTTCAGTCTTCGACGGCGAGTTCCACCGCCTCGAACCGCCCATGCAGCCCGCCCTCGCCCGCCTGCCACGCGGTAATCGCCTCGCCCGCCACGATCAGCCACAGCTTGCCGTCGGGCGCCGCCATCGCCGCATCTGTAGCCGAAGGCGTCGCGTCGCCGCTGGGGTGCGAATGCCAGTATCCCGCAATCTCAGGCCCGCCCGAACGCTCGGAACGCATCGCCGCGAACAGCGCCCGGGGATCGATCTCGAACCGTGTTTCCGGCGTTTCCGACACATTCTCAGCAACTTGCGCCGCCGTGATTTCACGCGCCGCGCCGAACAGCAATCCGCACGCCTCGCGCGGCGCCGCAGCCCGCGCGTCGGAGCGTATTGTTTCGGCAACGCACCTTGAAATTCTGCACCGCATACCCATCTTCACCTACATAATGGACCGGGGGGTGACTACGCACGAAGCACGCATTGCGGACACGGCCGATGGCTGGCGTCTCGACCGTGCGCTTGCCGATGCGCTTCCGATCCTTTCCCGCGAAAGACTGAAGGTGCTGATCGCCGCCGGGCAGGTTTCCGGCCCCGATGGCCTGATCCGCGACGCGAAGAAGAAGGCGGTCGGCGGCGCGCTGTTCAACGTGACCATCCCGAACCCGGAGCCCGCGCATAACGAGGCGCAGGATATCGCGCTCAACATCGTGTTCGAGGACGAGCATCTGATCGTTATCGACAAGCAGGCGGGGCTGGTCGTCCACCCCGCCGCGGGTAATCTCGACGGGACCCTGGTCAACGCGCTGCTGCACCATTGCCAGGGAAGCCTTTCCGGCATCGGCGGCGTGGCGCGGCCGGGGATCGTCCACCGGATCGACAAGGATACGTCGGGCCTGATGGTCGCGGCCAAGACCGACCGCGCGCATGTCCATCTGGCCGAGCAGTTCAAGGCGCACACGATCGATCGCCGCTACAAGGCGATCGTCGCGGGCAATCCTTCGGCCGCGGAAGGAAGGATCGAAGCCCGGCTCGGCCGTTCGTCCAGCAATCGCAAGAAGATGGCGATCGTCGGCGAGAGTCAGGGCAAGCACGCGATCACGCACTGGCGGAAGCTGCGCCTGCTTCGTGACGCGGCAATGATGGAATGCCGGCTCGAGACCGGCAGGACCCATCAGGTGCGCGTCCATATGGCATCGATCGGCCATCCGCTGATCGGAGACCCGGTTTATGGCAGTACCCGCAAGTCGCATCGGCAGGTTTTGGAAACCCTGAATTTCCGGCGCCAGGCCTTGCATGCGGCCCATCTGGGGTTCATCCACCCGGTGAAAAGTAACGCTTTGGCGTTCGATAGCGAAATACCTGCGGATATGCAGGAACTGTTCGATAACCTCATCGTATGATTTTCGGCAGACCGAATGTTCGCCTATTCAGGGAACAAGGCGGTCTGCCCAGTGAAAGGGAGAAGTGATCATGGCTAGCGGAAGCAACGTCCCGGCGACGATCCCCGCGCTTGGCGGGGAGGCGAGCCTCAACCGCTATCTGGCTGAGATCAAGAAGTTTCCCCTGCTCCAGCCGGAGCAGGAATACATGCTTGCAAAGCGTTTCCAGGAGCATGGCGACCCCGAGGCCGCTGCGCAGCTCGTGACGTCGCACCTGCGACTCGTGGCGAAGATCGCCATGGGCTATCGCGGCTACGGCCTGCCCGTCTCGGAACTGATCTCCGAGGGCAATATCGGCCTGATGCAGGGCGTGAAGAAGTTCGAGCCCGACCGGGGCTTCCGCTTGGCGACCTACGCCATGTGGTGGATCCGCGCCTCGATCCAGGAATTCATCCTGCGCAGCTGGTCGCTCGTGAAGATGGGCACCACCGCCGCGCAGAAGAAGCTGTTCTTCAACCTGCGCCGGATGAAGGCCAAGCTCGACGCGTTCGAGGATGGCGACCTGTCCCCCGAGCATCTCGCCAAGATCGCCACCGATCTGGGCGTGACCGAGGAGGAAGTCACCTCGATGAACCGCCGCATGGCGATGGGCGGCGACACGTCGCTCAACGTGCCGATGCGCGAGGATGGCGAGGGTCAGTGGCAGGATTGGCTGCAGGACGACAGCGCGCTTCAGGACGAAGTCGTGGCCGAAGCTCAGGAGGCGGACGTCCGCCACTCGATGCTGGTCGACGCGATGGAGGACCTCAACGAGCGCGAGCGCTACATCCTGACCGAGCGCCGCCTGACCGACGATCCCAAGACCCTCGAGGAACTCTCGCAGGTCTATGGCGTCTCGCGCGAGCGTGTGCGCCAGATCGAGGTCCGCGCCTTCGAGAAGCTCCAGAAGGCGATGATGCGCATCGCCGGCGAGAAGCGGTTGCTGACCGCCTGATATGGGCATAGCGTTCCTCCCGTCACAGGCGTGATGGGAGGAACAGCCCATGTGGAAATGGATCAAGATTCCCAAGGGGTTGGCGCTGGTCGCCTTCGTCCTTCCGTGGCTGACCGTTTCCTGTTCCGGCACCAAGATCGTCGGCGCGACCGGCTTCGGCATCGCGTTTGGCCGTTTCACCTCTCATCTCGATCCCTCGCTATCGAACACAACGGCCAATCCGCTAGTGATGCTGGCGCTGATCGTGGTGGCAATCGGCTTTGCGGTGGCTTTCACCCAGCGCAGCCGAGGCAAGGCGGCGCTGGTGATCGGAACTTCGCTGGTAGCAACGCTCCTCATCTGGGTGGGCACGATTCGCTACAGCAAGGAAAGCCTGCTCGCCGAAGCGCCCCTTCGCGCCGAGGCAGCGCGCAACGACGTGACCGCCGCGATGGCGATGATCCAGGTCGACTGGGAATACGGCTATTGGCTGGCGATCCTTGCACTGCTGGCATCGGCGGTGATGGCGTGGCTCACCTATAGCGGGCGCGAGGCCGAGGTAGCGCAGCGCGTGCGCGGTGCCCTCGCCCGGCCACCCGAAGCGCCGCTCACCAACTGCCCGCAATGCGGCAAGGGACTGCCCGCGGGCACGCGCTATTGCCCCGATGACGGCACTGCGCTCGACTGATCCCGAAAACCCGTCGCGGGACGCGCGGGACAGTTGATGCAGGTTGCCCGCCGCGCGCGGGCCGGGCAAATGGCATTGCATGAGCGATCAGAACGGCGACGAAACGGACGGCAAACTGCCCCCCGAACCGGAGAAGCCGGACTGGGAGCAACCCGCCATCGATCCGTTCGAACCGGGCAACGCGCCGGAACCGGATGAGGGGCTGGAATTCGATCCGGAACCCGCGCCGCCGCCACGCGCCGCCGCGCAGGCCACCACGGTTCAGGTCTCCACCCCGCAGGGCTGGCCTCCCGCCGCCGCGCCGATCCCGCTCGGCCGGCGCCCGCTGCCCGATATCGAAGCGATCGAGGCCCCGGCCAGGCCGCGCAAGGCCCGGTCATGGCTGGCGCGCATCGGCATCTGGATCGCCAAGGGCGTCGGCGCGTTCGTGCTGCTGTCGGTGCTGATGGTGGTGATCTTCCGTTTCGTGCCGCCGCCGATCACCTGGACGATGATCGGGGATATCTTCGCGGGCAACGGCGTCCGGAAGGACTGGATGTCGCTCAGCGAAATGTCACCCAACATGGCCCGCGCAGCGATCGCCGCCGAAGATGCGCGCTTCTGCGAGCATGGCGGGTTCGACTATCGCGCCATCGCCGCCGCCGCCGCGCGCAACGCGACCGGCAAGAAGACCATCCGCGGCGGCTCCACCATCAGCCAGCAGACCGCCAAGAACGTGTTCCTGTGGCAAGGCGGCGGCTATTTCCGCAAAGGGCTGGAAGCCTATTTCACCGTCCTGATCGAAAATATCTGGGGCAAGCGGCGGATCATGGAGGTCTATCTCAACATCGCGGAGACCGGCATCGGCACCTATGGTGTCAATGCGGGTGCACAGCGCTACTTCAGGCATGACGCCTCGAAGCTGACCCCGCGCGAGGCGGCGCAGATCGCCGCCGTCCTGCCCCTGCCCAAGAAGCGCGCCGGGATCGACCCGAAGGGCTTCACCCGCCGCTACGGCAATTCGATCACCGCGCGCATCGGCGTGGTACGCGGCGACGGGTTGGACGGTTGCCTGAAATAACCGACGCTATTCCTTCTTCTTCTCGCCGCTGCCGCTGATCGCGTCTCCGGCTCTGTCGGCAGCATCGCCGACCTTGTCCGCCGCACCCTCGACGCCCTTGGCAGCGTCGGAAATCGCTTCGGTGCGGATCGCGTCGTTCTTGCCCTGCGTGAACAGATAGACCCCGCCGATCGCCACCGCGACCAGCAGGATCACCGCGATCAGCAGCCCGGCACCGCTACCGCCGCGCCGTTCGATGATCACCGTCGAGGGCTCTCCGCCCACCTTCGTCACTTCGTCGCTCATGCGAGCCTCCTCGTGGAACCTTGCGGTCCCAACGAAGGCAGTGCGCGGCTGTTCCGTCAGAAGGGCAGCTTGAAGCCCGGCGGGAGCGGCAGGCCCGCGGTCATCTTGCCCATCGCTTCCTGCGACGCGGCATCGGCCTTGGCCCGCGCATCGTTGAACGCCGCGGCCAGCAGGTCCTCCAGCATGCCCTTCTCCGACACGCTCAGCAGCGAATCGTCGATATCCATGCTCAGGATGCGGCCCTTCGCCGAGCAGCGGATCTTGACCAGGCCACCGCCCGACACGCCCTCGACCTCGATCGTATCGAGATTGGCCTGTGCCTTGGTCAGTTCGGCCTGGACGTTCTGCGCCATGGCCATGATGTCTTCGAGGCTCTTCATCTCAACTTCCTGTCTTGGTCCAGCCGATCAGCTCGGCTTCCGGAAAGGCTTCCATCGCGGCCGCCACCAGAGGCGAGGCCAGCACCGCATTGCGCTCGGCAGCCGCATTCTCGGCCTCCATCTCACGCAACGTCTGTCCGCCAGTGTCCGATCCCGTCAGCAATTTCCAGTTCTTGCCGGTGGTTTCGCGCATCGCGGCGGAAAGCTCGCGGACGAAATCGATCGGCAATGGCCGCGACGAGGTGAATTCGACCTCGGTCCCCTCGAACCGGATCGGGCGCAGCAAATGGCGGACCTGCTCGGCAAGCCCGTAACGGTTGTTGGTCTCCAGATGCTGCGCAAGCTCGGCCATGTCGCGCGGCATGGCCGGTTCGGCGCTCGCCGACGGAGCACCCGGCGCGGGCGCGGCAATCGCGCCGCTGGCGATCTGCCGCGCCAGTTCGCCCGGATCGGGAAGCTGTGAGGCATGGATCACGCGGAGCAGCGCCATCTCGGCCGCCTCGATCGGCAGCACCGCACGCGCCACCTCATCATGCCCGCGCAGGATCAGCTGCCACAAACGGTGGAGCATCGGGAAGCTCAGTCCCGCGGCCCAGCGCTCCAGCGCCTTCACTTCCTCGGCCGACTGGGCCGGATTGGCTTCGGTGCCCAGCTTCATCAGCGTGGTGGCGTGGACGGTCTCCAACAGCGTGCGCAGCACGCCCTGCGGGTCGACGCCAAGGTCATACTGCCCCCGCAGCGACGCCAGCGCGGCCGACGCGTCACCCGACAGCAGCAAGCCAAACAGATCGCGGATCGCGCCGCGGTCCGACAGGCCAAGCATCGCCCGCACCGCTTCGGTACGAACCATGTCGCCTTCGATTCCCGCATGGGCGATCGCCTGGTCGAGGATCGACAGCCCATCGCGCGCCGAACCCTCGGCCGCACGCGCGATCAGCATCAGCGCTTCCGGCTCGGCCTCGACGCCTTCGGCTTCGCACACATAGGCGAAATGCGCGGCGAGCTTGTCCGCCCCGATGCGGCGCAGGTCGAAACGCTGGCAGCGCGACAGGACCGTCACCGGCACCTTGTTCACCTCGGTGGTGGCGAACAGGAATTTCACATGGGCCGGCGGTTCCTCGAGCGTCTTGAGCAGGCCGTTGAACGCGGCCTTTGAGAGCATGTGAACTTCGTCGATAATGTAGATCTTGTAGCGCGCCGAGACCGCCGAATAGCGCGACGCCTCGATGATCTCGCGGATATCGTCGATGCCGGTATGCGACGCGGCGTCCATCTCGATCACGTCGATATGGCGTCCCTCGGCGATGGCGCGGCACGGCTCGCACACGCCGCACGGATCGATGGTCGGCCCACCCTGCCCGTCCGGCCCGATGCAGTTGAGCGCCTTGGCGATCAGCCGCGCGGTCGAGGTCTTGCCCACCCCGCGAACGCCGGTCAGCAGGAATGCATGCGCCAGCCGGTCACGCTTGATCGCATTGCCCAGCGTGGTGACCATCGCATCCTGCCCGATCAGCTCGGAAAAGGTCTGCGGCCGGTATTTGCGGGCAAGGACGCGATAGGCCTCAGCCTTTTGCGGCTGGGGCGGTTCGTCGAGGCCAAGGAAGGAATCGGACATCTCGCGCATATCTAGTCCACCGCCCCGCGAATGTCGAAGGCTGACCGACGGACTGTCCTGATATATGGCTGCACGAATATGCCGGAAAATACCGACTTCCCCAAAGCGACCTATCGCTACGATCCCTACCGGAATTACAAATTCCGGCTGAAATGGGATGGCAAATATGTCGCCGGCATCTCGAAGGTTTCCGCGCTCACGCGAACGACGCAGGTGGTGACTCACCGCGCAGGCGGCGATCCCGCAACGCCCCGCCGGATGCCAGGCCAGAGCGAGTACGCCGCGATCACGCTGGAGCGCGGGGTAACCCATGACCCGGCGTTCGAGCAGTGGGCGAACAAGGTCTGGGATTATCAGAATGCCGAAACCGGCGATCCTGCCGTTTCTCTCAAGGACTTCCGCAAGGACATCGCCCTGGAAGTCTATAACGAGGCCGGACAGAGGGTGATCGCCTACAACATCTATCGCTGCTGGCCGTCCGAATTCGTCGCGCTACCCGAGCTGGATGCGAACGGGAATGCGGTCGCGATCAGCATGCTCAAGCTCGAAAATGAAGGCTGGGAACGGGATATGTCGATATCGGAACCCGGCGAACCCAACTTCAACTTGCCGGCCAGCCAATGACCGCGCGCGAACCCAGCCCCTCCTATATCCTTGCCATCTGCGAAGCGGATATCGACGGCACGCCCGAGACGCGGACCCTTGCCATGCTGGCCGCAGAGTCTCCGGACGCGACACAGGCCGAACTCGCTGCGCTCGATGCAGGATCGCGACATACGCGGCTCCTGGCCCTTCACGTCAATCTGTTCGGGCAATCGATGCCGCTGGAGGCGACCTGCCCCCGCTGCGGCGAGCGTATCGAATTCACGCTTCGCGCCGAGCAGTTGGAAGTCGATCCCGCACCCGAAGCCGCACTGTCCTGCACCAGTTGCGCGCATGACTGGATGGCAGGGATCAACATCGACGAAATTCTATGGCGGAGGATAAGCCGGCGCGGCATCGCGATCCTGGAGGATGTCGTGGCGCTGTCAAAGGCCTATGGCTGGAGCGAAAGCGACATTTTCACAATGAGCGAGGCCCGCCGCCAATATTATCGCAACGCGATCGGGTAATGCTCGAATAGCGCCGCGGCAAAGCCGCGTCGTCGGTCGGCGCTTTCCGCGCCGCCGGCCGCGCAGCCGCTTATCGCGCTTTAGCTTCGCTAAATCTTGGCGGCTGCGGTGGGAGCCGGAACGACCCGCGGCGAAATCGTTGTGGCTGCTTCCTTCCGGATCTGACCAGGTTGGCGACGACCACGTCCGCCCGACTCCCGGGCGGGCATATGGTGGAAGCCGATCCCCGACGCAAGAGGGGCGACCCGGAGGCCGCCCCAACTCAGCGGCTTAGCGCCAGTAGCGCACCCGGCGGCAATCGCGCTGGCGGTGGCCGTTACGCCAATAGGTGCGGCAAGTCCGCTTCCAATAGCTGCGGCGGGCGTGATGACGGCGCTCGTAACGGCGGTCGCGCTGATAGCGGCGGTCGCGGCCATAGCGGCGATCCTGTTCGAGGGCGGCGCTGCCGCTCGCCCCAATCATCGTGGTCACCAGCGAACCGGAAATCGGTGCGGCGGCTGGGCTGACCGCGACCGAGGCGCTGGCGGGAACCGCAAACGCCGCAAGCACCGCGGCAGCGGCAAGGGGGAGGATCTTCATAAATGCACTCTCCTGACTGACAGGCCGTTAACCCCGCTTGGGGGTTCGACGCCGGGAGAGGGCAAATGGTTCCGCGGGCTCAGTGCAGCGCCCGCGGTTCCAGATGCGCCAGCTTGTCGGGATTGCGGACGATGTAGATCGCCCTCACCTTCCCGTCGGCGATATCCAGCGCAGTCGTCTGGATCACGCCATCCGCCTCCATCGAGACGAAGCCCGGCAGACCGTTGATCCGGCCATAGCGTAGCAGCCGCGACTGGCCACCGGTGAAGAAACGCGCGAGGCTGGCGTGGAGCTTGATCAGATTGTCGATGCCGAAGATCGGCTTGAGTCCCGCGGACCGCTTGCCGCCGCCGTCCGAATAGAATTCGACATCCTGCGCAAGCAGGCCCCGCAGCGAACTCATGTCACCCTCGCGCGAGGCAGCGAAGAAGGCCGCTGCGATCTCCATGCCATGCGCCTCGGGCATGTCGAAGCGCGGGCGATCGGCACGGACATGCGCGCGGGCGCGATTGGCGAGCTGGCGGCAGGCGGCGGGATCGCGCTGGATCGTCTCGGCGATCTCGTCGAAACCGATGCCGAACACGTCGTGGAGCAGAAAGGCCGCGCGTTCGAGCGGCGACAGACGTTCGAGCGCGATCAGCAGCGGCAGGGTCACGTCCTCCACCTCGTCTTCGGCCTCGACCACCGGCTCGGGCAGCCAAGGCCCGACATAGGTCTCGCGCCGGGCGCGGGCGGACTTGAGCTGATCGAGGCACAGCCGGGTCACGACGCGGCGAAGGAACGCCTCAGGCTCCTTCACCGCATCGCGATCCGCGGCCATCCAGCGCAGGAAGGCATCCTGCACCACATCCTCGGCATCCGCGACCGATCCCAGCATCCGGTACGCCACCCGGATCAGCCTCGGGCGGATGGGATCGAAGCTCTCGGCCGCGTTGCCCATCAGGCAGCCGCTTTCCGCACGCCGAAGCTCTGGGTCATGCGCAGGCCCGCGCCAAAGCGGTTCCAGGCGTTGATCAGTGCGATGGTCATGGTCAGCTTCACGATCTCGTCGTCGCTGAAATGCGCGGTGAGCTCGTCATAGACGTGGCGCGGCGCATGGCTTTCGCCGAGCAGCGTCAGTGCGTCGGTCCAGGCGAGCGCGGCGCGTTCGCGATCAGTGTAGAGCGGCGCTTCTTCCCATGCACCGGTCAGCAGGATGCGGTCCTCGCTCTCTCCGTCCTTGCGCGCTTCGGCGGCATGCATGTGGAGGCAGTTCGCGCAGCCGTTGAGCTGCGAAGCGCGGATCTTGACCAGATGAGCCAGGTGCGGATCGATCAGATTGGGGCTGATCCCCATGCTGAAGTCGATGAACGCCTTCATCGTGGCGGGATCGGCGGCGAAGGGGTTCAGGCGGGTATCCATGTCATGTCCTTTCGGTTGGGTTCCGAATGCATGACGAGATGGCGCTGCCGGTTGTGACATGAGCCGCGAAATTATTTTCAGCGCCCCTGCATGTCGCGATGCTCGGGCGGCATGCGGACGGTGAGGCCGTCGAGTTCGGGGGTCAGCACGATCTGGCAGGCGAGCCGGCTGGTGCGGGTCGCACCGAAAGCGAGGTCGAGCATGTCCTCCTCTTCCTCCACCGCGGGCGGCAGGCGATCGAAATCCTCGGCGGCGACGATGACATGGCAAGTGGAGCAGGCCATCTGGCCCTCGCATGTCCCTTCCAGCGGCTGGCCATCGGCCTGCGCGATCTCGAGCAGGCCCGAACCCGCGGGCGCGGAGACTTCGCGGGTTTCGCCATCGGCTGCGACGAAGCGGACACGGATCATGCGGCGACCTTCTGGCTGCGGGCGGCGGTGTCGATGCGGGTGAGCGCGGCGATCAGCTCGTCCTCGGTAGTATAGCGGCCGAAGCCAAGACGGATGCTCGACCGTGCTTCGGCAGCGGAAAGGCCGATCGCGTGCAGCACATGGCTGGGACGGCCCGATCCACTGGCACAGGCCGAACCGGCCGAGAAGGCGATATCGCGCAGGTCCGACATCAGCCGGGCGACGTCGAGGCCTTCGAGCCGCAGGTTGAGATTGCCGTGATAGCGATGATCTTCCGAGCCGTTGAGCACCCATTCCGGCCCAAGATGCGCGAGCGCCGCGCGGAACAGCTGCTCGGCATGGGCATGGTCCGCACCGAACCGCTCCTTGGCGATGCGCGCCGCGACACCGAACCCGGCGCACAAGGCAGGCGAGAGCGTGCCCGAACGGCCGCCCGATTCCTGTCCTCCGCCATGCATCAGCGGGGTGAGCTTAACGCCATCGCGGATCCACAATGCGCCCAAGCCCTTCGGCCCATGGATCTTGTGCGCGGATATGGCGATCAGATCGCATTCCTCGGGGATCAGCACGCGGCCATAGCCCTGCACCGCGTCGCACAGGAACAGCGCACCGACCTGATGCGCCATCGCGGCAAGCTCCGCGACCGGCTGGATCGTGCCGATCTCGTTGTTGACCAGCATCGCGGAGACCAAGGCCGTGCCGGGGCGGATCGATGCCCGGGCAAGGTCCAGATCGACCCGGCCGTCCGGGCCTACTGCCAG
Organism: Sphingomonas sp. AOB5; assembly: GCF_029433115.1. Lineage (GTDB taxonomy): Bacteria > Pseudomonadota > Alphaproteobacteria > Sphingomonadales > Sphingomonadaceae > Sphingomonas. Next base: position 19,947 of record NZ_JARNTV010000029.1, on the reverse strand, counting down.
CACCTCCACGTCGCGCGTCGCGGCGGTATCGAGGACAGCGGCATGCTCGGTCGCCAGCGTGACGATGCGTCCCGGTCCCACACCCTTGATCGCCCAGTTGAGCGCCTCGGTCGCGCCGCTGGTGAAGTTGACGTCGCCATGCTCGGGCAGCAGCCCCGCCACCTGATCGCGCGCCACCGCCACCGCTGCCTTGGCCGCACGGCCGGGAGCATGAGCGGAGTGCGGGTTGGCGAAATTGCTCTCCAGCCACGGCCGCATCGCGGCAAAGGCTTCGGGTGCGAGCGGCGTGGTCGCCTGATAATCGAGATAGATCATGCGCGGGCCGATGCCTCGGCAGCGATCTTCACCCAGGCTTCGGTGAAGGCATCGATCTCGGCCGGCGTGGTGCTCCAGCCGATGCTCATGCGGATGGTGGAGGCCGCCAGCTCGGGCGCGATGCCGAACGCGGCCAGCACCCGGCTCGGCTTCAGCGTGCCCGAAGCGCAGGCACTGCCCGCCGAGACCGAGAATCCTGCCATGTCGAACCGCATCACCTGTATGCGCGCATCCATCCCTGGCATCGCGATGGGGAAGATATAGCCGCTGAACTCGCCATAGCCGCCGACGAAGCGCCCGCCCGCATCGCCGATCGCATCGCGCATCCGCCGCAGCGCCGCGAGCATATCCTCGTCCACCCATTGCCGGCACGCCTCCAGCGCCGCCGCGAAGCCGAGGATCGCGGGAAGGTTCTCGGTTCCGCCGCGATACCCGAACTCCTGCCCGCCGGTCGGCTCCAGCGTGACGATGTCATGGACCAGCAGCGCGCCCACGCCCGGCGGCCCGCCCAGCTTGTGCGCCGAGATCACGGTCATGTCGGCGACCGGCAGCGGATATTTACCCGCGGACTGGGCGCAATCGGCGACCACCAGCCCGCCCGCGCCGCGCACCATATGCGTGATGCCGCCAACCAGATTCTTGCGACCCGTCTCCGGGTTCACATGCTGGACCGTCACGACCGGCCGGTCGCCAACCGCCAGCCTTTCCTTCAGCCAGTCGGTATCGAATTCGCCCTCACGCGTGACCGGCATCACCTCGGCGCCGGGCGCGGCACGCAGCACCGCGTCATGCTCGACGGCGGAGACGATCCGCGGCCCGCCCTTCGCGCGGCCCAGCGCCAGCATCAGCGCTTCGCTGGCCCCACTGGTGAAGATCAGGTGCCCGCCCCAGTTGAGCTTCTGCGCGATCCGGCGGCGCGCATCCTCGATCTGGCGGCGCGCGGCGCGGCCATCGGCATGGGGGCTGCTCGGATTGGCCCAGTGCAGCATCCCCTCGATCATCGCTTCGCGCGCTTCGGGGCGCATCGGCGAGGTTGCGGCATGATCGAGATAGATGCGTTCGGCCAAGTTGATCGTTCCAATTGCGCAGAAAGGCGCTGTGCCTATATAGCGCGCAACTTCACGCGCTCCACCGGCGCCCAAGAATTTCAAAGGTCATCGATGCCAGAAGTCATTTTCCCCGGCCCGGAAGGCCGCCTCGAAGGCCGTTTCGCCCCTGCGCCCAAGCCGCGCGCGCCCGTGGCGATGATCCTGCACCCGCATCCCAATGCGGGCGGCACGATGAACAACCGCATCGTGCAGGAACTGTACAAGACCTTCCAGCGCCGCGGCTTCGCGACCCTGCGCTTCAACTTCCGCGGCGTGGGCAAGAGCCAGGGCACGTTCGACAACGGCATCGGCGAACTGTCCGACGCCGCGTCGGCGCTCGATTGGGTGCAGAGCTTCCACCCGGAAGCCTCGACCACCTGGGTGGCTGGTTTCGGCTTCGGCGCGTGGATCGGCATGCAGCTGCTGATGCGCCGCCCGGAGATTCGCGGCTTCATCTCGGTTGCCCCGCCGGCGAACATGTTCGACTTCACCTTCCTTGCCCCTTGCCCTTCGTCGGGCATCATCATCCAGGGCGAGAATGACGAAGTGGTCACGCCGGGTGCTGTCCAGAAGCTGGTCGACAAGCTGCGCACTCAGCGCCACATCACTATCCATCACGACACCATCCCGGGCGCGAACCACTTCTTCGAGCATGAGATGGAAGAGCTGATGGGCAGCGTGGACAAGTATCTGGACATGCGTCTCGATCCCAACTCGCCGATCCGCTGATTTCTGGCCGGTGATGGATCGCATCGACGTCACGGTGACGGGCGGCTGCCAGTGCGGCGCGGTCCGTTACCGGGCGACGGCGATGCTCGACAATTCGCACCTCTGCCATTGCCGCATGTGCCAGAAGGCCAGCGGCAATCTGTTCGCGGCCTTGGTCGCGGCGCCCAACGACGCGCTGGAATGGACGCGTGGCGTGCCCGCCACCTTCCGCAGCTCCGAACATGTCGATCGCGGCTTCTGTGCTGCGTGCGGCACGCCGGTCTTCTATCGCGGCAGCAGCGGGCGAACCAACCTGATGATCGGCACGCTGGACGATCCGGCAGCATTCGAACCGAGGGTGCAGATGGGCAGCGAAGCCCGCATGCCGTGGTTCGAACGGCTTTGCGGCCTGCCCGACGAAGGCGAGACCGGCGCGGACGCGCCCGAATGGGCCGAGGCGATCCGGCTGAGCAATCGCCAGCATCCCGACCATGATTGAGCGCCCCCGCGCGATCGGCTAGGCTGCTCGCCATGACCGACACGAGCAACGCGATGTTCCGCTACGAACCGGGCGCTCCGATCCTGAGCGCGCGTCCCCTCAACAACATCGGCTGGGCCGTCGCCGCGGCGCTGGTGCTGGTGCCGATCGCGCTGATGTTCGTCGCTGGCGCGCTGACGCCAGGCCAGGGCGCGGGATGGCCGCTGCTGACGATCATCGTCACCGGTACCTCGGCTTATTTCGGGGCGCTGCACCTGCTGAAGACGAAGAGCGTAGCCAAGGGCTGAGGCCTTGGCTTCCGACAGTTTGAAGGACCGGGCCGTTGGTGCGCTGATGGGCCTCGCCGTGGGCGACGCCGTCGGCACGACGCTCGAGTTTCAGCTGCGCGATGTCCAGCCGCCCCTGACCGACATGATCGGCGGCGGCCCGTTCGACCTGAAGCCCGGTCAATGGACCGACGATACGGCCATGGCGCTCGCGCTGGGACACAGCCTTGTGGCGGTTCCGAGCTTCAATCCGCATGATTGCGCAGTGCGGTTTCTCAACTGGTATCGCCGGGGCCAGTATAGCTGCACCGGCACCTGCTTCGATATCGGCATTGCCACTCGAGGTGCCTTGGTCCGCTTCGAAGAATATGACGATCCCTTCTCTGGATCGAGCGACCCCAAGAGCGCAGGCAACGGGTCGCTGATGCGCCTCTCGCCGGTCGCGATCTGGGGAGCCAGCCGCAGCGAGGAGGAAACCACACGCGTCGCCCGCGACCAAAGCCGGATCACGCATGGAGCCGAGGAATGCATCGCGGCCTGTACGGCCTATGCGTTGCTCGTCCGGCGCGCGATTCTGGGCGAGAGCCGCGAAGCGATACTGGAGCCGCATGAGACAACCGGCTCGGATAAGATCGCTGCCATCCTGAACGGGTCGTGGCGCAGCAAGGCGCGCGGCGAAATCGCATCGAGCGGCTATGTCGTCGATAGCCTCGAAGCCGCATTATGGTGTGTGGGCACGACCCACAGCTTCGAGGAAGCGATCCTGCTTGCCGCCAACCTTGCCGACGATGCCGACACGGTCGCTGCGATCACCGGCCAGCTCGCCGGGGCGCTATATGGTGCGAGCGGCATCCCTGAACCCTGGCGGCAACGCCTCGCATGGGCTGATGAGATCGAGACCCTTGCGCTGAAGCTGCTGGATTAGCCCTTCTTCAGCTTCGCCGCCCCGCCGGCCAGCATCGCGGCGCTGGCTTCCTCGGCGCCGCGATAGGCTTCCTGGAACTCGGCGCTCCAGTATTTCAGGTCTTCCAGATCGATCCGCTCGCCCGATACGGCGCACAGCACCCAGCTGCCCGGGCGCAGCACGAGGAATTCGGGGGTTTCGTAGCGGATCAGCGCTGGGCCGGTGGAATTGAGCATCTCAGATTGTCCAGATCGCGACATTGGCCAGCAGGATCACGGCGCAGATCCACATCAGCACGCCTTTCCGCTTGTCGCCGTGTTTCGAGTACATCCGCCAGCCGCCCCATGCGAGCGCGATGGCGGCCAGCATCATGATGCTGAGCAACGCCGATGCCGCGACGCCGATCTGGGGGGTCACAGTACCCATTTGATCAACAGCACCAGCGCGACGACGATACCCGCGAACAGCGCCATCCACTTCACGTCGCGGCGGTAAATCACGCGCAGGATGCCGTAGACGCCATGCGTCAGCAGCCACGCGCCGCCGCTCAGCAGATTGGCGAGGATATTGCCGGAAACACGCTGCACCTTCACTCAGTCCTTCGTCGCCAGGACCCGGGCATAGGCGTCCGGATCCGCATTGCCGCCGGAGAGGATCACGAGCGTCCCCGGCTTGATTTCGACCTTCCTCGCCAGCAACGCCGCCAGCGCCACTGCGCCGCCCGGCTCCACCACCAGCTTGAGCGTGCGTGCCGCCCAGCGCTGGGCCTCGCGCACCTCATATTCGCTCACCGCCACGCCGGTCGCGCCACGCCGCGACAAAACGTCGAAGGTCAGCGGCGAGACTTCCTTGGTCTGGAGCGCATCGCACGCCGTCTCGGGCGGATTGTCGCCAACCGGCTCGATCCAGCCCGCGTCCAGGCTGCGGCGCATATCGTCCCACCCCTCGGGTTCCGCAAGGACGATCTCGGCTTCGGGCAGCGCCAACGCGACGCCCGCGGCCAGCCCGCCGCCGCCGCAGGGCACGATCACATGCATCGGATCGGGAAGCTTCATCTCGACCATCTGGGTCATCGCCTCGATGCCGAGACTCCCCTGCCCCTCGATGATCCACGCATCGTCGAAGCTGGGCACCAGAGTGGCGCCGCGGGCATGGGCGAGATGCGCCGCGATCTTCTCGCGGCTCTCGGTCATGCGGTCGTATCGGACCACCTCCGCACCCATCGCCATGGTCGCATCGAGCTTCACCTTCGGCGCATCGGCCGGCATCACGATCACCGCGGGAATGCCGAGCCGCCGCGCTGCCCAGGCGACGCCCTGCGCGTGATTTCCGGACGAAAAAGCGACCACGCCCTTTTCGCGAGTCGCGGCGTCCAATGCGGTGAGCCGATGCCATGCGCCGCGTATCTTGAACGCGCCGATTGGCTGCAGACTCTCGCATTTGAACGCGACCGGGGTCCCGTGAATTTCTGCAGTCAAAAGAGGGGTTTGCGGAAGAATCGCCGCGATCTTCGCAGCAGCGTCGCGGACCCCTGCCCGTGTCGGTTGTCGCAGAATTGTCACATTTTATCCCCGCCGGAGAAATACGGATTCAGAATCACTTTACACGCAGACTCACCGACCCTATGTGCGCCTTCCGCTGCCCCATGGGACTTCCAACCGCAAGGCAGCTTTTTGTCACCGTAGGCGCAAGCCACTTGGAGGTCCCTTGAGTTGCACAAGCATCATAGCGCGCTGGGGTTAGCTACCACCCTTCGACCGGTCCAGCCGGTCACGCTCATTCGTCCGCACGCCGCATCGCGTGCCGCCCGCTTCTTCGTCGAGAAGTTTCCGGGTCGCTCGATGTATGCCGTGAAGGCGAATCCGTCGCCCGAACTCCTGCAGATCCTGTGGGACAGCGGAATCACGCATTACGACGTCGCTTCCATCGCGGAAGTGCGTCTGGTCGCCCGCACCCTGCCTGAAGCCACTCTGTGCTTCATGCATCCGGTCAAGGCCGAGGAAGCGATCCGTCAGGCTTATTTCGAGCATGGCGTGCGCACCTTCAGTCTCGATTCGATGGAGGAGCTGGACAAGATCGTCGGCGCCACCAACGGCGCCGCGGACCTGACGCTGTGCGTTCGCATCCGCGTGTCTTCCGACCTGTCGAAGCTGAGCCTCGCATCGAAGTTCGGCGTGATGCCGGGCGAGACCAAGGAACTGCTGATCGCGGCCCGCCAGGTGGCGGACGCGCTGGGCATCTGTTTCCATGTCGGTTCGCAAGCCATGTCGCCGGACGCCTATGCCCAGGCGATGGAGCGCGTGCGCGCGGCCATCGTCGAAGCAGGCGTCACCGTCGATGTCGTGGACGTGGGTGGCGGGTTCCCGTCGACCTATCCCGGCATGGAGCCGCCGCCGCTCGAACTCTATTTCGAGACGATCCACCGCGCGTTCGAATCGCTGCCCGTCAGCTATTCGTCCGAGCTGTGGTGCGAGCCCGGCCGCGCGCTGTGCGCCGAATACAGCTCGCTGATCGTGCGCGTGGAAAAGCGCCGTGGCGACGAGCTGTACATCAACGATGGCGCCTATGGCGCGCTGTTCGATGCCGCGCATATCGGCTGGCGTTTCCCGGTGCTGCTGCTGCGCGAGCCGGATTCCAATGCCCGCGACATGCCGTTCAGCTTCTACGGCCCGACCTGCGACGATCTCGACCACATGACCGGTCCCTTCATGCTCCCCGCGGACGTGCAGGCCGGCGACTATATCGAGATCGGCATGCTGGGCGCATACGGCTCCGCGATGCGGACCGCGTTCAACGGCTTCGGATCGGACGAAACCGTGGTGATGGAGGACGAGCCGATGGCTTCGCTCTACATGCCTGCGGAACGGGCGATCCCGTCGAACGTCGTAAAGCTGTAACGACTGCATTCTAGCCAGATCGGGAAGGCGGGTGCTACGGCATCCGCCTCCTTACGGGTTTCCGCGTCCCCTAATGACGGCGGCAAAGCGAAGATGGGGAATCCCATGACCGACACCCTGACCAAGACCGCCGCGGCCAATGCGCCGATCAACGACACCCGCAAGGCGGAGCTGCTGTCGAAGCAGGTCAAGCATATCGACATCACCAGCTTCGACGCGCGCCCGATCGTGGACGCGATGGCGGACATGAGCTTCACCAGCCGTGACCTGGGCCGCGCCACCAAGATCTACAACGAGATGCTGGCCGACAAGGACTGCACCGTGTGCCTCGTGATCGCCGGTTCGACTTCGGCCGGCGGCTGCATGGACCTCTATGCCGAGCTGATCCGCAACAACATGGTCGATCTGGTCGTTGCGACCGGCGCGACCATCGTCGACATGGATTTCTTCGAGGGCCTTGGCCACAAGCATTATCAGGCGCTGGAAATCCCCGACGACGACACGCTGCGTTCGCTCTATATCGACCGCATCTACGACACGTACATCGACGAGGAAGCGCTCCAGAACGTCGACCACACGATCTTCGAGATCGCCGAGACGCTGGAAGCCAAGCCCTATTCGAGCCGCGCCTTCATCCGCGAGATGGGCAAGTATCTCGTCGAGCATGGCAAGAAGGACAACAGCCTGGTCAAGCTCGCATACGAGCATGACGTGCCGATCTTCTGCCCGGCGTTCGTGGACTCGTCGGCCGGCTTCGGCCTCGTCAAGCATCAGGTGGACCGTGCCAAGGCCGGCCAGCCCTATATGGTGCTCGACGCCATCGCCGACTTCCGCGAGCTCACCGAGATCAAGATCAAGGCCGGCACCACCGGCCTGCTGATGATCGGCGGCGGCGTGCCGAAGAACTTCATCCAGGACACCGTCGTCTGCGCCGAAATCCTCGGCCACGAGGACGTCGAAGTGCACAAGTACGCCGTTCAGATCACCGTCGCCGACGTGCGCGACGGCGCCTGCTCGTCCTCGACGCTGCAGGAAGCGGCTTCGTGGGGCAAGGTGAACACCGGCATCGAGCAGATGGTGTTCGCCGAAGCCGGTTCGGTGATGCCGCTGCTGGCCAGCGACGCCTATCACCGCGGCCACTGGAAGGATCGCGCCAAGCGCGGCTGGGCGAAGCTATTCGCCTGATCGCTTTCGTTGCGGTGAAGTAACGGTTACGACCGTTGCTTCACCGCTGCGGAGGTTTCGATGGACGCGAAGACCCGGTTTCTAATCGTGGATGATTTCCCCACGATGCGGCGGATTGTGCGCAATCTCCTGAAGGAGATCGGCTTTTCGAACGTCGAAGAAGCCGGAAACGGCCCGGAAGCTCTCGCGAAACTACGCGAATCGGGCTTCGACATGGTCATCTGCGACTGGACGCTCGGGACCATGTCCGGTCTGGAACTGCTGACGACTATCCGCGCCGATCCGGCGCTGCACCACATCCCGTTCCTCGTCGTGACTGCCGAAGCAAAACGGGACAATATCATCGCGGTGGCTCAGGCTGGAGGCAGCGGCTATGTGGTAAAGCCGTTTACCGCCGCAACTCTGGCAGAGAAGCTCTCCCGTATCTTCGACCACGGCTAGTCTGCAGCCGTTCCAGTTGCGTTTCGTGATCGGTTGCTTCAGCTTCCCCTCCATCTTTGGGGGAGGAACATCATGATTGCACCTATTCTTGCGCCCGTGGTCACGCTGATCGCTTGGTCGCTGCTCATGCTCGTCTGGCTGGTCGCGGTGCGCATGCCGGCGATGAAGGCTGTCGGCATCGACGTGAAGAAAGTCGTCGGCGGACGGCCCGGTGCGCTGGACGGCGTGGTGGCCGACAAGGCGCAATGGCCCGCGCACAATTACATCCATCTGATGGAACAGCCGACTTTGTTCTACGCGATCTGCTTCGTCCTGACGCTGCTCAGCGCAGGCGGCGGATATAATCTGTGGCTGGCCTGGGCCTATGTCGGCCTGCGTATCGTGCACAGCCTGGTGCAGGCGACGATCAACCGCGTCTATTTCCGCTTCATGCTGTTCGGCCTGTCGACGCTCGTGCTGATCGCGCTGGTGGTGCAGGCGGCGCGTGCACTGATCGTATCGGGATCGATCTAGAGTCGTTTTCGGTTAGGCGGCACCGCTGAAAACGACTCTAACCGAACAACCGCGTCAGGCTGCGTTCGAGCATCAGGAGTTGCCACAGGGTGCGGCCATGCTCGGCGCGGCCGGACCGGTGGTCCGCGGCCAGCGACTGGATGGTCGCGGTGTCGAACCAGCCGGTTTCCGAAAGGACCTTCGACTTGGCGAGGTTCGCCGCTTCGTCGGCCAGCGCGGTGCGGAACCATGCGCTGATCGGCGTCACGAAGCCCATCTTCGGCCGGTAGAGGATGTCGCGCGGCAACCACGGCTCCAGCGCCTTCTTCATCAGCCACTTCCCCTGCCCTTGCCGGATCCGCATCGACGGCGGCAGGGTCGCGGCGAACTGGACGAGGCGATAATCGAGCAGCGGCTCGCGTGCCTCAAGGCTGACCGCCATGCTGGTGCGATCCACCTTGGTCAGGATGTCGCCGGGCAGGTAATGCTTGATGTCGGCATATTGCGCGCGGTCGAGACCGTCGCGCGCCGGGGCCTGACGCATCGTATCGGTATAGCGCTGCTCGGCATTATGCCCCGCCAGCGCCTTCAGTGCCGAGCGGGTGTAGAGCCGCTGGCGCAGATCGGGTCCGGTGACGCCGACTGCCTTGGGATAGGCATATTCGCCACCCTCGGCGAGCGCGAGGAAGGTCGTCTTCGCACGGAATGGACGTGGCGCCCAATCGGCCTTGGGGTAATATTTGCCCAGCGTGCCGAAGATGCCCGAGCGCAGGCCAGATGGCAGCAAGCCGCGCATCCGCTCCTCGGCAGCGAAGAACTTGTAGCGGCGATAGCCGGCGAACGCCTCGTCCGCGCCGTCGCCCGAAAGCGCGACGGTGACATTCTCGCGCGCCAGTTCGCACACCCGGTAAGTGGGCAGCGCGGAGGCATCGGCAAAGGGTTCGTCGAACGCATCGACCAAAGTGTCGATCAGCGCGAAATCGTCGGCCGCGACCTTGCGGCTGCGATGCTCGGTGGCGAATCGCTCGGCGATCAATTGCGCGTGGGCGGTCTCGTCATGATCGGCCACGTCGAACCCGATGGTGCAGGTCTTCACCGCGCTGCGGCTGGCCTCGGCCATCATCGCGACCACCGCGGAGCTATCGACGCCACCGGAGAGGAACGCGCCCAGCGGCACGTCCGAGATCATCCGCGAGGTGACTGCGGCGCGCAGGTGCTCGACCAGTTCGGCCTCAAGGTCCTTCGGCTTGCCGGTCGCGCGCTGCGAGAAATCGATGTCCCACCACTGCACCGGCTGCGGGACCGGCTTGCCGCGTTCGAGCAGCAGGAAATGCCCCGCGGGCAGCTTCTTCACACCCGCGACGATCGAGGCATCGTCGGGGACGTAGCCAAGGCCGAGATAGTCTTCGATCGCACGGAAATCGGCGACGCGACGGAAGGAAGGATGCGCAAGGATGCCCTTCAGTTCCGACGCAAAGGCGACCGCACCGTCGGAAAGCTGGGCATAATGAAGCGGCTTCACGCCGAACCGGTCGCGGGCGAGGAACAGGCTCTTGGCCTTCGCATCGTACAACGCGAAGGCGAACATGCCGTTCAGCCGCGACAGCATGTCTGGGCCCCACGCGCGCCAGCCATGGAGCAGCACTTCGGTGTCGCTGTTACTCAGGAACCGCGCGCCCAGCCGCTCAAGCTCGGCGCGGACTTCCTGAAAATTATAGATCTCGCCATTGTAGGTGACGGCGATCTGGCTGTCCGGCGTCAGCATCGGCTGCGCGCCGCCGCCCAGATCGATGATCGACAGGCGGCGATGCCCCAACCCTACCCCGTTGGCGGTCCACACGCCCGATCCGTCCGGACCGCGATGCGCCTGTGCGTCGGCCATCTGCGCGACGCGGGCAGGATCAACCGGCTTGGCAATATTGGGGTAGTAGAGCCCCGCGATCCCGCACATCAGCGGGTGCCGGACATGCGGTCCGCAAGCACGTCGACCGGGCCGGCGGCGCGCAGGAAATCGGCGATGGCATCGCGCGAGTTATAACCCGCGCCGCGTTCGGACGAGATCAGCACCGCAACGCCGCGCTGCGGGCCGCCGAAGAGTTTGACGAAAAGGGTTTCGAGCTTCACGCGGTTGGCGCTCCCGGTCACGATGTTGCCGACGCGGTACCATGTGACGACTTCGCGCTCCACCCGTCCCGGACCGGTCATGCGCAACGCCGCGCCGCCGTCCAGATTGCTCAGATCCTCGATGCGAACCCAGCGGTCGTTCTGGCGGATCGGGCCGATGCCGAAGCCGACCAGTTCCTTGCCTTCCTGCTGATGGTCATAGACCGCGACGGCAAGGTCCACCGCCCTGCCCTGCCGGTCGACATAGCGGCCCATCAGAACGTGATCGGCGCCGGGATAGTTGGGCGACCAGGCCGCCGAACCGCTGAGCGGCGCGCGTTCCCAGCCCACGACATTGGGCAATTCGACATTGGCGGGCGACGGCGTGGCGCTGGCGGCAATCGCGCTCGACCAGCCGAGGAACAGCGCCGCGACGGTCAGCACCAGTGCCGAAGCGATAGGTGCGTCGACACGCTTTGCCGGCGGGGTCTGCAGCGTGGCCGGATCGAACCAGCGGGCGTCGGGATCGCGATCGAACCATTTCCAGCCGATCGCCAGCACAATGGCCATCACCAGCCCGAAGAACACCCAGCCATAGACGATATGATCATATCCGGTGGCCGCCTCGACCGAAGTCCACCAGGCGGCATAGACCGTCCCGAAGGCGCGGATGCCGTTGGCGATCACCGGCACCACCAGCGCCATCGCCATGAAGGCGATCCGGCGGCGCCACGAGACGTAACAGACGTTCGCGACCAGCACGCCATAGGCGATCATCGCGATCAGGAATTTGGCGCCCGAACAGGCCTCGGCCACTTCGAAATAGCCGTTGGGCGTGGTGATCAGCACGCCATCCACCGTGGCGGGCACGCCGAACAGATGCAGCAGCGGCATCATCATCGCGACGGTCAGGTTCTGCAGCGGCTCCTCGAAGAAGTCGCCGAAGGGCACCAGGAAAGCCATATAGACCAGCGGGAACAGCAGCGCGCGGCTGACATTGGGGCCGAGCACGGTCACCACCGCGCCCTGCATCATCAGGACCAGCCCGGCATGGCGGAACAGCGCAACACCCGCAGCATCGCCGACCACCCAGCCCAGCCCGCCCGCCGCGACGATCGCGAGGCCGGGCCACCAGCCCTGTGGTGCGACCTGAGACAGTTCGGCGCGGCGCTGCCACACCAGCCAGGCAACGACCGGGGCAATGAACAGGCAGTGTCCGTAGGTGGTGTTGGTCCAGTAGATCTCGACCAGATCGCGCGCATCGTGGCGGAACAGCAGGATCAGCGCAGCCCAGACGCCCACGAGCATCGCCGCGTGCCGCTGCCACCGCGCATCGAACGTGACGCCGGACGGCGCATGCGATGCGGCCAGCGCGGTCACGCCGCCGTCCTCCGCCCGCGCGGCTTGATGCCGAGAATCTCGTCGAGGCCGGAGAGGCGCGCTTCCCAGCTATAGCGCTCCTGCACCTGCTTGCGCGCGGCGGCACCCAGTTCGGCGGCCCGTTTCGGATCGGACAGAAGCTGGCTCACCGCAGTGGCGATCTCGCCCACCGTCTCGCCGACCATGATCGTGTCGCCATGCTCGATGCCCTGCGCGGCCGCAGCGGACGCCACCACCGGGCGAGCCATCGCCATGCCTTCCAGCACCTTGTTCTGGATGCCGCGCGCGAGCTTCAGCGGAGCCACGACCACGGCCGCAGCGGCGAGCCAGCCGCGCACATCGGCGACTTCGCCGGTCACGGTGACGCCGGGATGCTTGGCCAGCGCCTTTACCGCGTCGGTCGGGTTGCGGCCGACGATCACGAAGCGGGCATCGGGATGATCGACGCGGATATGCGGCAGGATCGTCTCGACGAACCAGATCACGCCCTCGACATTGGGGCGATAGTCCATCTGGCCGGTGAACACGATCGGACGGCCCATCGTGTCGATCCGCTTGAAGCTGGCCGAGGGATCATATTGTTCGGTGTCGATGCCGTTCTCGATCACCTGCACCCGCTCGGCGCCGGTGCGCTCGCGGAACAGTTCGGCTTCGGCTTCGCTCACGAAGATGTTGGCGTCCGCGTTGCGCGCCGCGGCCTTTTCATGTGCCAGCAACAGACGGGCTTCGCGGCCCATCATCCAGCCCATCGGGCCCTTGCTGCTCTGCGCGTACGCCGCGAACTTCGCCGAATCCATATCGACGAAATCCATGATCACCTTCTGGCGCAGCCGCTGAGGCACATATTGCGCCATCTGGCTGGAGAAGACGTAGATCGTGTCGATCGCATGCCGGTCCAGGATATTCTCGACCGAGGCGCGAAGCTGTTGGTTGTCGAACGCGGTCAGCGACACCGGGCGATGCGAGAGCAATGCCTGAAGCGCCGCCATCGTCTGCGACTTGGCGCGCCAGATGATCGAGCGATTGCCGGTATAGCGGGCAAGCCCGCCCTTGCGCTTCAGATCCTTGGGATCGTCGGCGAAGGCGATCAGATGGACACGCTTCTTCGTCGAGAGATATTTCAGGATGTGGAAGCCGCGGATCTTGTCCCCCCGATCCGGCGGATAGGGGATGCGATGCGCGAGGAAGAGAATGTCGCCCATCAGCCAAGCCCCTTCGAGATGAAGGGCCCGACGGCGTTCGCTGCCCAGAGCGGCAGGCGCTTCCACACCGCGATCTGGAGCCGGTATTTCGGATTGAGCGGGCTGGCGTCGCGCGGCTTTTCGCCGTCGGCGGTGCGCTCGTAATAGGTCAGCGGCTGCGGCTCGAAGCCCCAGGTCTTCTTGTACGCCGCCGGTCCGGTGCCGGTCTTGGAACGGCCGAAATCGAAGCGGGTGCAGCCACGCTCGCGGGCATGGCGCATCAATTCGAAATACATGCGGTCATTGGCGCGCAGCGCACGTGCGGCGGCGGTGCCGCCTCCCCAATAGGGATAGACGGTGCCTTTCCAGTACAGACTCAACACGCTCGACACAGCCACCCCGCGATGGCGGACTATAAGGATGTCCGACGATTTGCCAAACTCCCGCAAAACCTCGGAAAATAGAGTCCGGGGGAATACGGGCGTGCCCAGATTGCGCACCATCTCGGCATAGACGGCATAATGGGTCTGCGCGTCCTCCAAATGACAGCCCGTGCTGACATCGAGGTCGTTGGAGAGCGACTTACGTACCTCGGCACGCTGCTTGCGCGGGATCGCCAGCAGCTCGGCTTCGTCATCGGCGGCAAGCGCGCGTTCGAAACCCTGATAACGCTCGGTATCGACATGCCATTCAGGACCCGGCAGCGGGCCGCCACGGACTTCCATCGTCGGGCAGTTCAGCTTGCCCGCCAGCGCCCAGGACGCCTCGGCGAGCATCGCCACCGCGTCAGGCTTGTCGGCCAATATGCCCCCGCCCACGCCGAACCCGGCCGAGACCAGCGCCTTGCCGAACAAGGGCGAACTGCATTCGGTCAGCGGCATGACGCCGGCAATCTCGCCATTGCCCTTCTCGGCGACGAGATAGTGGCTCTTCTGGCCGCATCCCTTGGCCACCGCGGCGCTCCATGCCGGCAGGTGGAACGGGGTGCCGTGCTTGTGATCGTGCACATAGGCGCCGATCCGCGCGCGTTCGATCGGATCGTCCAGATTGGCGACATGAATGCCTACAGGGCGCGAGAGCATGGGTGCGTTCACTGCAGCCGCTCCGCTTCGCGTGCAACGATCTCGTCCATCCGGCCCCATTGATGACCGGCGATCAGCGTCTTCAGCTTGCCGGCCATCGCGCCGAGCCGGGCATAGTGGCGCAGCTTCGACTTGAGCGGCGCATTGGCGACGCGCGGCTGGCCGGGATCGATCTCCCAAGGATGGAAATAGAAGATGGCCGGGCGCGCATCGCGGTTCGCGGCGGATACCGCAGTGCTGACGATGCTGCCGGGCAACAGCCTGAAGAAACCGCCGCCGGTGGTCACTTCCTTGCCACCGACCTTGGCGATGGTGATCGGCATCTCGATCAGATCGGCATCGGCGACCGGGCGGTGCGCGCCACGCGGCGCATCGGTCCAGCCGTAGTGATCGTGGCGGATCGGCGCGACGCTCGACGAATAGAGATACCCCTCTTCCGCCAGCACCTGGTGTGCCCAAGGGGTGCGAGTGTCGATCGAGAAGCTGGGCGCGCGATAGCCGGTGACCTTGGCGCCGCTGGCATCTTCGATGGTCGCGCGGGCGCGGGCCAGATCGGCGCGGAACTGCTCGGGTCCCATGGTGAAGACGCGCTGGTGATCCCAGCCATGGCTGGCGATCTCATGCCCCGCCTCGACGATGCGGCGCATCAGCGCGGGGTAACGCTCCGCTACCCAGCCGAGCGTGAAGAAGGTCGCCTTGACGTTGCCCGCCTCGAACAGCGCCAGCACCTTGTCGGTATTGGCCTCGACGCGATGCTCGAGCGTGTCCCAGTCCCGCCGGTCGATCACCTTCTCGAAGGCGCCGACCTGGAACCAGTCCTCGACATCGACCGAGAGGGCGTTGACGACCATGCGGAGCGCTTACGCCGCGTTGCCGCGGAGCGCGGAGAGATCGGGGCGCACACCCTTGCTTTCGCTGCTCTCGACCCAGTCAACCAGCAGCGTCAGCACGCGGCGCAGCGCCTCGTCCTGTTCCTTCATATGGGCTTCCAGCTCGGCGATGCGCTGCATCGGGTCCTGAACCGCGTCGTGGCGCAGCGGGCGCGGATCGCCTGCGGGCGGCGGCGCGGGCGATCCCATCGGGATCGGCGCGACCTCGCGCAGCTCATACGGCTCCTCGGCCACCGGCTGCGGCGCGGGCGGCACATAGGCGCTGTGCGGCGTATCATTGTCCAGATCGGCGATCACCGTGGCGAGATCGTCGGCCCCGAAGGTCTCGATCTGCTCGATCGCACCGAACAGCAGCACGCGGCCGGCAAGCTGGTTCAGCCGACGCGGGCTGCCGCCCGACCAGCGGTACATGGCGGCCACCGCATCGTTGGTGAAGCGCGGCTTGCCCCGCCAGCCGACGCACGACAGGCGATGGATCAGATACGGCTCGACTTCGTCGGCATCCATCGAATCGAGATGGTGCATTGCGATCACGCGCTGGCGCAGCTGCTCCAGCCGCGGATCCTGCAACGTCAGCCGGAACTCGGGCTGGCCGAGCAGGAAGATCTGAAGCAGCGGATAGCCGCCCGCCTGGAAATTGGAGAGCATGCGCAGCTCCTCCAGCGTTTCCAGCGGCAGCGACTGCGCCTCGTCGACGATCAACAGCGTGCGCTGGCCGTTGCGCGCGACCGCGTGCAGGCCGCGCTCGATCGCCGAGAGGATCGATGCCTTGGGCAGATCGTTCGCATCGATCTGAAGCCCGGCCGCGACCAGGCGCAACAGGTCGTTCGGCGCGAGCTGGGTCGTGACGATCTTGATCACGTTCATCCGCTCGCGATCGATCGTGCCTAGCAGATGGCCCATCAGCGTGGTCTTGCCGGCACCCGGATCGCCGGTGATCACGACAAAGCCTTCGCCTTGGCTCAGGCCATAGCCGAGATAGGCCATCGCCTTGCGGTGCGTGGCGGTATCGAACCAGAAACGCGGATCGGGCGTCAGCTGGAACGGCCTGCCGCTCAATCCATAATGGTCGTCGTACATATCTCTGCCCCGACCCTTAGAACCCGTACCGCAGGCCGATCAGTGCCTGCGCAGACGTTGCGCTATCGTTAGCCTGTCCTTCGAAACCGGACACGCCGGCTGCCAGCGTCGCCCCGATCGGACCGAAGCGCTGGGTATAGACCGCGTTCGCGCCCCAACCCATCACGCCATCCGCACCGGGCAGGCCGCTGTCATAATAGCTGAGATAGGCGTTGCCGCCGAGCGACGCGTTGCGTCCGAGCGACTGCGACGCGAACACCTGACCATAATAGGTCTCGTCGGTCACACCGTTGATGTTGATGCCATTACCGGTGCCGGTGCTGGGCGCGATGAAGCTGCGGCGCGAATAGCCGCCGCCGACGCCGAACTGGGTGCCGCCACGGCCGAGCACCAGCACACCGGTCACGCCGCGTGCGCGGTAATTGCCGGTGGTGGTCGATGCCAGAATGCCGTTCATGCAGCTTCCCGCAGCATTGCCGGCGGTGCCGAACACACAGCTGCTGTTCTGGTTGCCCAGCGGATCGCCATTGGTGAGGAAGCTATTGGGCAGCGTGGCGAGACCGCCATTGAGCTGACGCCCGAAGCTCTCGATCGAGTCATAGACGCCGATCTGGACACCGCTGCCCGGGCCGATCTGATAGCTGAACGAACCGGTATAGCTCCACGAGCCGTACCGCTTGCCGACACGCGCTTCGAGGAAGGTGCGGCGGCTGGGGCGCCAGATGACGCCCGCATCCCAGAAGATGCCGTCGAAATCATAGGCGATGCGGCGCGGCGAATTCGGATCGGTGACCTGACGGCCCGCCGCATCGACCACCGGAACCGGGTTCGGACCCGCGGTAAGCAGCGGATCGCGCTGGCTGATCTGAATCTTCTCGTATCCGACGCCGCCCGCGACCGCGAGACCACGGCCGATCGGCAGCACGGCGTCGCCACGGCCGAACTTGCCTTCGTACCGCTGGTCGAGCTGACCCGCATTTTCGCGGGTGTAGGAGCCGCTGGCGGTGAGGCCGACCGGCAGCACAGTGCCCGACTTCACCCCGACGCTGGCGGTCGCGACATGGACGGTCGAGCTGTCATAGACGTCGAGTGGCTGCGTGCCCGCGGCCAGGCCGGTGCCGCCAACCGGCGCCTCGACCTTGGTATAGCCGAAGCGATAGGCGCCGTTGACGAACATCGGGCCGAGATGGGTCGACAGCGATGGACCGGCATAGGCGGAATAGACCTGGCTGGTGTTGCGGACATTGCCGACCGGATTGACCGCAGCATCGCCGCGAATGTCGCTGCGTGCGCGCGTGGCGATGCCGCCTGCCTCCAGCGTGAAGCCGGGCGCGGCGACGACGCGGGCGGTGACGAGACCGCTATGGATCGAATCGTCGGCGACCTTCTTGTCGTACGAGAAGCGATGTTCGTAGCGATAGCTGGCCTGGACCTGCACGCGGCGGGTCTGGATGCTCGCGTCGATACCGGCCGAAACCGTGGAATAGGTCAGCACGTCGCCGCCATTGCCCAGATCGGCGGTGAGCACCTGCCCGACCTCGATATAGGGCTGAACGCTGGCGCGGCGCTGCTGGCGCCCCTCCTGCGCGAAGGCTGGCGTGGCGACGGTAGCAACCGCAAGCGCGGCGGTGGTGAGCAGTCCAAGCCGGGTCACTTCCCCGCCTCCTCATAATAGCTGCCGAACCGGCGTCCGCCGGGCTGGAACGAAACCGAATTGAGAACGAGCTGGATATGCTCGCATCCGTCGAGCATCGCGGTAGCTTCGCGCAGGTCGGACTCGGTGGTCCGGTCGGCGCGCACCACCAGCATTACCTGCCCCGCATGCAGCGCCAGCACGGCGGCGGGCGACGCGGCGAGCGCAGGCGGCGAATCGAAAATCACGATGCGGCGCGGATTGGCGGCGGTCAGGCCGTCGATCACCCGGCGCGCACGATCGCTGGCGAGCAGTTCGGTGTCGCCATGCGTCTTCGTGCCCGCGGGCAGCAGCGAGAGCTGCGGGATATCGGTGTCGATGATGCAATCCTCGACACTGGCGACCGCGCCGGACAGCACGTCGAGAAGGCCCGGCCCTTCGGCCACGCCCAGACGGTCGAGCACATCGGGCTTGGCCAGATCGGCATCGACCAGCAGGATTTCGACATCCTTCTCTGCCGACATCGAGACGGCGAGGTTGATCGCGCAGAAGGTCTTGCCCTCGTTCGGCTGGGCCGAGCAGACCAGCACCATGCGGGCGCGCTGGGCATCGGCACCGGCCACGGCGCGCGCGGTCAGCAACAACTGGCGCTTCACCTGACGGAATTCCTCGGCCAGCGCCGTGATCGGGCCACCGGGCACGAGCATGCCGCCCTGCGACAGGAGCGCTGGGTCGATAGCGACCTTGCGGCGACCGGTCGGCGCGGCCGGTACAGCAGCCCCTTCGGCGGCGAAGCCGCGACGGATCGCGGGGGCCGGTTCCTCATAGGCAGGTTCGGACGCGGCGACCTGAACCGGCTGGACCGGCGGCGCGACCTGAACCGGCGGCAGCGGCGGCAGATCGGGATAGGTTTCGCGCGGCAGTTGCGGAGCCGGCTGGGGCTGAGTGCGGGCGACCGGCGGGACGCCGAACGCATGCTGCTCCGCTGCCCGCTCGAGCAGCGAACCCTTGTAGCGGCGAGGACTATGATCGTTCACGCTCTACGCCCCCATTCCGCGCTGGATCATCTCGACGCCGAGCAGCCCGACCCAGGCAGCGCCAAGCGCCGCGACACCGCCCGCGAACAGCAACAGCTTCTTGCGGCGCATCGCCGTCTGGGCCGAAGTGACGACCTCGCCGATCGATCCGATCACCGGCATGCCACTGGCGCGCTCGAGGCGGCTGGCGGTCGAATAGGTGGTGGTCAGCTTGCCCAAAGCGAACGCCGCAGCGACACCAGCGCCCAGCCCTGCGATCAGCACGCCGGTCAGCAACAGGGTGCGGTTCGGCGCAGTCGGGGTGCGCGGCTGGGTGGGCGGATCGATGACGCTGAACTTCACCGCATCGGTCTCGTTCTGCACCGAGCTGCGCAGGCGCACCTGCTCGCGATCGGCGAGCAGCTTGTCATACTGGTCCTTGAGCACCTGATAGTCGCGGTCGATCTGCGACTGCTCGGCAGCGGCCGCCGGATTGTCGTTCATCGCCGCGTTGAGCTTGGCGAGATCGCCTTCCAGCGCAGACTTGCGCTGGGTGAGCGAAGCCACCTGCGTGATCTTGTCCGCACGCATCGCCTGAAGGCTGAGATAGAGCGGATTGCTCGATGCGCCCCCGCCCCCGCCGACCAACGGCTCGTTGCGGGCAGCTGCCTGCGCCGCCGAAAGCTGGCCGCGCAGCGCGATCATGTCCGGATGATTGTCGGTCCAGCCGCGCGCACGCGCCTCGGCGATCTGGCCCATGATCGCGTTGAGGCGCGCGCGGGCCGGG
>NZ_JARNTV010000028.1 GCF_029433115.1 Sphingomonas sp. AOB5 | reverse complement strand
CGAACCGCGCGCCCGCATCGGCCCGGCCCGACAGGCGCAGGAAGGTCAGCAGCATCTCGGTCCGCGACGCGCCGTCATCGGCGCTGGCCGCGCGCACGAACGCCCCGTCCGCCGTGCGATACTCACGGATCAGCGGATCGCTCCCCGCCCGTATCGTCGCGGTCAGCAGCACGACGTCCGTCTGCGCCCCACACAGAAGTTGCGCCTGCACCCGCCCGTCGACGCGCTGCACCTGCCCATCCGCCAGCTGCACCGCGGGCAACGCACGACATGGCGCCGCGCCGACACCCGTCCCCAGCCGGTCGGCTTCCCATCGCCGCAGCATCGCCCCGCCTGCCTTTTGATAGCGCGTCACCGTCATCCGGCCGGGAAACACGATCGTCGCGGGCACCGGCATTGCGGCCAGCGCCGCGGCATCCAGCACGCTCGCGCTGATCGATGCGGCCGGGCAATCGAAGATCACCGCGCCGGTCCGCACCGGATCGCGACTTAGCCGGAAGGGCGGCTCGAACAGCGGATCGCATGCCAGCGCCTCGACCAGGGGTGCCAGCAATGCCGACACCCACGCGCCATCGCCAAGCAACCCTTCAGCGAACGCCGCCGCATCGGCATCGTCCGCAAAACCCGCGCTCGCCGCCCGCCACGCCTCGCTCTCGCGCCAGCGCAGCGCCGTCTCGCGCGAAGCTGCCCGCGCCGCAGGGATCGCGGCCCGCACGGCTTCGGGCAGCGGGGTCATACGACCGCGACGGACTCGACCACCACCGAAACCAGGCTCACGATCAGCTCGAACACATCGTCGATCACGATCTCGCCCGCGCGCACCGATCCGTGCATCGCCACCTGCGTGCCGAGCTCGGCAATCTGCGCCACATCGATCTGGACCAGCCCCATCATCATTCCCCTGTCACCAGCGGGCAGCGGCGCCCGCACGCGAAAGGCTATCGGCGGCCCCGCTCCAGGCTAATTAAATCGCTGTAATGTTGGACAGTCCGCCCGCGCTTGCTAAGCGCGCCGCCATGACCTTCGTCTTCGATCCGGAACGCTTCTTCGATGGCGGCGCGCGCGGCCATGGCGGCCAGCTCGGCATCGGGCTGAACGCCTATGGCGCAGACTGGTGCGAGCTGACCCTGCCATATCGCGAGGATCTGGTCGGCGATCCCGAATCCGGCGTGCTCGCTTCCGGCCCGATCCTTGCGCTGATGGACATGGCGGCCAGCGTCGGCGTGTGGCTGAAGCTGGGCCAGTTCCATCCGCACGCCACGCTCGATCTGCGCATCGACTATCTGCGTCCTGCGGTCCCGGGAAAGACGGTGATCGGCCGCGGCGAATGCTATCGCGTCACGCGCTCGATCGCGTTCGTGCGCGGGCAGGCGCATGACGGTGATCCCGCCGATCCGCTCGCCCATGTCGCCGGCACCTTCATGACCACGGGAAGCTACAAGTGACGCTCCCGCCCTATGCCGCCATACTGGGCATCACGGTCGAGCCCGGCGAGGAAGCGCCGGTGCTGACGATGCCCTTTGGCGATCATGTCACCGGCCGTCCGGGTTTCCTGCATGGCGGCGCGATCGGCGGGCTGCTCGACGTCGCATCGATCGCGGCGCTGCGTCAGGCGCTCGCCGCGGAAGGCGGCGGACGCATCAAGCCGGTCAACGTCACGGTCGACTATATGCGCGGGGGCCGCGACAAACCGACCCATGCCCGCGGCCATGTTACCCGCCTCGGCAATCGCGTCGCCAATGTCGAGGTGATCGCGTGGCAGGATGACGAGACCAAGCCGATCGCGGCGGCGCGGATGAACTACCTGATCGTGAGGTAGGCCCGCGCCACCCATTCACTTCTTCGGCGTGATCTTCAGCATCCGCCCGTTCGATCCACGGCCGCCATCCTCCAGCACGAAGATCGCGCCATCGGGGCCTTCCTCCACCTCGCGGATGCGCGCGCCCATGCCCCACTGGTCGCCCTTGGTGGCATTGGTGCCGTCCACATCGACGCGGATCAGCGCCATGCTCGAAAGCCCGCCGATGAACAGGTCGCCGCGCCACTCCGGCCACAACTTGCCCGAATAGACCATCAGCCCGCCCGGCGAGATCGCCAGGTTCCACCACACCTTGGGCGGCTCAAACCCGTCGCCCGGCTTGTGATCGGGAATGTCGCGGCCGTCATAATGATCGCCGTTCGACACCGCCGGATAGCCATAATCCTTGCCCGGCAGGATCAGATTGACCTCGTCCCCGCCCTTGGGGCCCATTTCCTGTTCCCACAGATTGCCCTTCGCATCGAAGGCAATGCCGAGCAGGTTGCGATGGCCATAGGACCAGACCGCCGGATGGAAGCCCTTGGCGGCCAGCGGATTGCCCGCGGCCGGGGTGCCGTCATCGTTCAGGCGCAGCACTTTGCCCAGCGTCGCCTTGGGATCGTGCGCCGGATCGAACTTCTGGCGTTCGCCATTGGTGAAGAACAGATGGCCGTCCTTCGAAAAGGCGATCCGGCCCGAGAAATGCCCGTCGCCCGAGACATAGGGCGTCGCGCGGAAGATCACCTGGACATTCTCCAGCGCCGGTTCCGCACCGTCCTTCAGCGTGCCGCGCGCCAGCGCCACGCCCTTCAGCCCCTCGGCATTGGCTTCGGAGAAGCTGAAATAGACCAGCCGGTTCTGGGCGAACTTGGGATGGAGCACCACGTCCATCATCGCGCCCTGCCCCGCGCTGGAAACCGCGGGCGTGCCCGACACCACCTTGCGGTCCTTGCCATCGGCGGAGACCAGCAGGATCGGCCCGGCCTTCTCGGTCACCAGCATCCGCCCGTCGGGCAGGAAGGTCATCGCCCAGGGCGATTCGAAGTCTGCCACTTCGGTGACGGTGAAGGGCAGCGCCCCGCTCGCCGACTGGGCAACGGCATCATTGCCCTCGGTGCAGGCGGCGAGCAGCGCGATCGCGGGGATGAGCATGCGTGCGTTGGGCATCATGGGTCCTTTATCCTGTCTCGTCCGGGCAACGCGCGGGCGGCGCGGCGGGTCCGTGGGGCTGATCAAGACTGAGCCAATTCAATCCTCCCCCGCAAGGGGGAGGTGGCGCCGAAGGCGACGGAGGGGGAGGACTCTTCCAACACCTGTTGTCGAATCCTCCCCCTCCGTCAGGCTGCGCCTGACACCTCCCCCTGGCGGGGGAGGATTATCATTCACGCCACCGGGAAACCGCGGCGCTTGAACAGCGCCTTCACGTCCGGGTCGCGGCCGCGGAACGCGCGATAGGCTTCCTTGCGGTCGGTCTCGTTGCCGGTGGAGAGCAGGGTCAGGCGGAACCGGTCCGCCGTCTTCTTGTCCCACACGTCGCCGGTCTCGGTGAAGGCTTCCCAGGTGTCGGCGTCCATCGTTTCCGACCACAGGTACGAATAGTAACCGGCCGAATAGGCGTCCGACGAGAACAGGTGGTTGAACTGCGGCATGCGGTGGCGCAGCGCGATTTCCTTCGGCATGCCCAGCGCGCCCAGCGCTTCCTTCTCGAACGCGTCGATATCGGTCACCGGCGTCTCGCGATCGTGCAACTGCATGTCGAGGATCGCGCAGGCGAGATATTCCACCGTGTCGAAGCCCTGGTTGAAGGTCGACGATTTCTCGATCTTGTCGACCAGCGACTGCGGCATCGGCTCGCCGGTCTTGTAGTGTTTCGCGTACTTATCCAGCACGTCGCGGGTCAGCAGCCAGTTCTCGTTCACCTGGCTGGGATATTCCACGAAGTCGCGCGGCGTGCCGGCCAGCCCCGAATAGGTCACGTTCTGGAGCAGGCTGTGGATGCCATGGCCGAATTCGTGGAACAGGGTGGTCGCATCGTCGAGGCTGATCAGCGTCGGTTCGCCGGCGCCGCCCTTCACGAAGTTGTTGTTGTTCGAACCCAGCGTATTGGTGACGCCGCCGAACTTCTTCTGCCCGCGATAGCGCGTCGCCCAGGCGCCCGAACGCTTCCCCGAACGCGCATAATTGTCGAAATAGAAGATGCCGACATGCTTCTTGGTGACGCGGTTGGTCACTTCGAAGGTGCGCACGTTCGGATCGAACACCGGCACGTCCTTCACTTCCTTGAAGTCGAGATCGTACAGACGGCCCGCGGCGTACAGCGCGCCTTGCAGGATGTTGTTCAGCTCCAGATACGGCTTCACCTCGGCTTCATCGAGGTCGTACTTCTCCTTGCGGACCTTCTCCGCATAGAAGCGATAGTCCCAGGGCTCGATCTTGATGCCGGCGTTTTCCTTATCGGCCACCGCCTGCATGTCGGCCACTTCCTCGCCCACCCGCGCGCGGGCGGCGGGCCAGACCGACATCATCAGCTTCGATGCGTTGGCCGGCGTTTCCGCCATCGTGTCGTCCATGCGCAGGAAAGCGTGATTCTTGAAGCCGAGCAGCACTGCGCGGTCCTGACGCAGCTTCAGGATCTGCGCGATGATCGCCTTGGTGTCGTTGGCGTCTCCATTGTCGCCACGGCTGACGAATGCGCGCCACACCTTCTCGCGCAGCGCACGGTTGGTCGATGCCGCCAGGAAGGGCTGGACCGACGAGCGGGTGTTCACCACCGCCCATCCGGTTACCTTGCGTTCGTCCGCGGCGGACTTGAGCGACGCCTTGAAGCTGTCGGAGAGCCCTGCGAGATCGGCTTCGCTTTCGATGACGATCCAGGTTTCCTCGTCTGCCAGCACCTTGCGGCTGAACTCGGCATAGGCCGATGCGAGCGTCTGGTTGATCTTCGAAACCTCGGCGCGCTGCGCGTCGGACAGGAGCGCGCCGCGACGCACGAAGCCGCGATAGCTGCGCTCGAGCAGGCGGTTCTGCTGCGCATTCAGTCCCTGCGAGGCGCGCGTGTCGTACGCGCCCTTCACCCGGCCGAACAGCTTGGGATCGAGGAACAGCTCGTCATAGAATGCAGCCATTTTCGGGCTCCATTCGCGCGCGATCGCCTGGACCTCCTTGCCGGCCAGGTTGCTGGTGTAGACACCCCAGGCGGACTGGACCCGGTCCATCGTCTCGCCCGAAAGCTCCATCTTCTCGGACACGGTCTTGAAGGTCGGCTTGGTCTTGGCATCGCGGATCGCGTGGATCTCGGTGCGCAGCTCGCCCATCGCCGCTTCGAACGCCACCGGGAACATCGCCGGCGTGAACTTGTCCCAGGGCGGAGTGCCGCCATAATTGCCCGGCCAGGGCTTGAGCAAGGGCGAAGCATCGACGGCACCGGCCGCCTGCGCCAGCGCGGAGATCGCGCCGCCGAACTGCATGGCGGCGATTGTGGTGGCGGAGGCGAGCAGCGCCTGTCGGCGGGTCATGCGGGAAGTCATGCGGGATATGGCTCCGTGATATCGGGATGACACACCCTAGGCCGGATGATGCGAATAGCAACAGGGGCAGAGGCCGCGGAAACAACCGGTAACAATCTTCCGAAATGCTGAGCCTGTTTGGCCCCGGACATGTCCCGCAACCAAATCGCCTTCCCCAGCGAAGGCTGGGGCCCAGTTGCAAAGGTATCGGTTGGGAAGCGCAGTCCTCTCCACCTCCATCAGCCAGCCTGGGCCCCAGCCTTCGCTGGGGAAGGCAAGTAGGGGAAAGGCGCTCCATCTTCCGGCCAAGGCCCGCGACACAGCTTGACTCTTGCCGGATTGAGAACAAAATAGGAACATTCAATCGTTCCGAGTCGCCCCACGAGTCGCTGTATCATGGCCGATCCTGCCGTCCTGAAGCAATTGCGCGAGACGCTCAGCAGTCTCGAAACCGGGGGATTCCGCCGTCGCCCGGTGCTGCCCTTCGGGATCGATCGGGTCGATTCGCGGCTCGCCAATGGCGGCCTGCGCCTCGATGCGCTGCACGAGGTCGCGGCCGGATCGCACGACATGTCGGACGATTGCGCCGCCACCCTGTTCATGGCGGGAATCGCCGCGCGCGCCTGGGGGCCGGTGCTATGGGTGGTGCGCCGCCACGATCTGTTCGCGCCCGGCCTGTCGCAATCGGGCCTCGACGCCCAGCGCCTTCTTTATGCCGAGGCCGCCGACGATGCCGAGATGCTGGCAATCATGGAGGAAGGGCTGCGCCATCGCGGCCTTGGCGCGGTGATCGGCGAGGCCAAGCGGGCGGACATGACCGCCACCCGCCGCCTCCAGCTTGCCGCCGAGGGCGGGCGCACCATCGCGCTGCTGCTGCGCCGCCATGCCCGCGAAGGCGACGATCCGCTTTCAGCACCTTCCGCTGCGGTCACGCGCTGGCGGATCGGCTGCGCGCCATCCACGCCGCTCCCGGTCGAGGGCATTGGCCGGCCACGCTGGCACCTCGCGCTCGTCCGCCAGAAAGGCGGCGATCCCTTCAGCCAGCTTGTGGAGGCCTGCGATGAAACGGGTCGCTGCGCTCTGCCTGCCGCAATGGCCGATCGAACGGCTGCGACGGGCCGGGCGAACCGCCGCGCCGCCTGAAGCGGCCGCCTCTCCGATCCAGCCCGCACCCCGCAATGGCGGCTGGCGCCCGGGTGCCCGCTGGGCACGGGACGATTCCTTCAAATCCCCTCCGCGAGGACCAGCGTCGCGAGCGAGCCGCTCGTTGCAGCCTCCCCTCGTCACCAGCCTCCGCGAGGGCAGCCGCCAGACCATCGCCGCGGCCTGCCCGCATGCGCTCGCGCTCGGCCTGATGCCCGGCATGGCCCTCGCCCAGGCGCGCGTGCTGGTCCGCGGCCTCGATATCCGCCCCGCCGATCCGGAGGGCGATCTCGCATCGCTCCACGGCCTCGCGATCACCTTTGCGCGTCATTATTCGCCGATCGTCGCGATCGAGGGGAGCGACACGATCTTCCTCGAAACCACCGGAACCGATCATCTGTTCGGCGGCGAAGCCCGGATGGCGCGCCGCATCGTCCGCCTGCTCGCCCGGCTCGGCTTTACCGCACGAATTGCTATCGCCGATACGCCGGGCGCGGCTTGGGCACTGGCGCATCATGCCCGCGATCCCGTCACGCTATGTCCGCCCGGCGGCCATGCCGAAGCCATTGCCGGTCTCCCCACCGCATCGCTCCGCATCGAATCCGCGCAGGTCGAGCTGCTGCGCCGCTTCGGCATCGAACGCGTCGGCCAGCTTGCCGAAATCCCACGCGCGCCTTTGGTCAAACGGTTCGGCGCCACCATCGCCACGCGGATCAACCGCGCGCTGGGCACCCTACCCGAGCCGCTGCATCCGGTCATCCCGCCCCTGCACATCGCCACCGCGCGCCGCTTCGCCGAACCCATCCTGACCGAAGACGCCATCGCGCACTGGCTGGGCCAGCTCGTCCCCGAACTCGCCGAAGCGCTCGCACAGGCCGGCCTCGGCGCCCTCCGCCTCGAATTCGTCGCCGACCGTATCGACGGCGTGCCCCAGCGCATCCGCCTGGGTCTGGCCCGTCCCAACCGCGATCCCGCGCATCTGCTGCGCCTGCTCAAGCGCCGGATCGAGGATGTCGAACCGGGCTTCGGCATCGATTCGATCGCACTCCATGTCCGCCGCTCCGGCCCGCTCGGCCCCGAACCCTTTGTCGAACGGCTCGACGAGGAAGCCGCGCCCGATCTCGCGCCCTTGGTCGATACGCTCGCGACACGGATCGGCCTCGATCGGCTCTGGCGGATGCGTGCGGTCGAAAGCGACGTGCCTGAGCGCAGCGCCGCCCGCGGCCCCGTCCTCGACCCGCCCGAACGACCCGGCGCCCGCCTCAAACCAGGCGATGTTCGTCATCTTTCGCGCAATCCCATGCTCGAGCCCTGGCATCCGCACTGGCCCAAGCCCGCCCGCCTGCTCCGCCGCCCCGAGCGGATCGATCATGTCCTGGCCGAGCTGCCCGATCACGCCCCGCGCCGCTTCACCTGGCGCGGCGCCACGCATCGCATCGTTCGCGCCGACGGCCCCGAACGCGTGCATGGCGAATGGTGGAAACGCCGCAGCGAGACGCACAGCGTGCGCGATTATTTCCGCGTCGAGGACGATGAAGGCCATCGCTACTGGCTGTTCCGCAAGGGGGATGGCGAACGTGGCGTGACCGGCGATCTCAGCTGGTATCTGCACGGCATCTTCGGATGAGCTGGTGCGAGCTTCAGACGACCACGCATTACAGCTTCCTGCGTGGTGCGTCGGCGCCGGAGGAACTGTTCGCGTCCGCGGCCCTGATGGGCATGACCGCGCTCGGCGTGACCGATCGCAACTCGGTCGCGGGCGTCGTCCGTGCGCTGGTCGCAGCCGAGGTGACCGGCGTGAAGCTGGTCACCGGCTGCCGCCTCGATCTGGTCGACGGCACCGGCATCCTCGTCTGGCCCGAGGATCGCGCGGCGTGGAGCCGTCTCACCAGCCTGCTCACCCTCGGCAAGTCGCGCGCCGACGCCCAGCATGGCGAGAAGGGCAAATGCTTCCTCCATTGGGAGGACGTCGCGGCGCATTGCGGCGGATTGGTCGCCGCGCTGGTTCCGGGCATCGCCGATACCGGAGATGAACTGGCGCTGCGCTGGATGGCAGACGTGTTCGGCAGCGATCGCGGCCATCTGTGCCTGACCCATCATCGCCGTCCCGGTGATGCGATGCGCCTGCACCTGCTCGATCAGGCCGCCCGCCGCCACGGACTGTCCCCGCTCGCCACCGGGGACACGCTCTATCACCATCCCGACAAGCGCATGCTGCAGGACGTCGTTACCGCGATCCGCGAGAAATGCACGATCGACGAACTCGGCTTCCGCCGCGAACGCAATGCCGACCGGCACCTGAAACCGCCCGAGGAAATGGCGCGACGGATGCGTCGCTATCCCGAAGCGCTGATGGCCGCAGAGGCGATCGCCGAACGCTGCACCTTCACGCTGCGGGACCTCAAGCATCAGTATCCCGAAGAGAATGTGTTCCTCGGCAAGTCCCCGCAACAAGCCCTGCACGCGCTGTCATGGAACGGCCTGAAGCAGAAATTCGCGGGCAACCCGCCCCAGGCCTATCGCGACCTGCTGACTCATGAACTCGGTCTGGTCGAACAGATGGGCTATGCGCCCTATTTCCTGACCGTGAACTCGATCGTCCAGTTCGCAGTCAGCCAGCAGATCCTCTGCCAGGGCCGGGGCAGCGCCGCGAATTCGGTGATCTGCTATGTGCTCGGCATCACCTCGATCGATCCGATCAAGCACCAGCTGCTCTTCGAACGCTTCATCTCGACCGAGCGCCACGAGCCGCCCGATATCGATGTCGATTTCGAACATGAGCGGCGCGAGGAAGTGATCCAGTGGATCTACGAAAGCTATGGCCATGATCATGCCGCGCTGACCGCCGTGGTCAGCCGCTTCCGTTCGCGCGGCGCGTTGCGCGAGGTCGGCAAGGCGCTGGGCCTGCCCGAGGATCTGACCGCGGCCCTGTCGGGTCAGGTCTGGGGCTGGTCGAACGATGTCGACGACAGGCATGCCGATGCGCTCAATCTCGACAGAAACGATCATCGCATCGCGCTGATGCTGCAGCTGGCACGCGAACTGATCGGCACGCCGCGCCATCTGTCCCAGCATCCCGGCGGCTTCGTGCTGACGCGCGACAGGCTGCACGACCTGATCCCGGTCGAACCCGCGGCCATGATCGACCGGCGCGTCGTGGAATGGGAAAAGATCGATATCGAGGAACTCGGCTTCATGAAGGTCGATGTGCTCGGACTCGGCATGCTCGGCTGCATGCGGCGCTGTTTCGATCTGCTGGAGACGCGCAAGCAGATCAGGCTGAACCTGTCCTCATCCATCATGCAGGACAATGACGAGCCGACTTTCGAGATGATCCGCCGTGCCGACACGCTCGGCGTCTTCCAGATCGAGAGCCGCGCGCAGATGTCGATGCTGCCGCGGCTGAAGCCGGTCGATTTCTACGATATCGCGATCCAGGTCGCCATCGTCCGGCCGGGACCGATCCAGGGCAACATGGTGCACCCCTATCTGAAGCGGCGCGAGAATCCGAAGCTGGTCGATTATCCCTCGCCCGCACTGGAAACCGTGCTGAGAAAGACGCTCGGCGTGCCGCTGTTCCAGGAACAAGCGATGCAGGTGGCGATCGTCGGCGCGGGGTTCACCGCCAACGAAGCCGACAAGCTGCGGCGCGCCATGGCCAGTTTCAAGGCCGACGGCACGATCGGCGAGTTCCGTCCCAAGCTGCTCGCGGGCATGCGCGACAACGGGATCGGCGACGAATTCGCCGAACGGCTGGTCAAGCAGATCGAAGGCTTCAGCAATTATGGCTTCCCCGAAAGCCATGCCGCCAGTTTCGCCAAGATCGCAGTTGCGTCGTCCTGGATGAAGTGCCGCCATCCCGACATCTTCTGCGCGGCGCTGCTCAATTCGCAGCCGATGGGCTTCTATGCCCCCGCCCAGATCGTCCGCGACGCGCGCGAGCATGGCGTCGAGGTGCGGCCGGTCTGCATCAACGCCAGCGAATGGGACATGTCGGTCGAGCGCTATGTGTCCGGCTCCCGGCCCCCTCGGCATCCCGGCTTTTGCGGCACGGACGAAGACTGGCAGAACCTCTTGCCGCTGCGCCTCGGCATGCGCGCCGTTAAGGGACTGAGCGCGAAGGATGCCAACGACATCGTCGACGCGCGCATGGCCGGTGGCCCCTTCACCTCGATCGAGCAGGTCTGGCGGCGCACGAAGGTGAAGCCGGACGCGCTGGAATCTCTGGCCCGCGCAGATGCCTTCCACACACTCGGGCTGAACCGGCGTCAGGCGTTATGGGCGATCAAGGGCCTCCGCGACGCCCCGTTGCAGCTCCTGCTCGAAGCCGACGCACGGCAAGGCGTCATCGCGCCGGAAGCGCATGAGGCGCCGGTCGAACTGCAACCTCTCACCGATGGCCGCGAAGTGGTGGAGGATTATCGCGCCACCCAGCTCACGCTGCGCATGCACCCCGTCCATTTTCTGCGTGGCCGGCTCGATCTGCAAGGCATCCGGCGTTGCGGCGATCTCGCTTCCATCAAGGACGGCGCGCATGTCGAAGTCGCGGGGCTCATCCTCGTGCGTCAGCGGCCCGGCAGCGCCAATGGCGTGGTCTTCATCACGCTGGAAGACGAGACCGGCATCGCCAACGCGATTCTGTGGCGCGACCGGTTCGAGGCAAATCGCCGGACGGTAATGACGGCGACGATGCTGGCGATCCGCGGCCGCGTCCAGAAGGAAGGGCTGGTGATCCATCTGGTCGCCGACAGCCTGACCGACCTGACTCCGATGCTGCGCACCATCGGCGATCTCGACCTGCCCCGCATGACCATGCCCGGCGACGGCGCCACCCATGGCGGCACGATCGACCCGCGCGACCGCCTCAACCTGCCCCGTCAGCGCGCATTGGAAAGCTGGCCGCCCCGGTCAGGTGGCCGCGACGACGATGTCATCCCGGTGCGCTCGCATGATTTCCATTGATCACCTGCTGGACAAATGGTCGGCGCACGATGGCCCGTTGCCCGCCTATCTCTTCTTCAAGCCATCGGTCGCGATCGCTACAGAGATGGAACAGACTCGCCGCATGCTTGGCATCATCAGCAATTATGGCGCCAACCGCTTTCATTCCACCATCGCGCTAATCGGCGATCTCCGCGCGCTGACCCGCGACGATCTCGCACGCCTCGGCGAAGCGATCAGGCTGCTGGACGCAAGGCCATTTGACGTCGTGCTCGACCATGTCCGAGGCCGGGAGCTCAGAGGCAGCGATATGAAGGCCTACCGATCCTTTCGACACGCGCTGGCTGCGGCCTTCGCCCGGGTCGGCCTATCCGGGCCTATAAAGAAGGGCACACCTCATGTTTCGTTGACCTATGGCGTCGCACCGGACGGTTTCCGCTCGATCGCGCCGATCCGCTGGCCGGTCGATGAATTGCTTTTCGCCGTCAGCATCCATGGCAAGGGACGGCACGAACCAATTGCCAACTGGCAGTTGGTCCCCCGCCAGGGATCGCTCGACTTCTAGCCCGCCGTCACCACCTGTTCGATCGTCCCGAAGATCGGGTGATGCTTGTCGTCCTCGGCCCAGATGCGGACGGTGTCGCCGGCCTTCAGGAACGGCGTCTCGGGCTTGCCGCGCAGGATCGTTTCCACCGTGCGCACTTCGGCGAGGCAGGAATAGCCCACGCCGCCCTCGGCGATCGGCTTGCCCGGGCCGCCGTCGCTGTCGCGGTTCGAAACGGTGCCCGATCCGATGATCGTGCCGGCGCCCAGCGCGCGGGTCTTGGCCGCATGCGCGATCAGCACCCCGAAATCGAAGGTCATGTCCTCGCCCGCTTCCGCGCGGCCGAACGGCTGACCGTTCAGGTCGACCATCAGCTTGCGGTGCAGCTTGCCGTCCTTCCACCAGTCGCCCAGCGCGTCCGGCGTCACGAACACCGGCGAGAAGGCACTAGCGGGCTTGGACTGGAAAAAGCCGAAACCCTTGGCCAGTTCGCCCGGGATCAGGTTGCGCAGCGAAACGTCGTTGGTCAGGCCCACCAGCCGCACCGCGGCCAGCGCTTCTTCGCGGCTGGCGCCCAGCGGCACGTCGCCGGTCACCACCACGACTTCGGCCTCAAGGTCGCAGCCCCAGCTCTCGTCCTTCAGCGGGATCGGATCGCGCGGCCCCAGGAACCCGTCCGATCCGCCCTGATACATCAGCGGATCGTGCCAGAAGCTGTCGGGCATGTCGGCGGCACGCGCCTGACGCACCAGCGCGACATGGTTCACATAGGCCGATCCGTCGGCCCATTGATAGGCGCGCGGCAGCGGTGCGGCAGCCTGACGCTCATGGAAGCGCATCATCGGGATGGCTTCGTGATCGAGATCGGTCTGGAGGTTGCGCAGATCGGCCTCCACCTGATCCCAATCGTCCAGCGCGGCCTGCATCGTCGGCGCGATGGCGGTGGCGTCGGCGCACCAGGCGAGATCGTTCGATACGACGACGAGTCGGCCGTCGCGGCCCTGCTTGAGGCTGGCTAGTTTCATTTGTTACTTTCTCCTCGCACCTCTCCTTAGACAGCATCGCCGATAAGTCGAGCGGTTGACAGCCCCGTCGTGCGCCGCAACGGTCGGACGATGAGTCCGGTGCTGCCCTTTCTCGATCATGACGGCGAAATGGCGCAGCGCATCCGCGACATGGACTGGTCGGCGCACCCGCTTGGGAACCCGGAAACCTGGCCCCAGCCGCTTCGCTTCGCGCTCGATACCGCACTGGCCTCGTCCTTTCCCACCGCGATCTATTGGGGGCCGGACTTCCACCTGCTCTACAACGACGCCTGGTCGTCGATCCCGGCCGAGCGCCACCCGGCGGCGCTGGGCAAGCCGGGCGCCGAGATCTGGCCCGAGATCTGGGATATCGTCGGCCCGCAGATGCAGGCCGCGGTCGCCAGCCGCACCGGCTTCGCCGCCTATGACCAGCCGCTCAGCATGATGCGCGCCGGCAGCCTGCGCGACACCTGGTGGAATTACAGCTTCACCCCGATCCGCGACGAATCGGGCAAGGTGCTGGGCCTGCTCAACCAGGGCAACGAGACGACTCGCTTCGTGCTGGCCGAAAAGCGCCGCTCCGCGCAGGTCGACCGGCTGCGCGAGCTGTTCGAACAGGCGCCGTCCGCGGTCGCGCTGCTCAGCGGCGCGGATCATGTGGTCGAAATGGCCAACCCGGCCTATCTCGAGCTGATCGGCGGCCGCGACGTGCTGGGCAAGCCGCTGGCCGAGGCGCTGCCCGAGGTGGTCGATCAGGGCTTTATCGAGCTGCTCGACCGGGTCCGCGCCAGCGGCGTGGCCTTCCGCGCCAACGGCACCCCGGTCCAGCTCCAGCGCATCCCCGGCGCCGAACCAGAAACGCGGGTTCTCGATTTCGTCTATCAGCCGATCAAGAATGCCGGCGGGCAGACCCGAGCGATCTTCGTCGAGGCGACCGACGTCACCGATCGCGCCAATGCCGAAAAGGCGCTGCGCCACAGCCAGGAACGGCTCCAGATCGCGCTCGACGCCTCGCTTGGCATCGGCATCTGGGATTACGACGTGCCGCGCGATCACGTCACCGGCGATGCGCGCTTCGCCGAATTGTTCGGCATGCCGCCCGAGTTGCTGGCCGCAGGCGGATCGATGACCGCATTCTATCCGCTGGTCCATCCGGCCGATCGCGAGCGGGTACGCAATGCGATCCAGGCATCGATGGCCAGCGGCGTCCCCTATCATATCGAGTATCGCATCGTCCGCCCCGACGGCTCCGAGCGCTGGCTGAGCGCGCAGGGCCGCTGCTCGTTCGAAGACGGCAAGCCGCAGCGCTTCGCTGGGGTCAGCTTCGACGTGACCGAGCGGCGCAACGCCGAGGAAGCCGCGCACGCCGCTGCCGAGGATCTGCAGCACGCCTATGAGACCCAGGCCTTCATCTATGCGCTGGCCGAACAGCAGCGCGGCCTCGATACGCCCGAAGCGATCATGCACCTCACCGCCGCGGCGCTGGCACGGCGCATGCGGCTCGACCGGGTCGGCTTCTACCGGGTGTTCGCCAGCGGCCTGATCCAGTTCGGCCCCAGCTGGGTCAGCGACAAGCTGCCCGCGCTGGAAGGCACCATGTCCGCCGAACAAGTCGCCTTTACCGCAGGACGCTATCGCAGCGGGCAGACGGTGGTGATGCGCGACACCGCGCGCGAGCATCCCGATCAGGCGATGGGCCGCATCTCGCCCGCGGGGATCGGCGTGCCCCTGCTGCGCAACGGCATCTGGGTGGCGACGATGTACGTCAACAGCTCCGAGACGCGCGACTGGAGCGACGAGGAGATCCGCTTCGTCGAGGGCGTCGCCGAGATCTCATGGGACGCGGTCGAACGCGTCGGCGCGTCGCAGGCGCTGCGGGAGAGCGAGGAGAAATTCCGCGCCATCGCCAATTCGATCGACCAGATGGTCTGGTCGACCCGGCCTGACGGCTATCACGATTATTACAATGATCGCTGGTACGAATATACCGGCGTGCCCCCCGGCAGCACCGATGGCGAGGCGTGGAACGGCATGTTCCATCCCGAGGATCAGGAGCGTGCCTGGGCGGTGTGGCGCCACAGCCTCGAAACCGGCGATCATTATCGCATCGAATATCGGCTGCGGCATCAC
Organism: Sphingomonas sp. AOB5; assembly: GCF_029433115.1. Taxonomy (GTDB): domain Bacteria; phylum Pseudomonadota; class Alphaproteobacteria; order Sphingomonadales; family Sphingomonadaceae; genus Sphingomonas. The sequence continues at coordinate 29,017 of NZ_JARNTV010000028.1, read as the reverse complement.
AGCGGCGAATATCGCTGGGTGCTGGGATCGGCCCAGCCGGTGCGCGACGATGCAGGGACGATCACCCGCTGGTTCGGCACCTGCACCGATATCCAGGATATCGTCGACGCGCGCGAAGTGCTCAGCCGATCGCGCGCCGAACTGGAGCGCGCGGTCGAGGAACGTACCCGCCAGCTGATGACCGCCGAGCAGCAGCTGCGTCAGGCACAGAAGATGGAAGCGGTCGGCCAGCTGACCGGCGGCATAGCGCATGATTTCAACAACATGCTCGCGGTGGTGATCGGCGCGCTCGACCTGCTCGAACGGCGCATCTCGCAGGGCCGCACCGATGTCGAGCGCTACGTCACCGCCGCACGCGACGGCGCCACCCGCGCCGCGGCGCTCACCCAGCGGCTGCTCGCCTTTTCCCGCCAGCAGCCGCTTGCACCCGTGGCGGTCGATGCCAACCGGACCATCTCGGAAATGACCGAGCTGCTGATCCGCACGCTGGGCGAGGATATAAGGATCGAGACGCGCCTGCCCGGCAGCCTGCGCCACGCCATGGCCGATCCCAGCCAGCTCGAGAACATGATCCTCAACCTGTCGGTCAACGCCCGCGACGCGATGCCGCAGGGCGGGTTGCTGATCATCGAGACGGACAATTGCACCATCGACGGCGCGGAGGCGATCGCGTTCGGCATCGCCACGGGCGACTATGTGATGATCGCAGTGGCGGATACCGGCATCGGCATGTCCAGCACCGTCGCCGCGCGCGCCTTCGATCCCTTCTTCACCACCAAGGATGTCGGCAAGGGCACTGGCCTCGGCCTCAGCCAGGTGTTCGGCTTCGTCCGCCAGTCGGGCGGCCATGTCCGCATCGATTCTGAGGAAGGCCGCGGCACGATCGTCCGCGTCTACCTGCCCGTCCACGAAGGCGACCTCGCCCATATCGAGCGCAATGCCGCCCCTGCCGAGCTACCCCGCGGACGCGAGGACGAGATCGTGCTGGTGGTCGAGGACGAGGAGCGTGTGCGCAACTATTCAGTCGAGGCGCTGCGCGAGCTTGGTTACACCGTGCTCGACGCGCCCGACGGCCCGCACGCACTGCGCATCATCGAAAGCGGCCAGTCCGTAACCCTGCTCTTCACCGATATCGTCATGCCCGAAATGACCGGCCGCGAACTTGCCGAGCGCGCTTCGCAGCACCTGCCGGGGCTGAAGCTGCTCTTCACCAGCGGCTATTCGCGCGAAGCGGTAAGTTCCGAAGCCGACACGGTGTTGGCAAAGCCGTTTTCGCTCGACCAGCTCGCCATCCGAATCCGCGCCGCGCTGGACGGGTAGAATATAGCCCTTGACGCACGAGCCTCGGAGCGCCATTCGCGCCGCGGCTTCGGGCGATGTGCCCCGCCCTTGTACAGCCCATGCCGCCGAGTCCTGTCGAAGGGCGGCTTCGGGTCCGCCCGGCAGGCGGAGACTTGTATCCATGGCAAATGTCGCAGTGATCGGCGCCCAATGGGGTGACGAGGGCAAGGGCAAGATCGTCGACTGGCTCGCCGAGCGCGCCGATGTCGTCGTCCGCTTTCAGGGCGGGCACAATGCCGGCCACACGCTGGTGGTGGGCGAAAAGGTCTACAAGCTCTCGCTGCTTCCTTCCGGCATTGTCCGCGGCACGCCTTCGGTGATCGGCAACGGCGTCGTCCTCGATCCGTGGCACCTGAAGTCCGAGATCGAGAAGCTGCGCGGCCAGGGCGTCGACGTCACGCCCGACACGCTCAAGATCGCCGACACCTGCCCGCTGATCCTGCCGCTGCACGGCGAACTGGACGGGATGCGCGAGGATGCCAGCGGCACCGGCAAGATCGGCACGACGCGCCGTGGAATCGGCCCGGCCTATGAGGACAAGGTCGGCCGCCGCGCGATCCGCGTGTGCGACCTCGCCCATCTCCACGAACTCGGGCCGCAGATCGACCGCCTGCTCGCGCATCACGATGCGCTGCGCGCCGGCTTCGGTGCTGCCCCGATCGATCGCGCCGCGCTGATGGCCCAGCTCGAGGAGATTGCCGGCTTCGTCCTGCCCTTCGCCGAGCCGGTCTGGCGGATGCTGCACGAGGCGCGCTCGCGCGGCCGCCGCATCCTGTTCGAAGGTGCACAGGGCGTACTGCTGGATATCGACCACGGCACCTATCCGTTCGTCACCTCGTCGAACACGGTGGCGGGTACCGCCGCGTCGGGCACCGGCCTTGGCCCCAACGCGGTCGGCTTCGTGCTGGGCATCACCAAGGCCTACACCACCCGCGTCGGCTCCGGCCCCTTCCCGACCGAGCAGGATAACGAGACCGGCGAGCGGCTCGGCACGCGCGGGCATGAGTTCGGCACCGTCACCGGCCGCAAGCGCCGCTGCGGCTGGTTCGACGCCGTGCTGGTGCGCCAGTCGGCCGCGGTCTCGGGCATCACCGGCATCGCGCTGACCAAGATCGATGTGCTCGACGGGTTCGACGAAGTGCAGATCTGCACCGGCTATAAGCTGCGCGGCGAGACGCTGGACTATTACCCGTCCAACGCCGCCGATCAGGCCGCGATCGAACCGGTTTACGAGTCCATGCCCGGCTGGCAGGAATCGACCGCGGGCGCGCGCAGCTGGGCCGATCTCCCGGCACAGGCGATCAAATATATCCGCCGCATCGAAGAGCTGATCCAGTGCCCGGTGGCGCTGGTTTCGACCAGCCCCGAGCGCGAGGATACGATCCTGGTCCGCGATCCGTTCGCGGATTGATCAGCCGATATCGCGGGCGAGTTGTATGACCTTGTCGTAAAGCTCGCCCGAAACGGCGGTCCCCGCGAGCTTCGCCGCGTGACTGCGCCGCACCGACCAGTCCGCACCCGACCAGCCTTTCGCAGCGACAAAGGCGTCCAGATCGGCGCGCGACACCTCGTCGCGTCCTGCCGCGATGGAAATCAGCATCGACGCCAGATGGTGCTGGTCGCGATCCCGATCGAGCCGGGCCTTGCGTGCGCCGAAGATAGTGCCGAGCAATCCGGTCGCGCCGCACAGCACAAGGACCTCACCCGCACTGCGCGCGGTGGAGCAGCTTCTGATCGGCCAGCACCAGCGCCATCATCGCTTCGACCACCGGCGCGCCGCGGATGCCCACACAGGGATCGTGGCGGCCCTTGGTCATGATCTCGGCGGCATTGCCCTCGCGGTCGATCGTCTCGACCGGGGTCAGGATCGAGCTGGTCGGCTTGAACGCCACGCGCAGCGTCACCGGCTGGCCGGTCGAGATACCGCCGGTGATCCCGCCGGCATGATTGGCCAGGAATTCGGGATGGTTGGTGCCCGGCCGCATCGCATCGGCATTCTCCTCGCCCGACAGCAGGGCCGCGCCGAAGCCGTCGCCGATCTCGACCCCCTTCACGGCGTTGATCGACATGCACGCGCTGGCAAGCTCGCTGTCCAGCTTGGCATAGATCGGCGCGCCCCAGCCGGCCGGCACGCCGGTCGCCTCGCACGCGATCACCGCGCCTAGCGACGATCCCGCCTTGCGCGCCTTGTCGACCAGAGCCTCCCAGCGCATCGCCGCGGCGGGATCGGGGCAGAAGAACGGGTTGCGGTCGATCTCCGCCGCATCGAAATTCTCGGGATCGATCCGGTCATCGCCGATCGATTCGACCCAGGCGCGGATCTTCACCTCGGGGATCACCAGCCGCGCCACGCCGCCCGCCGCGACCCGTGCCGCTGTCTCGCGCGCCGAGCTGCGCCCGCCGCCGCGATAGTCGCGAAAGCCGTATTTCGCGTCATAGGCATAATCGGCATGGCCGGGGCGATAGGCCTTGGCGACGTCGGAATAATCCTTCGAGCGCTGGTCGACATTCTCGATCATCAGGCTGATCGGGGTGCCGGTCGTCCGCCCCTCGAACACACCGGAGAGGATGCGGACCTGATCCGGCTCCTGCCGCTGCGTGGTGAAGCGCGACTGGCCCGGACGACGCTTGTCGAGAAAGGGCTGGATATCGGCTTCGCTCAGCGCCAGCCCCGGCGGGCAGCCATCCACGACCGCACCCAGCGCCGGCCCATGGCTCTCCCCCCAAGTGGTGAAGCGGAAGACGCGGCCGAACGTGTTGAAGCTCATGATTCCTCGCCCAGTTGCGCAAAGGCGCGGGCATGCGCTGCCTCGCCCCGCACGCCGCACGGCATCGCGCCGCCCTGCAATGGCATGGCCATGAAGTAGTCGCCGGCATAGGGCGACGCAAATCCGCTTGCCCAGTCAGTAGAGAAACCAAAGCGCTCGTAATAATCCGGGTCGCCCAGCACGAAGGCCAGCATCGCCCCGGCATCGCCCAGATGGCGCAGCCCGGCGGCGATCAGCGCTTCGCCCACGCCCTGACGCCGGTGCATCGACGCGGTCGCAACGGGCGCCAGCGCGACCGCGGCGACAGGTTTGCCGTCGATCTCCACCGCCATCCGGCTGAACACCGCGACGCCCGCCAGCATGCCGGTCTCCTCGTCATCGGCGACGAGGGTCAGCACCATGTCGCCATCGATGCACAGCTGCTGGACAAGCTGCGCCTCGGCGGGCTGGGGAAAGCTGGTGCGCAGCAACGCGTCGATCGCGGCGACATCGCCGCCGGTCGCGCCGCGGATGGTGATGGTCACGCCAGCGCGATGTCCGGCGCGTCTTCCGCCTTCATGCCGACGACGTGATAGCCGGCGTCGACATGGTGGGTCTCGCCGGTGGTGCCGCTCGACAGGTCGCTGAGGAAATAGAGGCCCGCACCGCCGACATCCTCGATGGTGACGTTGCGCTTCAGCGGCGAGTTCAACTCGTTCCACTTCAGGATCAGGCGGAAATCGCCGATGCCCGATGCGGCCAGGGTCTTGATCGGCCCGGCCGAGATCGCGTTCACCCGGATATTGTCCTTGCCCAGATCGACCGCGAGATACTGCACGCTGGTTTCCAGCGCCGCCTTGGCCACGCCCATCACGTTGTAATGCGGGATCACCTTCTCGGCGCCGTAATAGCTGAGCGTCAGCAGAGATCCGCCGTTCGGCATCATCGCCGCGGCGCGCTTAGAGACCGCCACGAACGAATAGACGCTGATGTTCATCGTCATCAGGAAATTATCGAGGCTGGTATCGACATAGCCGCCGCGCAGCTCGTTCTTGTCCGAAAAGCCGATGGCATGGACCACGAAGTCGATCGTCGGCCAGCGCTCGGCCAGCGTCGCGAACGCGGTATCCAGCGCCGCCATGTCGGACACGTCGCAATCGATCAGGAAATCACTGCCCAATTCCTCGGCCAGCGGGCGCACGCGCTTTTCCAGCGCCTCGCCCTGATAGCTGAACGCCAGTTCCGCGCCATGTTCGCGCAGCTTCTTCGCAATGCCCCATGCCAGCGAACGATCGTTCGCCAGACCCATGATCAGCCCGCGCTTGCCCTGCATCAATCCCGTCACGTCGGCTTAACCTCCTGCTCTTGGGGCGTCTCTAGCCCTTCATCGGGCGTTTCCGCCAGTGCCGCGTTCAATTCGGCGCCGATCACCACTCCAAGCCCGATGATGAAGAAGAAGATCAGTGCGATCATCACCCCGGCCAGGCTGCCATAGGTCAGGTCGTAATTGGTCAGCGTCTCCAGCGCACCGGGCAACAGCGCGGTAGTCGCCATCCACCATGCGGTGACGAAGGCAGGGCCCGGCCATTTGGGGCATTTCGACTTGCGGTATTTGCGCGGCGTCAGCGAGTAGAACAGCATGTAGAGCGCCGCGAACAGCGCCAGCGCGGGCACGATGCGCGTGTAGCTGATCAGCGTCTGCGCATCGCTGGCGAAGGGGAAGACGCGGTAGAGGAACTGCTCGACGCCGGTCAGGATCACCTGGAAGCTGAACGCGGCCATTGCGAGCACCACCGATCCCGCCGCCACACCGATCGCACCCAGCCGGTAGCGCCAGAAGGGCGTCGAGGATTGGGTGCCATAGGCTTGCCGCAGTATCCCGCGGATCGTCTCGATGAAACCCGCGGTGGTCCATAGCCCGACAATCGCGCCGAACCACAAGAGGCTGCCCGATCGTGCCTCCAGCACGTCCTGCACCGGCTGGCGCAGCACATTACCGACCTGGGGTGGCACAGTCTGCAGGAAGACGTTCAGCGCATGCAGGCCCTCGCCCGTCCGCCCGATCAGCCGCGCGACCGCCGCCGCGACGATGAAGAAGGGGAACAGCGTGACGAGGCTGAGATAGGCAAGGTTGCCGGCATAGGTGAAGCCGTCGGTATAGGTGCCGACCGCGACCCGCTTCACCACCACCTTGAACCGCTCGCCGATCCCGATCGACCGCAACCCGCCACTCAGCGCCGTGCCGAAGCCGCGCCGACGCGCTTCGGGGGATTCGGGCGAAATGCCGGGCGGTTGTGCTGGCTCCACGCGGGGTTAGACGCCCATCTTCGCGCGCGGGTTCCCCTGATCGCGGCTTTGCCAGCCCTCGACGAAGGCGCGCAGCTCGGCATCGTCGGCAGGCAGGTCGATCATCAGCGTGACCAGCAGATCGCCACGCGTGCCACCCTTCTTGTGGAAGCCGCGGCCCTTGAGCCGCAGCGTCTTGCCCGAAGTCGCGCCCTTGGGAACCGTCAGCATCACCGCGCCCTCGGGCGTCGGCGCGCGGACCTGCTCGCCCAGCACCGCTTCGGAAAGCGTGATGGGCAGGTCCAGCCGGATATCGTCGCCGCTCCGCTTGAAATAGGGGTGCGGCTGCACTTCGATGGTGACGATCGCGTCGCCCGCGCCACCCGGCCCGGCCTCGCCCTTGCCGCTCAGCCGCATCTGGGTGCCGGTCTCGACACCCGCGGGCAGCTTCAGGTCGATGGTCTTGCTGTCACGCAGCGTGATCCGCTGCGGCGCCAGCCTGGCCGCATCCTCGAAGCTCACCGACAGGCGATAGGCGATATTGGCGCCCTTGGGCGGAGGCTGGCGCCGGCCGAACCCGCCGAAACCCCCGTTGAACCCGCCTTCCTGCCCGCCGCGGCGTCCGCCGCCGAACAGCCCTTCGAAAATGTCGCCGAAATCCCCGCCGCTGCCGCCGAAATCGTCCTGGCGAAAGCCGCCTTGCGGCCCGCCGGGTCCACCACCAAAGCCGCCGAATGGCGAAGTCGGATTGCCGTCGCCATCGATCTCGCCCCGGTCGAACCGCGCGCGCTTGTCCTTGTCGCCCAACAGATCATAGGCCTGCGCGACCTTGGAGAAACGCTCGGCAGCCTTGGGGTTGTTCTGGTTCGTGTCCGGGTGCAGCTCCTTGGCGAGCTTGCGATAGGCCTTTTTGATATCGGCCTCGCTCGCGCCACGCGCGACACCCAGGGTTGCGTACGGATCAGCCATTCTTGTCCCTTTGTCCGCGCCGTACATCGGCTCGCCGGATCGATATCGCAACCCTAGGCGGCCACTTCTTCCAGCGGCTCGACGTCGACAGACACGTCCATCTTCTGCGCGCCCGATCCCAGCACGATGCCGTCGATCGGCGCGATATCGGCATAGTCGCGGCCGATGGCGACGACGACATGATCCTCGGCCATCCAGATGCCGTTGGTCGGATCGACGCCGACCCAGCCCAGATCGGGGCCACACCAGATCAGCACCCAGGCATGGGTGGCGTCCGCACCCACCAGCCGCGGCTGGCCCGGGGGCGGCAGGGTGCGCAGATAGCCCGAGACATAGGCGGCGGGCAGACCCGCGGCGCGCAGGCCGGAAATCATGATCTGCGCGAAATCCTGGCAAACGCCCCGGCGCTTGTCGAAGGCTTGTCGCGGCGGCGTATCCACCAAAGTCGCGGTCGGATCGAAGTCGAACTCGTTCTGGATGCGCAGCGCAAGGCCGATCGCCGCGTCCAGCGCGCCGCGGCCCGGATCGAGTTCCTGTGCGCACCATGCGGCGATCTCGCGGTCGAGCGGGATCAGCGGCGAGGGGAAGAGATAGCTGGCGGGGCTGGCAGGCGACATGTCGCGGCTGTCCCGCGCCCACAAGGCGATCTGCGCCAGCGTCGGATCTGACGGCGACGGGATCGGGATCGGCCGCTCCACCCGCACCCGCGCGGTGCTTTCGATGCTGAGCGAGCGCGTCCGCACATCGACCACCAGCCGCACGACATTGGCGAGACCTGCCTCGGCCCGCGCCGGAGATACCCGCCCGCCCGGCTGGATGGTCAGCTTGTAATCCTCGACTTCCTGCCCCGACCACAGGATCGGCTGCAGCCGCAGGTTACAGCGCGAGAAGCCGACCGGTTCGGCATATTCGAACCGCGTCACATGCTTGATTGCGTAAAGCATCACGCGAGGATCATGCCCGCTTCGCGCAGCGGCTCGGCACCCTGCAGGAAATATCGCCGCGCGATCTCCTGCGACAGCGTGCCCAGCCGGTTCTCCATGTCCCACAGCATCGGGGTATCGATGCTGGTGGCACGCGCGGTGACCAGGATCGCCGCCAGCTGACGCGCCTGTTCCTGCTGTGGCTCGGCCAGCCCATCGTCGGACAGCACCGGCAGCTTGTTGAGATGCGCCGCCAGCTTGCCGATCTGGAACGCGATCGCACGCGGATTGAAGCTGTCCAGCGTCACCAGATCGAGCACCGGCACCCGCGCGATCCCGGTCAGGTAACGCTGGCGATAGCTGATCTGGCTGTCGGCAAGATCGAGCAGGGTCGAAAGATCGTCCGCGGTCGCGTCGGTCCCGCCCAGCGCTCGTACGGTGCGGATCGCGGCCAGCGCACGCTCGATCCGGCGGCCGACATCGAGGAAGCGCCACGCATCGGTGCGCCCCATATGCTCGGCCGAAAGCCCCGCCAGCGCCGAATAGCGCCGGTGCAGCGACCCCGCCTTGTCGAGCAACGATCCCTTGGTCGGGAACGGCGCGTCGAGCAGCTGGATCATGTCCGCCGACAGGCGATCCCGCGAAACCTCGCCGATGCCGCGTGATTGGCGGTTGATCGCGCGGATCGAATACCAGCCGTCCTCATCCTCCAGCGCGGTGCGCGCAAACTGCTGCAGTTCGGCGCGGCGCAGCGACTTGGGCGCGGGCGCCGCACCGCTGGCGACGACCAGATTGACCAGCCGCTGTACCGTCCCCGGTTCCAGCGCCGCGCCGGTATCCGCGCTGATCGAATGGCCCAGCAGCACGCGGAGCGCCGCAAGCTGCGCCTCGCCGCGCTCGAGATAACGGCCCAGCCAGAACAGATTGTCGGCAACGCGGCTGGGCAAGGTGCCCGGATTGCGCCGCAGCTGGGTCGAATCGCCCGAGGGCAGCAGCGAGATCGGCGCAACCGGATCGGGTCCGTGCACGCACACATCGGCCGACCACACGCCTTCGCCCATCACCGGCGCGCGCACATCGGCATGCTCGCCGATCCGCGCAAAGCCGCCGGGCAGCACGGTCCATTCGCCGTCACTCCCACGCGCCGCGAACACCCGCAGCGTGAAGGGCCGCGGCGCGAGTTCATCGCCCGACACCACCGGCATGGTGGAAAGCGTGACCACTTCCTGCCCGACATAATCCTGCGGCCGCCGCGCCATATCGGCCAGCAGCGCCGTGCGCGCTTCGCCGGTGATCGCCGAGCCCAGCGCCGCGCCATCAGGCAGCCCCAGCGGCGAAGGCCCGAAGGCGGGCGAGACCAGCAGCGTATCCAGCGCAGCCTCGACATGCGCGCGCTCGCCATCCTGCCCGCACCACCAGGTCGCGATATTGGGCAGCTTCAGCGACTCGCCCAGCACCGCTTCGGCCAGTGCCGGGAAGAATGCCGAGAAGGCCGGCGCCTCGAGTACGCCGACCCCCGGCGCATTGGCGATCACCACATTGCCCGCAGCCATCGCATCGACCACGCCCGGCACGCCGATCGCGGAATGCGAATCGAGCGCCAGCGGATCGAGCATGCGCGGATCGACTCGCCGCCACAGCGCATCGACGCGCTTCAACCCGGCGATCGTACGCACGTAAAGCTTGTCGTCCAGCACCGCGAGATCGGCACCCTCGACCAGCAGAAAGCCCAGATAGCGCGCCAGATGCGCCTGCTCGGCATAGCTGGCATTGAGCCGCCCGGGGGTGAGCAGTGCGATGCGCGGATCGGCACGGCGGCACAGTTCCGCCAGCCCGCCCTTGAACGCGGCAAAGAACGGCGCGTGCCGCTCGATATTCAGCCGGTTCTGCAACCCGCCCAGCGTGCGCGCCATCGCCAGCCGGTTTTCCAGCGCATAGCCGGCACCCGCAGGCGCGCGGAGGTGATCGGCCAGCACCCGCCATTCGCCCGACGGATCGCGGCAGAGGTCGAACGCGACGAACTGGAGATGATAGCCGCCGGGCGGCGTCAGGTTCGCCAGCGGGCGCAGGAAGAAGGGGCTGCCGGTGACCAGCGCCGCGGGGATATTGCCGTCGCGGACCAGACTGCCCTCGCCATAGATATCGGCGAGGACCTTCTCCATCAGCTCGGCACGCTGCGAAACACCGGCTGCGATCCCGCGCCATTCGTCGCTCTCGATCAGCAGCGGGACAGGCGACAGCGGCCAGGGGCGCTCCTCGCCCTCGCCGGCGATACGGAATCCGGTGCCGATGTCGTCGGCATGGCGCTGGGCGCGCTCGCGGGCATGCTCCAGCGTGTCGCCGGAAAGCCCCGCCAGTTCCTCGAACACCGCGTTCCACGCCGAATCGCCGGAAGGCCGCGCGCACAGCACGTCGCTTGCCCGGCCCGGCGCGCAATAGTCCGCGATCCACCGGTCCGCGATGACCCCCACGTCAAACAATCCGCTAGGCGCGCTGGCCATCGACACCCGTTCCCCTTCAGGCGATCCGGAATGCGGCAATCCATGCTGCATGGCAACAAGGTTCGGACGCCGATCCGTGTCCGATCCGCAACACATCGCCGCGAAGCGATTGGCGGGCGCGGCAAAGGAGTCGTTCCTCGACACCAAATCGGCGGGGGCGTAGAGGCTCGCCCATGACCACCGACCCCTTCGCCCTGTTCGACAGCTGGTATGCCGAGGCGCGCGAAACCGAGCCGAACGACTCCAACGCGATGGCGCTGGCCACAGTCGATGCGGATGGCCAGCCCTCGGTGCGGATGGTGCTGCTCAAGGGCCATGGGCCGGACGGGTTCGTGTTCTACACCAACCGTGAGAGCCGCAAGGCAGGCGAGCTGGAAACGACGCCCAAGGCGGCGCTGCTGTTCCACTGGAAGTCGCTGCGCCGCCAGATCCGCATCGAGGGTGCAGTCACCCGCGCCACCGATGCCGAGAGCGATGCCTATTTCGCGACCCGGAGCAGGGATTCGCAGCTCGGTGCCTGGGCCAGCGACCAGTCGCGCCCGCTCGCCGATCGCGCGACGTTCGAGGCGCGATTCGCCGAGATGCAGGCGCGGTTCGAGGGCGGCGATGTTCCTCGCCCGCCACATTGGGGCGGCTATCGCGTGACGCCCGCACGGATCGAATTCTGGCAGGACCGCGCGCATCGCCTCCACGAACGCCGCGTCTTCACCCGCACCGCGGACGGCTGGACCGAGGGGCTGCTGTACCCGTGAGCAATCTCGCCCAGCGCGCGGCCCTCGCCAGCGTCACCGTCGCGCTCCTTCTCGGCCTGCTCAAGGCATGGGCCGCGTACAGGACCGGATCGGTCGCGGTGCTGGCCAGCCTCGCGGATTCGGTCCTCGATCTGCTCGCTTCGCTGGTAACGCTCGGCGGGGTCCACTGGGCGGCGCAGCCGGCGGACAAGGAGCATCGCTTCGGCCATGGCAAGGCCGAGGCGCTGGCGGCACTGTTTCAGGTGGTGGTCATCTCGATCTCGGCCTTCGCCATCCTTGTCCGCGCGATCGAGCAGTTCATCGCCGGGACTTCGACCGAAGCGCCCGAATTCGGCATCGGCGTCTCGCTGATCGCCATCGCAGTCACGCTGGGGCTGACCCGCTATCAGGCGATGGTCGCGCGCCAGACCGGGTCGATCGCGATCAGCACCGACCGGATCCATTACAGTTCGGACCTGTTCCTCAACGTCGCGGTGATCGCCGCGCTGCTGATCGACTCGGTCGCGGGCATTCGCGGCGCCGATGCGCTGTTCGGCGTGGCCATCGCCTTCTGGCTGTTCTTCGGCGCGTGGAAGGCCAGCGAAGCCGCGCTCGACCAGCTGATGGATCGCGAATGGCCCGACGATAAGCGCCGCCGTCTCGTCGAACTGGCCGCCAGCCACCCGCAGCTCAAAGGCTTGCACGATCTGCGCACCCGCACCAGCGGATCGAGCGATTTCGCGCAATTCCATATCTGGCTGAACCCGGCGATGACCGTCGCCGAGGCGCACGACATCGTCGACGCGCTAGAGACGCGGCTGGCGAGCGAGTTCCCCGGCACCGAGTTCATCATCCATGTCGATCCCGAAGGCCAGATCGATACCGACAATCCGCTGACCGAAGCGGACGAGACAGCAACCCTCAAGGAAGACCCGCAATGAAGCTGCCCTTCGTCCAGATCGACGCATTCGCCGACCGGCCCTTCACCGGCAATCAGGCCGCGGTGATGCCGCTCGACGCGTGGCTCGACGACGCGGTGCTTCAGGCGATCGCCGAGGAGAACAACCTCGCCGAGACCGCGTTCATCATCCCCGATGCCAGCGGCGCGGCGGATTACGAGCTGCGCTGGTTCACCCCCGCGGTCGAAGTCGCTTTGTGCGGCCACGCCACGCTGGCGAGCGGGCATTATGTGCTGACCGGCGATCCGGCCCTCGAGCGCGTCACCTTCCGCACGCGCAAGGCCGGCATCCTCGAAGTCACGCGGGAAGGCGATGGCTATGCGATGGCCCTCCCAGCCTATCCGCCCGAACCCACCGAAGTACCGGGATTGCTCGCGGCGCTAGGCGTCACCTCGGGCGAGGTGCTGCGCCACGCGAACGGCTATGATCTGGTCGTGCTCGACAACGCCGAAGCCGTCCTCGCGCTCCAGCCCGATTTCAAGGCGCTGGCAGCGATCGGCGACACGCTCAACATCGTCACCGCGCCGGGCAGCGAGACCGATGTGGTGAGCCGCGTCTTCGCCCCTGCTGCGGGAATCGATGAGGATCCGGTGACCGGCTCCGCACATTCGGTGCTGACGCCCTATTGGGCCGCCCGCCTTGGCCGCGAGCGGTTCACCGCGTTTCAGGCGAGTAAGCGCGGGGGCCATGTCGGCTGCGAGCTTGCAGGCGACCGGGTGGTACTACGCGGCAAGTGCGTAACGGTGATCGAGGGGAGCTTCAGCCTGTAAAATCCCTCTCCCCTTGGGGGAGAGGGAGAGACGGACCAAAGGTCCGGCGACGGGTGAGGGCTAAGTGCGGGACGGCCTGTTACGGACCCTCACCCTTCCCACCGCTTCGCGGCGGCCCCTTCCCTCTCCCCCAAGGGGGAGAGGGAGTTAGGAAACCAATTCCGCCCGCTCGGTCTCCGCAATCCATCCCCCGCCCAGCACACGATCGCCGGCATACAGCACCGCTGCCTGCCCGGGCGCGACGCCATATTCGGGCGTTTCGAACACCAGCCGCTCGCCGTCGAAGCGCGCGGGCACCGGCTTCGCCATCGAGCGGACCTTGACGGTCATCTCGCCCGCATAATCGCCGCCCAGCCAGTTCACATTCTCGATCCGCGCCGCACGCACCGCCAATGCGCGCTTCGGTCCCACGATCACGTCGCGAGTCGCGGGATCGAGGCGCAGGACATAAAGCGGCTCGGGGCTACCACCGATCTCGAGGCCGCGGCGCTGCCCCACGGTGAAGTGGATCAACCCCTTATGCTCGCCCAGCTTGCGTCCGCTCTCGTCGACGATGTGGCCGCCCAGATCGGCCTCGGGCCGCAGCTTCTTCACCAGCGTGGCGTAATCACCATCGGGCACGAAGCAGATATCCTGGCTGTCCGGCTTGCCCGCCACGCCCAGCCCCAGCTCGGCCGCCAACTCGCGCACCTGCGGCTTGGGCATGCCGCCCAGCGGAAAGCGCAGGAAATCGAGCTGCGCCGCGGTGGTGGCGAACAGGAAATAGCTCTGGTCGCGCGCGGGATCGAAGGCGCGGTGCAGTTCGGGGCCGGCCGCGCCCATCACCCGCTGCACATAATGGCCGGTCGCGAGGCAATCGGCGCCCAGATCGCGGGCCAGCGCGAACAGATCGGTGAATTTCGGCCCCATATTGCACTTCACGCAGGGGATCGGCGTGCGCCCGGCGAGATATTCGTCGGCGAAATCGTCGATCACCGTCTCGCGGAAGCTGCTCTCGTGATCGAAGACATAATGCGCGATGCCCAGCATGTCGCACACCGCCCGCGCATCGCGGATGTCGCGGCCCGCGCAACAGCTGCCCGCACGGCCCACTGCCTCGCCGTGATCATAGAGCTGCAGCGTGACGCCGATCGTCTCAGCCCCCGTGCGCGCGGCGAGTCCTGCCACCACCGACGAGTCGACTCCGCCCGACATGGCAACGACGATACGTCGCGCCTTCAACGGTTCGCCTAGCTGGAAATCCCCGGTCATCATGGCCGCGCACATAGGGGCACAAGCCGTTCTGCGCCAGTCCGGGACGCTTCCGCCCCAGAATGGGACCAAGAGTTAAGCCCCCGTTTTCACGTCTTTTACGGCGCCTTCATTGATCCTCGTTAGGAATGGTCATCCGATAGAAATTCGATTGGATGTGTGTTCGTGGATTTGAGCTTCGCCAGACTGGACAGGGATTTCGCGGTCACCGCGATGCCCACCGAGCTGGCGGTTCTGCTGGTCGGCGTGGCCGCGCGGCAGGCGTCGTCTCCCACCGCCCGGGCCCAGGCCCGGCTGGATCTGGTGACGCCCGCCGAAGCGCTGCTCGCACCGCTGCACGCATCCTTTCACCGGGCCGTCGCCGCCGCGTTCACGCGCTGGCAACGGGAATGAAGACTGCGTTTACCGTGCCGTTTTAGCCGATGTTCAAGTCGGGTCTTCTACGGTCGTTCTTGTGTTGAGAGTGGAGAGGGGGCCCCCCGCCCCGATCGAGGTTGCTAGATGATTGAGAACCAGAAAATCCGTCCCGCGAAAGTGATTGGCCCGCTCGGGGAACCGCTGACGCTGGACTCGCTTCCCCCGCCCGAGACGACCCGCTGGGTCGTACGGCGCAAGGCGGAAGTGGTTGCCGCGGTCAATGGCGGCCTGCTCAGCGTGGACGAAGTCTGCGCGCGGTACGGGCTGACGGTGGAGGAATTCGCCGGCTGGCAGCGCGCGATCGACCGGTCGGGCATGCCGGGGCTGCGGGTCACCCGCATCCAGCATTACCGCTCGCTCTACGAGCGCCAGCAGAAATACTGATTTTCCCGCTCCCATCGGGAATGGACCGGCCCGCTTCTCACCCGAGAGGCGGGCCGTTTCGTTTGGGGCAAGCGGGATCGAACGGCGATCCCGTCAGCCGGTTCCGCCTCGAAACGAAAATTCCGCATCCGGAACCAACCATGCCGGTCGGGGATTTTCTTGTCCGCACGTCCGGTTCGGCCGGGCATAACGGAGGACAGGCAATGGTAGGTCTTATTATCTGGCTCGTGATCGGCGGTGTGGTCGGCTGGCTGGCCAGCATCATCATGCGCACCGATGGCCAGCAGGGCATCTTCCTGAACATCGTCGTCGGCGTCGTCGGCGCCTTCATCGCCGGAGCGCTGTTCGGCGGCTCGATCAATCAGACGCCGACCAACCCGATGGCGTTCATCGTGTCGCTGCTCGGCGCGATCATCCTGCTCGCGATCGTCAACCTGGTTCGCCGCGGCGCCGTCCGCTAAGCGACAAGGGTACCGAACAAAAAGGGCCGTCCCGGTTGGGGCGGCCCTTTTTCGTTGGCGGTTCGGCTGCGCCGAACGGTACGGTACCGGCCCGCTCCCCCACCCGGCCACCCAACGGAAGTATATTCTATGGGTGGCCGGGTGGGGGAACGGGCCGGTACCGCCTTACTTCAGCAGGAACCGCATCGTGACGGTCGCGCTGATCTGCTGCTCGCCTGCCTGCACCGGCACGCTCTTGTCCGCCATCGCGAAGCGCTCGGCCATCGGATAGACGCGCGACGGCGATCCGTCCGAGATCGAAAGGATACGATCGACCCGCAAGCCCGCGGCTTTGGCATAGAGCTCGGCCCGGGCCCGCGCCTGCGCCACCGCGTCGACCCGCGCTTCGTTCAGCGCTTCTTCCGGCTTGCTCAGCGTCAGGTTCGGCCCCGAAATCGTGTTCGCGCCCTGCTTCACCAGCAGGTCGAGGATCGAGCCTGCCTTCGAAACGTCGCGGAAACGCACGCTCACGCTGTTGGACGCCATATAGGCGAAGATCACCTGCGGCTGGCCGTCCGCGACGTTGCGATATTGCGGCTGGAGCGAGATGGTCGAGGTCTGGATATCGCGATCGGCCACGCCCGAAGCCTTCAGCGCCGCGATCACCTTGTTCATCTGCGCATTGTTCTGCGCCAGCGCGTCGGCCGCGGTCGGCGCCTGCGTCGTCACGCCCGCCTCGATGATCGCCACATCGGGCACGCGCGTCGAATGGCCCTCGGCAGTGATTTCGAGCAGCGTGCCGTCCTGCATCATCGGCGGGCGGGGCGGCATGTCCTGCGCCGCGGCCGGCACCGCCGCGAACACCGCCAGCACTGCCAGTCCCTGAATCATCGCACGCATTTCGATACTCCTGAAAATGAAAAGTCCCGCGCACGGCCTGCCGCGCGCGGGACTAACCCAATCTGAACGAAGGCCGGCGGCGTCAGACGCGCTTGGCCATCACCAGACGATAGACGATCAGCAGGATCACCGCGCCGGCAGTGGCGGCGGCATAGGCCTGCCAGGTGCTGTCTTCGATGGTCAGGCCCATCATCGGCGTCAGATATTTGGCCAGCAGCGCACCGGCGATGCCCAGCAGGATGGTGACGATGATGCCGCCCGGATCCTTGCCCGGCATGATGAGCTTGCCGAGGGCGCCCGCGACAAGGCCGATGAGAAGCCAACCGATAATCCCCGTAGGCATGGGTCTTCCTCCTGTTTTCGGCCCGCCATTCCAGGCCCGGCGCGGAAGGTCGCGCCACGGCGCGGCCAATGCAACCCGATTCTTCCGCCCGTCGCGAACGCCACCATTCCGGGCCTTTCGCGAACCGCTCGCGCTTGCGGAAATATATCGAAACGGGCAATGCGCGACCGGGGAGGAAACGACCACTTGTGGTCGGTGCCTTATTCATCTAATACAGTGCTTTCCTGGGGCACCGGCATCGTGCCGGAACAGGGTGGCGCATATGAACTACGAGGCAGGAATGTTGGGCAGAAGCGAGCGGCTCGAATATGTCGGCGAGGAAAACCGGGGCCGGCGTCGCTGGCTGTGGATCGTCGGGGGACTGATCGTCCTCGCGCTGATCGCAGCGGGCTTCATGATGCGCGGCGGCGGTCAGACTGCGGCCAAGGCGCCCGCGGGTGACGCGGCCAAGAAGGACGGCGGCGACCAGCAGTTGCCGACCGTGACCTTCGCGGTCCCCGGCCGCTCGACGATCGAGACCGTGATCACCGGCACCGGCAGCCTGGCTGCCCGCCGCGAAATGCCGGTCGGCGTCGCGGGCGAAGGCGGCATGGTCACGCGCGTGCTGGTCGAGCCGGGCCAGTGGGTCGCGGCCGGTCAGGTGCTCGCCACGGTCGATCGCTCGGTCCAGTCCAACACCGCCGCTTCGCTCGAGGCGCAGGTGCGCGTTGCCCGCGCCGATGCCGCGCTTGCCCAGTCCGAACTCGATCGCGCCCAGGCGCTGCTCGGTCGCGGATTCGTGTCCAAGGCCGATATCGATCGCAAGACCGCGACTCGCGATGCCGCCGCCGCGCGCGTCCGTGTCGCCGAATCGCAGCTTCGCGAAACCCAGGCGCGCAATCGCCGTCTCGATATCCGCGCGCCCGCCGCAGGGCTGGTGCTGACCCGCAGCGTCGAGCCGGGCCAGATCGTCAGCTCGGGTTCGGGCGTGCTGTTCCGCATGGCCCAGGGCGGCCAGATGGAGCTGCGCACCCAGCTCGCCGAAGGCGATCTCCAGCGCGTCCGCGCCGGCACCCGCGCGCAGGTGACGCCGGTGGGCAGCACCCAGACCTTCAGCGGCGAAGTGTGGCAGGTCTCGCCGGTCATCGATCCGCAGACGCGTCAGGGCATCGCCCGGGTCTCGCTCAGCTATGATCCGGCGCTGCGTCCGGGCGGTTTCGCCTCGGCCCGCATCATCGCCGGTGCCCAGGTCGCCCCGCTCCTGCCCCAGTCCGCCATTCAGAGCGACGAGAAGGGCAATTTCGTGTATATCCTCGATGGTCAGGATCGCGCGAAAAAGCGGCCCGTCACCACCGGCGACGTTTCCGACGAAGGCGTGGTGATCACCAGCGGCCTGGAAGGCAATGAGCGCGTGGTGCTGACCGCAGGCGCGTTCCTGAACCCGGACCAGAAGGTCAAGCCGGTCCAGCAGAAGAAGCAGTAAGCCCAGCCGTAGCTAGGAATCGTCGATCATGAGCTTCCGCAACATCTCGGCCTGGGCCATCCGCAACCCGGTCCCTCCGATCGTCCTGTTCATCGCGCTGACCATCGCCGGCATGATGAGCTTCGGCCGCATGGACGTGAACAACGATCCGGACATCGACTTCCCGATCGTCTGGGTCTCGATCTCGCAGCCGGGCGCAGCCCCCAGCGAGCTCGAGACGCAGGTGACGCAGCGGGTCGAATCCGCGGTGCGCAGCCTTCAGGGTATCGACGAGATCAACTCGACCGTCTCCGAAGGCAATTCGCAGACCGTCGTCCAGCTCGCCATCGGCACGCCGATCGATCGCGCGGTCGAGGACGTGCGCAGCGCGATCCAGCAGATCCGCAGCAACCTGCCGGACGGCATCCTCGAGCCGCAGGTCGGCCGCGCGGATACGACCAGCAACGATGTCGGCGGCTTCACCGCGATCGCCAACGACATGACCGTCGAACAGCTCAGCTGGTATATCGATAATACGGTCTCCAAGGAGCTGCTCGCGATCCCCGGCATGGCCGGCGTCAGCCGCAACGGCGGCGTCAGCCGCGAGATCCGCATCCGGCTCGATCCGGCCAAGCTGCAATCCTATGGCCTCACCGCCAGCGCGGTGAACCAGCAGCTGCGTCAGGTGAACCTCAACGCACCGGGCGGCCGCACCGAGATTTCGGGCTATGAACAGTCGGTCCGCGTGCTCGGCAACGCCACCAATGCCTATTCGCTCAGCCAGATGCAGATCCCGCTGGGCGGCGGCCGCGCCGTGCGCCTTGCCGATATCGCGCAGGTCAGCGACGCCTATGCCGAACAGCGCAGCCTTGCGAAGTTCAATGGCCGTCAGGTGATCTCGTTCGACTTCCAGCGCGCCAAGGGTGCGTCGGACGTCACCGTCTTCCACGAAGTCGAAGCGCGCCTGGCCAAGCTGACCGAGCGCAACCCGAACGTCCGGTTCGAACTGCTCGAGAACAACTCCAAATATGCCGAGCAGCAGTACCACTCGGCGATGGAAGCGATGATCGAGGGCGCCGTTCTGGCGGTCATCGTCGTGTTCCTGTTCCTGCGCGACTGGCGCGCGACGTTCATATCGGCGCTCGCCATCCCGCTATCGGCGATTCCCGCCTTCTTCTTCATGGACCTGCTCGGCTTCACGCTGAACCAGATGACGCTGCTCGCGCTCAGCCTCGTGGCCGGCGTGCTGGTCGACGATGCGATCGTGGAGATCGAGAACATCGTCAGGCACATGCGAATGGGCAAGACCGCCTATCAGGCGTCGATCGATGCAGCCGACGAAATCGGCGTCGCGGTGCTCGCCACCACCATGTCGATCGTCGCGGTGTTCCTGCCGGTCGGCATGATGCCGGGCGTCTCGGGCCAGTTCTTCAAGAATTTCGGCCTCACCGTCGTGGCCTCGGTGCTGATGTCGCTCGCGGTCGCACGACTGCTGACGCCGATGATCGCGGCCTATTTCCTGAAGGCCAAGGGTCATGCCTCACACGGCGAAGGCCGGATCATGAACTGGTACATGGCGATCCTGCGCTGGACGCTGGTGCATCGCTGGTCCTCGGTCCTTGCCGGTTTCGTGTCGCTCGCGCTCACCCTGTTCCTTGCGTTCGGCGGCCCGCTGCCGATGACCTTCCAGCCGACCCAGGATCAGGAAAGCGTCACCGCGACGGTCGAGATGGTCCCGGGCACCACGCTCGAACAGACCGAGCGCGTGGTTGCCGCGGTCGCCGAACGGCTCCAGCGCGAGCCGAACGTGCGCGACGTCTATTCGCGTGCGTTCGTCGGCAATGGCCGCGTCACCGCGATGTTCAAGGAAGACAAGACCGAGACCAGCGACGAGTTCTCGCGTCGTCTGGCGCCCGAATTGCGGGCGGTCCCCGATGCCCGTGTCGGCTTCCGTGCACAGGGCGGCTGGGGCGGCAATGGCCGCGAGCTGACGATCACGCTGGGCGGCGAGGATCCCGAGCTGCTCAACAAGACCGCGCTCACCCTGGTCGATCAGATGGCCAAGATGGGCAAGGTGATCGCACCGCGTGTCTCGGGCGATCTTCAGCGTCCGGAAATCGTGATCAAGCCGCGCACCGATCTGGCCGCCAATCTGGGTGTCACCACCCAGGCACTCAGCCAGGCGATCCGCATCGCGACGCTGGGAGATATCGACCAGAACAGCGCCAAATTCTCGCTGAGCGATCGCCAGATACCGATCCGGGTGGCGCTGGCCGAGAATGCGCGCGAGCGGCTGTCGACGATCCAGAACCTGCCGGTGCAGACCCAGTCGGGCGGTTCGGTGCCGCTCAGCCTGGTCGCGGACATCGCTTTCGGCGCGGGTCCCACCCGCGTGGATCGCACCAACCTGCAGCGCCGCGTCGTCGTCGGCGCAGATCTCGGCATCAATCCCGCGACCAAGAAGCCCTATGTCTCGGGCGACATCATGCGCGAGATCCACGAACTGCCGATCATGAAGAACCTGCCGCAGGGCGTCGGCGAAGTGACCGTCGGCCCGGCGAAGTGGCAGGCTGAAATGGTGTTCAACTTCATGGTCGCGCTGGTCGCGGGCATCTTCCTGGTCTTCGCGGTGCTGGTGCTGCTGTACCGCCGCTTCATGTCGCCGCTGGTGAACATGGGGTCGCTGCTGCTGGCGCCGCTGGGCGGGCTGATCGCGCTGTGGCTGACCGGCCACCCGCTGTCGCTGCCGGTGCTGATCGGCATCCTGATGCTGTTCGGCATCGTCGCGAAGAACTCGATCCTGCTGATCGACTTCGCGCTGGAAGAGATGGAGAAGGGCGTCGACAAGTTCACTGCGCTGGTCGACGCCGGGCACAAGCGCGCCCAGCCGATCGTGATGACCACGGTCGCGATGGTCGCGGGCATGGTGCCCACCGCCATCTCGCTCTCGGGTGACAGCTCGTGGCGCCAGCCGATGGGCATCGTCGTGATCGGCGGCCTGATCCTGTCGACCGTCCTGACCCTCGTCATCGTGCCGGCCAGCTTCAGCCTGGCGGTGGGTGTCGAACAGTGGCTCGGGCCGAAGCTGCGCAAGTCGCTGCTGACTTACACGCCCGGCGACGAGCATGGCGGCCAGCTGATCGACCAGCGCGGCGGGCATATCGACTACAAGCCCGGCGACCAGCCCGCCGAGTGATCGGCACCAAGTGAACCTAAAGGCCTCTCGACGATTGGGATGCGTGTGAACCTGTTCGCACGCATCCCTCGCCGGGTTGACCCGCCGCCCCCCGGCCTTCGCCGGATGCGTCTGGTCGCGACCGGCATGCTGGTGGCGATGGCCGCCCTGTTCATCGCCGCGCGAGCGATAGGGCCGGTCCACCCCGTTGTCGGCTTTATCCGCGCCTTTGCCGAAGCGGCGATGGTCGGCGGCCTGGCCGACTGGTTCGCGGTTACCGCGCTCTTCCGCCACCCGCTTGGCTTGCCGATTCCGCACACCGCGATCATCCCGCGCAACAAGGATCGCATCGCCGGGACCCTCGCCGCCTTTCTGCGCGACAATTTCCTGACCCCCGGCGTGGTCGCCCGCCGGATGCGCCGCGTCGATGTGGCGGGCGCGGCCGGACGCTGGCTGGCCAATCCCCCACAGGGCCGCGGCCGCATCGGCACCGGCGCCTCGCGCCTCGCCGCCGACCTGCTCGAATCGCTCGATCAGGAGCGGCTGGGCGGCATGGTGAAGGGGATGGTGGCGAACCGCCTGCATGCCATCGAGATCGCGCCATTGTTCGGCCAGGCGCTGACCGCCGCCATCGCCAGCGACCGCCACGTGCCGTTGCTCGACGGGATGATCCGCTGGGCCGCACGCATCCTCGATTCGAACGAACATCTGATCCGCGAGATGGTCCATGCCCGCGCCGGCGGCATCATGCGCTGGACTGGGCTGGACGAGACGCTGGCCAACAAGATCATCGCCGGGCTGGAAAAGCTGATCGTCGACATGGCCGAGGATCCCGACCATCCCCTTCGCGCCAAGGCCGAGGAAGGCCTCGCCACCCTTGCTCATGACCTCCAGCATAAGCCCGAGCTTCGCGCCAAGGTCGAAGCGTTCAAGAACGAGATGCTGGAAAACCAGGCCTTCCAGAGCTGGACCGCCGGGCTGTGGGAAACCAGCCGCGCCGCCCTGCTGCGCGCCGCGCGCGATCCCGAACGCGTCATGGCCGGACGCCTTGGCGACGCGCTCAAGCAATTCGGCGAGACGATCCAGCACGACCGCCGCCTGGCCGACACGATCAACCGCTTCGCCCGCCGCACCGCCGTCGGCGCCGCGGCCGACTATGGCGACGGCATCGTCAAGCTGGTGTCGGAGACGATCAAGGGCTGGGACGCGCAGACCGTCACCGGGCGGCTGGAGAATGCGGTCGGCAAGGACCTGCAATATATCCGCATCAACGGCACGCTGGTGGGCGGGCTGGTCGGCTTGACCATCCACGCGGTGGATACGCTGCTGTAACATTGTGCTACGGCACAGACCGAAGCGCGAACGCCTAGCGCCAGTCCAGTACCGGCCACCCTTTAACCCCCGCCAGCGCCACCAGCGGCGCATGCGCATTCACCGCAAACGCCTCGTCGGCCCATTCGAGCAATGGCGCGTCGGAGACATGGTCCGAATAGGCACGCACCTGCGCGTCTTCCCGCGCGATCCCCTGCCCCGCCAGCCACGCCTCGACCATGCGGAGCTTCGCCGGGCCGTAGCAATTCTCGCCCTCGATCTCCGAAAGCACGCGTCCCGCGTCGTCGCGCTTCGCCACCGTCGCGATCACATCGTCGAAGCCCAGCCGCGCGCCGATCGCCGCCGCATAATAGCCGTGCGATGCCGTCGCCAGCACCAGCCGGTATCCCGCCGCCTTGTCCTCCGCGATCCGCGCCAGCGCAGGCGCCAGCACGTTCCCCGCCATCACCGCATCGGCATAGGCATCCGCCACCACGCGCAGATCGGCTTCGGGCAGCGCCTTGCCGATCATCATCCGGTGGGCGATCTGTTTCAGACCGGCCCGGTCGACCAGCTTCAGCATATATCCCGCGCCGGCGATCGCCGCCGCCGGGAACAGCGCCAGCCGCCATGGCGCGCGCGCCTTCGCGGCATGGAGCAGAAAGGCGGTCCAGGTCGGCGCCCGGGTGATCGTCTTGTCCATGTCGTAGATTGCAAGACGCTGCATGGGCTTGGGAGCGGTCATTAACGCATGTAATGTCCTCGTGCCTTGCCGTTCCAGTCCAAATCGCGGAAAGGTGCCCGTGATGAGTGGAGACGCCGATTTCGCACAGGGAGCCGACGGCACCATCGCCTTTACCGGCGATCTGTCGCTGGCACGTATCGGCAATCTCCACGACCGGCTCGACGCATGGCATGGCGACGTCACCCGGATCGACCTGAGCAAGGTCGAGCGGATCGATACGGTGGGCGCCTGGATCGTCCATCGGTTCGCCAAGACACGCAACGCGACCATCGAGGGTCTCGGCCCCGACGCCCAACATCTGCTGGAGCAGGTCGCCGCCGCGGAACACCCGATCGCCCGCCCGGCCAAACCACAGGCACCGTTCAACCGCGTGCTGGGCGAGATCGGCGATGCGGTCGTCACCGCCGGCCATACGCTTTACGGCCTGCTCGGCTTCATGGGCGCAACCGTGCTCGCCTTCTGGCATGTCGTGCGCCACCCGCATCGCTTCCGCTTCAACGCCACCGTCCAGCGGTTCGAAGTGGTCGGCGTCTCGGCGCTGGGCATTATCGGGCTGATGAGCTTCCTGATCGGCATCGTCATCGCGCAGCAGGGCGCGGTGCAGCTCAAGCAGTTCGGCGCCGAGATGTTCACGATCAACCTGGTCGGCCGCATCACCCTGCGCGAACTCGGCGTGCTGATGACCGCGATCATGGTCGCCGGGCGCTCCGGATCGGCCTTCGCGGCACAGCTCGGCACGATGAAGCTGACCGAGGAGATCGACGCGATGCGCACCATCGGCGTCTCGCCGATGGAGGCGCTCGTCCTGCCCCGCGTCATCGCCGTGGTGCTGATGATGCCGCTGCTCGCTTTCTATTCCTCGCTGATCGGGATCATCGGCGGCGGCCTGCTGTGCTGGATCGCGCTGGATATCCCGCCGGTCACCTTCATCTCGAAGATCCGCGAAGTGGTGCCGATGAGCGACCTCTATGTCTGCCTGATCAAGGCGCCGGTGTTCGGCGCGATCATCGCCATCGCAGGCTGTTTCCAGGGCATGCTGGTCGAGGGTGACGCCGAGCAGGTCGGCCACCGCACCACCACCGCGGTCGTCCAGGCGATCTTCCTCGTGATCGTGCTCGACGCCTTCTTCGCGGTGTTCTTCAGCGAGATCGGCTGGATATGACCGCGCAGCGCAAATCCGCCGGATCGGGCGACGATTGCATCATCAAGGTGCGCGGGCTGAAGAATTGCTTCGGCGATCAGGTGATCCATGACGGCCTCGATCTCGACGTGCGCCGCGGCGAGATCATCGGCGTGGTCGGCGGATCGGGCACCGGCAAATCGGTGCTGATGCGTTCGATCATCGGGCTGCAGACCCCGCTCGAAGGCAGCATCGAGGTGTTCGGCGAGAATACGATCGGCGTCGAGGAGACCGACGCGGTCGAGATCCGCAAGCGCTGGGGCGTGCTGTTCCAGGGCGGCGCGCTGTTCTCGACCCTCACCGTCTCGGAAAACGTCCAGGTTCCGATCAAGGAATTCTATCCCAAGCTCGACGAGGCGCTGCTTCAGGAGATCGCCTCGTACAAGGTGGTGATGACCGGCCTGCCAGCCGAGGCCGCGCCCAAATATCCCTCCGAGCTTTCGGGCGGCATGAAGAAGCGTGCCGGGCTTGCCCGCGCGCTCGCGCTCGATCCCGAATTGCTGTTCCTTGACGAGCCGACCGCCGGCCTCGATCCGATCGGTGCGGCGGCGTTCGACGAACTGACCGCCGCGCTTCAGAAGACGCTGGGGCTCACGGTCTTCCTCATCACCCACGATCTCGATACGCTCTACGCCATCTGCGATCGGGTCGCGGTGCTCGCGGACAGGAAAGTGATCGCGGTCGGCACCATCGACGAGCTGCTCGCGTTGGATCATCCGTGGATCCAGGAATATTTCAACGGCCCGCGCGGACGCGCGGCAGTGGCCAGCGGCGAACGGGAAAAGGGAAAAGCCCGCGCCACCGGCAAAAGGACGTGAGGGGCTGATGGAAACTCGTTCGAATCATGTGCTGGTCGGCGCCGTGGTGCTGATCCTGCTCCTCGTCCTCGCGCTGTTCACCGTCTGGCTCGCCCGCCTCGGCACTGCCGACGAGCGTGAATACGACATCTTCTTCAAACAGTCGGTCGATGGCGTCAGTCCCGGTTCGACCGTTACCTTCTCCGGCGTGCCTTCGGGCATCGTCAAGGAGATCGCGTTCTGGAAGGACGATCCCAGCCTGGTCCGCGTGCGGATCGCGGTGAAGGGTGAAGTGCCGATCCTTCAGGGGACCACCGCCACCATCCTGGGCAGCTTCACCGGCACCAGCACGATCCAGCTCGACGGTGCGGTGAAGGATGCCCCGCCGATCGAATGCCCGCGTGAGAATCCGCGCTCGGCCTGCCCGCTCGGCGTGCCCACCATCCCGCCCAAGCCCGGCGGTCTCGGTGCGCTGCTCAACTCCGCGCCGCGCCTGCTAGAACGCCTCTCGACGCTGACCGAGCGGCTAACCGAGCTGCTCGGCGACAAGAATCAGGCCTCGATCGCCGGTATCCTCGCGAATACCGATCGCCTCAGCCGCGCGCTGGCGGATCGCGGGCCGGAGATCGCGGCGACGCTGGCCGAGACGCGGATCACGATCCAGAAGGCGGGACTTGCCGCCGAACAGATCGGCAATCTGGCAGGCACCACCAACGGCCTGCTCGCCGACGAGGTACGGCCGATGGTCGCCAATCTGAACCGCACGATCCAGTCCGCGCAGCGCAGCATGGAGACGCTCGACGCCACCATCGGCGATGCGCGGCCGGGCCTGCAGGCCTTCTCCAAGAAAACCATCCCCGAGGTCGGCCAGCTGATCCAGGACCTGCGCCAGATGGCGCTGGCGCTGACGTCGGTCGCCGAAAAGCTCGATCAGGGTGGCGCCGGCGGGCTGATCGGCGCGCCCAAGCTGCCCGACTACGAGAAGAAGTGAGGATCACGGCATGAAGACACACGCTCTGCTCGCCCTGCCCCTCGCACTGGGCCTGTCCGCCTGCATCTCGTTCGGGGCCAAGCCGCCGCCCTCGCTGCTGACCCTGCAGCATGCGGCGACGATCCCTGCCGGAGAGGTGCAGAATTCCGGCACCAGCCCGACCATCACCATCGGCGTGCCGGTGGTGCCGCAGGAACTCGCCACATCGCGCGTACCGGTCCGCTCGGGCGGAGTCGCCATCGCCTATGTGAAGGACGCGCAATGGGTCGAGATGCCGTCGCGCCTCTTCGCGCGCCTGCTCGCCGACACGGTGACGGTGCGCACCGGCCGCGTCGTGCTCAGCGGCCGCCAGTCCCAGGTCGATCCCGGCGCCCAACTCACCGGCGAGTTGCGCAGCTTCGGCGTCGATGCGGGCACCAACGAAGCGGTCGTGATCTATGACGCGACGCTGGTGCGCGGCAACGCGGCCGTATTCGAAAAACGCCGCTTCGAGGCCCGGGTGCCCGTTTCGGTGATCGAAGCCACCCCGGTAGGCGTGGCGCTCAATCAGGCTGCGAACCAGATCGCCGAACAGGTCGCCGACTGGGTCGGGAAGTAAAGCCCCCGCCGCTTCTCCTGACAGCCGGTCAGGGCCAGCGATCGATCAGCCTTGCAATGTTGGATTTCGGCTGCTCGGCTTCGGCACCTGCTCTTTGAACCGTCGGAACCCGATCCACATGGCGCTGCTCGCTTGCGCCAAAATGCGCGTTTCCCCTCGGCCAAAGGTCACGAATGAGCGAAGTTCCGCGACTCTAAGGCCTTACTGCGCGCGGCGAACCGGCGCCTCGGCATTGCAGATGTCCGCCCCGCCCGCGGGCAAGGTGAAGAAGGGCGGCTGGCGGTTCTCGCGCAGCTTGATCCACGCCGCGAAGCGCGGATTGTCGGTCGCGCGATACTGAAAGCGCGGACGCTCGTCCTCGGGCAGCTGGCTCGCCAGCCGAACCGACAGGATGCCGACATATTGCGCCGGATCCTCGTACAGCCCCAGCCCGCCGCCGGTGCCGCGCGGCAGGCTGGAGAGCCAGCGCATCCCCTCGATCACCCGCCCGGCAATGGCGATGTTGCGATCCAGATGGCGCGGCGCATGGCCGATCACTGCGTACAGTTCCGACCCGGATCCGGTACTCGGCGCCAGATCGCGGGCAACGCCGACCATGCCATAGCAATGCGGCATCCAGGTCTTGGTCCCGTCGGTCGCCAGCGGCCAGCCATCGGCGCTGTGCCCGGATTTCACCGAATAGGGATCGGCCTTGGTCAGCGTCGTGACGCCGTCCCAATAGTTCCACTCATATTCGGGCGGCGGATTGGGGATCACGAGACCCGGTAATTCGGTCTTCTGGGTTCCACCGCCCCATTGCGAGACGTAATTATCCTGCACCCGGTACACGCTGGTGCCGTCCCACCAATGCGCCTCGGCCAGCTTGCGGATATTGGCGACATGCGCCGGGGCATAGCGGGGGGCGAGGCGGATGAAGACCTGATGCCCGCCCTTCAGCGTGACGACCAGAATCTCGTTGTCGGGAATGGCCTTCCAGTCCTCGGGCAATGCATCGGCAGAGGCTGGCGTCGCCTGTGGCGGACGGCCCGAAAGCGCGGCGGTCTGGGCAATTGCGGGAAGGGCGGCGGCAAGCGCAGTCAGCGCGATCAGGGGCTTCAGCATGGCGCGAAACCTGACATGCCCGGCACCGCTTGCCTAGCCCGCGCGCAACCGCTAGGTCACGCGCCTTCCAGAGCATGCGGAGCGGTGGCCGAGTGGTCGAAGGCGCTCGCCTGGAAAGTGAGTATACGGCAAAACCGTATCGAGGGTTCGAATCCCTCCCGCTCCGCCACTTCCAGACATCAGAACACGACCACGCTGCGGATGCTTTCGCCTGCATGCATCAGGTCGAAGCCCTTGTTGATCTCTTCCAGCCCCATGACGTGGGTGATCATCGGGTCGATCTCGATCTTGCCGGTCATGTACATGTCGACGATCTTCGGCACGTCGGTGCGGCCCTTGGCGCCGCCGAACGCGGTGCCGCGCCAGTTGCGCCCCGTCACCAGCTGGAACGGGCGGGTGGCGATCTCCTTGCCCGCTTCGGCCACGCCGATGATGATGCTGGTGCCCCAGCCGCGATGGCATGCCTCGAGCGCGATGCGCATCACTTCGGTGTTGCCGGTCGCGTCGAACGTATAGTCCGCGCCGCCATCGGTCATCGCGACGATCCGGGCAACCACGTCCTCGCGGCTCATGCCCTTCGAATTGAGGAATTCGGTCATGCCGAAGCGGCGGCCCCATGCCTCGCGATCCGGGTTGATATCGACGCCGATGATCTTGTTCGCGCCCGCCAGCCGCGCGCCCTGGATCACGTTCAGGCCGATGCCGCCCAGGCCGAA